>JAHBUD010000005.1 GCA_019638255.1 Cyclobacteriaceae bacterium | reverse complement strand
TGTGACCTCAATTTTCAACGAAGGAAATGCCTGTCCTTCAATTGTTATGCGTAAACGGTTACAATAGCTAAGAATAGCTATTTTTACTGATATTTATCCATCTTCTGTTCAGATTACTAAACTGATAATTTTTCTAAGTGAAAAGAACCCCTTTACTTCTTTCATTTCTTTTTGTTTTACTGATTGGGCTCGGCTTATTTTTTTATTTTAATTATTATGCGAAAGAGGAATTGAAAGTGTGGGATCTTGTACCGCTACAAACAGTGCTTGTGTATGAAGTTGGTGAGTGTGAAGCATGTATAGAACAAGTTAGAAGCACAGTATTATTCAGTACGTTCGCAGAGAGTTTCTTCAATAATCACGCAAAAGGAAAAATCGGAAAATTAGTTTCGATTATTTCGGAATCAAAAAGCCAATCCTTGCTCTCATTACATGTTATCAAGAAAGATGATTTTGATTTTATTTACTATTTACCAAGGGGGAAGTCACGGCAGGTAGAATTGTATCTAGATGAGCTAATAAATGAGACTAAGAAATATTCTGATCGGGAGTATAATGGGGTTCAGATCAAAGAACTTTCGATTGATGGTAAGATTTTCTCTTGGGCAACTATTGATGGTATATGGATTGGGAGTTTTACTCCTTTTTTGGTTGAAGATGTGATAAGGACTTACCGATCAGGTAAAGGGCAAAATTTTGTTAATTATTTTGGGAGTGCTGTCCAATTCTCAACAATTAAGAACGATGCCGGAAACATCTACTTAAATCTTCAATTACTCAACGGTTGGTTATCAGTATTTCTAGAGAACCCGATTGAATTTACTCCATTGGGGAAGACTTCGGTAATGGATATTAAGCAGCGTGAGGGTAATTTATCCTTCAATGGTTTTTCTGTTGCTCAAGGCGCTAGCGACCGGACTATTTTATCTAATATGAGCGGACAGACTCCCGTATCCTTTGCACTTAAAGGTTTTGTGTCTAATCGATCAGTGGCGGTAACAAGTTTTGGTATTAGCAATGGAACTACACTTTTCAGAAATCTTGACCTGCATTCAAAAAAGAGCACACAAGATTCAATACGCCTGTTTTCAGATATTGATTTTGAGACTCTTTACGCAAGCCTAGGAAATGAAATTGTTACCTGCTACCTGGAGTCATCAGGGCGGTCAACATCACGCGTGCTGCTGTTTAATAGCTCAAATTCTAAGGAGTGGATTAATGCTTTTGATGCCCTTTCGCGAGCAGCGGAAAAGGAAGATTCAATTTTTGTTGAACGTTATTCAGTTTATGAAATACGACAGATAGAGATCAATAACCTTCCAGAAAAACTCTTTAAGCCACTCGTTCATGGTTTTAGTCAAACCTATTACACCAGCATAGGCAATACGTTTATTCTAGCTGAGCGGGTTGAAGAGTTAAGAAAATTTCTTGATGATATTGACAAAGAAGAAGTTTGGGGAAAATCCGTTTATTATAATCAATTTCTGGAGACTACATTACTGGAGTCTAACTACAGTATATTCATTAATACACCTCGTGCCTTGTCGGTTGTTTCAAATCGTCTAAGTGATAGTTGGAAAAGGGTGTACGCAACAAGCCGTAATCAGTTTAATGCGATTGGATTATGTGCAATACAATTCAGTAATTTAAATGAAAACTTCTATACGAATATTTCATGGTCTTTTAGTTCTCAAACGGAAAATCGCGGAGTAGCTCAATCTGTTGCTCGTGATCGTATCCAGGTAAATCTTGATAATTCCATTGCCTCAAGACCTTTTACGGTTCGAAACCATGTGACGAAACAGAACGAATATGTTTTTCAGGATTCTCTTTTTGTAATGCATTACTTTTCATCGGACGGCAAACGTCAATGGAAGAAGGAAGTGCAGAGTAATTTAGTTGGTGAAATTTCCCAAATTGATTACCTGAACAATAGTAAACTTCAGCTCTTTTTTGCTACACACGGTAAATTTCATGTTGTTGACCGGCTTGGAAATTACGTTAGCCCTTTTCCTGTTTCACTGCCTCAGCAAAACATCGAGTTTGTTAGTGTAATTGATTACGATAACAGCAAAAAATATCGCTTTTTACTTGCTGACAAAGCCGGTAAGTTATGGATGTTTGATCAGGAAGGAAAAAATCTGGATGGATGGAAACCCCGAAATGTGGAAGGTTCGTTAGCAATTGCTCCACGTCACTATCGTGTAAGAGGTAAGGATTATATTATGGCTTTGCGACAGGATGGCTGGGTTTACTTGATGAACCGAAGAGGTGAGAACATCAAAGGTTATCCGGTGAATCTGGATTTGAGGCCGGGAGGTGGTTACTTTCTGGAACCTGGTGCTTCTTCAACTGTGTCAACTTTTGTCATCATTTCAAAGGACGGAATTAAGGTAAAATTAAATATTGACGGCCAGGTGCTAAGTCGTGAACCTTTGATAAGAACCACTGTTGATGATCAGTTTTCTCTGGTAAACGAAAAAAATTATCGTTCATATCTTATCGCAAGACAGAATTCAAAAGAGTTAGCCATTCTCGATGAAAACGGTAAGGTCATATTAGGAAGTGAGTTTATCGGTAAAAACAAGGCGGATATTCAATATTATGCTTTTGGATCAGGCTTGGATTATATCGTATTAACCGACATTGTTCAGGAGCTCAGTTATGTTTACGATGGTTCTGGAAAATTGCTCACTCCGGTTCCGATCGAGGCCTCAGGTGTTGCAATAAACTATGATGGTCAAAAGGCTTTTCTAGCCTATGTTCATGAAAAGAGTTTTACAATTCTTCCGTTGTAAAATTATACTTTGAATTTTTATTATAGTAATTAGCATAGGCTGAAGGCGCTACATGAAACTTCTCTTTGAAGCACTTTGCGAAATATGATAAATTAGAGAATCCGATGATGCTAGCCACCTCGCCCACGTTGCCTGCATTCTTTATAAGTAGTTGTGAAGCATATTGAAGTCTGATGTCTCTTATAAAGTCATTGGGTGATTTGCCAGTCAAGGCCACCAGTTCACGATATAATTGGGAATTGCTTTTACCCACTTCACGAGCTAATTTATTTACCCCAAACTGAGTATCGCTTAAATTATCTAAAACTATTTTAGTGACGAGCTTTAAAAGCTTTTCATTGAGTGATTCTATTTTTATTCCCATAATAGATTCATTTTGAATCTGTCGCCTTACATTTTCGCTCAGTTTCCTTCGGTTGGAAATTATATTACTGACACGAGCACGTAATTCATGATCGTGGACGGGGAGAGCCATCAGATCGTCAGCTCCAGTATTAAAACTTTGAACCTTCAATTCTGTATCAGCTTTGGAAGCCAGCAAGATAACCGGGATGTGATTCATAACTGGATCATTCTTCATTTGTTCACACAACCTGAATCTCCCTATGCCAATACAATTTATATGTGAAATCACCAGGCTTGGAATGAATTGTAGTGCCTTGCAATAAGCTTCATCTACACAAGTTGCTGTCAGTACATTAAACAATGGCTGAAGATAGTGTTGAATCTGCTGACGGGTTTCATCATCACTACTTACCACCAGAAGGGTATCTCCGACAATGTTGGATTCATTTCGACAGAAAGTTGGGCTCATAAAAATATCATGTTTGATTTGGCAGGAAAACTACCCGAATAGACATGTCGCAGAAGTACATTATTTACACATAACGATTTTGTTTTATGAATGATTTGCAGTTTTGGAGATTAACTAGGTCCACGGTTGCATTTATTGCAAATGGTGATTTTTGGCATTGCGTCTATTGCAAAATCTGCAGCAGATCAACTTGTTTGAGGATGTTTAGCGTCAGTAAGCTTTTCTTTTGGCGCAAATTTAGAAGCGTCCGGAAAGCCCTAATTTTATTAGGCCCTCATATCCATATCCAATTTCCGAAATAAAAGCAATGTGTTCACCAAATCTGAAACCTAAAAATGTCATTTGGTCACTTTTCTCACTGTTCGTTTCAGGGCTTCCTCTAACACTACTCTTTCCATATGAAATACCTGAATACACCTGAAAGGAATTCTTGTTTGCATAGTAGAATTTACAACCGATCATGTAAGAATTGATTTTTATATCTGCTGTTTCGTAAGAAGACGTATAAAAAATTGTAAGCGCTTCCCTTGCCCATGTAAAGCCTACCGATAATCGTTTTGATATGAAGCGATTATACGATATAGCCAAAGCTCCAGAACTCCCTTTAACCTCTTTTACAATCAACCCAAAAGAGAGCACCTGTGTCGAAGCGACTCCAATAGCATAAGCTGTTGGGCCTCCCCACGAAACACGTAAATCGTTCTTAAAATATTGCGGGTTTGTAAAGGAAACAGTCGTGTCGGCAAAAATACCAAGCAATTCCTTTGGACTTATGGATGCAATGCTTGCTTGTAATTTCCTTTCAATACATTGGGTAAAAAGAAAACCTACAAATAACAGATCAATGAGAGTTTTCAACCTAATTCGTTTATTCTAGCTGAGCGATACTTAACACTAAATTAAATTCTTATTAGTCTAAGTATTGACTCTATTTTGCCAGGAATAAACACAATTCGATCATGCTGATCCTTGAATGATTCAATTCTTTTCAACGCCAGGCACACACAGGAATAGGTCTTCCAGTCACTTTCCCCTCATCCTCTCTAACTCATCCCACATATTTTCAGGAATTAATTCCAAATGACTAAACTCTCCGCCATTGCGTAACCATTCGCCTCCGTCAATAGTAATTACTTCACCATTTATATACGCTGAATAATCAGACATTAAATATGCAGCAAGATTGGCCAGTTCCTGATGTTCGCCCACACGTTTAAGTGGAATGCGAGAAGCTGGATCAAATTTCTTCACCAGATCTCCCGGTAAAAGCCGACTCCACGCACCTTTTGTAGGAAATGGACCAGGAGCGATTGCATTGCTTCGGATGTTATACTTGGCCCACTCCACCGCCAATGAACGTGTTAATGCAAGAACGCCAGCTTTGCCACAAGCTGAAGGCACTACATAACCGGAGCCTGTCCACGCATAGGTAGTTACGATATTTAAAAATACTCCTGATTGTTTTTTGGCAATCCAATTCTTTCCTGCTGCCAACGTAGTATAGTAGGTTCCTTTCAATACAATATCTACTACAATATCAAACGCCCGGTGTGAGAGTCGTTCAGTAGGGCTAATGAAATTCCCAGCTGCATTATTAAGAACGCCATGGACTTGCCCGAATGACTTTTCAGCTTCGCGAATTACGTTTTCTATCTCCTCGTATTTCCGCACATCGCACGGTACTGCCAACACCTTCCCTCCAGCTTCTTGCATCAGTTCCTCGGCTGATTTGTCTATAACATCTTTTTTACGGCTGGTGATAACCAGGTTTGCACCAAGTTCGAGCAGGTATTTGCCCATGGATCGCCCAAGACCTGTGCCGCCCCCGGTTATAATGATGGTTTTGTTTTTGAGTGAATTAGCCTTTAACATTCCGCTCATAGTAGGTGAATTTGTGGTTATTTCGTAATAATGCTCTTCTTTCAGATATTTACCAATTAATTTTTTAATCTCTATGAAACTCAACTTCCTTTTTCTGATAATTATCACATCATTAACTTCATCATGCATCGTTACCAAAAAGAAATACGATGACATGTTGGCGCAAAAAGTGAAACTTGAGGCTGACTTGGCCGAGCGCAATGAACAATTGGAAACAGCAAATCAGCAGCTCGCTGAGCTTAACGATAGGGCGAAAGCGTTAGCGGCCGATACAAGTAGCCTTGGTGTTGATCTGAGGGCAAAATCTGACCGATTAGCTGAGTTGAACAGTGAGTATGACCAACTGAATGCTTACTATAAAAATTTGCTTACCAGCAGCGGCAAGCTTAACCGCGATATGGCACAGCAACAGGAGCAACTTTTGGCAATTCAGTCGAATCTTGAGCGCACAAGAAAAATGAACGACTCTTTGAGCGTTAGTTTGGCCGAGCGTGAAAAGAAGGTTCGCGAACTGGAATCGGTGTTGGCAGCAAAAGACAAGGCCGTGAATGATTTGAAAAACAAAATCACCAATGCCCTGCTTAATTTTAAAGAAAGCGATCTTACTGTCAATGTTAAGAATGGTAAAGTCTATGTTTCGTTAGCCGAGCAGCTTTTGTTTGCCTCTGGTAGTGTAGAAGTTGATTCTAAAGGTGTAACTGCATTACAGCAGCTGGCGCGTGCTATAAAAGATCAAACTGACCTCAATATTTTGGTGGAAGGGCATACAGATAATGTACCGATTTCACGAAAATCACAATACATGAATGATAACTGGGACCTGAGTGTGATGCGGGCAACCGCGATAACCAAGATATTGACCAAGGCAGGTGTTTCTCCGAAACAGATCACTGCCTCCGGCCGGGGTGAGTTTATTCCGCTGGCTTCCAACGATAATCCTCAAAATCGCCAGCGAAACAGACGAACTGAAATTATCATCACACCTAACCTGGATGAATTATTTAAAATCCTTGAGTCAAACTAACCGGAAGCACTAATGGGAAGGATTTGGGTTATATTGATTTTTGTCATTGATGTCTTGGCCATACTCGATGTATGGAAAAGAGAGCAATCCATGGAAAAAAGATTATTGTGGACTGTTGTAATTCTGTTGTTGCCATTGCTAGGACCAGTTGCCTGGTATCTGATTAGCAGGAAAATAATTGAGCTATAAAAGAGAAGCCCGAAATTTACCTCGGGCTTCTTGATTTGAAATACCTAAGGTCTTTAATCTTTTAGAACAACTGCGTCAATGTTCTTTTGCTTTACGAGTGCATTAAATTCAGGGATTTCGTCCTTGAAGATTTTATTCAACGCATTTAAGTGCTTATCGATTTCAGCGGTAATTTCATTTTTGAATTCCACCATCTGCTGCGTAGGCGGAAAATTTCCCGCACTTGCAAGTGAATTCAGATGAGCCAGTTTATTATTCAATCGAATAGGGAAGTTTAGCGGATCCTGACCGCTTCGGTTTTTGGTTTGGTATAAAGCTTCTTCTATTGTTTTCATGTTATCCTGTATGGATTTGGCTTTATCCAACACTTCTTTCATGGTTTCTTTCTGATCTTTTATTGGGTCAATCGCACGGTTGATTTGTTCCCGGGCTGTGCGGATCTTCTTAATGGCATTGTGTGTTTCGCTTACTTTGGCGATCACGCTTTGCACAAAGTCAAACTGAGCTTTCATGTCTGCCTGAGTTGCATCCGATCGTGGGTCTTTGAGTATCTCAAAATCTGCCTCGGATGATTTTCCATTTACGGTTAACCGAACTTTGTAGTTTCCGGGCAATGCACGTGGGCCATTCATGGAAGCAGCCCATAGAACCATACCATCAAACCTGTCGGCATCCGGGTAGCGCATGTTCCAGCTGAATTTGTTCATGCCCGGTTGTTTCAGCGTTAGTTTTTCTTCTTTCGCTTTCAGGTCAGGCTTGGTTGAGAATTTCTTAATCAACGATCCATCCGGTTGAAGAAATTCAAGACTAACCTGTGCTTTAGCCGTATCCTTTAAGTAGTAGTGTACCATTACGCCTCCAGGATGGTTCTGTCCGGCTGTTTTAGGTGCCCGGCCCCAACTAAAAGCAGGTCCCATCCTGTAAGAAGGCATTGGCTTGTAGAGATAGGCTTCGGAAGTTGTTACCTGGTCACTAAGTTGGTGCAGCGGTGTCAAATCATCAATCAACCAAAAACTTCTGCCTTGGGTTGCTGCGATAAGGTTGTCGTTCTTGATAGTGAGATCTGTAATGGGAACGATTGGAAGGTTCAACTGAAAGGGCTTCCAACTTGCACCATCATCGAACGATATATACATGCCAGACTCTGTTCCTGCATAAAGCAATCCTTTTCGTTTTGGATCGGCACGGAGTACGCGCGTAAAATGCCCGGCATCAATGCCATCCGTAATCTTTGTCCAGGTTTTTCCGTAATCTTTTGACTTGTACAGGTAAGGCCGGTAATCTCCCAACTTATAGCGAGTGCCTGCTACGTAAATACCGCCTTTGGTATGCGGATCGAATTCTACACTATTAAACATCACCCATTCCGGTAAATCTTTGGGTGTGATATTTTTCCATTCTTTACCGCCATCGGTAGTGGCATAAATCAAGCCATCGTCCGATCCGGTTACGATGAAATCTTTTTCATATGGTGATTCACCCGCTGCGAAAATGGTACAGTAGTATTCAACACTGGTATTGTCTTTTGTAATCGGTCCACCGGATGACCCCAGTTTGGTTTTGTCATTTCTTGTTAAATCCGGACTAATCGTTTCCCACGAGTGCCCACCGTTGAAGGATACATGAACATGATTTGAGGTAGTGTAAAGCTTTTTGGGATTATGTGGTGAGAAAAAAATCGGGAAGTTCCATTGAAAACGGTACTTCATATCTTCAACCCCATGGCCCATGGGGTTGTTTGGCCACACATTTACATTTCTGTTTTCTCCGGTACGGTGGTTCTTCATTTGCAACAGGCCACCGTAATTTCCTCCGTAAACAATGTCAAGGTCTGCCGGATCCGGAGCCAGATGTCCGCTTTCGCTACCGGCTGTAACTTCCCAATCGCTTTCCGTTATGGCAAATCCATCGGTTCGATGATAGATGCGAACGGTAGTGTTGTCCTGTTGAGCACCATAGATTCTATACGGAAATGCATTATCGGTAGTAACACGATAGAACTGTGCGGTTGGTTGGTTATTGTATGTGCTCCAGTTTTCCCCACCATCAAACGACACTTGTGCACCACCGTCATCAGCAATGACCATGCGCTGGTTGTCTTCCGGTGCAATCCACAGATCATGGTGATCTCCATGCGGTGCATTGAAAGATTGAAAGGTGCGGCCCCCATCTTTAGACCGGTGATACGAAACATTAACTACATACACCATGTCTTCATCTTTAGTATCGGCATAAATGCGCGTGTAGTACCAGGCACGCTGGCGCAAGTTGCGGTCATCGTTTGTTTTACGCCATGTTTGTCCGGCATCGTCTGATCGATACACGCCACCATTTTCATTTTCAATGATGGCGTAAACTTTATTGGAGTTGACAGGAGAAACTGAAATGCCCGCTATACCCCATAGGCCTTTTGGCAAGCCTTGGTTAGCAGTAATATTTGTCCATGTATCACCGCCATCTGTGCTTTTCCACATGGCCGATCCTTCACCGCCACTTTCTAAACTATACGGTGTTCTGCGAATGCGCCAGGTTGCGGCATACATAATCCGGGCATTGTTCGGATCGAAACAAAGATCAACAGCACCGGCATCGCCATTGGCGAATAGGGTGCGCTTCCATGTTTTGCCACCATCAACAGATTTATAAACGCCACGTTCTTCAGATGATTTGAACAAATCGCCCATTACTGCTGCATATACAATGTCAGGATTTTTTGGGTGGATACGTACCCGTGAAATATGACGCGAATCTTTCAGGCCGATGTGTGTCCAGGTTTTCCCGGCATCTGCCGATTTATACATGCCATAGCCGTACGAAACATTTCCGCGCACTGTTTTTTCTCCACCACCCACATAAATAATGTTATTGTCCCATTCACTTACAGCCACGGCACCGATTGACCCGCCAAAAAATCCATCCGAAATATTTTCCCAGCTGTTGCCGGCATCGGTAGTTCGCCAAACACCACCACCGGTTGCCCCAAAGTAGAATAGGTTGGGCTTACCGGGCACACCGGCTACAGCTGCTGAGCGGCCACCTCTGTAAGGTCCAATGCTTCGCCATTCCATGGCGTTGTAAAGTTTCTCATCGTACGAAACCGTTGTTCGGGCTGTTGTTGAAGGGCTTTTCTTTTGGGCATTTGAAGGTGTCCAGAGTAGAAAGAGCCCAAATACTAGCAAGTAGAAGTTCTTCATAGGTTTTAAAATTTTCGATGATGTTAACCTGAAATTACCAATTCGTCCTATACTTTTTTACTAATGGTAAATAAAGGTTTTGCACTTGTAAAACTATTTTTTGACTTTGCTGAAATGCCGCTGACTGAACCATCGATCAAATGAAAAAAGGCGACTTAAAAAAACTTTTCAGTATACCGGTTATCGTAGCTGCCCTTGGTTACTTCGTTGATATTTATGATCTGCTGTTGTTCAGTATCGTTCGCATACCCAGTCTCAGGGGTTTAGGCGTTCCCGATGCTCAGTTATTTGATCAGGGTGAGTTTCTGCTTCGGGTGCAAATGGGTGGCTTACTAGTAGGTGGTATTATCTGGGGAATTATGGGCGATAAGCGGGGCAGACTTTCGGTTCTGTTTGGTTCTATTTTACTATACTCATTAGCCAACATTGCGAATGGCCTTGTTACATCTGTCGAACAATACGCTCTTTTTAGGTTTATTGCTGGTATTGGTTTAGCGGGTGAGTTAGGCGCTGGCATTACATTGGTGGCTGAGGTTTTACCAACACGCTTGCGCGGATATGGCACAACCTTGGTGGCGACTGTTGGGTTACTGGGCGCTGTATTGGCGAATATTATTGCCAAAAATTTTGATTGGCAAATTGCTTACTTTATTGGTGGTGGCTTGGGACTGTTACTCTTAATTGCGCGGGTGAGCGTTTTTGAGTCAGGAATGTTTTTGAACCTTAAGGAGAAGGTGGTTGAGCGCGGCAATTTCTTGTCGCTGTTTACAGATTATAACCGCTTTAAGCGTTTTATGAATTGTATTTTAATTGGTTTGCCCATCTGGTTTACCATTGGTATTCTCATTACGTTTTCACCCGAGTTTTCAGAAGCGATTGGTGTGCTTGAGCCTATCATTGCAGGCGATGCTGTTATGTTTAGCTATTTGGGACTAGCAGCCGGTGACATGAGCAGCGGTTTGTTGAGCCAGTGGTTTCGCTCACGAAAGAAAATCGTTTTTATCTTTATCATCATCACCTTGGGATTTGTGCTGTTGTATTTATATCCTCCTTCAACCACAAAGTTCTTTTTTTACTTCACCTGTTTTTGCCTTGGATTTGGTGTAGGGTACTGGGCGCTGTTTGTAACGATAGCGGCTGAGCAGTTCGGTACCAATATCCGATCGACTGTGGCCACTACGGTACCCAATTTTATTCGCGGAACGGTTGTGCCCTTAACCTATGCTTTTAAATTATTGCGGGAGGATACCGGAATAATTACCGGGGCTTTGATTGTTGGGGTTGTTACAGTGGTGATTGCATTGCTTTCTTTGCGATCATTACACGAAACCTTCGGGCGCGATTTGAATTTTGTGGAAGAATAATTTAAAACACATTATTTCTTTGAGCGTTCGTGCCTTTTGAAATTGTTTTTCTAATTTGGTGATCGATGAAGAGGCTCGCGATTAGTTGTGCTATTTTTCTGTTTTGGGTTGTTCTAAGCCCGATTAATGCCCAGAATATCAACCGGATTGACAGCTTGCGAAAAAATCTTTCAGGCGTTTCCGGTGTTGAAAAATTCAATCTGTTAAATGACCTCGGTTTTGAATACCGTTTATCACATCCTGACAGTACAATTGCTTACTGTCTGCAGGCCTATGAGCTTGGCAAGCAGTTAAATGTAACTAAAGAACTTTCGAAGCCACTTAGTTTTATCGGGCTGGCTAATGCCTACAAAGGAGATTATAAAGCTTCTTTTGATTATCACCTGAAGTCAGTTGAAGTAGCACAGCAGCAAAACGATTCCATTCAACTTGCGTTTTGTTACAATAATTTTGGTCGATTATTTTTTGATCAAGGAGATTTAACCCGTGCTTACGACAACCTGATCAAGAGCATGATCATTTTTGAAAGGTTAGATGATCCTGTTGGCCTGGCATATGTTTACCGATCACTCACCAATCTTCATAGATCGCAGCAAGATTACATAAAGGCTCTTGAAATGGCGCAGAAAGCCTTTAACCTGCGGAAGCAGATTGGAGATCCGCGAGGCCTGCTATCAGCGCTGATTGAATTGGGTTCGGTTTACAGTCAGCTACACAGTTCCATTGATGCCGATCGTTGCTTCAGGCAAGCAGATTCCATTGCCATAAAAATCGAGGATTACATAAGTCTGGCAGAAATTCGTATTGGCTGGGCTGAATTTTTATTAAACCATGGAGAGATCAACAGGGCTGATACCCTTGCCCGACAGGCGTATGCCATGGTGAATCAGAACAACAACGTGAGGTTACTGCCCAGGGTAACGCTGCTGATGGGTAAGGCACAATTTGAACTTAAGAGTTTCGCGGCCTCAAAACGACATTTGGAAAATGTTGTTAAACTAACCGAGCAGTCACATCCTGAGTTTCAGCGCGATGCTTATTTATTCCTGAGTAAAATTTATGACCAGGAGGGTAGAAAAACGGAAGCCACATTGCTTTCAAACAAGTATCTTATTCTTAAAGAATCGCTACAAAGTGTAGAGTTGGCCAGGCAAATCGAAAAGCTTGAATTCCAACTGGAAATTGAAAAGAAGGAACGGGAAAATGAATTACTGAAAACAAATGAAGCAAAAAATACAGCCATAATCCGTCAGAAACAATTAGAGAATGCTATACTGATCGCCATTGTTGCTTTTGTGAGCATTCTTTTTTTAATGCAATGGCGTAATAGCACAAGACGAAAGAATGTTAATATAAAGCTAGAATCACAAAACCAAAAAATAGAAAAGCAGCGTGCGGAGATTATTGATCAAAATGAAAAACTGGAGAAGAGAAATCTGGAGCTCTCAGAGCTGAACCATGAGAAGGATACGTTGATGAATATTGTAGCGCATGATTTGAAATCTCCCCTCAACCGAATTAAAGGACTCGCTGATTTGCTTGAGTTGGGAGGGGAAATGAATGCTGAGCAAAGAAAATATTTATCACTGATTAAGGACTCCACCCGTTCTGGTCTTGATCTGATAACTGATCTACTTGACGTAAATGCGCTTGAAGTAAATCGTGAACCTGAATTCACTGTGTTCAATCTGAATTCTTTTGTCAGCGAACGGGTTAATGCTTTTCGTCATTCCGCCACATCCAAAAACATCGATATTGTGCTGGAACAGGAATTCAACGAGCCTGTGTATCTTGATCAGGAGTATTTAAGCAGAATACTGGATAACCTTATGTCAAACGCCATAAAATTCTCGCGTAATAACTCAGTAGTCCATGTAAAGACCTACACAAAAGGTAAAGATTGTGTGATCCGCGTTCAAGATAATGGTCCGGGGTTTCAACCTATTGACATAAACTTCCTGTATCAGAAGTTTAAAAAGCTTAGTGCACGCCCTACAGGCGGTGAGAGTTCAAACGGGTTGGGTTTGGCCATTGTTAAGATTCTGGTTGATCGGCTATCTGGTAAAATTGAATTAACTACCGAAGTGGGCAAGGGAAGTTCATTTGAAATTCTTTTCCCGCTCAAGAGCAGTGCATTAATCCAGTAACTAATCGCTACGTATGTTGAAGCGCCTGCTCCAGATCTGAAATCAGATCCTCAACATTTTCAATACCAATACTCAACCGTATTAAGGAGTCAACTAAACCATTTTTAATGCGTTCTTCCTTGGGTATGCTGGCATGTGTCATGGATGCGGGGTGATTGATCAGCGACTCAACACCCCCTAACGATTCGGCCAACGAAAATAGTTCTACACTTTTCATCAGTGTAATGGCTTTTTCAAGGCTGTCATCTTTTAAAGTGAACGATAACATACCACCAAAGTCGTTCATCTGTTTTTTTGCGATTTCATGATTTGGATGATCAGGAAAACCGGGCCAATAAACGTGACCGACTTTCGGATGAGCCTTCAAGTATTCTGCTATTTTTCTGCCATTGGAACAATGACGCTCCATGCGCAAGTGCAGGGTTTTGATTCCGCGTAAAACCAGGAAAGAATCCTGAGGGCCCGGAACAGCACCGCACGAGTTTTGGATAAATGCCAATTCTTGAAAAAGCTTTTCATTATTGGTGGCCAAGGCACCCATAATTACATCTGAGTGACCACTTAGGTATTTTGTTACCGAGTGCATCACGATGTCGGCCCCCAGACTGAGTGGATTTTGTAAGTAAGGCGAAGCAAAAGTGTTATCAACGGCAACAAGAAGGTTGTTCCTTTTGGCGATAGCTACGCAAGCTTGTATATCGATGATGTTCATCAACGGGTTACTCGGGGTTTCAAGCCAAATCAGTTTTGTTTTTTCATTGATATGAGCATTGATATTCGATGAATCAGTCAAATCAATGAAATGAAATTTAATACCTAAGCGCTCGTACACCCGCTTGAACATTCGGTAAGAGCCTCCATAAAGATCATTGCTGGTGATTACTTCATCCCCGGTATTTAAAAGTTTGATAACGGTATCGGTGGCACCCATTCCGGAAGAGAAGCACAAGGCATACCGGGCATTTTCAAGTGTGGCAATACTTTTTTGAAGGGCGTTTCGGGTAGGGTTGGCTCCCCGTGCGTAGGCATAGCCTTTATGTTTAGCAGGTTCTTCCTGCACATAGGTTGAAGTTTGGAAGATAGGAGTCATGATTGCACCCGTTGAAGGATCTGGTTCAACGCCCGCATGTACCGCTTTTGTGCCGAATTTCATTGGATTAGAGGTTTTAAATAAGAAGCAAAAATAGAATAATTGGATATGGCTGCAATTGTGTACTTTCAGTTTCCTTAACCATCCTAAACCTTATGAAAAGACCTTACCGACAGCTTTTTTTAGCCGTCTTAGCTATTGTGGCTACTACAACTTTGTATGCCCAGGTGGGCATTGGAACCGATAATCCAAACGCTCGGGCAGTACTGGACCTCCGGTCTCCGGGTAACAATCAGGGATTACTTGTTCCGCGTTTAACCACTGCACAACGTACAGCTCCAGCCTTTGTCAATGAGCTTTCAGCAACTCATAAAGGCTTGCTCATATTCGATACCGATACCGATAAGTTCTACTATTGGAGTGGCAGTGCGTGGACCGTAATTGAAGACAGTACTGGCACGGACAATCAAACACTTTCTTTTGATTCGGCTACCGGTGGATTGAGTATTACAGGTGGTAACACGGTGGATATTTCAGGCACTCCTCCGGGTGGTACAGCGGGTGGAGATTTAAGCGGCACTTATCCAAACCCTACTCTTGCAAATAATGCCATCACCTCCGAGAAGATTGTCGATGGCACAATCGTTAATGCTGACATCAGTAATACAGCAGCCATTGCTATATCAAAAATGGCGGGCGGTACCAATGGCCAGGTACTTTTAACTTCAGGTACCACACCAACATGGTCTGCAATGCCACCGCCAAGTGGAGCCGCAGGCGGTGATTTGAGCGGAGCTTATCCAAATCCATTAATTGCCAACAATGCAGTAACCGATGCAAAAATTGCCAATGTAGCACCTGGAAAAATAACACAGTCCGGGGCAGCCGTAGGTCAGGTACTAAAATGGAATGGGGCCGCATGGGTACCTCAAGCGGATGAGACAGGAGTGGGTACATTGCCTTCATTGGCCAGCGCGCAATTGATTACTAATAATGGTGCTTCCAATATTGCGGTTACCATGGGTGGTGATGCAACATTTGCTTCAACGGGTACGCTCACCATTTCAAATAATGCTGTTACCTCGGCAAAGATTTTAGACGGCACTATCGCTAACGCAGATTTAGCCGATGGTTCAGTAAGTGACATAAAAATTTCAACCGTTGCACCTGGAAAAATTACACAATCCGGAGCGGCTGTTGGCCAGGTATTGAAATGGAACGGAACTGCATGGGCACCTCAGATTGATAATGTTGGTACCGGAACTGTAACTAGTGTGGCAACCGGTACAGGATTAACCGGTGGACCTATTACTGCTACGGGTACAATAAGCTTAACCAACACTGGAGTAACGGCTGCATCCTACGGGAACGCTACCACTGTTCCGCAAATTACGGTAGATGCTCAAGGAAGGATTGTAGCGGCATCAGGCATACCGATCAGTGGAGTAACACCGGGTGGAGCTGCGGCTGGAGATTTAACAGGAACCTATCCTTCACCAACATTGGCAGTGGGTGCTGGTAATAATGTTGTAGCGGCAGTGAACAATGCAGCCACAACCGGAACAATTAATACCAACCGATTGAATGCAGCGGTTGTACTGGAAACAGAAACGCCTGCTGCTGGTCAGGTTACGGGTACGTTTAATTCAGGATTGAATCTGGCAAACACAACCGTTACTGCAGGCCCTTATGGTTCGGCTACGCAGGTGCCAAACTTTACCGTTGACGCACAAGGAAGACTTACTGCAGCCGGTAACACAACCATTGCTGGTGTTGCGCCAGGTGGTACGGCCGGTGGAAATTTAGCAGGCACTTATCCAAATCCTACAATATCCGCAGCTGCAGGTACAAACATTGTAACAGCAGTTAACGATGCAGCTACCACAGGAACGATTAATACGAACCGATTGAATACAGCGGTTGTACTGGAAACAGAAACTCCCGCAGCTGGTCAGGTTACGGGTACGTTTAATACCGGTTTGAATTTAGCCAATACTGCCGTATTGGCTGGATCATATGGTTCAGCAACACAGGTACCGAACTTCACAGTAGATGCACAAGGTAGATTAACCGCAGCCGGAAATACCGCCATAGCAGGAGTTACTCCCGGAGGTGCAGCTGGAGGAGAACTCACAGGCACCTATCCTAATCCTAACATTGCAAACAACGTCATAACTTCTGCAAAAATTGTAGATGGAACAATCGTGAATGCTGACATCAGCGGTAGTGCGGCTATCGATGTTTCTAAAGTTTCGGTTGGTACGTCTGGACAAGTGTTGACAACATCGGGTGGCGGTGTTGCCGTGTGGGCCAATGTTGGCCCGAATGCCTTGATCAATAATATCGGAACCCGCAATTTATTCGCGGGCGATCAGGTAGCTACTGCGGGAACGGATAATGGATTTTTTGGCTGGAGGGCAGGGGCCAATAATACCGGAAACTTCAATGTGTTTATTGGAACTCAGGCAGCGGAAAACCACACTAATTTAGGTTTGAGTACAATGATTGGATGGCGTGCAGGTAGGGCTGGTAACCATCAAGGAAATACGTTTGTTGGGGCGCAAGCCGGTGAATTTGCAACATCAGCCAATATCAGCACTTTTATTGGAGAGAAGGCAGGGTGGAATGTGACAACAGGAACAGGTAATACCATGTTGGGCGAACGAGCTGGAGAGAACACCACCACTGGTTTCTTTAATACCTTTATTGGAACAACAGTTGCTACCACAAATACACTAGGAACGCGACTTACCTTAGTAGGACGAGGAGCAGATGTTAGTGTCAATAACTTAAATAATTCAACCGCCATTGGTGAGGGTGCTATTGTGAACGCCAGTAACAAAGTCCGTATTGGAAATACAACCGTTACCGTGATTGAAGGCGAGGTAGCTTTCACGGCTTCTTCGGACAGACGGTTGAAGACACAAATAAGGGATCTTGATCAAGGTCTTGATTTTATCATGAACCTCCGTCCGGTTAGTTACCAAATGAAAAATTTGAGCGACACGCGATTGAACTGGGGATTCATTGCGCAGGATATTGAGCAATTGGTAGGCAATAGCAACGCAATTTTAACAGTTGGTGGCGATGATGACCGGACACTCGGATTACGGTACACCGATTTTGTCGCTCCGTTGGTTAAGGCTGTGCAAGAACAAAATGGATTGATCAGGAACCTCGAAAATCAGGTAACATTACTTCAGGAACAGGTTGAAACACTGGAAAATCAAAGCCGAAGCATAAACCAGTTACTGGCTGAAATCCAGCAATTGAAAAAGGAGATTCAACACGCGGAGAAGCCTGTATCAAGCAGAAATTGAAGGACTTTGTAAATTCAGTTACAAATTTGAATTAATGTGGATTGATCTGGGTGTATTCGGTTTTTTACAATGGTCATTGTCTATCGGAATATACCTTAGTTGTTTAGAACAGTCTGCTTTAAAACAAATTAAAGATGAAAACGCTAAATCGAATCCTCTTGGTGTTTTTTATGACCTCAACATCGTTGGCTGTGGCACAGGTTGGTATTGGCACGGATAATCCAAATGCAAGAGCAGTTCTTGATTTGCGATCCCCGGGCAATAATCAAGGTTTTTTAGTTCCCCGGTTTACGACCGGGCAGCGAACAGCCACCTCCTTTACCAACACTTTAGGAACCAATGAAAAGGGGTTATTGGTATTTGATACAGACACCAATAAATTCTATTACTGGGGAGGTACTGCATGGGTTGTAATTGAAGACAGTACCGGAACAGATAGCCAGACCTTATCATATAACCCCGTTACGGGACTATTGACGATTACCGGGGGTAACAATGTTAACCTTACCGGAACTGTACCAGGTGGCAATGCAGGCGGTGATTTAACAGGCACTTATCCAAATCCCACAGTTGCTAACAATGCCATTACATCGGCAAAAATTTTGGACGGCACTATCGCCACAGCTGATTTGGCCAACAACGCTGTAACGGATGTTAAGATTGCAAACGTTGCGCCCGGAAAGCTTACACAAGCTGGAGCCACTACAGGACAAGTGTTAAAATGGAACGGAACAACCTGGGTACCGCAAAACGAAACAACCGGAGGATCAGGAACTGTGACCAACATTGCCACTGGTACAGGCTTAGCGGGTGGCCCGATTACAACAACGGGTACCATCAGTATTGCAGCCATGGGTGTTACGGCAACTGAATTACGAAGTGATGCCACTACCGATGCTAACCGCGCTGTTACAACCAATCACCTTCGTGATAATGCGATTACCTCAGCAAAAATTTTGGATGGTACTATAGCCACGGCTGACATTGCCAACAATGCAATAACCGATGTTAAGATTGCTAATGTTGCTCCAGGAAAACTTACTCAGGCTGGTGCTGCTGTCGGGCAAGTATTAAAATGGAATGGTATTGCTTGGGTACCGCAGACAGATGATACAGGTGCCGGAACGCTACCCGCCTTAGCGTCTGGACAATTGATTACAAACAATGGTGCATCCAATATTGCGGTAACGGTAAGTGGTGATGCGACATTTGCATCATCCGGAGCGTTAACAATTTCAAGCAGTGCGATCAATTCAGCCAAGATTGCAGATGGTTCAGTTGCTACGGTTGATCTTGCCGATGGATCGGTCAACTCGGCTAAGATTTTAGACGGAACCATTACCAATGCCGATGTAAGCAACACAGCAGCTCTTGCGGTGAGCAAGCTAGCACCTGGAGCAAACGGACAAGTTCTAACAACAACAGCCGGAGTTCCAGTATGGTCAGCTGCATCATCAGGCACGGTAACCAACATTGCAACGGGCACAGGCTTGGCGGGTGGCCCGATTACCACAACAGGCACTATCAGCATTGCGCCCAATGGTGTTACGGCAACTGAATTACGAAGTGATGCCACTACTGATGCTAACCGAGCTGTAACGACCAATCACCTTCGCGATAATGCAATTACTACGGCCAAAATCAACAACGGAGCGGTAACAGCAGTGAAGTTGGCCAACACCACCGTAACAGCAGGTTCCTACGGATCAGCCACACAGGTACCAAACTTTACGGTCGATGCTCAAGGCAGATTAACGGCCGCTGGAAATACAACGATAGCCGGTGTTGCACCCGGAGGTGCAGCCGGTGGAAACCTTGGTGGCACTTATCCCAACCCAACAGTTGTGCAAATACAAAGCAGGCCCGTGGCGAATACGGCACCAGCACTTAACCAGGTGTTGAAATGGAATGGTACGCAATGGGCACCAGCTGCTGATGCAACCGGAGGAATTACTTTGCCCTATGCAGCGTCTTCAGCAGCAGCAGGCCCTCTGTTTAGTATAACAACTACTTCAGGTGATGGGTCTGCAGGAAGATTTGTTCTGGACAACCTTTCCAGTAAGAGTAATGCACTAGAGGTAGGTGCCAATGGATCAAATTCTGCAGCCGGCTATTTTCAATATTCAAATGGAAACGATTTTGGCTGGGGGTTAAGGGCCATTAATAATGGATTAGGTCCCGCCATTCAAGCGGAGCAGGGTAATGCTGCGGCCACAAACACCCCTGCACTTTTTGCGAGCACCAGTGCTGCAAATGTCAATGCACCGGCTATTTCTGCAATAGCCCCAAGCGCAGGTGGATTTGGTGTGAGGGGCGAGGGTGCTTTTGGAGTGTTCGGGGTTACTTCAACAAATGGTGGTTACGGAGTAGTTGGCCAATATACCGGCTCAAATGTTGGCGCGGGTATAGTTGGACTTTCTACACCGGAAGGATTTGCGGGAGTTTTTTCGGGCAGGGTTAACATTGTTGGGAATACAACCATTAGTGGAACGTTAGGCGTTACGGGCAACGTTTCAAAAGGTGGAGGTTCTTTTAAAATTGATCACCCGCTTGATCCTACCAACAAGTTTCTGTATCATTCTTTTGTTGAGTCACCCGATATGAAAAACATTTATGATGGTGTGGTGACGCTTGATGGGAATGGCACAGCAATAATTACTTTACCCGACTGGTTCAGCGCCTTAAATAAAGATTTTCGTTACCTGCTTACGTGTATTGGAGGACATGCGCCAGTATTTATATCGAAAGAAATTCAGGGCAATCAATTCACGATAGCTGGTGGAAATGCTGGTATGAAAGTATCCTGGCAAGTTACCGGTATAAGAAAAGATCCTTATGCAGAACGTAACCGAATCCAGGTAGAAGTAGATAAATCCCCTGATGAGCGTGGTAAGTACTTATATCCTGAAGTGTATAACCGGCCTGCCAATATGAGAATCGGTCATGATGCAGCTCTGGAAGCATTTCGTAACGAAAGAGCACAACCGATAAACCAGAAACTAAGAAATGCGCCAAGAACTCAAAATCTCAATACCTCAATTAAAAATGATTAAGATGAAATTATTTCTGCTCAGCTTATTTATCATCCCAGCCCTAACCTTTGGCCAAGGATTTTTTATTTCAAATTCTGCAACGGTTAATGTTACCAATGGAAGTATCCTGGTAGTGAAAGAAAGCCTTGTCAACAACGGTACCCTTACCAACAACGGTTCACTTGTCATGGGGGGTGTGTGGCTTAACACAGGCACGTACAATCCAGGTGAAGGACGTATAACGTTCAACAGCACCAGTGATGAGCAAATCATCAATCACAATGCCCAAGCTTTTAGTTGGCTAACCATTGAAGGTGGAGGCGTTAAAAAATTCCTGGCGGATATTGTTGTGGAGCGCGAACTCATCCTCACCAACGGCATTATGGTAGCCGAAAACAACTCGAAAATTATTTTTGATGAAACTGCAGTGATTACCGGAGGTTCTGACCAATCCCATGTTCAGGGTGCCGTGCAGCATTCCGGAACGGGTACCAAGTTGTTTCCGTTAGGAAATGGTTCGGTATACCTTCCAATTCAGGTTAATGGAATTACATCCAATGCACAGATCGTAGCATCAACCACAGAACTAGGCAGTAGTAATCTTCTTAAATCCAGTTCGTTAAACGGCATCTCTGATCAGCGCTATTTTACAGTAACAGTTGCAAGCGGATCCCTTCAAAACGCTACGGTTACGTTGCCTGTCCGCGATGAAAACAGTCTGGGAAATAATGTACAATCATTTGTGGTTGCAGAAGCCTCAGCACTCAATGATCCTTTTGTGAGCCTGAGCCAATCGAATGTTACGGGATCTGCTTCGACCGGCAGTGTAACCAGTGCTCAATCACCATCGCGTACGTTATTGGCAGTAGCCAGTGCCGACAATTCCGGTATTGTTGTATTTAATGCGATTGCGCCAACAGGTTTCGACCTTAACCGGTATATGCGTATTGCCAACCTCCCATTCCCTAATAAAGTTTCGATTTTTAACCGTTGGGGCGACAGGGTGTTTGAAATGGAAAACTATGATGATACCGTTTCCGGAAAACGATTTTCAGGAACAGATATTAATGGCAATGAATTACCAACCGGTAATTACTTCTACAAGATTGAGGTCGATAATAAGGAAGTTAAAACCGGCTACTTATCGCTGAAGCGCTAAAGCGGTCTGTCTTTATCGAATTTCTCAAGATAGTCGGCAACGCGCCTTACAAAACTTCCGCCCAATGAACCATCAACTACGCGGTGGTCATAAGAATGTGATAAAAACATCTTATGCCGTATGGCAATAACATCTCCATACGGTGTTTCCAATACGGCCGGTTTCTTTTGAATGGCTCCCACAGCCATAATCCCCACCTGGGGTTGCACGATAATCGGTGTGCCCATCACATTACCAAATGAGCCAACATTAGAAATGGTATAGGTACCACCGCTTAGCTCATCGGGTTTTAGTTTGTTTTCCCGGGCACGTAAGGCCAGGTCGTTTACCGCTTTGGCCAGTCCGGCCAGACTATATTGATCAGCATTTTTAATCACCGGCACAATCAGGTTTCCACTAGGCAATGCCACGGCCATTCCAATGTTGATGTCTTTCTTCCTGATAATCCGGTCGCCATCTACTTGTATGTTGATCATCGGAAAATCCTTGATGGCTTGAATCAAAGCTTCTATAAAAACAGGCGTGAAGGTGAGGGATTCATTGTACCTTTTCTGGAACTCACCCTTGATATTGTTTCGCCAATACACAATGTTGGTTACATCAGCTTCAACAAATGAAGTAACGTGTGGAGAAATACGTTTTGAATCAACCATACGGTCGGCAATCATCTTGCGCATGCGATCCATTTGAATGATTTCGTCACCGCTACTTATGGATACCGGAACAGGCTGTGAAGGCTGGTAGGTTTGCGCAACCTTTATGGTGTTGCCAAGTTTACGGTTAGCAACATAGGTCAGTATGTCGCTCTTTGTAACACGACCTTCCATACCGGTGCCCGGAATAGTTTCCAATTCCGTTACGGCAATATTTTCTTCTTTAGCAATATTTTTAACCAGTGGTGAGTAGAAACGCTTGGAAGATTTAAAATCTTCAGCAATATGAGCTGACCCGCTTCCATTTGTGCGTTGCGCGGTAGCGACTTCTATTTCTTTTTTGGGCTCAACTTTTTCAGCTTCGGCAGACTTGGTTGCGCCACCGCGCTGGGCTGGTGTGCTTGTAACCACTGCATCGCTTTCAGTTTCAATTACGGCTATTGCCTTTCCAACTTTTACAACGTCTCCTTCCTTGGCCAGAATTTCCTTTAGTACACCGGCATGGGTAGAAGGCACTTCCGTATCCACTTTGTCTGTTGCGACTTCCAGAACGGATTCATCCTGTTCTATTTTATCGCCCGGTTTTTTAAGCCAGTTTAAAATAGTGGCCTCCATTATGCTTTCGCCCATTTTCGGCATAATCAGTTCAACTTGCGCCATAAATACAATCGTTTACGGGGGCAAAGTTAGCATTTTTGATGTGTTCGGGAACTGTAACCTAAATCGCTAAAGCCCAATTCTTTACCGCTTTTTTGAATCATGATTTCTATCCTGATGGGCGCTGACTTATATCATTCTGTACAGAGGCAAAACAGGCCTACATTCAAGTTCAACTAAACAAATGCGCTTATGCAAGCAACAGACTATAAAACGCCAAAGGCTAAGGTTAGCAATTTGAGCAAATCAACCCCTACAAAGTATGTCTACTCCTTCCATGAGGGTGACGGAAAGAATAAGAAACTCCTTGGTGGTAAAGGAGCCAACCTTTGTGAGATGACACAAATCGGTCTGAATGTTCCTTCGGGCTTTGTTATCACAACAGAAGCCTGTCTTTCTTACCTGGATAGTAAAGAGAAGAAGTTGCCGGATGGCCTGATGGAGCAGGTACACGAGCAAATTCAGGCATTGGAAGAAGCTACCGGAAAATTCTTTGGCGATCCTGAGAATCCACTGTTGGTTTCTGTTCGTTCGGGTTCTGCCTTGTCGATGCCCGGAATGATGGATACTATCCTGAACCTGGGTTTAAACTCACAGACGTTAAACGGCCTGATACGCCACACCGAAAATGAGCGTTTCGGTTTTGATGCTTACCGCAGATTCATTCAACTGTTTGGCAAAGTGGCATTAGGTGTTCCAGATGAAAAATTTGATCATCACTTTGAAGAAATCAAGAAAAGGGCAGGTGTAAAAGTTGATGTTGGTTTAAGCACAGAAGATCTAAAAGAAATTTCTGAGCGCTTCCTCCAGGTAGTGAAAGATCATACCGGAAAGCCTTTTCCGGAAGATGTATATGAACAACTCGAAATAGCCACTAAAGCTGTATTTAATTCATGGATGGGTAAACGTGCTGTAGACTATCGCAGAGAATTTAAAATTACCCCCGAGATGGCGAACGGAACGGCCGTGAATGTAGTAACGATGGTGTTTGGTAACATGGGTAACGACTGCGCCACGGGTGTTGGTTTTACCCGCGATCCCGGCACCGGTGAAAATGTTATGTTTGGAGAATACCTTACGAATGCTCAGGGCGAAGATGTGGTAGCAGGAATCAGAACACCCAAGCCCGTAGCGCAACTTTCGAAAGAAATGCCTGAACTCTACCGGCAGTTGGAAGGCCTTCGCAAAAAGCTCGAAACACATTATAAAGAAGTTCAGGATTTTGAATACACCATTGAAAAAGGTGTGCTGTATTGTTTGCAAACCCGCAATGGTAAAATGAACACTACCGCCATGGTGCGCACATCGGTTGAAATGGCAGCCGAAGGTTTGATAACCCGTGAGCAGGCTTTGCTTCGCATTAAGCCCGACATGCTGGAACAACTGCTGCATCCTCGGCTTGATGCCCTTCACAAAGAAGAGCCAATCGCAAAAGGATTGCCAGCTTCACCGGGAGCTGCTTCCGGACATATTGTTTTTGATGCCGATAGGGCTGAGTTGCTGGGGCGTGCCGGTGAAAAAGTTATCCTGGTTCGTGAAGAAACCAAGCCGGAAGACATTCATGGATTTTTTGCTGCGCAGGGAATTCTTACCAGTCGTGGCGGCAAAACTTCGCACGCAGCTGTTGTGGCACGCGGCATGGGCAAACCTTGTGTAGCCGGTGCTGAAGGCATACAAGTAGATGTAAAACTTCGCCAGGCAAATATTGGTGACAAAACCCTTCACGAAGGCGATTACATTACTATCGATGGAGGCTCTGGTCATGTTTATAAAGGTATGATACCCATGGTCGAACCAACCTTCAGCGATGAGTTGAAAAAACTACTGTCGTGGGCCGATGAAGTTGCAACGTTAAAAGTTATGGCCAATGCCGATACACCATCGGCTTCTAAGAAGGCTCTCAACTTTGGCGCGATGGGAATTGGCTTGTGCCGCACCGAGCGCATGTTTAATGATGTTGACCGCCTACCGATTGTGGTGGAAATGATTCTGGCCAACACCGAGCAGGAGCGTGAAGCCGCGTTGATTCAATTGAAAGAAATGCAGCGTAAGGATTTCCGTGAAATTCTTACCACCATGGCGCCCCGCCCGGTAACCATTCGTTTGTTGGATCCTCCGATCCATGAATTCTTGCCCACCGAAGAAGTACTACGTGATGAAATCCATAACCTGAAGCATTTGAAAGAAACCGTAAGTGGAGTGAACAACCTGTTCGGCAGCCTGCGCTTATTAGGCGCTGACCTGAAGATTGCTGAGAAGTCACTTGAGCCATTTACTTCCACCGGTGCTGATCTGGTAGAGAATGCTATTCAAAAGAAGGAGCAAATGTTAAAGAAAGTGAAGGAACTTTTTGAAGTGAACCCGATGCTGGGTCACCGCGGTGTACGCCTGGGCATTACCTTCCCAGAAATTTACCGCATGCAGATTCAGGCTATTCTGGAAGCAACGGCTGATTGCCAAAAAGTTGGTATTGATGTACGCCCTGAAATTATGGTACCGCAGATTATTGCTCCGGAAGAACTAAAAGCCATACGGGTATATGTAGATGAAATTCAGGAAAAGCTTGAAGCAAAACTTAACATCAAACTGCACTTCAAGTTTGGAACCATGGTTGAAGCTGTTCGGGCATGCTTAACGGCTGAAGAACTTGCGAAAACTGCTGAATTCTTTTCCTTTGGAACAAATGATTTAACGCAGGCTACTTTCTCGTTCTCGCGTGAGGATGCGGAAAACAAATTCCTGCCGTTCTACATTATGAAAGGAATATTGAAAGAAAATCCTTTTGAAGTGCTTGACAGCAGCGCCATGGGTAAACTGATGCGAATGGCGGTACAAGATGGTCGCAAAACCAATCCTGATCTGAAAGTTGGAATATGCGGTGAACATGGTGGCCATCCTGAATCCATTTTGTTCTGCCACAGCATAGGATTGAATTATGTTTCCTGCTCTGGCCCCCGGGTTCCGATTGCACGCCTAGCCGTAGCACACGCCAAATTGGGAGAGTCAGCGTATTCAAGTAACTGAAGTTTGGTGTAATTAATTGATGAACATAGCCGCGATTTATCGCGGCTATGTTTTTTTTTGCAATGTTGCTATTGAGTCAAGTACTAATCCTAACGAGGTATACTGTCAAGTTGTTCCGTTAGCTTTCGGAATGTCGAAGCATGACGAGTTGAAGATTAGTTTTCGAGCCAGTCACCCTTCGACTTGGCTCAGCGTAACAAAGTCACCACTTACAAAACAGCTGCCATTGCAGAAGGAGCAGGCGTTAGATTATTGATATAGGCTAAAAAGTGAGTCGCTGCTTTGTGAAAATTTTCCT
Source organism: Cyclobacteriaceae bacterium (assembly GCA_019638255.1). GTDB lineage: Bacteria > Bacteroidota > Bacteroidia > Cytophagales > Cyclobacteriaceae > UBA2336. Next base: position 10,789 of record JAHBUD010000005.1, on the reverse strand, counting down.
GGGCCTGATGCGATAATCCTTGTTTGAATTTCCAGGTGTGTCCGCTGATGGCCATCACATATCCCTCCGGGTTTTTACCAAATAAATCATGCACAAGCCATAGCACCGATTCAGGGCTAAGCTGGTGTGATGTATAGGAATGAATAACCTTGGGTGTGCAAGGATAAAAGTGAAAGCCCTCTTCATACGTGCTGTGCGAGGCGTCAACAAATATTACCCGGTTATATCGGCTGATCAGTTCGGCATCCTCTACCTGAAGCTGATACCGGTATTCCACATCAAACAAATCATCGTGCGAGCAAAAGGTGTCAATAAATTCCCACCCAAGCCCATCGTCTGAGCGTCCGTAATTGCCGATACCGACCAGCAACGTTTTGTCGTTAGTTTCTAATGCGTTCATGGATACATTCTTCTTTGTGATTATATACTTCTAATTTCAACGGCATTTGTCCCAATGCTTGTGTGGCGCAGCTCAGGCAAGGATCGTATGCCCGTATGGCAACCTCAACCTGGTTAAGCATGCCGTCTGTAATTGTTCCTTTCTGACTGATGATGTTGTTCGCCACCCACTTTACGGCTCGGTTCATGGCTTCGTTGTTGTGTGTAGTGGAAACAATCAGGTTGCACCGGGTGATCATGCCTTTATCGTCTACCTGGTAATGATGTGTTAGTGTACCACGGGGCGCTTCGATGATGCCAATGCCTTCATTTCGTTTAACACCTTCACGTACCAGGTCATCACTTAATAATTCATCATCGTGCAATAACTCGTCCATTACCTCTGCACAGTGCAACAGTTCGATCAGACGGGCCCAGTGTGTATACATGGTGCTGTTGTTAATGGCCTGACCGGAGAGCGCAATATATTCCTGCCGCTCGGCTTCGGCTCGCGGAGTTGAAATGCCCTTGCAAACGTTCAATCGTGCCAACGGCCCAACGCGGTTCCATCCTTTTTCACGTCCCAATGCTTTCAGGTATGGAAACTTCATGTACGACCAGCGTTCAACACCTTCCATAAAATAGGCTTGATAGTCATCGGTGGACACATTGGGCAGGGTAACTTTGCCACTTCCGTCAATCGCCCTGAGTTTACCGTGGTATAACTCCAGCATGCCGGAAGCATCAACCATACCGAGGTGCCCGCTCGGGTAAGCAGCAAATGCATCGAGCAATGCCTTATTGTTTTTGTAGTATGTTTTAACAAAGGCTAACGTTTCTTCTGCCCACTCAATCATGGTCGAAACAGGAGGGATGTCCTTTCCATTCAGGAAATAATCACGCTCAGCGGGTTCAAACGACTTATGCATTCCTCCGGGTACGGCTGCGATGCCATGTATTTTTTTTCCGGCAATGGCTTTAATAATCTCCTGCCCGAATTTTCGCATCAATATTCCTTTCCTTGCCAACTCCTTGTTTTCGATCGCTACAGCAAATACATGCCGTTTGTCAACAGGAGCATCCATGCCAAACAGCAAATCGGGTGACGCAAGGTAAAAGAAGTGGAGTGCGTGCGATTGAAACACCTGTCCGTAGTGTAAAAGCTTGCGTAACTTGTGTGCAGCAGGCGATAATTCTTCCGGATCAATTCCCACCAATTGGTCGATGGCTTTGGCTGCTGCCAGGTGATGACTTACCGGACAGATACCGCAGAGACGTTGAACCAATACAGGCGCTTCCCAGTAGGGCCTGCCTTGAATGAACCGTTCGAAGCCACGAAATTCAACAATATGGAAGAAAGAATCTTCAACTTTTCCATATTCATCCAGGTGAATCGTTACCCTGCCATGGCCTTCAACACGAGTAACCGGATCGATGATAACTTTCTTCTTCATGGGTTAGTCGTATTTAAATTCAGAGTATAACAAGGAATAATCTTCACCCCATAGCAGGCTCTTTACCACTTTCCAAATGTGTGTTGCTGAAGGAGGACAACCCGGAATGGTATAATCAACCTTAACAATTTCATTGCAGGCATAAATGCGGTCCAGAATTTTGGGCAGGTCTTCATGATAAGGCACTGTAGTTTCGCCCGTTTCGCTGGTCACACAGTTGAGGTAAGCTTCTTCCAGGCATTCAGCAAGCGGTATGGTATTGCGCATGGCCGGTAAACCTCCCCACACGGCACATTCACCCATCACGACAAGGATATCGCACATTTCACGAAACTTTTTAAGCGTTTCAATATTTTCAGTATTGCAGCATCCGCCTTCTACTAATCCCAGGTGGCAACGCTGTGTAAAGCTTTTGATATCCGTTAGCGGAGATTTGTTGAAGGATACAAGTTCAGCAACATCAAGAATCTCATCATCAATATCGAGCAGGGACATGTGACAGCCGAAACAGCCTGCCAAGGATACCGTGGCAATTACCTTTTTTTCAAAGTTTACCCGATTGGGTTTGTCCAGGATAGGGCGCTTAAATTGTTTTTGGGCAGAGACCATGTCAAAGGAACGATCGCCAAAAGGTTTTGCCATACTCTTTCCACGAACGATAATCGCACCAGTAGGGCAGATGGTCATGGCGTTCACGGCCTGTTCATCGGTAAGTTTTGCTTCCTGTTCATAGTCAATGCCAATCATGGTGTCGTTACCCCGATTGATGGCGGTAAACACTTTTTTATTGTCATACGTGAATACTTCTTCAATGCAGCGCTTGCACTTAATGCAGCGGTTATGTTCCATCACCATCCGTTTGGGTTGGTAGTCGATGAGGTGATCTTTGAAAAGGTGAGGAAACCGGGTAACAGAAATACCCAATTCATACCCCATGTGTTGCAGGTTGCAGTTGCCGCTTTTTTCGCAAGCCGGACAAAAATGATTTCCTTCAGCAAACATCATTTCCACAAGTGCTTTACGCATGTCCAGCAACTCCGGTGTATTCACTTCAATCTTTAAACCTTCGCAAACATAAGCGGTACAAGCTGGGTCATAACGACCATCAATCCGGCAGGTACAGGTTCGACAAGTACCTAATGGCGGATCAATGTGTTTGAAATAGCACAATGATGGAATGAAAACTCCGTTTTCTTTTGCCGCGTCAATCAGGTTAGTGCCTTCTTCCGCGCGGTATTCTTTTCCATCGATCCAAAATGTGCACAGTGCCATAAAATGTTATGGTTTATAACGTTCATATTCCTCAACCGCATGGTGTTCATCGAATTTGCGGTACCCTGTTGAAGAGGATAAAAAGCGTTGAGCAAAGTAATCTTCAAATTTTTCGAGCGCTTGAATGATTGAGTTGGTAGAGGTACGCCCTAATCCGCAACGACTGGTTGTTCTTAAAATCTGTCCCCAACTTTTTAGTTCAAGCACATCGCTGCTGTCGGCCAGTCCGTTTTTCAGTCGCTCGAGTTTGCGTTGAATAATAAAATTACCGGCCCGACAAGGCGTACACACGCCACACGATTCATGCTTGAAGAACTCTGAGAAATTCATCAGGATATTTACGATGTCGCGTTTACTGTTAAAGATCATGAACGATCCTCCGCAGCGAATATCTTTTTGGGCAAGCAGGTCCAGCATCGAAATGCGTCTGTATTTCTCTTTGATGGAGATCACTTCTCCAGAAGGACCACTCACCTGGATGTAGAACGGATCGATCGCCTCGCAGTGGTCAAGTAATTCGGCAACGGTCATGCCCCACTCAATTTCATAAATGCCGGGTTTGTTACAATCGCCCGAAATACTGATAAGCTTTGTGCCATTCGATCCCGGAATGCCACGCTTTTGATATTCAAACGATCCAACTTGGATTAGACGAGCAACTGCGACAAACGTTTCAACATTATTCACCACGGTAGGCAATTGAAGATATCCTTTTTGAACAGGGTAGAACCACTTTGTACGCGGTTCACCGCGTTTGCCTTCCATGGACTCCAGCAAAGCGGTTTCTTCTCCGCACACGTAGGCACCGGCACCAATCTCCAATCGTATGTCGATATTAAACCCATCAATGCCGGCAACATTTTTTCCAAGTAATCCCTCGGCATAAAAATGTTCTATTTCTTCTTCCAGCTTTTTCTTCAACCACCGGTATTCACCCCGCAGGTAAATCACACCGTAGTCGGCACCCACAGCAAAAGCGGCTATGATCATGCCCTCCAATACTGATCCGGGTTGATTGTTAAGCAACACGCGATCTTTAAATGTTCCGGGCTCACCTTCATCGGCATTGCAGATGATAAACTTATCGGGTGAATTTTCTTTGCGACAGGACTCCCACTTTTTCCAGGTTGGAAAAAATGCACCTCCTCTTCCGGCAAGTTCTGAAATTCGCAATTGTTCGATGATGCCTTCGGAGTTAAAGTCTTTCAGTTTGTTCACCGCAACACCGCGAACATACGGTGCAAAGAAGAGTGTGTGCTGATTGGCCGGTAAAAAACGGATATGATCATCCGGGGCATCGCAAATTTCTGCAGCCGTTTTGCCTTCCTTGAGTTTTCGTATTATGTCTTTTATTTTCAGGGCGTTCAGGTTAGTAAACGGATAAAAGTCAATGAGCGCGGCAGGTTCCTGATCGCTCAGGCCGATGCAAGGGGTTTCAAATAGCCCAAATGTTCCGGAAGGATCGGTATACCCTATTCGCGCACCGGTTTCCTGTTCAAAAGCTTCGCGTATGCGTTGATAGCCTTTCAGTTCGGCCACTATGCTGTTGTTGATATAGATGGTGTGCTTGCCCGCGGGTTTGCGGTGGAAAAAATGATAGAACGTAACAACACCCTCAATCTCGATTTCTGAAACATTGTATTTACCGGCTAGTTGTTGAATAACCTCATCTGTGATATAGCGATCACTGAGTTGGCGATCCCATAATTCCGACAGTAATCGGGAGCGATCGGGTTCTATGGAGAAAAACTTTTGAGCGGCATCGGTGCGCATAAAAACCGGTTTTCAAACTCTTGAAAGTTGAGTATTCCGGTGTTGATTATGAATGATAAAAGTCAGGCAAACACCTGTAAAAAATTAAGCTTTTACTTGTCACACCGAGGAACGAGGTGAGTCATAAAATTAACGGATGATCCGTAAGGACACCAAAATGGTTGAAATTCACGAGGCTGCTCATATTGAGCAGTACATCAAGATTACTGAGGCAAACTCAAGCGAATAAGGTTCAGTACAGCAATGGATGCCATCCGGATATTAATCATCCTGTCTTGCGATAGCTGTAATTTTCGGGTAACGGTTTGATGCTTGTCGGAGTAGGCTATCCAAACCGTGCCAACAGGTTTCTCGGGTGTTGCCCCGCCAGGCCCTGCAATGCCGCTGGTCGCCACACCAATATCCGCATTGAATTTCGCGCGTACGATATTGGCCATTTCAATGATCGTTGGTTCGCTCACGGCTCCGTACTTTTCGAGTGTTTCAGGTTTAACACCCAACTGTCGCATTTTGATTTCGTATGCGTACGGAATCATGCTGCCCAAAAAATAATCTGAGCTACCGGGCACCGAAGTAATCAGGTGCGATAAATATCCTCCGGTGCAGCTTTCAGCGACAGAAAGCGTAAGCTTCTTTTCACGAAGCTGTCGCCCAACAACACTTTCCAATGAATCATCTCCGTATCCATAAATGTAGTTGTCGGTGTAGGGTTTTAATTTTTCAACCCAGGTTTCAATGTCACGTTTTACTTCATCTGAAGAGGCTCCAACTCCGGTAAGGCGAAGTTTAACTTCTCCGAGACTCGGCAGATAGGCGAGTTTGATATTTTCTGGAAGCACTTTTTCCCAAGCCGCTATTTTATCCGCCAGGAAAGATTCACCAATGCCCACCGTTTTTACAATGTGATGATGGATTACCGGTGTTTTGTATTGCTGCATCAGTTTTGGCAGTACAATATCCGCCATCATTTTCTTCATTTCGTGTGGCACACCCGGCATGGATACAAATACCTTGTCGCCTTTATTGAACCACATGCCTGGAGCAGTGCCCAACAGATTGGTAACTTTTTCGCATGCAGTAGGCAATGCGGCCTGTTGCCGGTTTAGCTCTGTGAGTTCCCTTCCACGGCTTTTGAACAGTTCCGTAATTTCTGCTAACGCCACTGGATGGATAGCCAATCCGCAATTAAAATATTTGCACAAGCAAGGTTTGGTCAGATCATCACTTGTAGGGCCAAGGCCACCGGTAATCAGAATGATGTCGGCACGACTTTCTGCTTCAGCAAACGCTGTTAGAATCTCTTCTTCGATATCCCCAACGGTTGTTCTTCGTATAACTTTAATACCGATTTTATCCAGTTCTCCGCTTATCCAGTGCGAATTGGTATCAAGTGTTTGGCCGTAAAGTAGCTCATCGCCAATGGCCAGTATTTCAGCAACTATTTTCTTCATTTTATGCGACAAAGTTCAAAGATGGAAGAAAAACTGATTATTGAATATTTTGTTATCCGATTCCGTATCTTTTACTATTAAAATGGAGCCATGAATATATTTTCAGCCCTCGATTGGCAGCGCAAGATTTACCTCAGTGGTTTTTCAGGGAAATTGCCCCGTGTACCGGTTGATATAAAGCAACTTGAGGAGTCTGCCCGAAAGAACATGTCGCCTCAGGCTTTTGCCTATATCGCGGGAGGTGCAGGCTGTGAAAGTACAATGCAGTCCAATCGCTCAGACTTTGAAAAGTATAAAATTATTCCGCGCATGCTTCGCAACGTTGGCGAGCGCGATACACGAATAGAATTGTTTGGTCAAGCGTTACCGAGCCCCCTTCTGATTTCACCCATCGGTGTATTGGAAATGGTAAATGCTGAAGCAGATTGTGCAGTTGGTCGTGCTGCGGCACGATTAAATATGCCGTATATTTTTTCGAATCAAGCTTCACGTCCTATGGAGGAGGTTGCCGCGGTGATGGGAAATTCACCACGATGGTTTCAGTTGTACTGGAGTAAATCCAAGGAGTTGGTGGCAAGTTTTGTAAAACGGGCTGAACAATGTGGATGCCAGGCCATTGTTGTTACCCTTGATACAACCATGCTGGGCTGGCGCACACGCGATCTTGATGTAGCTTACCTTCCCTTTCTAGAGGGTAAAGGAATTGCACAATACACCAGAGATCCTGTTTTTCAAAAGCTAATGGAAGAACCTGAAACCAGTGACAAGCCCCGTCAGTCGGTAAGCATGCAAAGTATAATGGGGCTGATTGAGATGGTGAACAATTATCCGGGCAAGGGATTTTTTGGCAAGTTGCGATCGGGTAAACCCATACGTGCAGTGCAGAAATTCATCAGCACCTATTCAAATCCAAACACTACGTGGAATGATCTGAGCTTCCTGCGTGCACAAACAAAACTACCGATACTGTTGAAAGGAATTTTACATCCTGATGATGCCCGCAAAGCACTCGACTTTGGCATGGACGGTATAATTGTTTCCAACCACGGTGGCCGGCAGGTGGATGGTTCTATTTCTACCATTGAAGCACTGCCCGGTGTTGTGGAGGTGGTGAATAAAAAAATTCCGGTATTGCTCGACAGCGGAATTCGCGGTGGCGCTGATGCGTTTAAGGCCATCGCGCTTGGGGCAACGGCAGTATGTATTGGCAGGCCTTATGTGTATGGCCTTACGCTGGCCGGTGAGGAAGGTGTTTACGAAGTACTGCGAAATTTTATGGCCGATTTTGAATTGACCATGGGCCTCACCGGTTGTCGGAACATTGGTGAAATAACACGCGAAATGCTTCAAACAGGCGGGTAGGATTATTGATTTTGTTCGGTAATTTAGTCGCCTGAAAGGATACTACTATGCGGCAATTCGGTTGGTTATTGATGTTGATTTTAACAGCCTGTACATCGGCACAAATCAGTCAGACACTGGGTGATTTAAACAAAAGTGTTGGAGGGAACCAACCGCTTACCACGGCTGAAGTAGCCGAAGGGTTGAAGGAAGCATTGATAAAAGGCATCTCAACCGGCTCAGACCAGGCCTCCCAGTTGGATGGCTATTTCAAAAATCCGCAGATACGGATTCCCTTTCCACCGGATGTAAAACGGGTGGAAGACCGGCTACGCCAGATCGGCATGGGCAGTGAAGTGGATCGCTTTATCCTGACATTAAACCGTGGGGCTGAAGATGCCGCAAAAGAAGCTAAGCCGATCTTTATTGCGGCTATCAGGCAAATGACCATTCAAGATGCATGGGGGATTTTAAGGGGTGATCAGAATGCGGCAACAGCATATTTGAAGCGCACCACATCGACACAGTTGTACGAAAAGTTTCAACCGGTAATAGCAAACTCCTTAAATAAAGTAAACGCTACAAAATACTATGGTGATCTGGTAGGCGCTTATAATAAAATTCCTATGGTTGAGAAAGTAAATCCTGACCTGAATGATTATGCCACGAACAAAGCCATGGAAGGTTTGTTTTTGTTAATCGAAACTGAGGAAAAGAAAATACGTGAAAATCCTGCTGAACGTACAACAGATTTACTGAAGCGCGTGTTTGGCAGTGTCAAATAGCCATATAAGTAGTTATCTCGTTTTTATGTTATTTGTTTATCGCGTGCATAAAGCTTCATAAATGAATAACCTGAACCAATCAATTTAGAAAAGTATCACAACACAAAACCTTTGAATAACTGATTATGAGTTTATTTTCGAAACACGAATCAACCATTACCAAAGCTATTGCGGCTTTGCATACACGAACTTTTTTTGCCGCTTTCCCTGAACATCCGGCACCAGCCGTTTATGGCGAAACAGCCGATGTTGACGGACAAGCTAAATTCAAAAGTCAGCTGGGCAAGAAATTCGAAGAATTAAAGCAACAACAAGCGGATGCGTGGATTGGTGTTGAAGAATCACCTTATACACAGGAGCCGTTAGGCATTTCATATCCTTCGTTCACGGTTGATACGTTAATCACGAATGCCAAAGCTGCCTACCATGTTTGGCGAAAAGTAAGTGCAGAAGATCGTGCTGGTATTTTAACAGAATCGCTTGAGCGGATCAAAGCAAGGTTTTTTGAAATTGCGTATGCCACCATGCACACTACCGGTCAGGGTTATATGATGGCCTTCCAGGCCTCCGGTCCGCATGCTGCAGACCGCGCACTGGAAGCAATCGCTTCCGGATATGAAGAACTGAAGCGCTTTCCATCGACTACGCTGTGGGACAAACCGATGGGCAAGTTTAACATTCAATTAAATAAAGAGTGGCGTGCAGTGCCGAAAGGTGTTTCGGTGATTATTGGCTGCTCTACGTTCCCAACCTGGAATACGGTACCCGGTGTATATGCCAGCCTGATAACCGGCAACCCTGTTATCGTAAAGCCACACCCGGGCGCTGTATTGCCGATTGCTATAGTGGTAGCGGAGATTCAAAAAGTACTGGAGGAAAATAAACTTGATAGTAACATTTGTCAGTTGGCTGTCGATACGTTTGATAAAACCATTACGAAGCAACTTGCTGAGCATGCTGATATAAAGCTTATTGACTTTACCGGTAATTCTCCATTCGGAAGTTATCTTGAAAGTCTGCCGGGTAAAACAGTTTTCACCGAGAAGACAGGCGTGAATTCCGTTATCCTCGATTCTGTTGCTGATGCGGACAAAGTAGCGGCCAACCTGGCCTTCTCGCTTGCATTATATTCCGGACAGATGTGCACGGCACCGCAAAACTTTTACATCCCTGCTTCGGGTATCAAAACTGCTAACGGAAATCTTTCGTTTGATGAGTTTGCACAAAAGCTGGTTGATAATATTAATGGCCTGGTGGATAACCCGAAGGCCGGACCTTTTGTGTTGGGCACCATTCAAAACAAAAGTACCTGCACCCGAATTGCCGAGGCAGAAAAACTTCCGGGCAAGGTGTGGCTGAAATCGCGTAGTGTTGAAAACCCAATGTTTAAAAATGCGCGCATCAATACACCTGTGATTGTGGAGGTAGATGCTTCAAGCAAAGATGTTTTCAGCAAGGAGTTATTCGGCCCGATTGCCTTGCTGATCAAAACAAAAGACACGAATCATTCTATACAATTGGCACAGGAGATGGCGCTTCATCATGGAGCCATTTCATGTGGGGCGTATACTACCGATGCTGCAGTGCGTGAAAAGATTGGCGATGAAATGGCGATGGCAGCTACTCCGGTTTCGTTTAACCTGGTGGGCGGCATCTACATGAACCAGAATGCCGGCTTCTCCGATTTTCACGTAACGGGTGGCAATCCTTCCGGCAATGCATCCTTCACCAATCCCGAATTTGTGGTGAAGCGATTTACCTGGGTGGGGCATCGGGAGCCGGTGGCAAGTGTATAAAGAAACTGGGGGGAATTTCTAATCGGTGACTGGAGTCATTTCGATACTCAATAATGACTAAGGTGTTTGTACCGATTTGATTGAGGTTAGAGTGAAGAGGCTATATTTTATTCAGATAAGCTGTTTTCTCAACATTTAATGTAGGGGGTAAATGATATGACTTTTGCCATAGTCAAATTTTGAAGTACTGTCATTTTACCTTTCGAGTCCTTTGCTTACATTGGCACCACTTAAACCAAATAACCATCATGAAAAAGTATCTTCTTCTTCCGGTTTTATTTCTTGCTGTTTCGTGCAGTTCATTGAAAGTGACATACGATTATGACAAGCAAGGCGATTTTGCGAGCTATAAGACGTATGCGTACAGCGAAGATTCAGAGAAATTGCCCGTAGGCGATTTGAACAGAAGTCGCATTATAAGCGCAGTGGATGCCGAGCTGGCAGCCAAGGGGTTTACTAAATCCGATAATCCGGATGTACTGATTGACATGCATATCCGTGCTGAGCAAAAAACTGAGGCTACAGCTACAACAACAGGT
>JAHBUD010000004.1 GCA_019638255.1 Cyclobacteriaceae bacterium | reverse complement strand
AACACGGGTATTCAGGTTTCATGACCTGGCCACGATTACTGATTTTTAAAATTTGACAAGGACTTCAGAATTTTTTTCACAAACCCAGGCCCTTCATACACAAACCCGGTATAAATCTGTATTAAATCTGCACCGGCTTTAAGTTTTTTCAACGCATCTTCAACAGACATAATTCCTCCCACTCCGATAATGGGGTAGGTTGAGCCGAGTTGAGCCCGAAGGTATTTGATTACTGCATTCGACTGGTCTCGTAATGGCTTTCCACTTAGTCCGCCTACCCCGATTTGTTCAACTACATCGACAGCACTTTTCAATCCCTCCCTTGAAATGGTTGTGTTGGTGGCGATCACGCCATCCATCCGGGTCTCTTTAAGAATTTCAATGATGTCATCTAATTGCTCTACCGTTAAATCCGGAGCAATCTTGAGGAATACAGGTTTCGGCTTTATTTTGGAGTCAACCGTTGCCCGCACAAAAGCGAGCAACTTTCGAAGTGGTTCCTTTTCCTGTAACTCGCGTAAGCCCGGTGTGTTGGGGGAGCTTACATTCACTACAAAATAGTCAACCACCGGATAGAGGGCTTCAATACAATAGGCATAGTCATCCAGTGCCTTTTCGTTAGGGGTGCTCTTGTTTTTGCCAATGTTACCGCCTACAATCACTCCGGACTTTCTTTTCTTTAATCGTTCGACCGCTGCCAGCACGCCTTCATTATTAAAGCCCATGCGATTGATGAGCGCCTGGTCTTGAGGGAGCCTGAACAATCGTGGTCTATCATTACCGGGTTGTGGTTTAGGTGTAAGTGTTCCAATTTCAATAAATCCAAAACCCATGCAAGCGAGTTCATCAATCAGCTTAGCATCTTTGTCGAAGCCTGCTGCCAGACCTAGTGGATTTTTAAAGGTTAATCCACACAATTTCGTTTCAAGAGACTGATGGCTATAAGAAAACAAACCTGATAACAACGACTTAAATCCTGGAATGTTTCCTTTGATGCGAAGTGTGGAAAAAACCAAATGATGAACCCGTTCAGCATCCAACAAAAAAAATAATGGGCGGATCAATTGCTTATACATGACACAAAGATGTATCAATAAAATTTAACTCTAACTATTTTACCAACCAAAGACATAAAAAAGCCCGGGAGTTACTCCGGGCATGAATGAAATTCTTCAAATCAAAAGTTTCTAAAACTTGTAAGTTATTCCAAAGATACCGCCTGATGAGGTGCCTCCACCAACTTGAAGATTGATACCAAATTTCTCATTGAAGAAATATCGACCGCCTACTTGGGCGTATAAACCAAGTCCTGATGATTTCGCACCCACATAATCATTATCTGACCAAAGATAATATCCCATGGTTAAACCCGCATAAAAATCCCATTCGCTTGGCAACTCTAAAATTGTATTGAAGTGGTAGTTCCCATTAAACGCAAGCACCACCAGGTTTTGATTATAACTATTGCCACCAGCCCTGTATCCATAATTCTGGAAAGAAATCACAGGGCCAATAGTTATGTCTTCATGTACACCAAAATCAAGGCCTGCGTACACAGGGACACCCCAAGTTGAAAAACCCAAACCTGCGTTAAGTTGCTTTCCACCTTTTCCAAGAGGCACTTGTGAAAATACTACTGAGGATCCAATAAAAAGGATTAGAAATAATAAACTGATTTTTTTCATTGTACTGTAATTAATGATCTGTGAAAAATTAATTTCAAATGTAGTTTATTGGAAAGTTTAAAACCAACTTCTACGAAAGATGAATGCTTAAACACAAAAACTTTTTTAACAGCAAAGGTAATCGGGCTAATCCTTCTTTTTCTTCCGTGATTTTTCCTTTTTCGTTTTATCCGGAAATTTATTGAATGCATTGCGAATGGACGCATCCAGTATATCTCCACCGCGTGATCGCGTTGCATCAACCACCCCTTCGGCCGACCAGATGGTTTCATTCTTGCGGGCATCACTAATCACAATAATTAACGAGCCCTGTCGAAATTCACGCGACCAACTTTGAGAATTGCTAACATCTGCAGCATTAGTAGTTGGTGCCTGGCCCATCGGTCCCAGTTGCATTACATTCATTTGTACTGAAGTTTTCGCTACGTAGCTAACCCGCATTTGTGCTGTGGAGTCATCGGTAAATTGGTATCCGCGCAAAGTCAATTCACGCACTGTTGATTCTTTAAACCGGCTAAAAAAGTTTTCTCTGTCAATAGCATTATCCTCACCAATCATAACTTCTCCCCTTATTACAGTGAATGAGTTATACGATCTAAGATCCACACCACTTTGGGTAGAGGTTGCAAAATTCTGAGCCAACGCCACCACGGACGCTGCCAACAGTACTATGGTGTACAGTGTTTTCATTTTCCTTTTTACTAAGGTACAACAAATCGGAATCAGTCGGATCAGCTGCGAGGATGAAATTCAGTTATCACCTGCCTTAAATAATCACGATCCAAGTGGGTGTAGATTTCGGTAGTAGTAATAGACTCATGCCCGAGCATTTCCTGCACAGCCCGTAAATCGGCCCCGCCTTCAATAAGGTGGGTTGCAAAAGAATGCCTGAAGGTATGCGGGCTGATAATTTTCTTCAGTCCAATCCTGGCCGCCAGGTCTTTAATAATGGTAAATACCGAGACTCTTGAAATTTTCTTCCCAAAACGGTTCAAAAAAACAAAGGCCTCAGAGCCCTTTTTCACCGGAACATGCACCCTTATTTCTTCGATGTAAATCTTAACATAGTTGGCTGCGGCCTTGCCCATGGGCACCAGGCGCTCCTTATTGCCCTTACCGATAACCCGCAAAAAGCCTACATCGAAATATATATTATTGAGTTTTAAGTCAACCAACTCTGAAACACGCAATCCCGAGCCATAGAGCATCTCCAACAGAGCTCGGTTTCGGCCACCTTCTGGGGTTGAGAGATCAATAGCCGCTAATAGCTTCTCAATTTCCGGGTAGCTCAGTGTATCCGGTAGCTTGCGTCCTATTTTAGGACCTTCCAGTAATTCAGTAGGATCTTTCTCAATAAGCTCTTCATACATGAGGTATTTATAAAATCCCTTAACACCTGATAGTATCCTGGCCTGGCTATAGGCGCTCATGCCCAACTCATTTATATAATGGATGAAAGATTGCAACTGCTTAGTGGTTAACGTAAGGGGTGTTGCTTTTACCTTCTTGATCTCTGTAAATTGCTTTAGCAATTCTACATCATGAACATAGGCCTGTATAGAATTTTGTGAGAGCGACCGCTCTAACTTCAGGTAATGGGCAAATTGCTTAATGTGTAAATCCCACATGTGTTGATCCAAAATTCAATATTCAGTATTCAAAATCAAAATTGCATGCCCTCGACTTAAGCCCGCAAACTATGGACAATTGACTAAAGACTACCTATCTTTCCACTATGAAGATCCAGATTATAAATGGCCCAAACCTGAACCTGCTGGGGGTGCGTGAAGAAGATATTTACGGCAGCAGGGATTTTGAAAACTATTTTGAGGAATTGAAAAAGCGATTTCCACAAACCGAGTTGCACTACTTTCAATCCAATATTGAAGGCGAACTGATCAACAAAATCCATGAAGTCGGATTTAGCTTCGGTGCCATTATTCTGAATGCCGGTGCATATACCCATACTTCCATCGCAATCCATGATGCGCTTGGTGCTATTAAAACAAAAACTGTAGAGGTGCACATCTCGAATATCCATGCACGCGAAGAGTTTAGACATAAAAGCCTGATTACTTCAAAATGCATTGGCATGATTTCAGGATTTGGATTGGAAGGGTACGCGTTGGCGCTGCAATATATTCTAAATTCTAAATTCTAAATTCTGCGTTCTTCCTTTTCACCATGATCTCCTTCTACCCTGGCCCCTCGCGCATTTACAGCAAAGTACCCCGTTACCTTCAGGATGCGGGTAACGAAGGAATTATGAGCATCAACCACCGCAGTAATGAGTTTGTAAATCTGTCATGTAAAACGGTTTCATTGCTACGTGAAAAACTTTTCATTCCGGAAGATTACACCATTTATTTTGTCTCGTCAGCTACTGAGTGTTGGGAAATCATAGCGCAATCCATCATCGAAAAAGATAGCATTCATCTTTTCAATGGCGCGTTCGGCAAGAAGTGGTATGAATATACCCGTAAACTAAAGCCGGAAGCCCAGGCCTATCCGTTTGCTATTCAGGAACCACTGAAAGCAAAGTCCTTTGCTACCGGGGAAGTGATCTGCATCACCCAAAACGAAACGTCCAACGGCACGCAAGTTTCTAACAAAATCATCCAGTCTTTTCGAAAAAAGAACCCTAATCATTTAATTGCTGTGGACGCCACTTCTTCCATGGCAGGAATTAAACTTGATTTTTCATTAGCCGATATCTGGTTTGCTTCGGTTCAAAAGTGCTTTGGTTTGCCAGCCGGACTTGCCGTTATGATCTGTTCACCGGCAGCGCTGAAACGTGCACAACTGGTCGATAAAAGGCTTCATTACAACAGTTTATTGTTTATGGATGACATGATGCAACAGTATCAAACATCGTACACACCTAATGTGCTCGATATTTATTTGCTGATGCGGGTCATGGAGTCGGTTAAACCGATTGATAAAATCAACAAAACCATAAAAGGCCGATTTAAAAAATGGGAAAAATTTTTCGATGCGAAAAGTGAAAAACTAAAGATATTGATTACTAACAAAACGGTGCGTTCCCATACTGTACTCACTCTTGAAGCTCAGCCCAATGTTGTTGTTACGCAACTAAAAGCAGAAGCCCGTAAGGCTGGCTTCATTTTAGGCGAAGGCTATGGCGATCTTAAATCAACTACTTTTCGTATTGCGAATTTTCCTGCAATCCAACGCAAAGAGATCGCCAGGCTCATAGATTTTCTTTATCATTTTATTTGATACGATCAGCATGCTACGCACATTGTTATTACTTACTGCATTTATTGTATTGTAGCAAAAATTCAATGAATTAAGGCCCGAAAAATTCAAAATGAGCATCAGCAATCAACAGTAAGCATAAAAAGTTTCATGTATTAAGTTCGGGTATCGAAATCAAACGTTACCGAATTAGTTATAGCTTTACAAAAATTTTCAAACCATGAATCTGAAGGAGATTTTCTCAGTAACCCTGATTCTGTTTTCTGTTATTGATATCATTGGCTCCATTCCGTTTATCATTATCATCAAAAAGCGTGAAGGAAGGATACACGCTGAAAAGGCTACCATTATATCAGCGATTCTAATGGTGGGTTTTCTTTTTTTGGGCCAATCTATTCTAAAACTTTTTGGATTAGACGTAGAATCTTTTGCCGTTGCCGGTTCCATTGTAATTTTTATCGTGGCGATGGAAATGATTTTGGGGATTACGTTAATAAAAGAAGATCCTGATGCGAAGGGCTCGGGTTCCGTTGTCCCACTCGCATTCCCCTTGATAGCCGGAGCTGGAACACTTACTACAATTTTATCCCTTCGGGCTGTTTATGACCAAACCAACATTCTGATCGGCATTATCGTAAACCTGGTGTTTGTTTACCTGGTGCTGCGTTCATCTTCGTGGCTGGAGCGTAAGCTTGGTAAATCGGCCTTTGCGGTCATCCGTAGAATTTTTGGCGTGATACTACTGGCTATTGCGGTTAAGATATTCAAGGATAATGTTTCGTTTGGATGATCCACATTTACACCGATGGCGCTGCACAAGGAAACCCCGGACCGGGAGGCTATGGTGCTATTCTGAAATTCAACGGTCATGAAAAGGAACTATCGGATGGTTTCCGGCTAACCACCAACAACCGTATGGAATTGCTCGCAGTAATTGTAGCGCTCGAGAGCTTAAAGAAAGAAGGCATACCGGTAACCGTACATTCCGATTCAAAATATGTGGTGGACGCGATAGAAAAAGGATGGATCTGGAATTGGCAAAAGAAAAACTTTGCTAAAAAAGCGAATGAAGATTTGTGGAGACGTTACATTCCGCTACACAACAAATACAAGCCAAGATTCAAGTGGGTTAAAGGTCATGCCGGCCATCCGGAAAATGAGCGCTGCGATGCGCTGGCCGTTCAGGCAGCAGAACAACCCATGCTGCAGGCTGATACATGGTATGAAAATAACCGCGACCGTACCGCAGACTGACTTACAGAAAACTTGGCTTTTGATTTTTGCTTCTTATCTTCAATGATTATTACCTAATCGTTGGAGCCAAAAATTAATTTCTCACCTAGCTCGTTGCAGGCCCTCAATGTGTGCCTGGCCATAATTATGTTTGGGGTAGCCTTAACCATTAAGCCCCATCACTTCTATCAATTACGCCATCAAAAGAAAGCCCTGTTTACTGGCCTTTTATCACAATATGTGCTGTTGCCAGCCCTAACTTGTTTGCTTATCCTGATCTTAATGCCGTCACCTTGGATTGCGCTAGGCATGCTGCTGGTTGCTTCATGTCCGGGTGGCAATGTATCTAACTTTTTTACGCTGATCTCGCGAGGCAATGTGGCACTTTCGGTAACACTCACAGCTTTCACATCAGCATTGGCGTTTATCATTACACCAGTATCTTTTCTATTCTGGTCATCATTGATGCCGGAACTAAAAAATAAATTGAATGAGCTTGATCTTGGCTTTTTAGATTTATTCCTGAACATGGTTGCCATCCTCTTGATTCCACTCATCATTGGTATGGTATTTAATAATCGTTTTCCGAAAGCGGCCGAAAAAATTGCCAAGCCAGTGCGCGTAACATCTATTCTCATTCTCATCAGTTTTATCATCGTTACACTGTATTCGAATGCTGAGGTCTTTAAAGCATACATCATGCTTATTTTCTGGCTTGTTATGTTTCATAATGGACTAGCCTTGCTAAGTGGTTACACAATCAGTTACCTGTTAAAAAATAACGATGATATACATCGGGCAGTAGCCATCGAAACCGGAATTCAAAATTCAGGACTTGCATTAGTATTAATTTTTACATTTTTTAACGGCAATGGATACATGGCACTGGTGGCAGCCTGGTGGGGGGTGTGGCACCTTGTCAGTGGTTTCACAGTAGCTTATTTTTTTCAACGTAAACGTGTTCATCAACTAACATGACTCCATCCTGGCGCTATTTTCTATTAAAAGCTTATGTACGCTTTGGGTTAAAAATTTATTTCAGAAAGTGGCAAGCTGTTAATACACGCAATATTCCTGAATCCGGGCCGTGCATATTTGTTCCCAATCATCAGAACGCCTTTCTGGATGCTTTGCTGGTGGTGTGCGGCACTAAACGAAATCCCTGGTTTATTGCCCGGGGAGATGTATTTAAAAAGCCTCTCGCTGTGAAATTACTTACGTTCATGCGCATCAAGCCATTGTTCCGTTTTCGTGATGGCCATGAAGCCATGCGTAAAAACGATAGGATGATGAACGAATGCATCAACCTGCTAAAAGATGGTGAATGCATTTTAATTTTTGGGGAGGGCAATCACAACCAGCCGTGGACATCGCGCGAGTTGCAACGCGGTTTTGCCCACATGGCTATGCAGTACACGGAACACACGGGGAAGGATGTCAACATTATACCCATAGGTTATCATTATGAAAATCACCAAGGCTTTAGGTCGCGGGTATTGGTTAACTATGGCAAACCTATATCGGTTCATGAAGTTACCGGCTCATTTACTGAATCGCGTGAAAAACTTACCCGGCTTGCAAAAGTAACAGGAGAGGAATTGCGCTCGCTCATCCTCACCGTTCCGCACGATGAAGATTATCCGGAAAGAAGAGATTATTTGATGAATAATCGGCCACACAAAAAGGATATGGTGGAGCAGCTTCAGGCCGATCGTGAGGTGATGGCAAATTGGAAAAAAGGTGATCAGGGGAATAAATCAAAAATGTTTTCGGCACTCCGGTGGCTCAATCCTATTTATAGTTACGGTAAGATTGTTCATCTTATTCCGGCAGGCATTATAAATTGGGTTCTGAAAAATAAAATCAAGGATGATCAATTTATCGGATCCGTAAAAGTTGCCTTGGGAATTTTTCTTGTTCCGATAAATTATCTGCTGCTAACAACAGCTTTTTATATTGTAACGAAGGAGCCTCTATGGACTGCAGGTTTTTTCGTTTCATTGCCGTTGAGTGGCCTGATTGCTTACAACCGCTAATGCTCCAGCATCTCAACACCGAGTGTTTTCAATTCATTTAAAATAGGATTGTAGAACTCAGCTGAAACAGGGATGACTACGCCACGACTTGTTATTTGGTTTTGCAAAACGAGTTTAGCCGCAATACCCATGGGTAAACCAACTGTTTTCGCCATGGCAGTGTGCGCTTCATCATCACCTTTTACTACCAATGAAGATTGAATGGTTTTTGTTTTGCCCTGAAAATCAGCTATTACCTTATGAATCATCACGATCATGTCTTTATCACCGGGCGCCAACGACCATTTTTTATTTAAAATGTGCTCCAACACCTGTGCAGGGGTTCCCTTTGTAAGTCCCACTTTCTCATCGGTAAAAAATCCTGACCATGTTAAGCGTTTCATTTCGGTACTATCGGATGTAATACTGAACTGCCGCATAATCTTATCCTCAGTTGCTTCGGTTTTGCTACCATCTAAAAAGGCATCTAAAAAATCGCGGTGTGTCATGGACGCTACATCCTCCAGCAGGTATGTATCATCACAACAACCCAGTTGCACCAAAATATTCCAGGCAGAACAAAAGCCGTAATTGCGCAACGTTCCGCGCAACATGGTTTTTACATCCTTAAGTGCGTACAGATCAATGTACTTTAAAGAGTCCCGGTTGGCGTATCCCTCAAAGGTACCATAGCCAGGTACACTAACGTGGCTAATCCTGGTAAAGAGCTGCTGATACGGTATATATTTTAACTTTCCTTCATGCCGGAATTTTGCAATGCCTTGTCCTGCAGTAACTACGTTTCTTGGATTCCAGGTAAACTTGTACCGCCATGGATTCTCCGGGTCAGTTTCAGGCGCAATCAACCCGCCCGTAAACGATTCAAATGAAATCACCTTTCCGCCTAGCGCATGAATGCTGTCGATAAGTTGCATGGCGCTCATATGATCGATTCCCGGATCAAGTCCGCATTCGTTCAAAAAAATCAATCCACTTGAACGTGCCTCTTCATCAAGATTTTTCATTTCATCTGAAACATAGCTGGCGGTAATCAAATGCTTGCCAAGACTCAAACAATGCTGTGCAACCCTGATGTGAAAATGTGGTGGCAACAATGAAATTACAAGATCGGCCGATGCGATGGTGCTTTTGCTGGCTTCTTCGTGCTCAATATTAAAATGAATAGCGGAGCCTGCCGGAGATGAGTCAACTTTTTGTTTGGCGACCGCCAGCGAAAAATCCGCGACAATAATTTTCCACGAAAATTGATTGGCAACGGAAAGAAGGTAGGCTATTAAAGACGATGACGAACGCCCTGCCCCTAAAACAAGAACGGTTTTCATAGCTGGCAAAGTAGCCCAAATAAGGGGTTTGTAGAATTCCATCACGAAAATTTTTAACTTACTCACCTAACCCCCTCCCGATGAGCGAATTCAGTTTATTCAAAAATTTCGATGACCTCGACCAGGAATCGAAATACCTGGCGCACAAGGCGAAAGAAGCGGCCAACCATGCCCATGCTCCCTACTCAAAGTTTACGGTAGGTGCTGCCCTGATTCTTGAGGATGGCTCGGTGGTGACTGGCGCAAACTATGAGAATGCGGCTTACCCTTCGGGGATGTGTGCCGAACGGGTGGCGCTTTATGCAGCTTCAGCTCAACATGCAGACAAGCGGATTATGAAAATTGCGGTTGTGGCAAAAAAGAAGGGCGGTAAAGAGTTGGTTCCGGCCAGCTCATGCGGCCCATGCCGGCAGGTAATGCTTGAATTTGAAACCAATCAGAAAAAACCAATTTCAATTGTGATGCAGACGGATGAAAATACCTGGGTTATAGCGCCATCAGCCGCATCTTTACTGCCATTTTCCTTTACGAAGGATAACCTCGACATCCATCATAAAAAATAAAAAGGTGTGGTTCGAAGGGATGGCTGTATTTAAAAACCTCAAAATTTGCTCAAAATCGCGTTTTTAACAAAAAACTTGCTCCCACCCAATAATCCAGTGTTGCACCCCAACCCCCCGACAAGATTTAAAATCGATTTGGTGCGCGTGTATTTAACTCATGTAATATTTTGCATGGAAATAGGCCTGCTGGGCATTTTCGTAAGCCTATTTTTGAGGCCAGTAATTTTGAAAAAGAACCTACTCTCATGCAGGACATTGATATAGTTGACCTGAAGCGGATTTCGGAACTCATTTATCAGAAGTATAATTATGACTTCCGAAACTATGCGATGTCATCCTTCAAGCGCAGGGTACAGCGTATTCTCGACCTGAAAAAACTTACTATCGATGCCCTCATCAAGCGCCTGAGCGATGTTCCCGGCTTTATGGAAGAGTTTCTGGATGAACTGACTGTAAATGTTACGGAAATGTTCAGGGATCCCAGCTTCTGGAGAGTTATGCGTGAAGAGATCATCCCGGCCATCATGCTTAACCACAAACAATTTAAAGTATGGCATGCGGGCTGTTCTTCTGGCGAGGAGGTACTTTCCATGGCCATCCTCTTAAAAGAGATGGGCATTTTAGGCAATGTCCAACTCTACGCTACCGATCTTGATGTGAACATCATGGAACGTGCCAAGATGGCTACCTACCCCATAAAAAACATGGAGCTGAACGAAAAGAACTACATTCGTTTTCAGGGTGCAGGCTCCTTAAGTGATTATTACAAAGAAGAAAATGGCATGGCCGTGTTCAGCAAAGACTTGCTGGCGAACGTGAACTTCAGAAAGCAAGACCTTGTGCTGGGCGAGCCCTTCAATAAATTCGATTTGATACTATGCCGTAACGTGATGATTTATTTCAATCAAACACTTCAAAATGAAGTATTGAAAAAATTCCACGAAAGCTTGTTCAAGTACGGCTACCTCGCCATCGGATCAAAAGAATCGCTGATCTGGTGCGACTACGCCAACCGCTTTATTGTAGTAAACAACGAAGAAAAAATTTATAAAAAGATAAAAGACTAGGCTGATCCCGATGAGCATGTTTACATTAAATAACAGCTATAAGGCCGTTGTTATCGGAGGATCAGCTGGCAGCTTTCAGGGCGTAGTAAAAATACTGTCGCAACTGCCTAAAGGTTTTCCGCTTCCAATAATCATGGCCTTGCATCGGCTTAAACATGTGCGCCATGGCTTCATTGAAGCGTTGTCGATTAAAAGTGTAGTTCCAGTGGTTGAGCCCGATGATAAAGAACCGATTAAAAAAGGAGGCGTATACCTGGCACCGGCCAATTATCATTTGTCCGTTGAACTGGGGAATAATTTCTCGCTTTCAACCGAAGAAATGATGAACAACTCAAGGCCTGCCATCGACATTACCTTAAGCACATGCGGGTATGTATTTAAGGATAAACTAATAGGGATTTTACTTTCGGGCGCTAATCGTGATGGGGCACTGGGGATGAAACATATAAAAGATAAGGGCGGGTTAACCATTGTACAGGAACCCTCAGAATGTATGATTGAAACTATGCCCAAAGCGGCCATGGCCCTTACCTCAATCGATCATGTTTTGAAGGTCGATCAAATTGTAGAATTTTTTAAAGAACTAGATAAGCAATACAAATGATGCAGTTATTTAAAGACCAGTTACGGATAAGTTATTTCTTTGCAGCGCTGTTTTTAATCGGCATACTGGTTACCGTTATCAGCCTGTACCAAATACCGTCTGTACTTTATCTCACCGATGGCTTTGCGCGGCTTACAACCACATATTTTACAGTAGCACTTACATTACTTGCCGGCATCGTTGCATTGATCTTTGCGCTAGCGTATAGAAAAGAGCTTATCGTTATTCGTGAAAGAACTGTTACTGCTGAAACTGAACGTACTAGCGAGAGTTCACAAACAACGTATAACACAAACCAGGTTCATGCTGCACTTAAGGATGTAAAGTCAAGAAATGACCTGTTCCATAAAGGACTTCAAATCATAGGAAAAACACTACAGATAGGACAGGGAGCGATTTATGAAATAGTCGAGAAAGGTGACCAAAAAACGGTAAACTTTGTAGACGGTTATGCCTTTACACCAGAAGAAGGAAAAATAATTCAATTCGATTTGGGCGATGGTTTAATCGGGCAGGTGGCAGTGGATGGCAAAATCATCAACCTCGATGAAATCCCGGAAGGATACATCAACATCATTTCAGGTTTGGGCAGTTCATCACCGCGATATTTACTCATTGTTCCTATAAAATCAGAAAATAATGTGCTGGGTGTGATGGAACTTGCTTCCTTCTCAACATTCGATAATGCCAAACAGAAATTTGCCGAACAGGCTACCCAGGTGTTGTCTGAAAAACTATCAACGAAAATTTAAGCGGGACTCAGATTATGTATAAGCTTTATAAAGATCTCGACATTACTTCCAAAATAACGATTCTTACCGTCATCATTGCGGCTTTTGCTGTGGGGGGTATTAGTTTGTTTACCTTTAACTTTAACCGGGAGGCAACCAGCGAAAAGTATATTTTCAATCTGAATGCCATTACTGAAGCTAAAGCTCACTACCTCAATCAGTTTTTCGAAACAACTTCAAAAGCTGTTTCTGCAGTGCAGGCCGGGCTTGATGACTCATCTCTTACTGAGTACCTCAACACACAAAAAAACATCTACGGATTTTCTGAATTGTATATACTCTCGGAAAGTGGTTCTATTTTGGAAACCACCGATGAGAGTCATGAAAGCCGCATGTTTCAGGATCCTGATGGTAACAGTTTTTCTAACGGCTCACGCGGAATCTATTTCAGTACTGTACTAAAAAGAGAAGGTCAGTATTTTCTATATGCATTCTCACCTGCCTCTACATCCACCGGCAATGGCTTGCTGGTAGCCAAGGTACCGTTAAACGAAGTTTTTAAATCTATTGCTAATTACAGCGGACTAGGCAATACCGGAGAAGTTATATTGGGCCGTAAAGATGAAGCAAACCAGAAAGTTTTGATTGTCAGCCCCCTCCGCGCTGAGCCCGATGCTGCCATTAAAATTTTCAACTATACTGATAAACAGGTTGCAGCGTTCCGAAGTGCCCTTGAAGGAAAAGAAGGTCATGCTGAGGGCATTGACTATCGTGAAGCCCAGGTACTGCAGGTTTGGCAAAAATTGAATCAGCCCGGATGGGCCCTTGTGGGTAAAATGAATCTCTCGGAAGCTACCGGTGATCGCACAAGACTTGTAAACATATTTTTGACGTTTGGCGCATGCATTCTCCTGCTCTCCATCGGTGCAGGCATACTCTACTCACGCTCACTGCTCCGTCCTGTTGATACCATGACGACCGCATTGGATATGATTGCCGAAGGTGTATTG
This sequence comes from Cyclobacteriaceae bacterium, assembly GCA_019638255.1. Lineage (GTDB taxonomy): Bacteria > Bacteroidota > Bacteroidia > Cytophagales > Cyclobacteriaceae > UBA2336. Next base: position 76,675 of record JAHBUD010000004.1, on the reverse strand, counting down.
CCCGAAAAAATTGAAGATGACAATCGTGATGAGTTTGGCAAGATGGCCCAGAAAATAAACGAACTTACCCAGACACTCCGTAAAAGTGCTGATTTCGCCCAGCGCATTGGTGAGGGCAAACTCGAAACTGAATTTACTCCCGCTGGCGAAAATGATCTGTTAGGTATGTCGTTGCTCACCATGCGCAAAAACCTGGTGGACAATGAGCGCAGGGATACCGAGCGCAACTGGATTGTGCGCGGTGTGGCTGAAATCAGTGAGATGCTTCGTCTGCACGATTCCATCGATGCACTCAGTGATGATGTGGTGAAGTTTATTTTGGATAAGATCGGAGCCGTGCAAGGTGCGTTTTATGTGGTGGATGATGAAGGCAGGGAGCCCATTATTGAAATGCGTGCCAGCTTTGCTTATGGGAGGAAGAAATACCTGCAACCAAAATTCAAGTTTGCCGAAGGATTGGTCGGTCAGGCAGCTATTGAAAAAGATACCATTCTGCGCACAGAAATACCAGATAATTATGTAACCCTTACATCCGGAATTTTAGGTGATCAACGACCTACCTGTATTCTTATAGTTCCATTGATTACCAACGAAGAGGTTTATGGGGTGTTGGAGTATGCTGCGCTTAAAAAGTTTGATCCTTCACAGGTAAAATTTGTTCAGGAGTTAAGTTTAATCCTGGCCCGCACCATCTTCAACATTAAAGTAAATGAGCGCACACGTAAACTGCTGGAAGAATCGCAAGCTATGAGTGTTGAGCTGCAAGAGAAGCAGGAAGTGTTACGACAGAATGCTGAAGAAATGCAAGCCACCCAAGAAGAACTGGAACGAACAAATACTGAGCTTGAACACCAGGTGGAAGAAGTTAACCGCACACAAAAGCGTATGCAGTTGCTTCTTGAAAACGCATCGGAAGTAATTACCATTTACGAAGAAGATGAGACCATCCGTTACATCTCACCTTCGGTAGAAACCATTCTTGGTTATGGTCAAAAAGAAATGATCAGCCGAAGCGACTTCGACAAAGTGCATCCGGATTATAAAGATGTTTATCAAAATCTGTTTGAGCAGATGAAAGAACATCCGGATGAAAAAGTAACCGTACAATACGAGTACAAAACCAAAGATGGAAGCTATATCTGGATTGAGGCCACCGGTACAAACTTTATGTCGAACCCGGCTATTCATGGCTACATTCTGAATGCACGCGATATTACAGAAAAAAGAAGGGCAGAACAGGAACAACGCATGCGCAGTAAAATGCAGGCACTTTCGGAAAACTCGCCCGATCTCATCACCCGTCTTGAGCATGAAGCCATTTCGTATATCAACCCTGTAATTGAATCTTATACCGGCAAAGGCCCGGCTGACTACCTCAACAAAAAATACCGTGAGGCTGGACTTGATAATTCGATACTTGAAAGCTGGCTGAACATTGTGGAGCAGGTGAATGCCACGAATGAAACCGTGGCCACGGAAATGGATTTCCCTTCTGAACTTGGCAAGCGCGTAATGCAGGTAAACGCAATCCCTGAATTTGACGAAGCAAATAAACTCGAGTCAGTGTTGGTGGTGTCGCACGACATTACCGAACGTAAACTGATTGAACTCGAGATTCAGAATAAAAACAAGAAGATTACCGAGAGTATAAATTATGCCAAACGCATTCAAACGGCAATTCTTCCAAATTCTCGTGTGATTACCCGTACCTTACCAGACTCCTTTATTCTTTACAAACCGAGGGATGTGGTAAGTGGTGACTTCCCGTGGTACATGCAAGTGAAAAATGACATTTACATCGCTGCCGTGGATTGTACAGGTCATGGTGTTCCGGGGGCATTATTGTCGCTGATTGGATACTTCCTGCTCAACGACATTGTTCGAAGCAGAAAAGTAACTGATCCCGGGATTATTCTTGACTTGCTGGATGAAGGGGTAACAAAAACCCTTCGTCAGGATGAGGATGCCTCTACCAAAGATGGTATGGATATAGCGCTGTGTAAAGTGAATATGGATAGCCGTGAAGTTGAGTATGCCGGGGCACACAGGCCGCTTTACATCATGAAAAATGGTGTAATGGAAGAAATTAAAGGCAATAAATTCCCGATTGGCGGTGGGATATTCAAAAACCAGACAAACTTTACAAATACTAAGCTTACACTGAAAAAAGGCGACTCGATTTACTTCAGTTCCGATGGATACCCCGATCAGTTTGGAGGCCCGGAAGGACGCAAGTTCGGCCCGAAGCGTGTACGCGAAATTATCGACCAGGTTCACAAGCAGCCTATGGCAGAGGCCGCTAAAGTTTTTGACCATGAGTGGGAATCCTGGCGCGGAGAAACCAAGCAAACAGACGATGTACTGCTTATTGGTATAAAGTTTTAACCGGATGTATGAAAAACACTCATTTAGAGCATTTTAAATCATGATATTGACCCAAATCTTAATAAATTCGAAACGCTAAATTATAACAACGACATGAACTTCATTTACGAACTGCACCGAACCATGATGTCGGAAAAACTGATTCTGGTGTACCAGGGTGACTTCACTCAGGAAACAACAAAATCTATTCTGACTATGGCGGAGCGGAATCTTGACTCTTCTGGTGAGGGATCAAGCGCCAAGCGAAAAGTGTTTAACGTAATGGTTGAGGCTTTACAAAACATTGTAAAACACAGCGATGAACTGGTTGAAGGTGAAACCCGAAGCCATGCGGCTATCTTCCTCATTGGCCGCGCAGCCAATCGGTATTCCATCATGTCGGGTAATCCCATCCGCAAACAAAACATTCCTAACCTCCAGAAAAAATTGGAGCACATTAACGGGCTGGATAAGGATGGATTAAAGGATCTCTACAAAGAAATTATCAAGAACACAACCATCTCCGAAAAAGGAGGTGCCAGTCTTGGCTTTGTTGATATGGCGCGTAAATCAGGTGAAAAGCTGGAATTTTCATTTCCTGAAATGAATGCAGAGTACTGCTTTTTCTGTCTGAAGGTTAACGTGCCCCGCGGAGAAGAATAATTTTTTTGAGTAAAATATTAACTGATAACTGATCATCACCATGGAAATTTTAAATCTTGAAGGAACTGAAGATACACCCAAAATCATCCTCGATAAGAAAAACGGAATCTTTGAAATATCTGGTCGCTCATTGCCTGAAGACTCGGCTGAATTTTACCGCCCTGTGCTGGAGTGGATTGGAAATTATGGAGGCGATGCTAATCCTTCTACTGACTTTGTTTTTAAACTGGAATATTTCAACACAGCATCTTCCAAATTAATACTCGATGTTCTTTCTGCCCTGGAGGATATTAAGGGCATGAAAATCGTTTGGTACTACCATGAAGATGATGAAGACATGGAAGAAGCCGGCCAGGAATTTTCCGAGCTGGTTGAAATACCCTTCGAGTTCAAAACGTACTGATCTCGAATAGCATGAATAACAATCGGTTATCCGTAACATTGTCGGATAACCGATATTTTTTAAACCTGTACTATGAGTGAAGAAATACTCAAAGCGCTTACGCAACTTTTTGCGATCATTACCAAACAAGATGGCGGTGTTTCGACCAATGAGCGTCAGTATGTAATCAACTTCTTTCAAACTGAACTGGATCAGGATACCATAAAGGAATACCTGGCCCAGTATGATGAACAGTCAGGATACGGCAAGGCGAGCGAAGAGGCCGGAAAAAAACTCACTTCGGTTAAAGAATCAGTTCGCGTACTGGGTATCTGTAAAAAAATCAATAAAACCCTTACACAAAAACAAAAAATCGTTGTACTGATTAAATTGTTGGAGCTTGTTGCCATCGACAAGAATTTTTCAGCGCAACGAATGGAAATCATCAATACCGTATCCACGGTATTTAACATTGAGAAAGAGGAGTACGACTTAATTGAAAGCTTCATTACCACCGAGGATCCGGAACAACTCCATTTCACCGACATTCTGCTGGCCAACAACAAAGAATCTGCTGAAGCTGGAAAAAGCCACAAGCACATACATGTTCACCTCGAAGGCGCACTCGTTTTCATGCGGATACGCAGTGTGGATATGTACTATGTGAAATATGTAGGTGAAGAATCCAACCTGCTCAATGGGTTTACCATGCAACCCAACCGTGCCTACCTGTTCTCCCACGGCAGTACCATCAAAACTCAGGCGGGTGATGCGTTGTATTACTCCGACCTGGTTGCCGACTTCAACGATGAAATAAAAACCACCAAACTATCCTTCAACGCAACCGTTGAAGAACTTCGCTTTCCCAACGGGGCAATTGGCTTGCGCGATGTTGTGATCTCCGAAGGGCCAGGAAAACTCCTGGGCATTATGGGGGCCAGTGGTGCGGGTAAAACAACATTGCTCAACGTAATGGCAGGTTTGGTACCGCCAACAAAGGGCAAAATCCTGATCAACGGATTAAGTATTTACGAAGATAAAGACGCAATACAAGGCGTTATTGGATACGTATCGCAGGATGACTTATTGATTGAAGAGCTTACGGTTTACCAAAACCTTTACTATAACGCCAAACTGTGTTTCGCTCACTTCACCGAAGAGCAAATTCAGCAACGGGTAATGGAAGTGTTGGAGAACCTGGGCTTGGATCAACGCAAAGATTTAAAGGTGGGCAATCCTCTTGAAAAAACAATTAGCGGTGGACAGCGTAAACGTCTGAATATCGCGTTAGAGTTAATTCGGGAGCCAGCTATATTATTTTTAGATGAACCCACCTCCGGCCTCTCCTCCCGAGACTCTGAAAACGTGATCGACTTACTGAAGGAACTTTCGTTGAAAGGAAAGCTGATCTTTGTGGTTATTCACCAGCCATCATCCGACATCTACAAGATGTTTGATAAGATGATCATTATGGACACCGGGGGTTACCCAGCGTATTACGGACCTCCCGTTGAAGCTGTTACCTATTTCAAAAGGTCAACGCTACAGGTTGACAGCAATCGCGGGCAATGCGAAACTTGTGGTAATGTTAACCCGGAACAAATATTCAATATCATTGAAGCTAAGGTTGTTGATGAATACGGACAGCCTACGAATAAGCGAAAAATCACCCCCGTTCAGTGGCACGATTGGTATAAAGAACGCTTCAAACTTTCTAAAGTCGAGGATGTTAAAGAAAGCCCACCGGGTTCATTGAACATCCCCACAAAGATCAAACAATCCATAATCTTTGCTACGCGCGATACGCTTGCCAAGCTAAGCAATAAGCAATATCTGCTGATCAATTTATTGGAGGCTCCCTTACTTGCTTTTATACTTGCCTTTATCATAAAGTATAAAAGCGCACCGGGTAGCAAGGAATACATGTTCCGGTTCAATGACAATTTCCCGGCTTTTATACTCATGAGTATTATTGTTGCCTTATTCATGGGGCTTACCGTAAGTGCCGAGGAAATTATTCGCGATAGAAAAATTCTTAAACGTGAATCATTTCTTAACCTAAGCTGGAACAGTTACCTCGTTTCAAAAATATCGATACTCTTTACTTTATCAGCCCTGCAAACTATTTTGTTTGTAATGGTGGGGCACCTTATACTGGAAATCGAGTGGCGTATGATTATTCCTTTTTGGTTTGCGCTATTCTCAGTTTCCTGCATGACCAACGTGTTGGGGCTCAACATATCCTCGGCTTTTAATTCGGCCGTAACGGTTTATGTTATGATACCCTTACTGCTGATCCCTCAAATGATTCTTAGTGGTTTACTTTTTCGTTATGATAAACTGAATGAGCTGATCAGTGCTAAAGGTAAAGTTCCATTGGTTGCCGATTTTATGGCTTCGCGATGGGCATTCGAAGCATTGGCGGTGTATCACTTTAAAAACAACTCCTACGAAAAACCTTTCTACGATTACGAAAAATTTGAATCACAGGCCGATTTTCGCTCTTCATTCCTGGTAGATGAACTGGAGAAAAAAAGAAAGTTCATCAACGAGAACATCCTCTCCAAAAATGATTCGGTAAAGCAAATCATCCGGAAAGACCTTGAGATCATCCGAAAAAGTTTGCAAGCCGACTTCTTCAAAAAAGGACTCGAAGGCATTGACATTGAAAATGAATGGACGGTTGGCCGCTATACAAAAGAATTTGACAGACAGCTCGAAGAATTCCTGCTTTCATACAAACGCTTTTATCAGGATGCCTATAACAAAGCAGTGGCTGCGCGCGAACAGTTGATTTACAAAATGGAGAACGATGAAACTAAACCTTACGACCTGAATCAATCTAAAAACCGATACTACAACGAAAGCCTTGGTGACCTCGTTAAGAACATCAACACAAAAAACAGAATTCTGGAATTTAACGGTGAACTGATTCAGCAAATCAATCCGATATTTCTCGACCCCAAAAATACAGGCACACTAGACTACCGGGCTCATTTTTTTGCACCCGTAAAAAATTTCCTGAACACAGCATGGGATACGTTCTGGTTTAACATTGCAGTAATCTGGTTTATGGCGGTTGGATTCTACATTACCCTATATTTTGAATGGCTGAGAAAGTTTATTGACTTGTTTGGTAAAGTAAATCTGCCCAAGAAAAAATAGCATTCCTGTACCTTTTTGGACAGGAATGGTGAATTATTAACTTTGTAACCTCATAATTTTGAATGTATGAAAATTGTGAAATTTGGCCTATTGGCCTTACTCATAGCTGCCTGCGGCTCAGATAAAAAGTCTGATGAACAGACATTTCTTGAAAGTCTGGATGCTGGCAAATCGGATGGCCCTACCATATCGGAAGCCGTTATTGGTGATATCCTTCAGCAAATTCCAAGTCCCTTGGAAATTTCTGTTCTTCTTAAGGAATCCGGAAAGCGGTATAATGCCTCCATGCTGAATTCGGCCGATAATCTGCCAAAGTACAACAGCAACTATAAGAAGGCTCTAAATCTTGGAATTTACGGTACCGATTTGGGATACACCAACATCTATGAACAAAACCAAGATGGTGTAAAATATATTTCATCCATTAAGAGCCTGGCTGATGGTCTTAATATTGGTCAGTTTTTCGACATCGAAACGATTGGCCGATTGGCAACCAACAGTAAAAATCTTGATTCGTTGCTATTGATCACCACCCAAAATTTCAACAGTATAAATCATTATCTGCAAACACAAGGCAGGGCCAACCTAAGCGTACTTTTGTTAACCGGTGGCTGGTTGGAAGCCGTGCACATTACCTGTAATGTTGCCACCAGCGATCCGAATAATAAAGAATTACAGGAAAAGATAGGAGAACAGAAGGTAATTCTGGAAAATATCATGCTGTTGCTGTCATTCTATAAAGACAGTGATCCAAACATGGCATCTTTATTGAGTGACATGACCGAGCTGAAAAATGCATTCGACAAGGTTAACATAACGTATACTTATAAGGAATCTACGTTTGAAGTAATTGATGGAGTTATGGTTATTAAAGACAACAGTACAACTACCATTGATATCACACCGGATGACATTTCCAGCATCCGTAACATTATTGGTTCTATACGAAATAAGATTATTAGTTAAGATAATTGTACCCTATGAAAAGGCTAGTGCTTTATATTTTGTCAGTGTTTTTAATCCTCAACCTTGAGGCGCACGGGCAATGCAATGCGGAGAATCTTTCCAACGATTGTATTCCTAAGTTAGCTTCTGGTTTTAACTTTTTAAAGAGTTACAAAATTGATGGTGATGGCGGATCGAAAGATAAAGTTGAATACTCTTACGTATTCACCAAAGGCACACAGTACATGATCAACATATGTGCACCTGCCCAACCCACCGATGGAATTATTGTTACTTTATTCGACTCAAACCGAAACAAAGTAGCTTCTAGTAAAATTAATGGACAGTTTATATCTGCGATTGCATTTCCCTGTAATGCCACAGGCATCTATTACATCCAGTACACTTTTGACGGTTCATCAAAATATTGTGGAGGAAGTGCCTTGGGTTTCAAGCGATAGTTCAAAAAATATCATTCATTTAAAACCCCGGAATAGCATCCCGGGGTTTTGTTTTTTTATAGGAAGCAGGATATTAGCTCTAAAAATGAGTAATGCAGGAACATGAATTAGCATTCAACTTCAAAGCCCGGTATTATCAACTCGGCCAAATCGATTCAAAAACAAAGCAAGTTTGGTTTGTTTTGCACGGGTACGGTCAATTGGCGAAGTTCTTTCTGCCAAAATTCGAAATCCTTCTTAACCATGAAATCTGCCTCATTGCACCTGAGGGACTTTCACGTTTTTATTTAGAAGATGTTACTTCGCGTGCTGTATCCGGAAACCAACGGGTTGGTGCCACCTGGATGACTGCCGAAAACCGGCTTATGGATATTACCAACTACCTGAACTATCTACAACAGGTTTACCTTTCCGTTCGCGATAAGTTCGCATCACTGCCTATTACACTATTAGGATTTTCGCAAGGAGCTGCCACCGCATCACGCTGGGCCATCAACAATCCGCAGAACTTTGATCGCTTGATCCTTTGGGCCGGTATATTTCCAACAGATATGGACTTTACAAAAGCAAACGAGGTGTTATCGAATAAAAACGTAATGCTTGTTTATGGAACCAATGACCCCTTTCTATCAGAGAAACGCATGAAAGAAATGACTGATCTCACCCGAAAACTTGGCTTTGAAGTCCCCGCCATCACCTTCGGGGGCGGTCACGAACTTGACGAAGCTACTTTACTGAAGTTTGTCTAGCTTTCTCTTTTTACGATGGTACTGCTCGCCTGGGCAGTGGGGAAAACTGTAATGTCGGCCAGCACTACATGATCGGGCTGTTGCAAGACGAATAATACGATCTCAGCAATATTCTGAGCTGTTAAGGGTTTTATGTCCTTGTAAACAGTCGCGGCACGATCTTGATCGCCTTTAAAGCGAACCAACGAAAATTCAGTTTCGACCAAACCCGGATTAATGGATGTTACCTTAATACCAAACGGATTCAAATCCATGCGCATCCCTTTGGTAAGCGCATCCACTGCAAACTTGCTTGCCGAATAAACGTTTCCGTTAGGATAAACCTCCTTACCGGCAATGGAGCCCATATTAACAATGTGCCCGGATTTACGCTCGGTCATACCCGGAATAACTTCGCGGGAAACGTACAATAAACCTTTTACATTAATGTCAATCATCGCATCCCAGTCGTGCACGTTTCCGGTTTGGATTGGATCAAGTCCGTGTGCGTTGCCGGCATTGTTGATCAGTACATCAATTTTCTGCCATTCGTCTAGTAGTGAATGAATGGCTTTCTTAACAGCTTCCTGATCGCGCACATCAAAGGTTAACATTTTCACTTCCGTGAAATCACTAAGCAACGCTTTTTGCTTTTCAAGCCGATCTTTTCGTCTTCCGCAAATAATCAGTTTAAAATTATGCTTTGCCAACAGGTTGGCTGTTGCCAAACCGATTCCAGAAGTAGCTCCGGTAATGAGAACAATACGCTTTGACATTATTGGAAAAGTAAATAAACAGTAACGGTATTGGTATTAATCCGGCTTAGCGGAGCTCCGTATTTGTTGTTCGTGTTATCCAAATGATTCATAACTCCTCTTGAAAAACGAATTTCAGGAGAGAACTTGAATAACGGAAAATACAGATCGAAGCCTAGCCCGGCTTCCACACTAAGATTAATCGGGGTTACCTCAAGCTGATCAGTAACATTTTCAATTTCCTTTTTACCGGAAGCTTCAATGCCCGGTTTAATGCCACCAATCATGTACATCCGCACATTACCCCTTCGCATGGATTTATATTTTACCAACAGCGGAAATTCAACCATGGTTGTTTCCACCAACTCATTTGTACTGGTGCCATCCGTAAACTGATACAACAATTCATGCTCGTAAAAAGCCACTTTGGGTGTGATTCGTAAATCAAGAAAATCATGCGCACGATAATTCACAATAAAGCCGAGTGAAAAACCAGGCCTCCAGGTTGGCGTTACCGCAAAAAGCGTGTCGAAAGCAGGTGTTACAAAAGCATCACTATAATTAACCTGGTAAGTTGTAGTGTGCAAGCCAATCAGAAATCCATAGGTGATCTTTCGCTTCTCGTCATAGTATGGATTATTCTTTCTGGCGTACAGAAAACTCTGCGCATGGGAAACCAGCGTGAAGCAAATAAGCAAACCCGCTATTACTTTTGCGCGATGTAAATAGAGCTTATGCCAAATGTCAGCGATTTGCATGAAACGTTTTTAAATCCTGATTCTTTCAGTATTGTCAAAAATTTGTCTCCGTCAGGAAAGGCCTCCACAGACTCAGGTAAGTAGGTGTAAGCAGCCTTGTCGCGCGATATCCAACTTCCGAGTTTAGGTAAAATGGTTTTAAAATAAAAATTATAACCCTGCTTGAACGGAAACCGCTTTGGGTGTGAAAATTCCAGAACAACTAATTGCGCTCCGGGTTTCATCACCCTTAATATCTCCTGCAAGCCTTTCCTAAGGTTTTCAAAGTTACGCACTCCAAAAGCAACGGTTACAGCATCGAATTTATTTTGTTCAAAGGGAAGATTCTCTGAATCAGCCTGGACCATTTCAATGATGTGGTCCACCTTATGTTTTTTCATCTTTTGCCGGCCTACATCCAGCATACCTGCCGATATATCCACACCAATTATCTTATCGGGGTCAAGCTTTAAGGCTTGAATGGCAAAATCTCCGGTTCCAGTGGCTACATCCAGTAGTATTTTTGGCCGAACAGGCTTAAGTAAGGCAATTGCCTTTTTACGCCAGCCTTTGTCAATGCCAAGGCTTAGAAAATGGTTCAGAAAATCATACCGATGGCTGATGTTATCAAACATCTTCGCCACCTGCTCCTTTTTTGTTGCCGTTTCGTCTTTATAGGGAACAACCTCCATACATTCGTTTTTACTGAAAACAATTTCAGGGGGCAAGTTGCTAATAAAAAATAATAAAAAAGCCTCCTGTTGGGAGGCTTATCAATTCCATATTCTACTGTTAATTGGATAATACCTTAAATTCTACCCTTCTGTTCAGCTCCCTTCCCTCCTCCTCATCATCGTTACTGGCCAGCGGTTTGGTTTTACCAAAACCTACAGCTGTAATCCTGCGGGCATCAATTCCCTTCTTGGTAAGAAAATCCTTAACCGCTTCTGCCCTGCGTTGGGATAAAATCATATTGTACGCTGCTGTGCCAATATTGTCGGTATGGCCGGCAATTTCAACCCTCATGGAAGGATTTTGCTGCATCATGCGCTCTAGTTTGTTTAACTCGTTATACGACTCTTGTTTAAACGTTGCTCTATCGAAATCGAAATAAATATTTCTGAGGATAGACACCATTCCGGTTTGAAGCTTGCGCAATTCAATCGTGCGGGTCACTTCCTTATCCTGATCGGATGCACCATCCAACCGCACGTTTTGATTCACAAACATATATCCCTCGCTTTCGATGGATAGACGATAATCCTTTGCATCAGGCTCACCGATTCTGAATTCCACTTTTCCAGTTTCTTTCGGAGATGAAGGAACGATTACATTGTCGCGCAAGCCCTCCAACCGAATGCGCGCCTCCACAGGTTCTTTTGACTGGGCATCAACTGCACTCACGATATACCGCAACGGAAAGGTCTCTTTATCTGCTACTACAGGATCAGGATCCTTTTTAGCAACAGGTTGATCAGGGATTGTTATCATATAGATATCGTCATACCCTAATCCATCTTCGCGAACAGAGGAGTAATAGGCTCGCTTGCCATCCTTTGTACTGACGAAGAAAATGTCGTTATCAGGAGTATTGATTGGATAACCAAGATTCTCCGGCTCCGACCATTCATTGGTGGCTTCATCAAAAACTGACTTATAGATGTCAAAGCCACCCATTCCCTTCCGTCCTTTTGAACTGAAGTACAGTGTTTTTCCATCATAATCAATGAAAGGTCCATCGTCATCAGCCGGTGTATTGATTTTAGGTCCAAGGTTCTTTATGCTTGACCACTCACCTTTCGAATCCAAGGTAGCTTTGTAAATATCCAAACCTCCGAATCCGCCCGGACGGTTGCTGGAGAAATAGAGTGTCTTTTCATCGGGTGAAATGGTTACGGATTTTTCTTCAAAACTTGAGTTTACAGCTCCCGGAAGCGGAACGGGTGGCCCCCAAGATCCATCAGGTTTTCGGTCGGTGTAATAAATATCGCCTCCGTTATCGGTCTTATAAATAAACAAGGTTTGTCCATCAGCTGAAAAGGCAAGGTTGGAATCATGATAGATAGAGTTTACTACCGGGCCAATATTTTCTGCGGGCTGCCATTCACCGCCAACCTTTTTTGCTATAAAAATATCTTCAAAAGGTTTGTTATCCGCATCCACATTTTGATTCAGGTTTCCATCCCTTCTTCGCGAAGTGAAAATAATCTCATCCTCAGCCGCATTAAGCACCGGGGCATAATCGTCCCATTCGGAATTAACTAAACGGCTCAGGTTAACAATGGAATAACTCTTCGGACTGGTGACAAACTCTCTTCCGTTTTCACATTCTTCAATTTTTCGATCAACTGTAGCAAGATCGACTTTATCGCGACCCTGATAGTTTGGCCGTTTATTTAAGCGATCCTTATAACGGTTATAATATTCAATGGCTTTATCAAACTGCAACCCAAATTGATAACTCTCACCAATAAGGTATTCGATATGAAAGCGATAGTTGGGATCCAGTTCGTAAACACGCATGAAATATTGAACGGCCAGATCTTTTTGAATGGTCATGAGGTGGTAACGACCTGCCTCGAAATTTAACGTTAGGTTCTCTGGATCCAGATCGGCACCAATTACCAACACTTCACGGATATCGTTATCGGCTTGCGAGCCTTCACGCATCAACTCCGCAACCTTCAGGTAATCCTCAGCCTGTTGTTTATTATCCTGACTAAAACACTTAGCGAACACACCTGAGACAGCCAAAAAAACCAGTACATACCGGACGCTGAACATGCTAAAAATTAGGTTTACAATTAACGTTAACTATAGATTCTAAAAAATAAGTATGCCAATATAGGAAAAAGCACTTTTAGAATTACATAATTATTACCCATAAAGCACTCAAATCTTACATTATTAGTATTTTGGGGTGAAAGCTTTACTTCAAATAGAACCATGATTATTAAGGAGGCTGATTTTGTATCGAGCATAACTTCCCTTGCACAACTGCCGGGAAAAAAGCTGCCTGAATTCGCCTTCATTGGCCGTTCAAATGTTGGTAAATCCTCGCTGATCAACATGTTAACGGGCAGGAAGCAGTTGGCCAAAACATCATCGAAACCGGGAAAAACGCAAACCATTAACCATTATCTTATCAATCAAGCATGGTATCTGGTGGATTTGCCCGGGTATGGATGGGCCAGTGTAAGCAAGGAAAAAAAGGCAGGCTTCGGCCGGATCATTGAAGACTATGTCAGAAAAAGTGCTAACCTCAGCTGCCTGTTTGTGCTTATTGACTTGCGCCTTCCGCCTCAAGCCATTGACCTGAGTTTTATACAGTGGGTCGGATTTCATGAGATTCCGCTGGCCATAATTTTCACCAAAGCCGATAAACTCTCAAAGCAACAGGCGTTGCAAAACCAAAAACAATTCGAAAAGGAATTACTGGTTGAGTGGGAAGAGTTGCCTCCCATCCTGATAACATCCGCTGAGAAGAAGACAGGAAAAGATGAGGTGCTCGACTTTATCAGCGCAGCACTCCGGGGCTAATCATTAAAAATATTAGTTTTGCGTTCTGATAAAAGGAAATCATGAAATGAGCATAAACCAAACTATACCCAACAACATGTTAAATACGCATGCGAATTTGGGTGGGGAAGCCTTGCTACGCGAATTCCCTGTCTGCCGACAGGCAGGCATGTGACCATCAAAAAATAAATATTAACACATGAAACTTGAAGATATAGCAACCCTGTCCGGTAAAGGTGGATTATACAAAATATTAAAACCGGCAAAGTCGGGTGTAATTCTCGAATCACTCGATGCCACCAAAACAAAACTTGTGGCTACTGCGCATCACAAGTTATCGGTGCTTAGCGAGATTTCAATTTATACCACAACAAAAGAAGGCACCATACCCTTAGGTGATTTACTTGTAAAGATGAACAAAGAATTTGGTAAGGATATTGGACTTGACGCTGATGCCGATCCATCCGAATTAAAATCGTTTATGAAAGCTGTGCTGCCAGAATACGACCAGGATAGAGTTTATGTTTCTGACATAAAAAAACTGGTTCGCTGGTACAGCATACTGCACAATGAAGTTCCTGAGATTTTTGATGAACCCGCGGAAGCAGCAAAGGAAACGGAGAGTTGATCAGAATTTTTCTGCCTCCTCAACCATATTTCTTGATCCAACATAAAAAGGCGTGCGCTGATGTAGGGATGTAGGCTGTATATCAAGCACCCTGTTTTTACCATCGGAAGCTTTTCCACCTGCCTGCTCGGCCACAAATGCGAGTGCATTGCACTCATACATCAAACGCAACTTGCCGTTTGGATCTTTTGCTGTTGAGGGATAAATGTAAATGCCTCCCTTCAGCAAATTCCGATGAAAGTCGGCTACCAATGAACCGATGTAGCGCCCAGTGTAGCCTTCGTCTTTGCAGTGATGCAAATAATTACGCACCGATTGGGAGAATGATTTATAGGATCCTTCATTAACAGAAAATATTTTTCCGTTAATTGGTTGTCTTAGGTTCGGATGTGATAAAAAGTATTCTCCCAGGGTAGGCTCATACGTAAAACCATTTACACCATAGCCGGTAGTATATACCAGCATGGTGGATGATCCGTAAAGGATATAACCGGCTGCAACCTGTTCAGAGCCCTTTTGCAGAATATCCTGCTGCTGAATGGGAGTGCCCGGTGGTGACTTTCGTCTGTAAATTGAAAAAATGGTACCGATGGAAACGTTTACATCAATGTTTGAAGATCCATCCAATGGATCAATAGCAATAACATAACTCCCATGATTATTCAGGTCTAGGTAGGATTCACTTTCCTCGGATATCAAAGCGCAGGCTTCGCCACCTTTCATAAGCGCCCGGCTGAACCGGATGTTGGCCAGCACATCCAGCTTTTGCTGCTGATCTCCGCCCATATTCATAGAGCCCATAGCTCCCATGATATCAATTAGTCCTGCTTTATTTACTTCACGGTTAACCACTTTTGATGCCAACGCAATGTCGCGTAGCAATTGCGAGAGTTCACCGCTGGCAAAAGCAAACTGATCTTGGTTACTTTTTATAAACCGGTCGAGGGCGGTACCGATAGGCTGGGCAATTCTGGATTCTTCCATGATTGGGTAAAAACTATTTTACTGTGATCTTTGCTGCTTGTAAAATTAACATGCAATCGATTTAGAACAACGAAATATGAAGGTTTTTAAATTTGGTGGCGCATCGCTTAGAAACGCTGATGCCGTTCGCAACATGAGCCGTATTATCCGCGCTCACGCAAGCAAACCCCTGTGGGTTGTAGTCTCTGCCATGGACAAAACAACCAATGCGTTTGAACGCGTAATCCAGAAGTTTTTATCCGGTGGCGATTATCAAACTGAGCTTTCAGCTATTAAAGCCTTTCATCAACAAATTGTTCATGATCTGTTTGAAAACCCAGAGCCTGTACTGCTTAGACTTGATCAACTAGTAGCAGAGCTCAATTCGAAACTGGTAACAACCCATGGTGAAGATTGGCTTTACGATCAGGTGGTTTGTTATGGCGAATTATTTTCATCGGTAATTGTACACCATTACCTTGTTACCCAAGGGATAACTAATGAATGGAAAGATGCACGGCAACTTATCCGCACGGACAACACGTATCGTGAAGGTCAGGTCGATTGGAACACGACAGAATCATTACTGCAATCTCTTGCCATAAAGGACAAACAAACCCTATTCATCACGCAAGGATTTATAGGTGCCGATGAAGCCGGAAACTCAACCACACTTGGTCGTGAAGGTTCCGATTTTTCAGCCGCCATACTTGCGGCTTGCCAGGGAGCCGAATCGGTAACCATATGGAAAGATGTTCCCGGAGTGATGAATGCCGACCCTAAACGATTGCCAGCAGCCACAGTATTTAAAGAACTTCCGTATAAAGAAGCTGCCGAAATGACTTACTACGGAGCTACGGTAATCCATCCGAAAACGATTAAACCACTCGCCTTAAAAGATATTCCGTTATTGGTCAAGAGTTTTACTGATCCTTCGCAACCGGGCACAATAATCCATAATTGCAAAGTAGATCACCTGCCTCCGATGATTGTTTTTAAGGACAATCAATGCCTTATCTCATGCAAGGTCACCGATTTTACTTTTGTGAATGAGGAGCAACTCGGTTTCATATTTCATGCCTTGTCAGCGTTAAATGTAAAAATTAACGTAATGCAAAATTCTGCCATTTCTTTTTCCTTTTGCATCGATTTTCGGGAGAGCAAGATTATGCCCCTGATTGAAAAGCTTCAACAGAAGTTTGAGGTTTACTACAACACGAACCTTACGCTGATAACCATAAAAAATTACGATGAACAAAGTTTCGAAACGTACCGAAAACAGCCGGGTGTTATGATTGAACAATCCTCGCGCTCAACCCTGCAGGTATTAGTTAAGCATTAGCTTTAAGAAAGGTTAATTACTTTTTATTCAACAAGAAGTTTTTCGTAAGGTGCTGAAGAAATGAATCTGTGGCCCGATCAAGAATTTCAAATACTTGCTGAAAACCTCGCGGACCACCATAATACGGGTCAGGTACTTCGTCATGAGTATCGTCAGCATTGAAACTGCGCATCAAAAAAACTTTATGGTGGTGCTGATTAGTGTGATCCAAACGAAGAATATTTTGATGATTGCTCCTATCCATCGCCAGAATAAAATCATAATATTCCAAATCCTCGTGCTGAAGCTGCCGACCGAGGTGATTGATGACAATTCCGTTGCGGAGCGCATTCTCAATGGTTCGATCATCGGGTGTATCTCCAATGTGGTAATTGGATGTTCCGCATGAATCAATTTCTATATGCGATTCATACCCACGCCTGGTTACCTTATGCTTAAAAATCGCTTCCGCCAAAGGTGACCGGCAAATATTACCCAGGCACACAAAAAGTACTTTAACTTTTGTCATAATCAGTTTTACAGGTTTTAAACTCCGATGAACCGTAGCTTTAGGCGGTTAAAATAATACACAGTACGGTTACATCACTATACCCTTTAAGTATCTAACACTGCATAGCACACTTTTACCGTCTTTTGGTTTGAAAAGCCCTACTTCACTTGCTCGAAGGGGGCTTTTCTTATTTATAGTTTCAAAGCCCATTTGCCTCAGTATCGGTCAATCAATATTTTTTTAGCTTTGTAAAAATCGATTTCTATGGAATTCATCAAGGTAACTGAACAATATCAACCTGCTATTGCGCTCATCCAGCTAAACCGACCGAAAGAGCTTAACGCATTGAACAAGCAACTCATGGAAGAGGTACGCGATACCCTTCAGCTACTCGATAAAAATGATGCAGTGCGGGTGATTATCATTACCGGTGATGAGCGTGCCTTTGCGGCCGGTGCCGACATAAAACAAATGGCCGATAAATCAGCCATCGATATGTTGCTGATTGATCAATTCAGTACCTGGGATCAGATCAGAAAAACCAAAAAACCAATTATCGCTGCCGTTTCCGGTTTTGCGTTGGGTGGAGGTTGTGAATTTGCCATGATGTGCGACATGATCATTGCTTCCGAGACGGCTAAGTTCGGCCAGCCTGAGATAAAGATTGGAACTATACCCGGTGCAGGGGGAACACAACGTCTTACGAAAGCGGTTGGAAAAGCAAAGGCCATGGAGTTGATATTAACTGGTAGGTTTTTATCGGCTGAAGAAGCTCATTTTTATGGACTGGTAAACAAAGTGGTACCGGTTGAAATGTACCTCCACGAAACCGTTGAACTCGCAAAAGAAATTGCTTCCATGTCGCCCGTGGCGGTGCAATTGGCGAAGGAAGCCATCAACCGTTCGTTTGAAACACAACTGGATGAAGGCCTGGCGTTTGAGCGTAAAAACTTTTACCTAACTTTTGCATCGGCCGACCAGAAGGAGGGAATGAATGCATTCATCGAAAAGCGAAAACCAACCTTCAGCGGTCGCTGATCTAACTGCATGAGTCAGACAGATTCACGTTCCATTCGGATAGAACAAGTTGCATCCTGGGCAATTATATTGGCTATTACGATTTTTTGCCTGAATTACTTCAGCAATTTTTTACAACCCATTGTTATTGCCATTATGATATGGTATGGTGTATATGAGCTGAAACGTTTTTTTGGTAAAATTAAAATCAAAGGCAATGCGCTGCCCAATTGGCTGCTTACCATATTTGCTTTTCTCATTATTCTAATGGTGAGTTTAATCATCTTTGAAATCCTGACATCAAATCTGGAATTGATCATTCAAAAAACACCCGAGTATGTCAATAACTTCCGAAACATGATTTCCGGCTTACAAACAATTGACGGCTTTCAGGATATTCAGGACCGGATTGTGACCCGGGCAAAAGAATTCAACGTACAGCCAATACTTACAGGCTTCTTAAACAGCCTGACCAACATTGCCGGTAACACCATCATCATTATTATTTATGTTGCATTTCTACTGGTGGAAGAGAAATTCTTTCTAAAGAAATTGCGTGCCGTTACATCAAACTCCATCAAGCAGGAACAAATCGATATTCTAATCAGTGAGATAACCCAATCCATCCGCAAATACATTTCAGTAAAAACCCAAATGAGTCTGCTTACTGCTATACTAAGCTATGTTTTGCTCAGGCTCTTTGGGGTTGACTTTCCGGTATTCTGGGCGTTCCTGATTTTCCTGCTCAACTTCATACCTTACATTGGCTCATTTGTTGCCACTGCGCTGCCATCAATATTTGCACTTTTTCAATTTCAATCATTCCCCATGTTACTCTGGATTTTTTTTACCATCCAATCCGTACAGCTTTTGGTGGGTAATGTGCTGGAGCCAAAAATTATGGGCCGCACCCTTAACCTGAGCCCGCTGGGTGTAATGTTGGCACTCACCTTTTGGGGAGTGGTTTGGGGGGTGTTGGGTATGCTTCTTTCCGTCCCCATTACCTCGCTGATGCTGATCACATTTTCCCGGTTTGAATCAACACGGTTTATTGCGATTTGGCTTTCTGAAACAGGTGAATTAGGAACCAACTAGTTCCTTCACAACTTAAAACATCTGGGTTTGTTTATCCTAATACGTAGGATTGGAGTAGTATTTTGTTTGAAAATCCCAAATAAAAGCCAATCTTAATACACTTCTTTGTAGTACAGTAATGAGGCCAAAATCAACAGATACCCAGCAACTAAAAACTTCGAACAAGGAGTTTGAGCAATTTCATTTGAAGATTGCCCTTGAAGCTGCCAATATGGGCATCTGGGAGTGGAATCTTCAGAAAGGAAGTGTAAACTGGACGGCCAACGTTAAACAAATTCTGGGTCTCGAAAATGAGTTCGATGGCAACCCCCAGGCCTACCTCGATAATATTGTTGAAGAAGACCGGGCCAGAGTTGCTAAAACAATTAACCATGCCATAAAAAACAAAATTGACTTTAGTGTTGAGCACAGGATATTGTTGCAGGGCGAAGAGATACGGTGGATAGAGGGGAATGGAAAAGTGATTTATAATGAGGACGGAAAGGCAGTTTCACTAACCGGTACTGTTCGCGATATAACTGAACGAAAGAATAATGAGGACCAACTAAAGCACAGGGATTTACTTTTCGCTACCCTGTCGCGTGTTATCAGTGAATTCATCCAACACGAAAACTGGGAAGATGCCATTCAAACTGTGCTACAGTTGTTGGGTGAGATGATGAAGGTGGATCGTGTATACATCTTTCAAAATGATGAAGAAATTAATGGCCAACCCGAAACCTCAAGCCAACGCTTTGAGTGGAATTCATCCGGATCGAAACCACAACTCGATAACCCCGACTTGCAGCATCTACCAATAGCCTTCATGCCAGGCATTAACCTCATGCTTCAAAACAAACCCTTTCACGGCATAGTAGATGAGATTAAGGACGAGGCACTCAAGTCATTACTTGAAAGCCAGGCCATTCAATCGATATTGATTTTCCCGATTTATGTCAACCAAAAATTCTGGGGTTTTATCGGATTTGATGATTGCCAGAATAAACGCTACTGGAGTGATCTGGAATTTTCCGTGCTGAATTCATTCTCCTCCAGCCTGGCAGCTGCCATTGCACGAAAAGTATCGGTTCAGGCATTGGCCAAAAGCGAGCAAAGCTATCGCGAGCTTTTTGATACCGTGAGCGAAGCCATTTATATCCACGATTTTAATGGCGTGATGCTGGATGTGAACAAGCGGGTTGTTGAACTGTACGGATACACCAAAGAAGAACTTATCGGTCAAACGCCAGCCATATTCATGGCTGAAGGACTGAATGACCAGACAGCATTAGCCGAAAAGTTTCAAAAAGCTCTGTCAGGAATGCCTCAAACTTTTGAATGGTGGGGGAAGAAAAAAAGCGGAGATATCTTTCTTAAAGAAGTTCATACCAACCTCGGATTCTACTACGGCAAAAAAGTAATTATTGCTACTGCATGGGACATAACCGAGCGTAAAAAAATTGAAGATGAAATCAAAGAAAGTGAATTACGCTTCCGCACACTTCAACAAGCTTCTTTTGGAGGTATCGGCTTGCACGATCAAGGAGTAATTATTGACTGCAATAAGGGCTTATGCAACATTACCGGTTACAGTTATGAAGAACTAATTGGCATGAATGGTTTTAACCTGATTGCCCCCGAATGGCAGGAAACTGTAAAACAGCATGTTGTTTCGGATTATGATAAGCCGTATGATGTAGAGGGCATCCGCAAAGACGGAAGCCGGTACTTTGTTGAAATACAAGGAAAACAAATTCCCTACAAAGGCAAAAATATCAGGGTAACCGAATTCCGTGATGTTACTGCCCGAAAGTTAGCGGAAGAAAAAATTCGCGAGCAAAACATCCGACTTACGCACATCACCGAGGACCTCACGAAAAAGAATGATCAACTGGAAGAATTTACCCAGATTGTTTCACACAACTTGCGCTCGCCAGCCGGCAATATTGCTTCCTTGCTAAACCTGTACGAACAAAGTTCGGATACGAACGAACGGGACGAATACTTCAAGCTGTTAAAGCAAACAAGCAATACCATCCTTAATTCGTTGAATGAACTTAACGAAGTACTTAAAATCAAACAAAATACGGATATCCAATGCCAGGATATAGATTTTGCCGATGTGGTTGAGAACGTTAAGAAAATGCTGACCGGAAAGATTATGGAAATTGGGGCCACCTTGGAATATGATTTTAAGGAAGCCTCAAGCATTTATTTTCCGGCAATTTACCTTGAAAGCATTATCCTCAACCTACTCAGCAATTCCTTGAAGTATAACAATCCTAAAAGATCGCTGTTAATAAAACTAAAGTCTTCGATGACGGCTAATGCAGTTGTGCTCACCGTTACCGATAATGGATTGGGCATTAACCTGGAAAAGCACGGACATCAGATTTTTAAAATGAGAAAAACCTTCCACTATCATCCGGAAAGCCGTGGAATTGGTTTGTTCCTTGTAAAAAATCAGGTGGAAGCACTCGGTGGAAGTATTGCAGTAGAAAGTGAAGAAGAAAAAGGCACCACCTTCATTATTAACTTTAAAAAACCCACCAACCAATAGTATGGATCATCAACCCAATGTTGCACTGATTGATGATGATGATATTTTTCAACTCATCACCACCCGTACTATTGAAAGAGCAAATCTTGCCAAGAACATCAATCAGTTTTATACCGGCAATCATGCGCTTCAATTTCTCATGGATCATGCTCACAATCACGATGAGTTACCGGATATTATTTTACTGGATATTAATATGCCGGTTATTGACGGATGGATGTTTCTCGATGAATTCCGAAAGATCGAAGCCCAGCTTAAAAAGAAGATCACCATTTATATGGTGAGTTCATCCATTGCACCGGAAGATATTAACCGGGCGAAATCAAATCCACAGATAACCGATTACCTGGTAAAGCCAGTTACGGTTGAAACACTAAGACAAGTATTGACGCAAATTAATTAATTAATGATTGCTTTGCCGTAATGTTGTGCATCATAAACCTATTGATTTGGTTGATGCCAACCTGACTCCTGACTAAAGTACTAGTTTGCCGCTGATGTATCCACTACTTTGAATCCGCAAACACGATAACGTGCAAAAGCTAAGCATTTGTGTTTTTCTATTCAGTTTTGTTCTAAGCCCGGTCATGGCCCAGGAACAGCCAAAGGAAAAGAAACCTGTCACAAAAAAGGCTATAGACCAGGGACTTCGCTGGATTGTTTCAACTCCAGAGGATACCATAGTAAACGAGAGAAGTACCGACCCATTTATCGAATTCAGTGGCCGGATTATACGCAACATCTACATTGAAAACATCGGGTTTGAAAAGTCCATTTACGACAGCACAAAAAAGGTTAGTGCTATGGTCACAAAGCTATCGAATACACTGCACGTTGATACCCGTGCTTCTACGCTAAGAAAACATCTCTTTGTGGAAGAAAACAAACCACTAAATCCGTACAAGCTTGCCGACAATGAACGATTTCTTCGCGATACAGATTTCATTCTTGACAGCCGCATTATTATTATACCGGTTGACGGTACCGATTCTGTTGACATCACCGTAGTAACGCGCGATGTGTTCAGTATTGGTGCACAGGTGGGAGGAAGCTTCCCTACCCGTCCGAAATTTACTATCTACGATGCCAACTTAGATGGCCGCGCCCAACGCTTGGAATTCACTACACTGATTGATCAGAACCGATCGCCCACCGCAGGCTACTCTTTATTTTACCGAAAGAGTAGCATCTTCGGAAGTCTTGCCAACCTAAGCTTGGGCTATACCCAAATCAATACCGGGCGAAGCATTGGCGAAGAGTCTGAACATGCCCTCATCGGAAGGCTTGACCGTCCACTGGTTTCACCCTATTCGCGCCTGGCTGGCGGACTGGAGGTTAGCCGTAACTGGTCGGAAAATGTTTACCGCGCACCGGATTCCCTGTTTCGCAGCTATCAATACTCAATACTTGATGGTTGGGTAGGCTACAACTTTGGTGTAAACAAAGTGCTGACCAACCGAAGCCGTACTTTTTTGGCATTCCGGTACTTTGATGGTGCTTACCAGGATCAACCAGAACAGCAGGAATTTCGGGAAGAACGCATTTACAATAACGGCCGTGCCTACTTAAGTGAATTCACCTATTACCGGCAAGACTTTTATAGAACACGGTATGTATTTGGTTTCGGTCGTACGGAAGACGTTCCGTATGGGATTTCGGTTGGTGTAACCGGTGGGTATGTTACACAATTATTAACTGGACGTCCTTACCTGGGCATACGATTCAACTATTCGAAAGCCAGTCCCAAGGGGAACTTCTATCGACTGGTAACAAACACTGGTGTATACTATCGGAACAATAAATTCGAAGATGCTGCCATTCAACTAGGCGCACTTTATGCCACCCGGGTATTGAACATCGGCTCTTTCAAAATGCGAAATTATTTTTCTGCAACGTATACGGAAATTTTCAATCATCGGGTAATTGACTGGTTGTATCTCGACAGGAACACTATTCCCGGATTCAGAAGGGATGACCTGGAAGCCAATAACCGATTGGCAATCCAGGCTCAAACAGTACTATTTTCACCGTGGACATTCATTGGATTTCGGCTTGCACCCTTTGCTGGCATCAACTGGGTTTATCTGCAATGTTTGACCTGCGATGGCCGCTTTAAAGACTTCAGTGGATTAAGCCTGGGCCTTCGTGCACGGAATGAAAACCTGATTTTCGGAACATTCGAATTAAAGGCCACCTATATCCCAACAAATGCAGAAGGGGTGAGTGATTTTGTAGTAAGCTTCCGGCAAAATATACGAATCAAAAGCACCGCTTCCTTTGTGAAAGCGCCTTCACTAGTGCTATACAATTAACCTATCTATGTATATTTAAAACATGAATAAGATCAATCTTCTACCACTGGTTCTATTGTTAATCCCGTTTCTGTCAGATGCCCAGTCAAAAAAGACCCGCTTACAGCCAGGCAAGTTTTACGAAGCCGGAGAAACCCTGTTTGCGCCACGTTTTGGTTTTACTGCCACAGTACCTGCCGGTTGGCAGGGATCATTTCCAAGGGAGAGCGAAATCTTTTTATTGCAAACGGTAACCCCCGATGTTTTCGGTGAAGTCTACGTGTTTGGCTATGAGTCTAGCAGCCTCGAGAATCTAAAAAAGAACTGGCAGGAAGGCACAAAGTTGAGTGAATCCATTCGTATCAAAGCTACAAACCCGGTTATTAAAGGCGATATGATTTCTTCGGAAGTGGTGGGTGAAGGTCAATCCATAAACAAAGGCAACAGGAGTTACGTTGCGGCACGCTGCAATCCCGATGGGCCTTGTGTTGTGACCTTTGCAGTAATGCCAAAACAATTTTATGAACCGATAAAAAATGCAATGGAGGAATTTCTGTTGAAAGCTTCTTTTGAACCTCCCAACAATATTTCGCCTTATGCAAATCTAAACTGGAGTGAATTTCTAGCCGGCAAATCATTGGTAACGTATGCCTTTGCCCAAGGGGGCTCGAAAGAAACAGAAGTTCATTTGTGCGGGAACGGAACTTTTACGGCCAACATCAAAAAAACCGGCTTCATGAGAAATATGAATCCGCAGTACAAGGGTAAACTCCAGGGCACATGGGTCACCAAAGGAATTGGACAATCCACCAACATTACCTTTAACTTTTCTTCTAAAAGCAAACTCCCACCACTTGAAATTGCATTGACGATGGAGAATGAGCAGGTGTTTGCTAACGATGAACGCTATTTCGTTGCGCAATACTCAAGGTGCAAATAGACTACCGGAGCCTGTACTGCTGTTCTGTAATTATTCTTACTAAGGCACCCTCCGACAACGATTGGTCAGTGGCCATGTTGTTAAACAACTCAATGAATTGCTTGTTAAGCCGATTGTCATTTCGCTGGGCTACTGATTGAAGTGTTTCATTTTTGCTGGCAGCAACAACACGCAGCAGATAAAGTTGAACACGATTCAGTTCACTACTGGTGGCTTGACGAAAACTGGTAAGCGATTGATGAGTGCTTGAAGAATAATTTGTCTTCGATAGACCGGTAAGCTGATAGACATTTTTATGATAAGCCAGCCAGATTATTTCCATGATCAATGTTTCCTTTGAGCTTTCAGTCTTTATTCGCAACACATAACCAGGTATTGAATTAACAACTGTATCTGCAGCCTGCAGTACTGAAATTTCTTTTTGCTTACCGGCCTTTTCCCCAACTTCCTCGCCAAGCTGCCGTGGTGTTTTCGAACCATCTGCCAATTGCAGGGAAATAATTGCCTCACCCTTCTCCTGAATGGCTGCAACACCCGTGGGCTTGTTTTCAGTAATCCAGTTAGAAGGTACTATAAACGAAAAATCAAGATCGGGATGAACAAATAAGCTATCGATAAAAATACCTTGTTTCGGATTGGTTCCATACACAAGGCCATCAAAAACGCTGAAAAACTGGTGCTGCGACCGTGTGACGGGTGACGGGTTTACCGGCTTGAATAACCCGGCTGAATTCCGGATGGCGGTTACCCTTGAAGGGGTAAAAGGGTGATCGTTCAGGTAACCACGCTTTTCAGTTTCTCCGGTAATGGCTTCCACAGCCTTGGATATCCGGCCAAGCACATCGGCCAGTGCATTGGCATTGTAGCCTGCGCTTGCAGCCAGTTGTATACCAAACTTATCGGCTTCACTCTCATGGCCCCGGCTGTATCTGGCAACGTATGATCCGGTAACCAATGCGATTGGTGCGTTCAGTACATTGCCCAGTTTTGTGCCGGTAAGCGAATTGATAATATTGCCGGGTATTCTCAGTAAACCGGTAACCGTTCCCTTTCTCATTTGTTTAACCGAATGGCGCTCCATTACATGGATGATCTCGTGCGCTAATACACCGGCTAACTCATCTTCAGTTTGTATTAGTGGTAATATTCCACGGGTAACATAGATATAACCACCAGGCAATGCAAAGGCATTAGGCTCTTGCGAATCAACCAGGTTAAAATGAAAATCAAACGGTTTGTTAGTTAAGCGTGAAACCAGTTTCTGGCCAACAGCATTGACGAGCCATTGCAAGGAGTCGTGCTCGTACAAACCCATTTCCTCAACCACTCGTCTTGCATTTTCTTCTCCTAGTTTTTTGTCTAGCGAATAATTTTGCGCCTGCACAAGAGTACAGTACGAAAGTGCTATAAAGCAAATCCAAACCCTCATAACATTACCGGCAAAAGTGTAACACCAAAAATTGCTTACTATTCGTTATAATAGAAATGATTGTTTTTGAGCAAACCAAAGTTCAGTGAAAAGTAAAAAACATTAACATCAAAATTCTGGTAAGGCCTTATGGTAATACCTTGCTCATCTGTTGTTTGAAAATTTCTATTGAAAAAATTGTTAAGGTAATATTTGAATTTCAGTGTTGCGCCTAAGGGCAGTTGAACTCCCGCCATCAGGGAGTGGTTAAAGGTATTGGTACGATCGCTGAACCATATGTTGAACCTGTCGATTCGATCTCCGTTAACGAATGTTTTCTCTTTGTAATTTAAGGGTATCTCAAGTTCGTAGCCCACAAACAGGAATTTATCATCCAGGTTACCCAGCTTAACACCCACCGGTATTCCAAGGCTGTACGTCCGGAACTTTTTGCGAACATTAGTTTCGTTCGGAAAGTTATAGTTAACATCCGAGTTTGCCGGAACATCATAAATAAAGCCAACATTTCGAATGGAAAGCCCTGTGAAATAGCCAAAGTGTTCACTTTTATCAAAGTTCACCCAATTTTGAAAATTGAAAACCGGTGAAAACCGAAGGATGCTCCCCTGTTCATTACCTTTGTCTGTGATGTTGGCTATTGAAAAAATTATTTCTCCACTGGTGGTTGTGTACACCTTCTTTGAATCCTGGGCATAAGCCGAAGAGATTGCAAAAGAAACTGATACAAGAATTAGATTATAGAATTTCATAGGAAAAGAAAAATTGTAACGCGTAGATTATCTTAATTTATAATTCAAACTTCCTCCCAGGTTAAACTGGTAGATGGTTGAGCCGGTTGTAATCCCTGCACTGGCTCCCCCGGTTCCAAAAAAGAAACCAGCCCCTGACCATTGCACCGGTGAAAGCAACTGAGCGTGTATACGTAAGCTTACTTTTTCGCTGGCTGTAACCCGAATTCCCAGGCGGCCGCCCCAGGCAAATTTTGTAACACTTTCTGTTTGCAGGTCATCATCAGGGTTGTTCCAGGCTGCGCCAATGTTAAGACTCCCAAATCCAGCCACCTTATCGCTGAAGAGTGCATAGCGGGTACCTCCAATCATCATATAGTTAATGCCCGAAGTGCCATCAAGACGCTGAACCTGTCCTTGCAGGAAAACATTTGACTGCATATTCTGATATACCAATTCAATGGCTGACTCTTCTGCCATACCCACCTCAAGCCCAACACCCCACTGGAAACCACCCCCGATACGACCATTGCCATAAAAACCATTGTCGAGATTAAAATTGAACCGATCGTCAAAGGTGTAGCCTCCAAACGTTAGTAGCGTAACCGAAGGTTGAGCGATCAGGAAAGTAGCTGAAAACAAAGCCACAGCCAAAAGCGATAGTCTTTTCATGTTTCGTTAAGTTTTAAGGCAGAAAGTTAGCTAAATATCTTTGAGTGAAAAGCAGGCCTAACCCTCACGACTAATGATTTTTATCAGATAATATTTACAGTTAGACCTTTTGGCCTTTCCGCTAGCCAGGGAAAAGATCAGACTGTTTTTGGCACTCCGCATGCGCAGGAACTGCTTCCATTTCAAAGTTTGCACATTTTAAATTAAATCATGCAAAAAAAGCATTCTTTTGCAGATTTTACCAATTCTAAGCATCCGCCACTGAACACACCTCCGGGGCAGAAGAAGGCATAAATACATGGTGCCATTACAACCCTGAAGCACTTTTATTAATACGTCTACCGATTACGAGAATAATTTTAAATTTCAGTTAGAATCTCGTATACAGACGATTGCTATCTTTGGCGCATTATTTAAAACCCTTTAACTATTTTAATCTTTATGAAAAAGCTGATTTTATTTGCCGCGATATGTTTTTCGCTAACTGCATTCGGACAATCAAACAAAGAAGACATTGATTTTATCCAATCCATTTTTGGCAAGGAAAAAAAGATGATCGCTGCTGATTTTATTCAATTAGAAGATGGCAAGCGAGATGCTTTCTGGAAACTTTATGATGAATATGAAACCAAGCGCAAGGAGTTGGGACAAAGACGCATTGCACTGCTAGAGCGATACGCTAAGGAGTATAATAACCTGGACGATGCGACAACCACGAAACTGGTTAAAGATATTGCAGCCCTTGGCACACAAAATGACAAGCTGATCACAACATACCATGCTAAAATGGCCAAAGCTGCCGGTGCCAAACCAGCTGCACAATTCTATCAATTGGAAGCCTACTTCTTAAGTGCTATTCGGACTGCCATTTTTGAAAGCATTCCGTTTATCGGAGAGTTACGGTAAGAAATCATTCTACTTATCTTAAAAGCCATTGCCAGCGCAATGGCTTTTTTTATGACCCGCTATGATTTAACATTACATTCAATTCCATCAGCGTTCCATGCGACTTTTCTTCCAACTTCTGCTACTGCTGTTTGCATTTAATTCGCTTGCACAGGAAAGAGACACTGCCGGTATTGACTTAATTGATATCCTGATCGGAAAGAAAAAAAAGGAACAAACCAATAAAATCCGGAAAGAAAAGAATGTACATTTTTCCCTGTTCCCTGCTGCAGTGAACGTGCCCGGTGGAGGTCGCGCGGTAATTACCGCAGTAAACGCAGCATTCTTCATAGGCAATCCGCAAACAACCAACCTCTCTAACATTTACCTGATTCCGTACACCAACTTCGCTGACCGGTACGGATTGTACATTCGTCCCAACATTTGGCTTCCGGATAATATATTGGACTTAACCGGTGATTATCGTATCGCGCATTTTCCCCAATCCACCTGGGGCCTTGGTGGTGATTCACAGCAAGGGGATGAGTCGCTAATTGATTCCGACTACATACGTGTTTATCAGAATGCACTATTCAGATTAAGCGGCTTCTGGTTTGCTGGCCCAGGCTATGCGCTTGATTATCATTATAACATCAGTGAATCAGATTATACTGGTAAAGGTCATCTTGATCGATATGAAGAAATACCACTGCCTACTGTAACATCATCAGGCCTGGCCGCTAACCTTCAATTTGACTCCCGCAAAAATGCGATAAACCCCATCGGTGGCGCTTATCTTTTGATAAACTGGCGCTGGAATAGCACCGGACTTGGTAGCACCTTCACCAACAATTCGTTATTTATTGATGGCCGGAAATACTTATTATTAAGTAATTTTCGTGATCATGTTCTTGCCTTCCGGTCATACTACTGGACAATCATTGACGGAGATGTTCCCTACCTGCATTTGCCCGCTACCAACTGGGCTCCTAACTTTGGCATTGCCAGCCGTGGTTTTGAATTGGGGCGTTACCGCTCGAATGCCATGCTTTACGGAGAAGCTGAGCAACGCTTACAACTATCGCAAAATGGACTTTTTGGAGTTGTTGGATTTATAAATGTCGCGTCAGCATCAGAATATCAAACACAACAATTCAAGTACTGGCAGGTAGGTGCCGGTGCCGGTATCCGTACTAAGTTGAATAAGTTTTCCAACACAAACCTGTCAATCGATTTTGGATTCAGTAAAGACTTCTGGGGCGTTTGGCTCAATATCGGGGAGATGTTCTGATTGTCGCGGCATGATCAATGTAATTTTTTTGTATTGAGCGTTCTTCTACATTTAAAGTGGAAATGCAATTGATATGAAACTGCTGTATTTGATTATTGTACTTCTTTTATATGCACCAACATTTGCACAGGTTTTTACCAACAAAGTAGTGGGCAAAAAAAACGAAGTATTGAAAGACAGTTTGAAGAGTACTGATTATCCGTATTCGCTTCCGATCTGGGGAGACAAAGTCACCAAAGCCGGTTATAAACTCCCCTACTCAGCAGGCCTGAGTACGCAATATTTTACCC
The DNA here is from genome assembly GCA_019638255.1 of Cyclobacteriaceae bacterium. GTDB lineage: Bacteria > Bacteroidota > Bacteroidia > Cytophagales > Cyclobacteriaceae > UBA2336. The sequence continues at coordinate 46,356 of JAHBUD010000004.1, read as the reverse complement.
AGGAATCGCTTCTTATTATTGACAACTTGAATGTGGGGTTTAATAACGGCCCCATGCACAACCTCGATGGTATTGTGCGCTTATCACCAAAACAAGCGACAAATAACCTGAGAATTGGCTGAAAAACTGATAAAAACAAAGATAATTAAGGAAAATCGCATCATGACACAGGTCATTGTATACAATTTGTTTCAGGTAAAAATAAGCGGAACACAAAAGCAACAAAAACCCATTGTTGCTATTTGATCGTTAACTTTTGACAAACAGGAAGAATAGTTAATTTAGCAGCTTGTAAATTTCTAAGCCTCATGAAATGAGCATACCCCAAACGATACCCAACAACATGTTAATACATGTACTCATTCGGGCGGGGAAGTTGTGATATGCGAATTCCATGTGACTTTAAAAAATAAATTATTAACACATGAAAAAACTTCTACCCTTGCTTCTGTTGATAGGCACAATGTATTCCTGTCAAAAATCGAAAGATTCTACATCAACTTCTCCGGCTTTTGAAGCCAAGCGCAGTGCCTTTTTCAATAGTCTTAGGGCACCCCAGGAAGTTGCAGCCAGGCTTCAGGCAACCGCTGCTGAATTCAATGCCGATCTGTTGCATAATCCTGAAAACGCGGGCAGTTATACAACCTCTGAAGAAAAGGCTGCTGCTAATTTAGGGATATACCTGGCCGATTTAAGCTATTGTGTAGCGTATGGCCAAAGCGCAACAACAAAAGAATTATTCGCGGCCGCACATCAACTTAGCAAAGTAGTTGGTGTTGAAGAAAGCATTTTGGACTTCCTCTCCCAACGCTATGAAGAAAATCTTCATCTTAATGATTCAGCTAAAGCAGTTATCGATGCTTTACTTGAAAGATCAACCAGCACACTCAAAGACTCTGAACGCGAAAAGCTGATTGGAATTACTATGTCGGCATACCAAATCGAAAACCTGTACTTGTCTTTAGGTGTAATAAAATCCTATCCGAAGGACATGCTACCGGACGATGTAAGAACACAAATCCTGATTCCTGTATTCAAACATGTACTGGCTCAACGAACCAACATAGAAATTATTTATGAATTTGTAGAGTCGATTAGTGATGTAACCAATCCTGATCAAAATCCAAACTATCCCTATTATGCCAATGCACTGCAGGAGTTGATTGGCGTTTACCGGAAGCTCAATATCGAGGAGAAAATTGCCAACAACCAAGGCATTGAGTTAATGAATGATGAGGTGGCATTGGAGTTGAGTGAAAAAGTAAGTGCCATCCGAAACAAAATTACGAGCATCGAATAGATCAGTTGCCTGACAGAAGTGATCAATATTCTGGCGGAAGTATCAAAACTTCCGCCTTTTTATTTCCTGCATTCTTGCAATACGGGTTTAACTTTTACGGACATAGCGAGAACCCACTACTCTTCAGCAGGTTTGCTTTTAACTTCTACAGTGCTTTCCGAAACCGTTGTGGCCTTCGATTGAACAACCCATTCAATCATTAGCTTGTAACCCAACGATAACACAATTGCTCCGGTGAAAAGACCGATAAATCCAGAAAAGATAAATCCACCAATTGCACCAAGAAAAACCACTAGCATAGGTGCAGGTGCACCCTTTCCAAGAAGAATAGGTTTCAGGATATTATCTACCACACCTACGAAAAGCATCCAGATGGTCATCAATGTTGCAGTAGTAGTATCCGAATGACTCCACACATAAATAATCACGCCCGCACTAACGGGCAACAATCCCAGTTGCACAATAGCCAGAATAAGGCAGATGATTATCCATAACCCGGCAAACGGAATGCCTGCCAGCACAAAACCAACACCCGCCAGTATCGATTGAATAACGGCAACACCCAATACACCTTTGGCAACATTGCGTACGGTAAGCGCAGCTGCAGATGTCATGGTTTCTCCTACGGATCCGGCTATACGGATCAGCAGTTGGCGGAAAAAATCGCCCAATGCATCCGCATAGGTCAGTAAAAAACCACTGATAACTATGGACAACATAAATATCACTATGCCCGCGCCCGTATTCTTCAATAACCCCAATGCACCAAGGGCAATTGATTTTGCGTCCTCCTGGTGATGGGCGATGAAGCTAGATATGTTGGTAGACGCTTCCGTCCAGAGTGCGTAAAGTTTTGAACCGATCAATGGCCAACCCTTAACGGTTTCAGCAGGTGGTGGTATGTGTAAATTCCCTGCCCGATATGTTTCGATCAATTCCTTAATCTCATCAACAGTAGTAAACATTAGCCAGAAAGCCGGGCCGATAATAATCAGCAACATCAATACGGTAATGGTGGCAGCAGACCAACCATTTCGGTTGCCCATTTTGGAACGGAGGAAATTATGTGCTGGATAAAGTGTTATGGCCAGCACACCAGCCCATACCAAAGGCGTAATAAAGGGCTCCAGTATAAAAAAGCACCACACCAGTAAAAGGGAAAGTGCCAACAATTGCAAGGTGTAATGTATGACCGGGTTGTACCCGGAAGACTTTCTGTGGTCCAATTCAGAATTCATAAGGGAAAACTTTACTATTCAAAAGATTGGTAAAGATGGTAAAGTGTTAAAAAATCCACTAGTGAGCGGCTCATTTTCGGTGAAACATTCGGTGATGCCCGACTATCAGCAAAGTTGAAAATCCTCGTTGTGTGTGAGCTAAACGAGCCCGTCCATGGATTGGAGCAACCAATTTTATAGATTTGCGCTCGTTTTCACTTAAATAACCTAAATAATAATAATAATATGCGTATGCTCAAAAAGCTAATTGCCTTCGCTCTCGTTGCCCCAATGGTGTGGGGGTGCTATCCGGCTGGACCGGAGTATTATGAAGACATGGACGTGGTGGCAACCCGCCTGGTTGATAACGAATTCAATTTTACAGGCACGAATAAGAAATACGCTATGCCCGATGAAATTGTAACTCTTGACGGTGGTGTTGTAGATGGCGGTGGCCCGAGCTATTTGCCGGACGCGGCCGCAACCCCGATAATAAACCGAATAGTGTCCAACATGACCAGCTACGGTTGGACCAGGACTGATAACCTGGAGGAGGCGGATGTAGTGATCCTGCCTGCTGTGTGGACCAACACCTTTACTTTTTACTGGTACGATTACTGGTGCTGGTATTACTACTACTATTGCGGATGGGGATGGGGCTATCCTGTTTCAACCTCTTACACCTCGGGCACCCTACTAATGGCCATGGTTTATAATCAAAAAGTCGGTGGCGATCCGCTGCCCTACCGTGTTTGGACAGGTGCAGTTAACGGACTTTTATCTGGTGCTTACAATGTGAACCGGGTAAACAATGGAGTTGACCAGGCGTTCAGACAATCACCATATCTTAAAGTAAATTAAACGCAGTGAATATTATGAAGAAGATATTTGTTATTGCGACTCTGGTAATGCTTGGTGGTGTTGCCTCAGCCCAATCGATGTTTACCACTTCCTACTCCATAGGATTTGGAACGGGCGATTTAAGTGAATTTATCTCCAAGCCCAGCTTCCGCGGATTTAACATGGACTACCGTAACCTGATAACGCCCAATGTGGGTATTGGTTTCACTGCCGGTTGGAATGTTTTTTATGAAGAAATGGCGTATGACTCCTATACCACGGGTGATGTGACGTTAAGCGGTAAGCAGTGGCGCTACAGCAATCATATTCCGATGTACGCAACCGCATCCTATTTTTTCAAACCGGGCGAAACATTAAATCCTTTTGTTGGGCTTGGTATAGGTACCATGTACACCCGCAGAAGTACCGATATGAGCTTGTACACCCTTAAGGAGGAAGCCTGGCATTTTGCCCTTCAACCTGAATTTGGTTTTTACTATCAAGTGAATGACGGTGGCGGTTTTACCGTATCCGGAAAATTCAATCAGGGCTTTAAAGCCGGTGATTTAAGAAGCGCCCAATCGTTCTTTACACTTAATTTCGGATTCACGTTTTCCAACTAAGGGAAGGTGACCCTTTATTTAACGAACTGCGGAATGTTTGTTCCGCAGTTTTTTTATGTTCGCACTAAACTTATCCTTACTATGAAATTCCCGGTTCACCTACTCCTTCTTGCCCTAATCACTTCCATAATGACAGACTGTGCGCCCCGTGTGAAAAGTCATGCCGTTAAAGAAAAGGGAGTGGACCTCGCGCAATACAAAAGCTATACCTGGGCTAAACCGGGAGATGAAGAATACCAGCGTACGTACGATAAAAAAGAAGCGATTGGATACATCATTCAATTGACTGATGCAGAACTGAAGAATAAGGGGTTTATTAAAACACCAGACCAACCCGATGCAATTTTCATAGTTGATACCAAGCTGGAAGAACACGTAGCCTACACGAAAATGCCTGGTCCTAATGATGGTTTCGGGGCAGGTGTGCCTGTATATACTGGTGGGTCTTATGGAGGGTTTTCCATGGGTTATTATGGACCCGTACAGGCCAGCCAAACGGTTGAACGTGAGTTTTTGCAGGGCACCATCCTGTTGGAAATGTACGACTCCAAAACCAATCAATTGCTCTGGCGAAGCTGGACTGAGGAACAGATCACCAACAATACCGATCTGGATAAAGCCATTCGCAAAACTGTAAAGAAGCTTGTTGGGCAAATGCCCGTAAAGCACTAAGGGCTATTGCTCCCGCTACTTAACTAACGTATATAGTATTCAAATCAAACACTGTGGCTTTGGTTGCAGTGCTTTTAGGCTGTAATGAATCATCTTTTTACCATTTTTACATCCATGAAAAACTTCTACTTATTTCCATTCATTCTGCTGGTTGGGATTATAGCCGGGTGCTCTTCGTCTGGCGTTGTGTCACGCTCATATAAAGCCAAGGGTGTCGACTTAAAGCAGTACAAAACCTATTCGTGGGCCAAGCCTGGCAATGAGGAATACCAATTGCAGTATGATAAAAAGATTAACATTCCCTTCATTATTGCATTGGCCAATGCAGAGCTGCAAAAGAAGGGATTCAGGCAGGATAATGAAAACCCGCAGGCAATTTTCGTTACCGACACCCGCGTTGAAGATCGCGTGGCCTATAGCCAGTCACCCCAGATGTCTGTTGGTTTTGGAGTTGGAGGTCCGGGTTATTTTGGAGCCTTTTCTGCACCCGTTGCAGGCGGCCAGGTAACCGAGCAGCGCTATCAGCAAGGCATGCTGTTTATTGAGATGTATGATGTTAAAACAAGAAAGCTGCTTTGGCGTGGATGGGCGGAAAAAAAGATAACGTTCAGGAATGACATCGAGGCTGACATACGCAAAGGTGTCAAAGACATCTTCATCCGTCTGCCGGTGAGGCACAAGTAGGAGGTAAATCAGACAGGTTTTTTCTTCTTATCAAACAAGCCTTTCTGTAGTTCCACATCTGCCCGGCCATTGGCTGAAACAATCACCTGGATATTATCGGTGGTGATCAGCACCTGGTCTATGTTCAGGTCAAGAGTACTAAAGTGAATATCAATTTTCTTCCCCAGTTTTCCCTTTTCAATTCCTTTGGTGATCAGTTCAGGAATTACCAGAAAAGCATTTTCGAGTGGTAGGGTTAAATAAGGTTGCAACCGTTTAACAATTTCATCATATCCAAACCAATACGCTGCACTTAATAGCCTGTTTTCACTGTTCATATCAAAGCCAAAATTATTGATGACCAGTTTGCGTTCCAGGGAATCAAAGCCTACTGTGCCCCGCATATAAACATCAGCACGCACGTCTCCCTTCAGGGAAACTTTTATAGCAATTCCTTCGGGTGTGCCGTACACTTCGGTGGATGAAATCCGTACTTCATGATTGGCATACCGGAACATCATGGTATCGGTGACTTGTGAAATCAACTCATTAATCACCTGGAACGGAATAGTGGTCAGAACATACGCCACCATGCCAGGTTCATCCACCTGCCTCCGTTTCAGGCGTGGAAGCGGACCAGGTTTTGATATTGACGATGCCGAGTCGAGAACGGTTCGCAATTTTGCTTTGATGGTCGCCACAATCATTAAGGTATCCTTTGATTGCATGAGCAACTTGCCATCCATATCGGTTGCATCTACCTTCAACCAGGCGGGCACTACTTTGCGGTTAACCCGGATGGGTTTTTGGATATCGCCCCATAATTTTTCAATAGAAGGCCTTATTTTAATAACATGCCTGGCTGCTTCGTCCAGCTTGTCAACAATCTTTTGTTTGTTATTTTCCAACACCTTTTCAATAGGGGGTTTTAAATTAAACTTGATGCCGGCAACATTTAGTTTGGGTTCCTCTATCCACTGAATTGACTTGAGTTGGGTTTGCGGTGCAAGATTCCAGCCATCATCCAGGTACAAGTCAGAATACATGGTGATGATCATCTTGGCTCGAATTGCTTGCTTATTCCGGATGTTGATACCCAGCACTTTGCTTTTAAGGTATCCGGTAAGTTCTACTGGCACGGTATAGGTTAGCCCACGCTCACCATCATAGGAAAGGCGTATGGGCTGAAATTTTGAGATGGCAAGAAAAATACTGTCCTCCTTATCATTAATGGCAATATCCGCCTCAATCACTTTTTCCTTCAGTTTATCATTAACCATATTTTCCAGCTCCTGAATCGGAAAGTATACCGGTACATGAAGTTCTGAAACAGGACTGATCAACGTGGAGTCCAGCGCAATCCGTTCCGGGGCAGGAACTACGTTTCGTTTACAGGATATTGAGAGTGCAATGACACCAGCTAAAGCACCGACTAAAAGACTAAAGCGGAAGTTCAAGGGAGATACTTTAATTAATCAAAGTTAATGGGATAGCTGGTTAAATCGCTATACGTTATAGCCACTTGACACTGATTTTTTCAGCAAAAACCAGCTAACTAACAGTAGACTGCATGTTGTTTCCAGATAAAGTTATACCCAAAATGACCGACAACTTCCTAGATACCATGTTCACGATTAGTACTTTTGGAATAGCTTAGGAACCATGAGCAAGATTCATTTTTCAGCAATACAGTTAATCAAGGTTGCGCTCTTTGCAATCATGAGTATTATCAGCCTAACCCCGGCTTTTAGCCAGCAAAAAGGTGTAGCCAAGACTGACTCGATTGAAGTGACGATAAACCTTTCGGAAATCATGCTTCAGGCGGAACAGGTAAGTAAACAGGCCAGGGCTTTAGTATCACAACTGCAGGATACTACCCGGTACCGATCGTTTGAGACCGCGGCCTCCGAATTGACAAAAACCGTAAATAAGGCGAAGGAAGAGTCTGACTTCTTCCTTAAATCCTACTTACGAAAATGGCTTATCCAGAACCTGATTACCCGATGGACACGGGAAAGTGAAAAAACCCTTAAACTGAATAACCAACTCAGCGAGGTAATCCGGAAAGCGGAGGAGGACCTTCGTAAGACTCAGGAACTCCGCACCGCCTGGATAAAAAAGCGCACTGAAGTGTTACAGAGCGAAGTGGGTGAAAGTCTTCGAAAACCTATTAATGATTTATTGGCCGATCTCCGCGATGAAGAACGAACGTTGCAAGCCGGCCTGAAAAACTATCTGGCTCTTCAGGAAAAAGTGAGCGCCAGCCGCCTTATCATCAATACATACCTGGATATTCTCAATCCACTACTGAACCAGGATTTCGTGACCTTTTTTAAGCGCGATGATGCCTTCATCTGGCAGCGTTCCTTAGCCAGCGACACTATTCCTATCGAAATTCAAATTCAGCGATCCTATCGTTTTGCTACCCAAGACAGTTGGGACTACGTAGTGATGAACGTAGGTAGAATTGTTATTTCGGTTCTTGCAGGATTACTTCTGCTCCTTGTTGTCCGCTCAATCATTCGCATCAAACAACATGAGGGTGAGAGTTCGGCAGTTGAAAACCAGAATATCATTACAGAATCAGTAGTGCCTGTTGTAAGCTATTCCGGCATCTACGTATATACGGCTACCGTTATTATCATGCTGATGGTACTTACCAAACGGCCACCCTTACTCACCGAGGCATTGCTGCTGCTCTTTACCGTTCCATTAGTTGTTCTTGTTGTCAAACGATCAAAAGGAGTCATCCGCTTTCTTACCATTTCATTTCTCTTACTATACTGGCTTTACAACTTCACCGACTTGCTCATTCTCGACAATCGACTCACCAGCTATATTGATTTTGGATATGCCATCGTAGCAACATCACTACTCTTTGTACTCAATGCTAACCGGAAAGCTTTCCGTGAGCAGTTTCCCCAAATTTATGAATACATTCAACGATCGTTCATTCCATACCTACTGGTGCTTACAGCCTGTGCCGTTCTGCTTCAGGCCATTGGATTTTCAACGCTGGGGCGTGCCCTTACAAATGGCGCCATTACATTCATCTATCTTGCTCCAGTCATTCTGATTTGTTCGGTTATTTCACGAGACCTGTTCCGGATATTTGAGCAGACACCGGCAGTGAAATACTCAGTACTCGCACAAAAATATTACAGGTTCATTTACACTTTTATTAAGTATGGCGCACTCTACCTGCTCCTGATCACGCTCATCAATGCTTACTCACTCCGGCCACTCTTCAATGCTACGTTGCAAAGTATCTGGACATTTGGTGGTCAGTTCGGTGAATTCAACGTGACTGTCGGTGGTGTACTCAGTTTCTTTTCCATCATACTTGTTTCGTGGGTAATTTCTGTGGTGATGCAGGTACTCCTGGAGGGCGAGATTCTATCACGCTTTAATCTGCGAAGGGGGGTGGCCATGGCCATTGGTGTAATGGTCCGGTACAGCATCATCGTGCTCGGCTTCCTTTTAGCCATTGCTTCAACCGGCTTCGATCTGACCAAGATCAGCATTTTAGCAGGCGCACTTGGTGTAGGTATAGGGTTCGGCCTGCAAAACCTGGTTGCCAATTTTATTTCAGGGTTGATCCTGATCTTTGAACGCCCTTTTGTGGTAAATGACATCATTGAAACCAACCAGATTGAAGGCAATGTGAAAGAAATCGGGATGCGGGCTTCCAAAATTCTTACTTACGATGGCGCTGAAGTCATCATACCCAACTCTGAACTGATCAGTAATCGCTTCAGTAATTGGACGCTTTCAAACGCCTCGCGCAGACAACTGATTGTTATCCGTACTTCAATGAAGGCCGACCCGGAGGAAGTAATTAAGATCATACATAACATGGCTATCCTGCATCCAAACATTCTTGACACTCCGGAACCCTTTGTACTCTTCGATGGCCAGACAGACCAGTCGCTTCAGTTCAAACTTTACTATTGGCTAGTGTCAGATATGTTCAAGACGAGAAGTGATCTTAACCTGCAAATCTATCATGAACTAAAATACCTGGGCGTTGAATTGCCACTTCAAACTTATGAGGTAGTTCTTAAGAACAACGTTCAGGAAAAGAAACTGGATTAACTTATCCTAAGCCTCTTTAGTATTTGTAAATATCCCGGAAAGCGGAACAGCTGTGAGTCCGTGAAGAAAAATACTCATCATTACCGTTAGGGTAATTACACTAATCACACGTTCATATCCCCCTGCACCCAACATCAACACGGCCATCAGCAGGTATAAAACAGAAGCAATGCCCCGCGGACCAAACCAACCTATAAACCATATTGTTTTTTGATCCAAGCCCGAACCCATTAAACTCAGCGCCACCGGCACCATCCGAATTACTGTTAAACTTAGTATTGCATAAAGGAAGGCTTGCCAATCCCAATGCGGATACGATAGTGGAACCAATAACATTCCAAACAGTAAAAAAATAAGCAGCACCATAATCTGGCTCTGCGCTTCTCCAAATTCCTGAATTCGTTCTTTAATGGTCTCTGTTTTAACACCTAGCATTAGTCCTGCAAAGTATGCTGCAATGAACCCGTTACCTTGTAACAATTCAGCAAGCGAATAGGCCAGGATAGCAATGGCCAGCGATGCCAGCATTTGATAGATGTGATTCATCCAACCTTTTTGCGAAGCAATCTCCACCAGTCTGCCACAACCCCAGCCCACCAGGCCGCCTATCAACGGACCAAACACAAACTGTCGCGCCACAAAGCCAAGCCAGTAAGTGGTGTCTAGCCCCTCTCCTGCTTCACCGGACAGTACTGCCAGGCAAACTAAAATGGGTGGTAATGCAATACCATCGTTCAATCCACTCTCCACATTAATGGTTTGCCGGATACGCTGCGGCACTTGCTCACCGGTAACGACAGCCTGGCCGAGGGCCGCATCGGTCGGTGAAAGGATAAAGGCCATTAACAGCAATACCCAAATCGGTTGATCAGGAAATAACGGTGCAGCGATTAACGCGCCCAATGCCATGGTAATCGGTAAACCTATACCCAACAAACGAGATGGTAACGCCCGATCAACAATCAGTCGCTTCAGGTTAATGGTAGAGGCATCAATAAACAACACCAGCATTAACGTGAGCTCAGCCAGAACTTTTACATAGCCAGCCTTGGGGCCTTCTTCCAGTAATTCAAGGTTCGTGAAACTGACCACTAACCCTACGGCAACAAAAACCATGGGTGCAGAGATCACAGACTTAGCGGAGAGGTTGGAGAAAACTCCGAAGCCCAGAATCATCAGGGCCATCAAAATGAAAATCGGGTACTCGGTCATGAGTATTGGTTTTTTATTACTCGGTGGTCTGGAGTTTGACCGGATTAAGATACATTTTATACCTTAACTGGATAACATTGTCGGTGCCGATATAATCTTCACTAATCTCATTTCGTGATGTCTGAAGGGTGAAGCTCAGTTCAAAGCGATGTTTATAGTTCATCCGGTAACCCAAACCAATTCGGGCCCTTCTCCGGCTGGCAAAGCGTTCCTTCAGTTGCTGGTCCAGCACGATAAACTCCTCATAATCGGCAAAGCTGTACCAAAGCTTATCAGTAAACAGATTTGGACCGTTAATGCTCACAAAAACTTCCCCGCGCAACCGGGTGCGGTTACTGCTCGACCATTCGTCCGTCTCCAGATCCTTGAAACTTCTTGGCTGATACCTTAAAACAAAGCGCGTATCCACTTTCTTGCCCTGGGTAATAAATAATCGCCCGCCAACCATCGGAGCAATTTCAAACGTTTTAATTGTTTCCTTCTGCTGCGTATAGGCAAATCCAACTTCACTTAAAAGATCCAGCCACCGAACCAGCGACATCTCAAAAGTCGGACTCATGCTAATACTTCTCCATTTATTCTCAGGATTTAACAAGGTTGAATACGTGGTGGTGTTCTCCAGCAGATAACGGCCGCCAAAAGGATAGGATAGCTGGTAATCCAGCCACAATTGCTGATCCTGCTGGGACAACCCAATCAACCGGCTGAATGATATCAGTATCATGACAAGTACAACCTGTTTCATTGACAATGCATCACATAATCCCTCTGCACAGCAATCCGTTTATTTCACGCACTGTCTGTGAGTTTGCTACTGGGTCATTTGACCATAGTAATAAAGTCCCTGAACACTGGGCACTTCAAAGGAAACCCTCGGCCCCATCAAGGTGTACATAACATACATGCGGATATCCAGTTTCGTGCCTTTAAAATCGATATAGTACGATTTTGTGGGGCTGAAGCCTTCGGTTACATAATAGCATTTTTCTTTCTGTCCGTTCCGGAATGTAAACTCCACAAACTCACTGTCGATAAAGGTTACCTGGGTCACCGGGTTAAGTTCCAGCGGAGTGGCCGTCTTGGGTACGGATTCCTCCGTAATAACTGCCGAGGCCGCTTTCAGCGTCAGGGAATCCCGCCCGGCTTTCAGTGAATCAATGATGGAAGACATTCGTGCGGGATCAAATTCCTTCATGACTACTTTGTCTCTGATTACCGCATACAAAGCATAGTACTTTCCTGCTTCTTTGGAAAGTGAATCCAATTTTGCTGTCAGCTCTTTATTGGCAAGCAGCAGAGATTCATTGGTCTTGGTAAGCGTATCGATCGTTGCCTGGTAATCCTGGGGCGGCTGATTTTTATCTTTCTTCTTCTGGCCAAAGGCCAGTAAAGCGATCAGCATAAACATTAACGTGATGAAATTTTTCATAAGTTCTACAATCTTAATGAGTCGGGGTAAAATGCAGTGTTGCGAATCAAAAAAACCGAAAGCAAATCCTGTATTCATTCGCTTTCGGCTTTCATGAATAGATTTATCCGTTAAAATATTCCCAGCGGTGAGATGAACCCGATGGTAAATCTTCCGGTGGTATAGTCAACAGCTCCAAGACTGCTCTTTGCATAATCCGAGTAATCATAACGCCTGCCTACCCAGTTGGCAAAAAACTTCATATTGAGGTTTTCCCATGGATAATATTCCACAGCAGGAATAAATCCCCAGGCATTCCGGATGTGTTCTTCACCGGTTGTGTTGTTCGGATCATTGAAACTGTTCTTCCAGTTGGCGATGTCCAGCATGGCCACCATGGTCAGGTGTACTTTAGGTGTCACCACATACCGAAGGTTCACCCAGTGACCAATGTACAGTGTATTGGTCACTGCATAGGCAAAGAGATCATTGGGAATGGTCTCACTCACAATACCGGTACGATCCAGTTCTTCATCACTCCACTTGAAATCATAAATAAGCCGGAACTTACTGGTAACATTAAACTCGTTACCCAGCGCAATGTAGTTCATGTTGGCGCTGTTGCCATTCAAATCCTGTGCTTCATTAAACAACGAGTAAGACCAAATGGTGTTAATCTTTCCATCCAGTAATCTTCCACGCCAGTTCGCCACAAAAGCCAGCGGTGCTTTCGACTCCGTGTAGTTGGGCTGAGTACCGTACAACTCATAAAAGGTTTTTGTACGGGAATCCAAAACCTGAAATGTCCATTGGTTTTTGTTGCTGGGCGTGAAGGTAAAACCTACCCCGGTGAGAAAGTTATCGGCATATTCTACTATATCAGAATACTCATAGATATCAATCGGGTTCCAGTCAAATTCCCAGGCACCCCAGTCGGCACACATTTTACCGGCAGAAATGCTCCACGTATCGGTGACATTCACCCGGATATAAGCCATATCCACCGAGCGGCTGAGATTATCGATGGATTCCGAGGTTTGTGCCCTGGTATACCGATCGCGAAAACGGAAGAACACTTTATCGGTAACATTCCCACGAAACTCCAGCCGAAATTGCTCGTTCCGGAAACGCGACTGATCATACTCACCATCGATAAACTCGTTGCGAAATGCAAAGTTCATGTTGGCAATCATGCTCATATTTTTGAGCAGCCCTTGCTTTGCCTCGGGTATCAATGTTCTGTAAAAGGTGGTATCACCTACCTGCCGCTCCTGTTTCTGCGCCAACACCATGGCGGGTAGCAGCAGAAAAACCATGATACCTATTATTATTTTCAGTGACTTCATAATCGTATCATTATTACATTACTGTTTCTGCCCGGTAAGTGTAACCGGATCAAGAAGCTGTTTGATCTGATCTTCCGTCAGTATTTTTTTCTCGCGTATCAATTGAAGAATGCCCTTGCCGCTTTGCAATGCTTCCTTGGCCAGCTCGGTGGTTTTCTCATACCCCAGCACAGGATTCAACGCGGTTACAATACCTACCGTGGTCTCGATGTTACGTTTCAAGACAGCTTCATTTGCGGTGACACCGTCAATACACTGGGTACGGAACAACGGCATTACTTTGTAAAACAATGCCTGTGATTCCATGATGGCTGTAGCCACCACCGGCTCATAGGCATTTAACTGTAGCAGACCATCACGTGAGGCGATGGTTACGGTAACATCGTTACCCATCACTTTGTAACATACCTGGTTCATCACTTCGGGCATTACTGGATTTACCTTGCCCGGCATGATGGATGATCCTGGTTGCAACGCAGGTAAATTGATTTCAAAAATTCCATTACGCGGACCAGTCGCCAGGAAAATCAGATCGCTGCTGATCTTGGAAAGTGTGACTGCGAGATTTTTATAAGCCGATGAAAACATCACAAACCCTTGCATGCTGCTGGTAGCGGCAATCAGGTCTTTAGGCTCTACAAAAGGTTTACCCGTAATTTTTGCGATCTGTGCCACGCACTTCTCAGCATAACCGGGTGAAGCCGTAAGCCCTGTGCCGATGGCCGTTGCACCCATATTTATTTCGTATAAGTAGGTTTCACTTTTCCGGAGTGCTTCAATGGCGGCATCAATCTGTGCACCAAAAGCGTGAAACTCCTGTCCCAGGGTCATTGGCACGGCATCCTGTCCTTCGGTACGGCCCATCTTCACCAGGTGTTTGAATTCCTCTCCTTTTTTATGAAAGGCTTGTGCCAGCAATTCTGCCTCTTTCACAACTTTATCATTATGCAAGATCAAGGCAATGTGAATAGCGGTAGGATACACATCGTTGGTGGATTGTCCCATGTTTAAATCATCATGGGGTTCGATGAATTGATATTCACCTTTTTTCTTGCCCATCATCTCCAACGCAATGTTTGCCAACACCTCATTGGCATTCATATTGGCTGAAGTTCCGGCACCGCCCTGATACAGATCGGTTAGAAACTGGTCGTGATATTTTCCATCCATCACCGCCTGGCAGGCTTTCTCAATGGCAGCCATTCTTTCAGGCTTCATTCTTCCTACTTCCGTATTGGCACGTGCAGCAGCCAGTTTTACAATGGCATACGCCTTAACATAATCTGGATAGAAATTGGTTTTTACTCCGCTAATGGGAAAATTCTCCAATGCGCGGAGGGTTTGTACGCCATAGTATGCATCATACGGAATTTGCTTTTCGCCCAACAAATCTTTCTCCGTACGGAATTGTGGCGTCTGTTCAGCCGGTTTCTTTTTTTGTGCTTCTGCATACTGAAGGCTAAAAGCCATCAGTAGCAACAGAACTAAACTTATCTTTATCTTATTCATTTTAGTAGTATTTAGTTGTTCGTTACTCGTTGTTCGTTACTCGCTCCAGTGTTTTTCAAAGAACGAATAACGAACAACCAACAACCATCAACGATTTGCTAGTAGGTGAAGAAAATTTCCTGAAGCTGTTTCTTATCTTTTGTCCTCGTCAGTGCAAGCATTAACAACACTCTTGCCTTTTGTGGAGTCAGGTCATCAGAAACAATAGTGCCCAGTTCCTCATCATTGATTTCATCATGAAGCACTACTCTTCCGGAAGGCGCGCGGCTGGCACGGCAAACTATTATACCTGCAGCTACTGCACGCTTTACGGCATCCATATAGGCTTTATTGAAGTTGCCATTACCCACACCGGCAATGACAATACCATCAACTTTCTTGCTGATCAAAAAATCAATCTGATCGGCCGGTGCATCGGCATACATGTACACAATATCCACGCGCGGCAATTTCGTATCAGCTTTTAATACAATGGGTTTGGGAGGATTTACCTCACGTACCGCATTTGAATAATATTCTACTCTTCCATCGTAAGCCTGGCCAATAGCGCCCGTGTTGGGAGCATCGAAAGCATTCGTTTTTGTGGTGCTCATCTTCATCACTTCGCGTGCATCGAAAATGCCTTCGTTGAAACTCACCAAAACACCTCTGCCTTTGGTTTCAGGATGAACAGCAACGGTAATGGCGTCATACAAATTCTTTGGACCATCGGCACTGATTGCGGTTGCCGGACGCATTGATCCGGTGAGTACAACGGGTTTGTCTGATGGAATAACCAAATCAAGAAAATAAGCAGTCTCTTCCTGCGTGTCGGTGCCGTGGGTTACCACAATGGCATCAGCTTCGTTTTTTGCAAAAATTTCATTGGCGCGGATCGCCAGTTTTTTCCAGATTTCAACAGTCATGTCCTGGCTGCCCACTGAAGCAATCTGCTCACCTGAAATGTTGGCGATTTTCTTGACGGTAGGGATGGTACCAATCAAATCGTCAATTGGAATTTTTCCGGCCGTGTAGCCTGCCCGGTCTGAAGCGGCTCCAGCGCCTGCTATGGTTCCGCCTGTTGCTAAAATGATTACCCTTGGTAATTTATCCTGAGGCTGGGGTTGAGTCTTAGGCTGGCACTGAACCTGGATCACCAGGATCAGTAATGATAAAATTGAAACGAGTTTTTTCATGATGTGGACTTTTTTTAGTTTTTGTTGATTTGAGTATAGTTTGTCTGGTTTAAAGTCTTACAATAGAATGGATTGTAGCAGTATACCTGCCACCACAGATACCGCTGTGGTAACAAGGCCGGGAAGCATAAAACTGTGATTCAACACATATTTACCAATACGGGTTGTACCCGTACGATCAAATTGAATAGCCGTTAACAACGTTGGATAGCCGGGAATAAAGAAGTGCCCGTTGCAGGCAGGAAACAAGCCAATCAAATAAGCCGGAGGTAATCCTAACGATAATCCTAAGGGCATTAACGCTTTTGCCGTGGATGCCTGACTGTAGAGCAGCATGCTCAACGCGAAAAGTGCTATTGCAAATAGCCATGGATAGGAAGTCACAATATCACCCAGTGTTGCCTGGATCACGTCAAAGTTGTTGTTCATGAATGTGCCGCTCATCCACACCACACCAAACACGGCAATGGTGGCCTGACCAGCAGAAGCAAACAAACTGGCCTTGGTAACTTTTGCTGCTGTGGTCTTGGCAAACAAAATGATTAAACCGGTAGCACCCAACATGATCATCATAATCATAGATGGCATCAGTACATGACCGGCTTCATTAACCGCAAAGCCAGGAGAAAATCCCTCCTTGTGTCCAAACTCCGGCAATAACTCCGGAAAAGAACCCAGCACCACTACTGCCACTACGGCTAACCCGAAAATAACTACTGACTTGATTGCCCCAGGGGCAAGTGTCTGCTCTTCCTTCTTCTCCGTTCCTTCCAGGTTTTTGGCAAACGTGGGGTCTTTCATGCGTTCCTGAAACTCCGGATCTTCACTCAGTTCTTTGCCGCGTTTCCAAACGAAAAGTATACCCGCTATAACCCCGACTAACGTTGAGGGTATGCAAATCATGAGTATATCACCCAGGCCGATACCACTCGCACCCAGCACCGTTAGCAATGCGGCAGCAGCCGCTGACACCGGACTAGCCGTAATGGCCATGTGCGCAGCGGTTACACTCATGCTCATGGCCCGCTCTGGACGAATGCGGTTTTTGATTGCAACTTCTGCAATGATGGGCATGATGGAATACGAGATGTGGGCCGTGCCGGCAAAGAGTACAAAAGCATACGTAATCAGTGGACCTAAAAAGGTTATTTGCTTCGGATTATTGCGGAGAATTCTTCCGGCAACACCTACCAGGTAGTCCATACCACCGGCTGCTTGCAACGCAGCCGCTGCTGTAACCACACTCAAAATAATCAGCATCACTTCGAGTGGGGGATCAGCGGGTTGCAGACCAAAGGCGAACATGAAAATAAGCAGACCAATCATGCCCATTACCCCCAGCCCAATACCCGACATACGGGCACCGATGAAGATGCAGGCCAATAGAACCGCTAATTGCAATAGAATCATAATGAATTTGCTTAGCTAAACTAGCTTGTTTGGCAGCTAAATCCATTGCCTTCAAACTCCCTGCTACCCATTTCAGGTACGAAAGCATTAGCAATATTATATCAATTTAATTTAATCGTAATGATATAAATCAGGAATACGGGAATATTTTAACCCCTTATCCGGCAACTTACTGTCAACTTTTTATTCTGTTTAGTGACGGTTCTTACCGGAATGCCTGTACAATCTTGACCGAAGTTAGCAAATGATAAATATCATATTGATCAGCCGAAATAGCAGTTTATATTTGATTAAGTCATAGCCCCACAAACCGATTAAATCCATTACCCATGAATAAATTCGAAGAAATACTCAAAAAATACCTTAGTCTTTTCGTTGATCAGGAGATGTATTTCATCAACGACAAAAAGAACCTTGACCTGTTTGCCTCGAATCCTTCAAATGACACGGAAGACTCAATACGAATGAAAGTAAGTTCTATTAACGATGAGGAGTTCCGCCTTCATGTAAGCCCGAATGACATGATCGAACACCTGTTGACGCTCAAAATTGATGATCGTCTGAAAAAAGGTGATCTAACATTGGTTGAGGATATTGCACACCTCAACAACGACCCGAAGCTAAACCTTTTACACTTCGCCTCTGCCTACTGTAATTTTCACAGACCGGATGTGTATCCGATCTACAGCGAGCAGCATTTTGATTTTTATTGCAACTACATACAACGATTCGGCCTGAAACTGGATCCGGATAAGTTAAACACCTATCCTGTTTTTTGTGCCGCGTTGAATGACCTGGTCGAACGGCTTGGTTTGAAAGGTAAAATGAATTACCTGCAGCTTCGTAAATTCGGGTGGTTGTATGCCGAAAAAGTTGTAGCTGAATCAAAAGCATAATGGGCAATTTAAAGTGAAGTGCGCCAAAAAAAATAACTAACTATCAAAATGAAACCGAGAGCGTAAGAATCACAAACGGATCATCAAAACCCAGGTTATATACATAGCCCGTAAATTGCCATTTCTTCAGCCCACCCCGAATCAGCAAACCACGTTGAACGTCATGGCTGGTTTCGTATAAGCGGGTGCGTTGTGCGCTTAGTCCAATCCACAGCCGGTCATTGAGTGACCAGGTTAAGTCTGTCCATGAGTAGAAGAAATTGTTCGCTCTTGAATCGACATCCAGAAGATATTCCACCTCACTGTAAAGTCCGGCCTTGTTTAATTTAAAATTTAAAAGTAACCCCGGGGCAACGCCATTTGAACGGCCCACAACACCTCCTATCATAGCGGTAATTAAATACTCAACCGCATTGCCACCTATAAAATTATAGCGCTTCAAGATGTAACCTGTTCATATCAGCTCTCAAAATCGGCAAGAAAATGTACTCATCAGAGAAGATCTCATTGTTGGCATCTATGCTAACCCTCCATTTCGGTTCAATGGCTGTGGTTGATTATGGTGCAATGACGGCAGTTGCTACCAAAACCACCAACAAAAAAGATAGTCGAAAACGTTGCCTCAGTTCAATAACCATTATCGGGGGTTTGCCAAGTTCTTGGGGTTAGGAATTAGGGAAAAGGCAGGCTAATATATGTAAGACAACTTTATTTAACAGGAATATATATAGTCCACGTCCAGTTTAATGTACTAATTTTATATCGCCCTGAAAATTCTTCCCTGATATGAATCAACAAAAAATTCAAAAGCTCGATGATGCCCTCATAAAGGCTTCGCGAAAAATTAAAGTGCTCAATGCGCTGGCATGGCCAGTTGATGCCGAGGAAAAGTTTTTACTGAGTTGGACGAAAGGAAAACCTGAACTTCCAACCATTTCCCTAGCCATACCCGATGTAATGGCCAACATCGAAATATTAGATTCCATTTCCCGTCAGTGCGATATTGAAAATCCGGTTGAAAAATTTATTTCCGAAACGGCCGGGAGCTATGCCAATGCCGGTCGTATGCTTCGCGGCATTGGCACAACGGAATTTACCCGGTACTCCACCAAAATTTATGGACGCCCGGATATGGTTTACAAAACACAGGGGGTAACGGCCATTGATGCCGCTAACTTCTTTTTGAAGGTGACTGATGACTTGCTGGGTAACCATCACATGCAACAAACAGAGTTTGATATTTCTGCTAAAGATTTTGCAGGATGGTTGAAATCAGAAGTTGATGAATTTTTTGATCGCGATGTAGTGGAAGTGATCATCGACAATAACATGGCATCAAAAGCATTGGCAGGAGCTACCCGTATACGCGTACGCGGCAGTACAGTTTTCTCTCAACTGGATAAAGATCAACTTTTGTATCATGAGGCTTATGTTCATACTGCCACCCAATTGAACGGAAAGAAACAGGAAAATCTGAAATCGCTTGGCCTTGGTGCACCGCGCACCACCCGCACACAGGAAGGCATAGCAGTAATGGCCGAGTTAGTAACCAATGCCATTGACCTTAACCGATTGCGAAGAATTGCCCTGCGGGTAATTGCTGTGAAGATGGCGCTGGATGGCGCTGACTTCATTGATCTGTTTAAATTTTTTCTTGATGCAGGTCAATCAGAAATTGAGTCCGTTCGATCGGCTCAGCGCATTTTCAGGGGTGGTTCAGTAAAAGATAAAATAGTATTTACCAAAGATGCTGTATACCTGCAAGGGTTGTTTGAGGTGCATACCTTTCTAAGGCTAGCCATCCGGGATAATAAACCCAACCTGGTGCGAAATCTTTTTGCCGGCCGACTGACCATGGGTGATGCCATTCAGCTTCAAGAACACTTTGATAGTGGTTGGTTAAAGCCACCGGCTTATATGCCTACATGGGCATCCGATCTGAGAAGGCTTTCCGCACTACTCGCCTATTCAGCATTTGTTTCAAACATTAAGCTGGAAAATATTTACCTCAATCGCTTCATCGAATTTGAAGACGAAATCAAAGCCTTGGCAGCACAGTAAAAAAAAGGCCACCAGTTAAGGCGGCCTTATAACTCTTGCTTAATGCTTTTAGTTCTTGATCAATGCTGATGGTGCCGGAGCTTTCTTATTTGCTTTTGGTTTATCGGCCAGTGATTTGTAAAAGAATAGTCGAATCAATTCGCCATCCGTTAATGAAGCCGAAGCACTCATACCGTTGGATACTTCCCGCATTTCTTCTTTTAAAGTTCCTTCTGCATTCTGAAATGCAAAACTTACCTTCTTATCAAATTCTTGATAACTTCCATCAACCTTTTGAACCTCAAGCTTCCCAGTTAGTTTGCCACCGCTAACGGCAATACGACCCATAAAACATTCGGAATAGCTGCCATGTCTTAGCGTAATGATCACGTCATGGGTCCCATCGGCTACCGGGTTTGCTCCCCTTTCATTAAACAAGGAAAACCAATCGCGAAAGCAATCCTGGCTGGGTGCTGGGGTTGGCTGCTTTGCCTGAGCAAATGCACTTATTGATAAAATGCTGATAAATAAAGTAAGTAATAGTTTCATGTTCGTAGAATTTAGTCTGGCTAAGATAAATCATTTTTCATTCCATAAAGGCAAAGGATACAAACTTTTCAGCCTCGTTTTATCGTATCCCTCATTTGGTAGGCAAAATCTACTTAATTGATCCCTGCCATACTTAGGTACGTGATAAAAGTCAAATTCTTTATATAATAGGTAAAGCCTGTTTTATTTGCTGTCAAACTCACTAACTTTCTCCCTCAAATCAAGATTTCGCTATGCATTTAACCCTGCTTAAGAAAGTACTGCCAGCAGGCTGGATTTTCTCCTTTGTAGTTTTCAGCTGCTCCCAAAAGGCGGAGGTCGTTATGCCTCCCGTTCAAGTAAATGTGGTCAAGGCGGTTCAAAGCGATGTTCCACTCTATGAAGATTTTGTAGCACAGGTCTACGGTCAAGCCGATGTGGACATACGATCCCGCGTAGAAGGCTGGATAACCTCCATGAATTTTAAAGAAGGATCGGCCGTGAAAAAAGGTGCCCTACTATATGTTATTGATGACATTGAATACAAGAACCGGGTAGACCGACAGGCCAGTGAGTTGACGCGTGCCAAAACAGAATTGGTACGATCGGAAAATGAACTCAACCGGGTACGTCCATTGACTGAATTGAATGCCTTGAGCCAAAAAGACCTTGATAATGCAGTCGCTTCCTATGAGGCCGCAAAGGCGCATGTAAGTGCCACAGAAGCCTCACTTCAAAATGCAAAGGTGGAGCTTGGTTATACGCGGGTGTATGCACCGTTTGATGGAATTGTGGGCATATCGAATGTACGGGTTGGCGATTTTGTAAGTCGGGTGGGCGGTACTTCTGTGCTAACAACAATCTCCAGTGTTGATGGCGTACGTGTACGCTTTCAGATCAGCGAGCGCGAATACTTACGTATTGCTAAGATGACTCAGGAAGAGTTGTCATCCGCGAGAAAGAATGTTCAACTCGTCCTGGCAGATGGATCCATCTTTCCAGAGAAAGGAGAGATCAACTTTGCCGATCGTGAGATCGATCCTAAAACCGGAACACTTACCATTGAAGCCTCCTTCCCGAATCCCAAAGGATTGCTACGGCCAGGCTTGTTTGTTAAGACTCGAATATTGTTAAGTACCGTTACCGATGCGGTGATGATCCCCCAACGTGCAGTATTTCAGTTGCAGCACTTGTCGCAAGTATACATGGTTACCGATTCCAGTACACTCAAAGCAATATCGGTTGAGCCGGGACCCAAAGCCGGTGATGGATGGATCATCAAAAAAGGACTCAAAGCCGGTGACCGTGTAGCCATTGTGGGCACGGCAAGTCTTACACCGAGCACAAAAATTGAAGTCATCGAGCAGAAATGGCCTGAAGCAACGCAACAATAATCTCAATAACTGAACTTCTCAGAATCTTATGAGTGAATTTTTTATACGAAGGCCCATTGTTGCGATGGTGATTTCCATCCTGATGGTGATTATGGGGTTAATTACCTTACGGAGTATTCCCATCTCTAAATATCCTGAAATCACCCCCCCCATGATTCAGGTGACTACATTGTTTAATGGAGCCAATGCGGTAAACGTTGAACAGGCCGTGGCCACACCTATTGAGCAGCAGGTGAATGGCGTAGAAAACATGCTTTACATGAAATCCATCAATGCTGCTGATGGATCGCTTACGTTGCAGGTTTCCTTTGAGGTTGGTGTCGATCTCGACAATTCGAACATGCTTACACAAAACCGAGTGTCGCAGGCCAGCGCTAAAATGCCCAATGAGGTAAAAGCGTTTGGTGTGACCACAAAAAAATCATTGGTATTTCCCATGATGCTGGTATCACTGTCGTCACCCAATGAAACCTATGATGGAGTATTTCTGAACAACTACGCCAACATAAACATTGTTGATCAGTTGAAGCGTTTGAAAGGTGTGGGCGATGTTACCTTGTTTGGCGGGGCGGATTATTCCATGCGCATCTGGTTAAGTCCTGATCAGCTAACCAAGCTTAACCTTACCGTGACCGATGTGATGAATGCTGTGAAAAAGCAAAACGCCATTGCTCCCGGTGGAAAATTTGGTGCCGCGCCCGCGCCTAAAGGCGTAGAGTATACATACAGTGTATTGTTGCAAGAACGTCTCATAACAGAGGAAGAATTTGGTAACATCATTGTGAAATCCGATGAGAAGGGCTCCATTGTTCGCCTGAAAGACATTGCCCGGCTGGAATTGGGCATAGAAAATTACAACTCCTTTAGTCGCCTTAATAAAAAGCCGGCAGCCTCGATTGTGGTCTTTCAAATGCCTGGTTCAAACGCGTTGGACGTTGCCGCCAGTGTGGAGAATGCTATGACGGATTTAAAAACTCTTTTTCCCGAGGACTTAAACTATGATATTTCATTAAATACTACCCGGGCGGTTTCTGTTGGTATCGAAGAAATTATTCATACACTTTTTGAAGCTGTGGTGCTCGTTATTCTGGTTGTGTTTCTCTTTTTACAAGACTGGCGCGCTACGCTTATCCCATTATTAACGGTACCCGTTTCCCTGATAGGAACATTTATCATTTTTCCTTTGCTGGGTTTCTCTGTAAATGTATTGTCCTTGTTAGGATTAGTATTGGCGATTGGTCTTGTAGTTGATGATGCCATTGTGGTGGTAGAAGCAGTAATGCATAACATTGAACATGGCATGAATCCGAAAGAAGCCACGAAGAAGGCCATGAAGGAAGTAGGTGGACCAGTAATAGCCATTGCGTTAATTCTTGCTGCGGTGTTTGTGCCTGTTGCTTTTGCAGGAGGCATTACCGGAAGATTGTATCAGCAGTTTGCCATTACCATTGCTATCTCCGTATTGTTTTCTGCATTCAATGCTTTAACGTTAAGCCCTGCACTGAGTGCAATTCTGTTAAAGCCAAAGAAAAAATCAACGGGATTGCTGCAACGATTTTTCGATGCCTTCAACCGTATGTTTGATAAATTCACCTTAGGGTATACAGGCGTTGCCGGCATCGTTGCAAAGAAATCTGTTCGCTCCATTATTATTATTGGGGTAGTGCTTGGTGTAACCGGAATCTTAGGTAAAAACATTCCTGGCGGTTTTGTGCCGGAAGAAGATGAAGGCTACTACTTAGTAAATATTCAGCTTCCGGATGCTGCGTCATTGGAACGCACCGATGAAGTGGCGAGAAAAATTGAGAATATTATTAACAATACTGAGGGAGTTGCTTACTCCACCATGGTAGTTGGGTATAGCATGCTCACACAATCCTATGCTACCAACAACGCCTTTGTATTTATTTCCTTAGAGCCCTGGGACGAGCGGGAGAAAACAGCAAAGCAATTAATTCAGCAGACAAACCAGGCCTTCCGGAGTACGATTTCCGATGCTACCGCCATTGCCTTTGGCCCTCCTCCGATAGAAGGTCTGGGTACTTCTGCCGGTTTTACGTTGCAACTCCTTGATCGTTCCGGTAACACACCTCAGTTTTTGGATGAGCAGGCGCGTAACTTTGTTGCCGAGGTTAAGAAACGACCAGAGATCGCGAACGCATTCACATTGTACCGATCGAATGTGCCCCAAAAACAAATTGTTATCGACTACGATAAAGCAGAGAAACTTGGTGTCGATCAGAATGAAATCACCAGTACTATTTCAACATATCTTGGCAGCAGTTATATCAATGACTTCAACCGGTTCGGAAGGCAGTACAAGGTTTTTGTTCAGGCCGAAGCAGAAGACCGGCTCAGTCCGGATGATCTTGCACGCTACTATGTACGCAGTAAGTCAGGAGAAATCGTTCCGCTAAATACGCTGGCCACGGTAGAAGATATTACAGGACCTTCCTATACCAACCGCTTCAACATGTATCGTGCTGCCGAAATTTCGGGAGCACCGGCTGAAGGCTACAGCTCTGCAGATGCACTGAATGCACTTGAAGAAGTGGCGGCAGGCTTGCCAAAAGAACTCGGCATTGCCTGGAGTAACATGAGTTATCAGGAGAAAGCAGCAGAGGGTACCGGTGGAACAATGTTTCTTATGGCCTTGATCTTTGTGTTCCTGATTTTGGCTGCCCAATATGAAAGCTGGAAACTTCCGTTCTCGGTTTTACTGGGTGTACCTGCCGCTATTTTTGGCGCTTTCTTGGGCCTGTGGGTTGGCGGATTGTGGAGTCCGAGTTATGTTAATAATGTATTTGCCCAAATCGGACTTGTCATGCTAATTGGTCTTACTGCGAAGAATGCAATTCTGATTGTAGAGTTTGCCAAGATGCTACATGAGGAACAAGGAAAACCACTTTTTGAAGCAGCATTGGAAGCGGCCAAGCTTCGCCTCCGTCCCATCCTGATGACATCATTCGCCTTCATGCTGGGTGTAGTTCCATTGCTTACTGCATCGGGTGCCGGTGCGGAAGCACGTAAAGTAATGGGCATGGCCGTTTTCAGCGGAACACTAATCGCCACCATCATTGGGGTAATTGTTGTGCCCGGCTTGTTCGTGTTGATTGAAAGCATCGGGGCGAAGAAAACAACCCCCACAGGTAATTCATCGAACTCCAATGTTTCACCTTCTGAACCGGCTCATTAATATGAAAAGTAAATTCATCACCGGGTTCATCGTACTGGTTCTTGCAGGATGTGCTGTAGGCCCAAAATATTCCAGACCGGAAGTAAAGAAAAACGAAGCCTATGCGCAGGCCACAACCAAAACCGATTCCATCACCAACATAAAGTGGTGGGATGTTTACCAGGATACGATGCTTCAAAAACTGATTCGCGTTGCTGTTGATTCCAACCTGGATGTTCGCACAGCCATTGCGCGTGTAGATGAAGCCAAGGCCATTCTTGGTTACAACCAAGCCAATATGTTTCCATTCCTGGATTACTCTGCCCGTGGCCGCGCTTCTGATTTCCGAAATATCTCGGAACAGGCAGGGATTGCTTTTCCACAAAATTCGATGGCCTTATTAGGGAATGTTTCCTGGGAAATCGACCTGTGGGGTAAGTTGCGTCATGCCAACCGGGCTGCATACGCTGACCTTGTAGCAACGGATGAAACCCGAAAATCGATTTACATCAGCGTAGTGGCACAGGTTGCCGAACTTTATTTTCAGTTGCGTGGATTAGACGAACGCCTGGAGATTACACGCAGAACCTATGACACACGAAAAGAATATTTGCACATCATCACCTTGCGTTTTGAAAAAGGAGAAACCTCGGAGTTGGATAAGTTGCAAGCCGAACAACTTGCGGCAGCCGCACTCGCGCAAACCTACAGCCTTGAACGTGCAATTATCCTTGTTGAAAATGCCATCAATATTTTATTAGGTCAACCCTACTCTCCCATTGTTCGCGGCCTTCAAAACAACCAACAGACACTGCCCCTTGATATTCCTAGCGGATTACCTTCTGAATTGCTGGAACGCAGACCCGATGTACGCTCATCTGAGCAGCAATTAATTGCTCAGACTGAACGTGTCGGTATTGCTGTGGCGCTGCGCTTTCCTTCGCTGAACCTAGCTGCCTTTTTTGGTGTAGCCAGCCCGGATATTTCCAATCTTTTAAACAGCGATGCTGTTCTGGGTTCGATAACCGGTCAGTTAACCGGGCCTATTTTCCGTTTTAACCAGAATAAGCGGAGAGTAGACGCTGAGCGCGCCAAGGCGCAACAGTTTGCTTATCAGTATGAGCGCACGATATTGGTTGCCTTTGCTGAAGTGGAAACATCACTCGCAGAAATCCGCACCTATACCAATGAGTTCAACGCGCGACAAACCCAGGAGAATGCAACAGGTCGTTCACTCATGCTGTCCAAGGCATTGTATGATAACGGTTACACTTCTTTCCTGCAGGTACTTGATGCAGAACGCGAATATTACAATTCACAGTTTGAGAAGTCAGTGGCGTTGGAAAACCAGTTAAAATCGACCGTGCGTTTGTACAAGGCTTTGGGTGGAGGGTGGTAGCCGTACCCTAAAAAACACTTACTTTGTATAAGATGATGTCTGAAATTTCAAACCGACCTACTACAACACACTTGCTTTGCCCATGGATACACAACAAGAACCTCTAGCCACCCCAACCGAACAACAATCTGACAGGAAAGAAAAAAAAGAGAAGAAAGGCCCGGGTCGCAAGCAACTTACCATCGACAGGACTATTTTATCGCAAGAAAGAACCCTGCTGGCCGCAACAAGGACAGCCACCACATTGATGACTTTTGGCTTTGCCTTGTTTAAATTCCTTGAAGTACAGGCTTTGCAGCAGGATCATTCACCGATGCTTGATTTTATATCACCACGATCAATAGGCATGGTTATGTTACTTACCGGTCTGGTTGGCTTATTACTAGCCATCATCCGTCATTACCGAACGATAACCCTGCTTAAACACTATGCAGAACAAAAGTACTTCACCCTTGCCTTGCTTCAGGCATACGTCATTCTTGTTCTTATATTGCTTTTGATTTATGGAGCACTCATCAAATGATCTTTTGAACTATTGACTCTATAACCAACATGCGCCACCTCATTCCATTGTTGCTGCTCATTATTCCGGCTAACTTGCTAGCCCAACAAGAACACGAAAGTTCAAGAAAAAATATCATTAAACTAGACCTCACATCGCACCTATGGTACAAGAATGCGATTGTTCTTGCCTATGAACGTGTTACAAAGCCCAATCAATCATTTGTAGTTACAGCAGGGTTCCAACAATTTCAACCCTTTACAAGATTCGGACAAAACATATTGGTCACATCAGAAGCTAATTCTTCAGGATTTCGAGTTGGCGGTGATTATCGGTTTTATCTGAAAAAGGAAAACAAGTATTTGGCACCACGCGGAGTGTACGTAGGTCCGTATTTCACTTACCATACGTTCAGCAATGATCACAACATTGAAGTGAATAATAACGGAACACCTGAGAATGGGTCGATTGCCATGGATTTGAATGTTGGAAACATCGGGGTACAACTTGGCTACCAGTTTGTACTAAATAACCGCTGGACAATCGATCTTGTTTTTATTGGTCCCTCGGTTTCCCACTATGAAGCTAAAATCGGAATTGATGGAAATTTTACAATTGTTCCGGATGAGATTGCCGGCCAGCTAATTGATGCCCTGATAGATCGATTTCCCGGATTCAAAGAATTGGTCGAGACTGGAGAAGTGACGTCAAATGGAAAAATGGATACTTGGGCATACGGCTATCGATATCAGATCCAGGTAGGCTACCACTTTGGTAGAGGCGGTAATAAGAAGAAATAAGATATACAAAACATAAACCGGACAAAAACTTAAAAAGTCTTGACTCTGGTTCAACCGGTGGAATTGGTAATATGAATTACGCTGATTGTCGAGTAAGATATAAAGCGTTATTCAAGAAGTTCTTCAGGCACCATCACAAAACCCAACTGTCGTTGAACATCCGCTTCATTGTAAAACGTAAGACTGTTTTTGATCTTTCCGCTTTCAATCCGGTAATTTGAATTAGTCAAAATGGTTACTGATCGACCATCTTTAAATACAACAGTCAAGTCGGCCCAGTTGGCAACCCACTCCCCTTTGTTATCTCCATCGGGTATGGTCACTGCAGCGAAGCGCTGGCGGTTATAAGTAATCTTCTCATATAGGTTGTCAACAGTCCATTTCCAGTTGGCAATGGCTTCATCCCTCCTGATCGAATCACCATAAGAAGGGCCAACACCCAGGTAATCATCAGCCAGCAAAGCACCCATTGCCTCGTAATCAAGATTTTCTACTGCGGATACATATCGTTTAACTATTTCTATGTTATCAAGTTGAAGTTTTTCATTGTTGGATGTGCAGGCACTAAAGGCCAGGAGCAATACAGTAAGGAGTATGAAGTTTTTCATGATGTATACTTTAT
This sequence comes from Cyclobacteriaceae bacterium, assembly GCA_019638255.1. Classification (GTDB taxonomy): domain Bacteria; phylum Bacteroidota; class Bacteroidia; order Cytophagales; family Cyclobacteriaceae; genus UBA2336. The sequence goes on along the minus strand of JAHBUD010000004.1, from coordinate 17,530 downwards.
TTATTGTCATTTTTTTTATTCAGGCGAATGGCTATGGCCATCTCATCATTCATCATTTGATGGTGTAATTTCTTCCTGACATGCATGCAGAAAAAGCTTGTCTGAACCGATCCATCATGGCCCTCTCCTGGGCTGATGCATTGGCCTGCGCCTGTTGATTTTGCTGAGCTTGTGCTTGTCGGCCGGCACTCCTACCGCCAAGGGCTCCGGCAGTTGCGCCAATGGCTGCACCCCTGCCAGCATCTCCTGCAACCGCACCAATAGCCGCACCGGCAGCAGCGCCACGGGCAGCGCCACGCACAGCGCCACCGGTAGGCCCGGTTGATTGCTGTACTTCCACTCTCGGGAGATTTAACGGATCAATACCCGATTGTTCAATGGCCCATTGATAGCACGTAAACTCATCTCGCTTCTGCTGATGTTGATTTTGGTTATTCGAGGGGTAAACAAATAAGCCGAGTGCCTGTGAAATCTGATTGAAGGTCATCCGTGCCGTATCGGGTAAAACCTGGGTGGTAGGGATAGGCTGCTGGGCCTTTGCGTTTTGTATTGTTAACAAGAATATTACCAGGAGCAATACTCCTGAAAAAGAACTATAAAAATACTTCCGTCTCATGATTGTAGGTTGTTTATGATACTATTGCATTTTTTACGCCCAAATACGTTGGGAATTTCACTTGTACAGAATTAAAGTTCATGACTTCTGACACATTCACTACCTTAGTTGGGCTACTAAATCAAATGTAAAAAAAACATATCTTTATTCGCAAGCCTCAAATCAATTAAGTGTCACTCCAAACATTAGATGATTAAACAACCCCCTTATTATAACTTCCCCTTGCTACTTAATAAGAAATCAAGGCAGTATATGCACGGCAAGTCAGCCTCCAATTTTTTGCGGGTTACCGCATTCGTGTTACTCAATTTATTAACCACTTCACTTGCGATTAGTCAGAACCCGATAGCCGCTGACACTTGCATACAAAAAGATTTACCCGATTTAATCCGCGAGGCACGCAATAAACCGCCCAAGGAAAAAGATGATGGAGAAGGCTCTTTGCTGTTATTTCCGATTATCGGCTCCAACCCCGCTATTGGCTTTATGGTGGGCGTGGGCGGTCAGTATGCGTTTAAAATGCCGGGAAAAAGCACGCTGTATTCCCTTGTCTCTGGAAGCGCACAGTACACCACCAAAAACCAGGTGCTGTTTATCATGCGAAACAACATCTACTCCAAAAACAATAAAATCTTCTATACAGGCGACTGGCGTTATCAACTATTCTCACAACCGACATATGGATTAGGAACACGGGCTCCGGTTGGCGGCATCCTCGACTACCAATACAATCTGCTTGGTGTTGAGGCGACCATCGACTCGCTGGCACAACCCATGAACTTCAACTTTGCCAGGCTGAACCAATCGGCATCGCTGAAACTAAAGGAAAATATTTACCTCGGCATCGGTTACAATTTTGATTCTTATTCCAGTATTGTTGATCAACGCTTGCGTTTAAACCCGGGCGACAGCTTAATAACCAGTCATTATGGTTACAGTCGGTATTATGGCTTCAACCCAACCCGTTATTACATTTCTGCGCTTGCGCTCAATTTCGTGTACGACAGTCGTGATAACATGATCAATGCCACCAAGGGCTATTACTTGATGGTAAACTGGCAAGGATCACGAAGAATACTGGGAAGCAAGAACAATGCTGACTTCTTTAATATGGAATACCGAAGCTTTCATCCGGTATCGAAAAAAGATCCACGCCAAATCCTGGCATTCTGGATGATGGGTAATTTCTCGCCTCCGGGTGATCTACCCTTTATGATTCTTCCGGCTACAGCCTACGACCAGCGAAGCCGCAGTGGGCGCGGTTACGCCCAGGGCCGGTTTCGCGGCAACCACCTGTTGTACGCTGAAACCGAGTACCGGTTCCCTATTTCCAGGTGCACAGATGTACTTGGTGGCGTCTTGTTTGTGAATGCAACCTCCGCCTCAAATCCGGTACTGGGCGAAAAATTGTTCGACTCGGTAAAGCCAGGCTATGGAATGGGGCTTCGTGTTATGATCGACAAACATTCGCGCACCAACCTGGCCATTGATTTTGGTTTCGGCCACCAATCAGCAGGGTTTTATCTGGCGGCTTCAGAAACTTTTTAACCTTGATGGTGATTTACAATTCAATTAATTCATCCTGTATCTTTATCAGGTGAACTCACGGCTTTCCAATCGTACTAAACGCATCCTGTTTTTTGGAGCCTCAGGTGTCATAATTTTTATATTGACATTCATTCTCTTTATCTGGATTCTTTTTGAACAAAAGAACGATTGGCTGCTTCATGAACTGCAAGCTTATGTTAATGAGGCTCAGTCCGGGCATTTGGAAATCAGTCAAATGGAATTGAATGTACTGGGCAGCTTTCCGAGCCTGGAAGTAGCCTTAAAAGAAATCAGGTACTATCAATCCCGCAATGATTCTTTACTTCAATCGCCTGTTCTTAGCGCAGATCAGATAGCTGTTTCGCTGGATATAATTCCCTTGTTACGTGAACAAATCCGGATTTCTGAAATTACGGTATCACAAACCAGAATAAGACTTACATCCGACTCCCTTGGTCAATTGAATTTGGTGCAAGCCCTCGCTTCACCCCAAAAAAAAATACAAAAAGTTCAGGCGCCTGTGTCAAAGAAAGATCAACCCAAAAAAACAGGAAAGCCTAAATCAGAACCGGTTCCTGCCGCATCTCCACATGCGGTTCAATTTGATCTTCAGCTGCTTGACGTAAATAATTTGGAGTTTGTCTGGCTACCCTATGATTCGGATTCAACAGTCGTTTTTATTCAACACATCACTGTTGATTTAACCCGTACTCAGGATTTGGTAAGTGTTAAGCTTTACAGTAAGCAGGAACTCACACAAATTGTACTTCGGAACAACTCATTCGATGCAGGCCGGGGTACATTTACTGCAAATGCTTCTTATGATCTGAAATCGAGAGCATTAACCATTTCGGAGAGTGTGTTAAAACAAAGCGGTGTCCGATTAGTAGTTCAGGGCGAATGCGATTTTAAAAGAGATAGCCTGAGATTAACCGTTGATGCTGCGGTTACTGAACTGGAATTCCTTGAAAGCATCATACGACCTGATATCGTGAAACAAAATCCTGACTTGCTAAAGCATGGTCAGATTTTTCTACGGGGGAAAGTCTTTGGCCCGGTGGATCACCCACAAACAGAACTTGATTTTGGAGTAAAAGATCTTTCGTGGAAAGTACCAGGCAAACCAATTTCTTTCGAAAAAATTGGGTTTAGCGGGCAATTCATTTCTGGTTCAAATCCTAATCTATCACAAGCGAAACTCATCCTTCGTGATCTACGTGGTCAGGTGCCGGGTGGTAGCATTCGGGGGTATTTCAGTATGGTTGATTTTGTTAACCCGTACGTGCAGTATGATCTGAACCTGAAAACTAACCTCGAAGGGTACGATGAGATTTTTAACCTTACCTATATAAGTGAACTTAAGGGTAAAATTTCTGCTCAAGCGGAATACAGCGGACTCTTGCGCACACTCGCAGATGCGAGTCAGGATAGCAGCCGCTCAAGCGAACTGGAGTTAAATGACCTTTCTTTTAGGGTAACTAAAACCGGACTGACCGTATCCGGACTAAATGCCTTAATACTTACAGAGAAGAGCAAGACCAGGATTCAACCCATTTCCTTTCAGTACGGAGAAAATCAACTACAAGCCGATCTTGAATTTAACCAAAACCTGTTTACCTATTTGCTCGATCGTAAGTCTGGTATTGAGGTGACAGGTCACGTGCGTGCACCGATTCTTTACACAAACGATATTATTCCTGACTCCTTACAACAAGCACAGGTACAAGATGAAGTCAGGGATTTGAAGTTTACTTTTGAAGCAGCCCTGACTCCGGTTCTAAACCGGAAGGGAGAATCACCCATTCTTGATTTGAACATTACCAATATGTCGGCACAACTAAAAGAATTGCCCGACATCAAACACCTGGAATTCAAGAGCACCTGGAATCTTACCCAAGAAGGATTGTATTTAAAGCTCAGCAACATCAAGGCAAAATTTCCGCTTGGTGAGGTTAATGCTTCAGGCAACTTACATGTACCCACACGTAACCGGTGGAATTTTGATGTGGATATAAAAGTCAAACAATTTCCGTGGATCTACATCCGTGAGCTTTCTGCCGAGTTGCAAACCGATCTGGAGCCTTCACGCAAAAACCATCCGACAAATGAAATGGACTGGGTTACCGCAAATGGGCATGTTTCATCTTCGATTATTACTTACCCGTTTAATATTGAACACGTTCAGCTTAAACTAGATCGGGTTGTTTATCAGGCACCCAATGCAAAACCAGTTCGGGCAGATGCCATTGAATTGAAGCTGAGTCCATTGCATTTTAAACATCCTGAAAATTCCGGAATACTCATTGGACTCCAATCCCTTACCGGAGATGCAACGATCAAAAAACTAACAATACCCGGGCTTACCTTTAGAAATCTTAAAACCCAATTGCGTGGCCAGCAGGATACGCTTCAAATTGAATTCGAGTGTGTGACCCAAAAATCAAAACGAGAACATGGGGTATTGCAATTGTACTTAGGTGAACAACAGGGTTTGTCTTACCAATTAAACTATGATGTGAGCCAGGCTGATCTTGGGACATATTTGAAAGAGCAAACATCGAAAAAGCTATTGTCGGGGCTTATCAATTACCAGTTACAGCTATCAACTACCGGAAAAGATTGGATGGCATTAAAACAAAACATGAAGGGCACAATTGCCATCTCCGGCAAGGCATTAGTGATGTACGGGGTTGACATAGACAAGGCGTTGAAAAAATATGAAAAAAGTCAGAATTTTAATCTCACAGATGTTGGCGCTTTATTGGTAGCGGGCCCCATTGGGCTTGCCGTTACAAAGGGATCCAATTTTATTTCACTGGCCGCGATCACCTTAGATACTACTCAGCATACGCGAATTGACACTTTATATGCGCGTTGGAACCTTGATCAACTGCAATTGCGGACGGAAGATGTTGCGTTTACCACACCCCTCAATCGGATTGCCATACAAGGCCATGTTGATCTCTTGCATCAGGAAGTACCCGGTATTTTGATTGCCGTTGTGGATAAAGAGGGATGCAGTTTAATGGATCAGGAATTCTCTGGAAAATTTAGTGCGCTTAATACGGGTAAACTCAACATTACCAAAACCTTGCTAGGATCGGTCATCAATTTTGTCAATGCAGTAGCCGGGGTGAACTGCAAACCGGTTTACTCCGGGCATGTTAAACATCCGAATTGATTATATAAAGCTAATTACCTGTTCCCCTGTCTTTATGCGGTGCCGATTTGTTCAGGTATTGTTTGATTCGAAACCGGAAGATGTTGTCGGATGTGAAGAAGTCACCATCAAGCGTATTTTTAGATTGCTGCAGTGTGTACATGAATTCAAGCCTTAGTGCGTAACTAACCCGGTAACCTAAGCCCGCCCTGACGCGAAGACGGTTGGCAAAACGCTCTTGAACATCCTGATCCTTTATAAGAAATGCCTCCACATCCACCACGGAATACCATAGCTTATCTCCGGCAAACATAGTGGGCTTGTTCAACGGAATAACAGTTTCCGCACGCAGACGGGAGCGCGTGCTATGGCTCCATACCATTGTTTCCTGATCTCGTTGGTTGCGTTGTTCAAGTCGGATTAGAAGTCGGGTTAGAATTCGTTTGTTTGGCGTGAAGTGAATGCGTGTGCCAAGCATCTCCCGCACCTCCATTGTAGTAATGGATTTATTTTGAAAGGTCTCGCCAAAATATAGGGCACCCATCAAATCGAAGTGCTGACTGATGGAGTATTCCGGGGTAACTTGAATATCAAATGACCGCCATTTAGGTTGCTCCATTACAGTAGCATAAGTGCTGGCCAACTCTACATTCCAACTGTTGGCAAATGGAAAGTTGAGCATGTACTCAATCCATGTTTGGTTGCTCTGACCGGTACACACCGTTGCATGCACTGCAGATAAAATAAAAACCAAAATGGAAACTCTCATGACAAACAGCGTGGATGCACAATCTGCTAGTTAAAGCTTCTACGGTATAGCGAATCATAATGACCCTGATGGTCATATATATCATTCTGACGGGCATACTCCTGCCATGCCTCAATCATACGATTTTTAATATCGGGGTGCTGGGTTGATAAGTCCGTTGTCTCACCCGGATCTTTTTCCAGGTCAAACAATTCCCAATCACCGGTACCCATAGGAACAGGCAGGCGAAGAATTTTCCATTTTCCTTGAATATAGGCCTTCATCTCAAACATCTCATATCCTATTCCACGATCAGTTTGAATTTCTTCAACGTCTCCACGCAAAATTTGTGTTATGGATTGACCAATCATCGGATGAATTTTATGACCACTATACTCGCTGGGGTACTGCGTACCAGTCAACTCAAGCAAAGTCGGCATGATATCCGTTACATGCACCAGGGATTTATTCCATTGCCCTGCATGCTTCATGGTACCGGGCATCTTCATGATCAACGGAGCCCGGATGCCTCCTTCACTGGTAAACAACTTAAAAAAACGGAACGGAGCCGAAGAAGCCTGTGCCCAACCCGGTCCTTGAACAATGTACGATCCAGGCAACCCACGATTATCAAGAGCGTTGTTGAATGAAGCCAGGTAACGACCATCCTCATTGCCTGGATAGGTCTCAGCAACCGCTCCGTTGGCGCCATTATCTGACATGAAAATGATCAAGGTGTTATCATACATTCCCTCCCGTTTCAAATAATCAAACACCCTACCGATGCACATGTCCATGTAATCCACCATGGCCGCATATACTTCCATATCGCGGGCGAATTGTTGTTGAACTTCTTTCGGCAATGAATTCCATGCAGGAATAGCCGGGTTTTTCCGGGGCTTGATATCCGGTTGAACAATCCCCAGTGCCTTCAGATTATTTAATCGAAGGGTATAGAGCGAATCCCACCCGAAGTCAAATTTTCCTTTGTACTTATCAATGTAGGCTTGTGGTGCATGCAGCGGATCATGAACAGCCGTGTACGACAAATACCCAAAGAAAGGTTTTCTGTCCCCTTTGTTCTTGTCAATAAACCGGATTAACGAGTCGGTGTAATTATGCGTTGAATAGAAGTCAGTCGGCAATTCAATGTTCTTTCCGTTTCTGGAGTATTCCATATGCTGAGGTGGAGCCAACGCCTTACCATCCTGATAGTGACTGCCTCCGCCCGTACCCAGGATAAATGTTTCTTCGAACCCACGGTCGAATGGATTTTCACCCTCTTCTTCACCCAAGTGCCACTTACCAACCATATAGGTGTGGTAGTTGTTACCACGCAGTAGTTCCGGTATGGTAACTACTTGTTTGCTTAACGCTCCCGAATAGCCCGGTAAACGTTGACGGTGAAGGGTCGGATAATCCATTTCCGACATGATGCCCAAGCCTGCTACGTGGTTATCATTTCCCGTTAACAAGGAAGACCGCGTAGGTGAGCAATTGGGCAGCACATAATAGTTGGAGAAGAGCACACCTTCTTGGGCCACCCGATCCAGTACAGGTGTTTGTATCTCACTGCCAAATGGACCAATGTCACTGAATCCCAGATCATCGGCCACGATCAATAGGATATTTGGGTTTTGTACTTCCTTATCGGCTGAACGCTGAACGTTGCAGGCGGCAAGAATCAGCAAAAAGAACATTACAAGACGGTTCATCACTAGGGTTTAACAGGGTAATTTGCATTGATTATAAAAAATAAAACCTAAACGGCAGCGTCTAACTACAAAAATCCATGGAGCAAAGATCATCGGCTGAACCCGATGGCTACCTCCCGCACGTCACGAACCAGTGCACGGAGAAATTCTTCATTCAGGTTTTTCGCATTGATCCGCGCAAAAAACATATCCCGAACCTGGTCAAAGAATTTTGCTGAAAGCTCCGCATCATGAATGCCCATGTAGTCCGAAAAGATGCGCGCTATCCCCTGATCAACAACAGCACTAACACGCTGGTAACAAGCATTACACTCCGCTACATGGCGGTAACGAACAAGCTGTTGGTGAAAAAGTATAAAGTGATGGTTATCGAGAATAATGGTGAAAAAATCAGGATCAAATTGTGGCGCTGCTGAAAAAGCCAACGCAACCGCTCTCGACTCATTTTCATGTTTCAGGAAGAGATCGTCCAGAAACAATTCGCGGCTTTTAAAATAATGGTAGAAACCCGATTTGTTTAAATTCATTACACGGGCTAGCCGCTCCACCTGTAGGCCATCCAGGCCGTCAGCACCGAACAGTTCATAGCCAGTATCAATCCATTGTTGCTTTGAATTGTTTGGGTGCATAGTGGCTAATTCGAATTACTAATATTCATACATTATTGTGATTGACCGACCTCAATTTATGCTAATTATTTAGTTGTCAATTCAGGAATTAGCTATACGTTCAGGCACATGCTAATTAAATACGTACTTCACGCTAAACTGCAGCCGGTTGGCACGCCCATCGGCATCATTAAAATCTTTGCGCAGCCCCCACAAGTATTCAACACCGGCCATAGCATGCTCGGCAAAATGCCATAATAGGTTGGCAGCAGCATAATTAACAGCCTGAACAGCGGTGCCCGGTTGACCGGCCAGGTTATTTACCTGACCTTGGTTATAGACGACCACCGATGAAAAGCTATCGTTCCAACGATGATCAACCCCGAGGGTAAAACCAGAATCCGTCAGTGCTTTCAGATTACCATTTTCATCAATGGCAGCCGAAAGACCACCACGTGTTCGGCCTACACCGGGTCCGTAAAGCACCTGGTAAAAGAATCTGTCCTTCAGACTGTTAAAATTGAGTTGGCCGGAAAAGTTTGCACCAAACAAATTCACCTCATCGGTATCACCATTGGTAAAGCGGTATACCAACTTGCCGGCATAGCCCGAAAGTTGTACATGTCCCCAGGGTTTCGTAATGCGGTAACGTGCCGTAAGATCGGGTAGCGGATTTTCAAAATTTCCGGCCTGGGCGGGTGCCTGGGCGTTGATGCTGGACTGTTCTACTGCAATAGCAAAATAAGCATCCGTAGAAAAACTGTGCTTGTATCGCAGCATGGGATGACGGGCAAACGCATAGGCTCCGGGCTTTTCAAAATCGAGTGTGTTGGGAATAATGTTCTCATCCATAAAGGTTGACCACCACTGACCCGCCAGCCACTTGCCGTCAATCTCAACAAACGCATGCCGCAGCCGGAATGCTCCACCACTTCCATAAAAATCGCCTTCAACATAGGTGCGTATCTCTCCCACCTTTGACGGAGACTTCACGTCCAGGTATAGCCGGGTTTCCTTTGCATTCAGGTTTGAAGATCGGCCTTCTGAACCATCCGTAGGAATTTTTGTAACATCAAAAAAATCAGGTGAGGCGATTGGATTAAAATCATGAATCAGATCGAACTTCACATAGCCCCCAAACTTTAGTATACTCTTGGTTTTGGGGATATGCCACCATCCGGGCGGAAAATCTTCAGTCGTTTCACTGGCTTGTTGCCCATACGTTGTGAATGACATCAGGAAAAGTATCCCGATCAAATAAAATTTACGCATGCGTTGATAATGGATTAGTTGGATACTTTACCTACCAGGTCATCAACCTGTACCTGGCGATCATTCAAGGATTGCGTGGGCCTGTTGTTGGGTCCGATGCGGGATGCAAAAGCATTGATCTGATCAGCAGTTAAGTACACCGGATCACGCAGCACCAACCATTGTACATTCTCACTGCATGGCGGTGTGGTTAACGAACCGGTATAGTGGTAAGCATAATTATCTGCGGGTAGATGAACCTGTAATTCCAGATTCGCATCAGTAATGTGTTTGGTTTCGCCTTTGGCATCAGGTAGGTTGGCAATGATCTTTTCGAAGTTCTTATTGGGCTCCTTACCTTCCTGAAACAAAATGCCAACAACGGCCAGGCTTCCATCCTCACTTTGATGCACCATGTGCATTTCCATGGGCGCATGTTGACCATCTATTGTGTGCTCGCTCGGAGTGTGGAAGTGGAATTGCTTCAACTCATAGACTTTTTCATTAAACGTAAACATGCTTCCTTCATCCACGGTAATTTGAATGGTGTGTCCATTGTCGATGATGTCGTGCATATGCTCGTTGTGTGCAATACGAAGCGAAGTGGTTTTATAATCCAACTTCCAAACAGCTCCACCTTTAGCATCTGACTTTACGATGTTTATGGGCGATTGATGCTGTCCATTACCACATAACGCATACACCGGACTTAAGCTTGCCCAATTGCCGGGGCCGTCCTCTCCTTCATAGCCCCAATGCACAGGACGCGCGGATGTTGGAGAGGCCGGTTCCGGGTTCTGGGCAGCCTGTGATTCTTTAGTGGATTTTGTGGAACATTGCACCAACAGTGAAGCAAGCATAAGCATGGTACACGTGCACTTAAGTGGCTTTTTAAATCGATTCATGTCTGGATTTTCTAAATCATTAAACTATCAAATTACTTTCTCAACACAATCGTAACCTTCTCAATTTTGCCGGTGAATTTATCTTTCCCTTTATATGGGGGATAAACCGGTGTATTCTCATCGGTCCCTACATCTGCGGATTCATCGATGCCGAATGTATTGCTGTTTGTTTTTGTGATCTTTCCTTCTGCAATTTTCTTGTCATCGACATAGATTGTACCCATGCCACCGGCACCACGACCACCTTCATAGTCAAAATCAAATTTAATAACATGCTTGCCGGGTGTAATCTTTTGATTGGCTGCAACAGTATATGTTTCAAGACCAACCCAATTGTATGAATAAGCAGGTTTGCCATCCAATATGTAAAACGTCCAACCGCCAAAGTCACCTCCCTGACAAATAATTACCCCGTTGGCGTTGGCCGGTACCTCTACATTTGCAGTAATGGTAAGTGAAGTGTTTTTGATGTTAATAAATGCATTTTCAGGAATGCCACGGGCTCCTTCATATAAGGTGAGTGATGTGCGGCCATTCATCAAATCCGGACGCCCGGCAATTACGGGATCAAACCGTTCAATGGAGCGATCGTCAATCGGCAACACATTGTATTTTACGGCCTCTTCCATGAACTTTTTCTTTAGCTCTTCCACTTTTTCAGGATGCTTATCGGCAATATTATTTGCCTGGCTGAAATCCTCGTTGATGTTGTACAACTCCCAGATGTCTTCCTCCAAAGGCCTTCGGGGTTGCAGTTCCCAGGGAGCCTTATGAATGGTTCCGGCAAACCATCCATCGTGATAAATGGCACGGTTTCCGATCATCTCAAAGTATTGTGTTTTTCTGGTATCCGGTGCTGATGCATTGTCGAAGGAATACAACATGCTCACACCCTCCATAGGTCGTTGTTCTATGCCGTTGACTATTTTGGGGATCGGCACACCTACCGCTTCATAAATCGTGGGGGCAATATCAATAATGTGATGGAATTGTGAGCGGACTTGATTTTTTGATTTGATACCCGCAGGCCAATGAAAGAGCATTCCGTTCCGCGTACCTCCAAAGTTAGAGGATACCTGCTTCGTCCAGGTAAAAGGTGCATTACCTGCCACGGCCCAACCGGCAGCAAAGTGATTGTACGTTTCTTCCGTTCCCAATTTGTCAATTCTGCTTAATTGCATATCCAATGTCTCTTGCACCGCATTGAAGTAGGTGTTCTCGTTAAACATACCAATCATGCCCCCTTCTGCACTCGCTCCATTGTCGCCTACTATATATATAAAGAGCGTGTTATCAAGTTCCCCTCGTTCTTCCAGTGCAGTTACCAGCCGCCCGACTTCGTAGTCAGTGTGTTCGGCAAAACCGGCAAATACTTCCATTTGTCTTTCAAATAGCCGCTTTTCATCGGCTGTCAGCTCCTCCCAATCCTTAATGTCATCCGGCTTGAGTGCCAGCACAGTATTTTGAGGAACAACACCCAATTTCTTTTGGCGTTCCAGGGTTTCTTCACGCACTTTATCCCAACCTTGAGCAAACTTTCCTTTGTATTTCTCAATAAACGACCTAGGGGCATGATGCGGAGCGTGTGTAGCTCCGGTTGCAAAGTACATGTAAAATGGTTTGTCGGGTGTGAGCGATTGCTGTGTATTCATCCACGCAATGGCCTGGTTGGTCATGTCTGTTGTAAAGTGGTAATCCGGATCTTCTACGTTAGGATAAACGCGTGTTGTTCCATCATACACCATGGGATGCCATTGATTGGTTTCACCCCCGATGAATCCATAAAATTTATCAAAGCCTGAGCCGGTAGGCCAGCGATCGTAAGGCCCCGAAACCGAAGCCTCCCAAGGTGGAGTTTCATGATACTTTCCAAAGGCGGCTGTGCTATATCCATTCATGCGCAACACTTGTGCAACCGGTGTAATAGTTTGCGGCCTTATACCTGTGTTACCCGGAAACGCGGTTCCTACTTCCATGATGGCACCTGCATTATTGGAGTGGTGATTATATCCTGTTAACAATGCTGTTCGGGTGGGCGAGCAAAGGGCTGTTGTGTGAAAACGATTATACTTTACTCCGTTTGCTGCAAGTTTTTCCAGGGTGGGCATATTAATCGGTCCACCAAAAGCGCTCGAATGTCCAAACCCAATATCATCGATCAATACGATCACCACGTTGGGAGCATTCTCCGGAGCCTTCACTTCAAAGCGTTTGGGTGCCTTTGCGTTGCGGGCGTCAAGCTCGGTAATAGCCGGGTAGGTTGGTTCTTTGATGGGCAGAACGGAACGATCCACACCGGATGATGATCCTGGAACGCTGTCTTCATGCTTCGTTCTGCATGACAACAATAAGCAACATATAATGGCAATTGTAATTTTAGCAAAGTCTTTTCTCATGGGAGGGATTTTAGCTGATTAATTCTTAAAAATAGGGATATTCGAAACAAGAGCTAACATAAACTATCAAATCTATTAACTTACCATCCAAAAAGTATATGCTTCGGTTAACTCCTTTGCTCTTAATCATTGCCATAATGCTCATCACCTGCCAATCCAAAACCGGTACTTCACCGGTTCAAGCTCCTCAAGGTATGGTAAGGATCGAAGGTGGAATTTTCGACATGGGTGCTGCTGAGCAATGTAATACAAGAGATGCCCAACCCTTTCACACGGTACAAGTAGATGGCTTTTGGATGGACGAGACTGAAGTGACCAATGATCAGTTTGCCGAATTTGTCACCGCTACCGGCTACATTACATTGGCTGAACGACCTGTTGACTGGGAAGAAATGAAAAAAATGCTGCCTCCCGGTACAGCGAAACCAGCTGACGATATACTGCAGCCCGGATCACTGGTATTTACGCCTCCCGATCACCCGGTTATGCTCAACGATTATTCACAATGGTGGTCGTGGGTTAATGGTGCTGACTGGAGACACCCCTCAGGCCCCGGAAGTAACCTTGACGGAAAAGGGAATCACCCGGTTGTTCATATTGCTTACGAAGATGCCGAAGCTTATGCTGCCTGGGCCGGTAAGCGATTACCAACAGAAGCCGAATGGGAATTTGCTGCGCGTAGTGGCCTGGATCGTCAGGAGTTTTCATGGGGCAGTGAACTTACCATGCAAGGCAGGTACATGGCTAATTATTTTCAGGGCGCCTTTCCAAATCGCAACACAGCCGATGACGGATTTGATGGAACCTCACCGGTTAAATCCTTTCCGCCCAATGCCTATGGATTGTACGATATGATTGGTAATGTATGGGAACTTTGCTCAGACTGGTATGCAGTGGATGATTTTGAAACCGTACAGTATCCAACACTGGTGAAAAATCCCCGGGGCCCTGATTCGACATTTGACCCGCGTGAGCCGCTCAGCATCAAGCACGTTTCGAAAGGAGGTTCTTTTTTATGCAGCGAAATGTATTGCAGCAATTACAAACCCAGCGGAAGACAAGGATCTGCTTACGACACAGGGATGAGTCATACAGGATTTCGTTGTGTGAAAAACTAGAATTCAGGAGCGAGAATTTAGAATCCTATATTCTAAATACTACTGAAATGAGAACACCGTTTTAAAATCTTTCTCCATGTCCACAATCACCCAACCTTTTTGCCGTCCTTCATCTAACGCCTTGTCAAGTTTACCAATGTGTGATTCACGGTCGTACGCATATTCACGAACGGAATCAGTATGATGTAGAATTAACTCAAGGTTTGGTAACGAATTGGTGGATGTCCACTGAAGCATTTGTAAATCGCCATCCGAATTGCCGAAAGCCAGGATTGGTTTACGACCTATGAATTGATAAATGGCAACAGGCTTTCCCTCTTTATCATCGAAGTGAAATAATTGAGGCTTTAAATTTACCTGGTAAGAACCATCCTTGTCTACAAACTCAGCTGCAAACATGGTTCCTACAGTTTGTTCAGGTGGAATTCCATAAGTTCCCTCAGCAAAATTTCGCATAAAGGCAGTTGTACCTCCTGATACAATGTAGGTCTTGAATTGTTTATCGCGCAGGTATTGCAGCAACTCCACCATGGGCTGGTAGGTTAGCTCACCATATTTTTTACCAAATCGTTTATGAACAGCAGTATCCAGCCAGGACTTGGTCAGGGTATTAAACTCATCAACACTCATCGCAGTATGTGATATCATCAGCGCTTCCATCAATCCCTTTTCTCCCCTTTGCATAAAGGTTTTCATATCACCCGCCACGAGTGCTTTCATTTCAGGGCTTGTTATCAACGCATGGTTTTCTTTGCCTGCATAACGTACAGCATCGATTGAGAAAAGAAACTCGAAATACAGAGGTTGCTCACACCATAACGTTCCGTCATTATCAAAGGTTGCAATGCGTTCTGCAACCGGAACAAATTTTGCGTCACCTTCCGTTGTAACAGCTGTCACAAATTCAATGATGGATTTTTTGTTGGGTGTGTCGTTCCATGAGGGCAATGGGTCTTCAGCAGCTATAATTTCCACTTCCTGATGTTTAGGTTGACACGAGAATATCAACAGACTGCAAATAAGGATCAGAAGGTTTTTCATATCGCTTAGAATTTTTTTAAACTATTTAGAATTTTTTACCGATCCCAAAACCAAACACAAAAGCATTGTATGCATTGATTTTGAAATCAATTAGTAATACAATTGAAACCTCCCAATCCTATGGAAGTTCCCATCCATCAAACCTCAGGTGAATTTTAATATTCATTTTCCACACACAGATCAATCTAGAAAATCAAGGATACCTAAGATTTAGTTAGTAAAAGGGACATCAATAAATTGATGTCCCTTTTTATAGCGTGATAAAATTTGCTTTTAAATCATTTACCGCCCATAGCCGATTCAATCTGTTTCTGCACTTTCTCCAGGTTGAATGAGCCGGGTGTCTGACTTGGTGGATACTCCTTCATGGTCATCAGGAATTTTGCGCCAAGTTGTTGCATGGGGGCCAGCAAGTACACACGATCCAGAAACCAATCGTTATAGGTATTTGAATTGTGTTGTGCTCTTTCAAAAGGATCTCTCCGTAAATTGAATAAAAGGGGCACCCTTAATTCGACAAATGGTTCGCGCCAGACTTCGAAAGCCACCCCACGATTTTCCAGGAATACAGCCTTCCAATCATCGTACCGCATCGCTACAATCTGCCCGTCATCGTTCACATACATAAACTCATGTCGAGGTGATTCTTTCGCTTTTCCCGACAGGTAATCCAGTTGGTTGTAGCCATCAATATAATTTTTATATGGACGACCATTAAGCGTAGCGCCTTTCTTCAGCTGATCAGCAATTTGTGCGTTGCCTGCCGCTGCAGCAAACGTAGGAAGCCAATCTTCGTGAGAAACAATTCCGTTCAGTGTTACACCGGCTGGAAAATTCCCAGGCCAGCGAACAAATGCAGGAACGCGGTAGGCACCTTCCCAGTTGGAATTCTTCTCACTGCGGAAAGGCATGGTACCAGCATCCGGCCAGGTGTTATAATGAGGGCCATTATCGGTTGAATACAGAACGATAGTATTATTTGCAATTCCCAAATCATCAAGCAGCTTGAGTAATTCGCCCACATGCATATCATGCTCAATCATACCATCGGTATATTCATCATTTCCTTTATGGCGATGTTCAGGTCTTACGTGTGTGCGGAAGTGCATGCGCGTACCGTTCCACCAGCAGAAAAATGGTTTACCTGCCCTATGCTGGCGGGTGATAAAGTCTTTAGCCGCAGCCACGGTCTCATCATCGATGGTTTCCATTCTTTTCTTCGTTAAGGGGCCAGTATCTTCTATGGTTTGACCGCCCTTGCCATCGGCTTTGCACTTCAAAACACCGCGCGGGCCAAACGTTTGAATAAAGGTTTTGCCGTTGGCCATTTTCATATCGGCCGGATAATCTTCATTTTCTGGTTCTTCCTCAGCATTCAGGTGATAGAGATTCCCCATGAACTCGTCAAAGCCATGTATGGTAGGAAGATGTTCATCACGGTCGCCCTGGTGGTTTTTTCCAAACTGTCCGGTTGCATAACCCCGGCTTTTCATCACGGTGGCCATGGTAACATCAGTTTTTTGCCATCCTTCTTTGGCACTGGGTATTCCTACCTTTGTCATGCCGGTACGAACCGGAACATTTCCACCAATAAATGCGGCCCGCCCTGCCGTACAGGATTGTTGTCCATAATAGTCGGTGAACGAAACGCCTTCTTTTGCAATGCGATCAATGTTGGGAGTCATATAACCCATCATACCACGATTATTGTGGCTGATGTTCCATGTTCCAATGTCATCGCCCCAGATCACCAGAATATTGGGACTGCCTGGTGGAGGACTTACTATATCAATGGATGCTGGCGCTGCTGGTTTTGCGGAAGATTTTTTCTGCGCAAACGTAGCAACCGCAGTTAATAAGATAAATACAATTACCAATACGTGAGGTCTTTTCATAATTGAAAGAGGTTTATAAAGTTAAACAAGATGGCATCACTCATGCACCCGTCAGGTAAACACCATGAAGCCATGAATGAAAATATAAAAAATATAATTAGAGTTGAAGCTTTTTGATGATATCATTCAACCGCGTGCCGCAAACAGTAGTATTAATAGCCTAAATGACCTAATTCATCACAATCACTAAAATGATTTAATATGCGCATAATGCACCTCCGTTGGTCACAATCCACAAAAAAAGCCCCAGGGTGGGGCTTCTGTTTAATAATAAGTAAGTAGCTTATTTCTTTGGAGGATACTTCATAAATATCTGCTTCACGGCATAATTTATATTCTGCTCACGCTTTTCTGCGCTGGCATCTTCATCAATAGTTTTTGTTGCGCGACCTTGCCACACTATGTGTTCCTTCGCTGCATCCACCATATTAATAAAGAGTGTGCCTTCAATGTAATCGTTATAGTTTATCTGTGTTGTGGAAAATCCACCGGCATAACCAAAACGACCATAGTACCCGCCATAACCAGG
>JAHBUD010000003.1 GCA_019638255.1 Cyclobacteriaceae bacterium | reverse complement strand
TTATTCGACAAATGAAAATGCAAGATTGGACGAAAAATTTTTAGACTGCAGAAAGTGGACGAAAAATCGTTTGCAGACGATCTGGCCCGGTGGAGATTAATGTAATCGGCACTTCAAGCTCCCTTTCCAAAAATTCTACATACTGGATTAGTTCAACTGGCAGATCAGTTAATGAATTACCGGTAACTGAAGTCTGCCATCCTTTAAATTCCTCATAAATCGGGGTGATTTTTTCATTTACCAATTCATACGGCAGCGCGGTGGTAACTGTGCCATCCTTTAACTGATACTTTGTACAAACTTTTATTTTCGGGAATACACTGAGCACATCAACCTTCATCATCAATAATCTGGTTACACCGTTTATCATGATGGAATATTTTAAGGAAGGGATATCAATCCATCCACATCGCCTTGGGCGGCCTGTTGTTGACCCAAATTCATTTCCCTGTTTTCTCATCAGTTCGCCATCTTCATTGAGTAGTTCGGTAGGGAAAGGACCGCCACCCACTCGCGTACTGTAGGCTTTAAAAATGCCATATACTTCTCCAATATGTCTTGGAGCTATACCTAGACCAGTGCATGCCCCTGCAGTAACGGTGTTTGAACTTGTTACAAATGGATAACTGCCGAAATCAATATCCAACAATGAACCTTGTGCACCTTCTGCTAAAATTGTGGAGCCTTGCTGAAGCTCGTGGTTGATCAGGTATTCACTTTCAACCAGCTTAAATTGCTTCAAAAAATTAATGGCATCCAAAAACTGTGCTTCCAATTCAGACCATTTAAATTCAAATCCAAGGTTTTGAAGTATACCGAAATGAATCTCAGAAAGACGCTTAAACTTATCGTTGAACTTATCCGATAAAACATCGCCTACCCGTAATCCCTGCCTTCCGATCTTATCCTGATAGGTAGGACCTATGCCTTTTAACGTAGAACCAATTTTACTTTCGCCCTTTGCTGCTTCATAAGCCTGATCTAACAATCGATGAGTAGGGATAATCAGTGATGCCTTTTTTGAAATGAAAAGATTCTCAACAACATTAAGGTTGAATTTTTTAAGGGATTCTATTTCAGCTTTAAAAATTACAGGATCGAGTACCACTCCGTTACCGATAATGTTTTTTGTTCTTTCTCTGAAAATGCCAGAGGGTATTTGATGGAGAACATGCTTTATACCATCGAACTCAAGGGTATGGCCTGCATTTGGGCCTCCTTGAAACCGGGCTACCACATCGTACTTAGGTGCCAAAACATCAACAATTTTTCCTTTACCCTCGTCTCCCCACTGAAGACCTAATAAAACATCAACTTTTGCCATGAAAACTTTCGAATCTAAAATTATTTTAACACTTCACTTTCCGATTTAACAACCTGGAAAATGGAATTCAATTTTGTTATAACCAGAAGCTTCTTTACACTTTCGGAGGGGTTAAGCAGGTAAACCTCGCCTCCTTTATTTCTAAACTTTGTAAGAATCGTTATCAACACACCAATACCGCTGCTGTTAATATATCGAAGTTCGGAAATATCAATAATGCAGTTTCGAATGCCCTGCTCAATGGCATCTGAGGCTACCTGTAAAATATTTGTGCCGTCACTCTCCCCAATCAAATCTCCTGAAAGACGAAGCACGAGTGCATCATTCTTAATTTCACTAGTGTATTTCATATCCTGGCCTGAATTAAGTGTTTTGATTTTTTTTATTCTCGCAATCAGGTTTTGTACATGATGCATAAAGAATCAGCGAGTGATGCATCACATTAAAATGAAGAATCTCCTCTACCGTATTCTGAATATTCTGAATGCGCGGATCACAAAACTCAATTACTTTATGGCAATCTGTACATATCAAGTGATCGTGCTGCTTATAGCCGTACGACTTTTCATACTGGGCAAGATTTTTACCAAATTGATGCTTACTCACCAAGTCACACTCCACCAGAAGGTCCAACGTATTATATACCGTTGCACGACTCACCCTATAGCTATTGTTCTTCATGCTGATGTACAGCGATTCCACATCGAAATGCCCCGTTCTTGAATAAATCTCTTCCAGAATGGCATACCGCTCAGGTGTTTTGCGCAAAGATTTTTTCTCCAGGTAGGCAGAAAATATCTTCTTTACCTCTTCGTATGTGTTGGTCTGTGCCGTTATCATGGATTGTGGACAAAGATAAGAACACGTATACCGCATTCAAATAAGCCGGAAAATTTCATTATTCAACCAGCTTGGAATCAAATCGACTGACTTTTACAACGCCTTCAACCTTGTTCAATTTGTTGATCAGTTGCTCCAGATGACGGGTGTCGTGAACATAAAGCATTATCTCGCCTTCAAAAATTCCGGAATCCGTATAGAATGACATTGAGCTCATGTTCACCTTTAACTCCTCCGATATAATCTTGGAAACATCGTTGATAAGCCCCACCCGATCGGTCCCCCTGATTTTCAACCCGGTTAAGAATGCAACCTCATGCTGTGATGTCCACTTGGCCTTCACTACTCTATTTCCATGGTTGGCCAACAGTTCGGCTGCATTCGGACAAGATGTACGGTGAATTTTAATCCCTTCACTAACGGTAACAAACCCAAATACATCATCGCCCGGAATTGGGGTACAGCATTTGGCTAATTTGTAATCCACTATATCCATATCCTCTCCGATCAACAGGATATCCTCATATCGTCCCTTCGATTTTGTAATTTCCTGTTCAATGGCTTGGGCATCCGGCACCCTAACATTTGGCCTGTTTTTCAGTGGCGATTTCGGCTTGAAGTCTTTAAATCGTTTGATGTCCGATGCAGGTATTATTCCTTTACCAATCCGATAGTACAAATCAAAATGTGAGGGCGCATTAAAGAATTCACGCAATTGTTCCAACACAATCTGCGATGATTCAACCTTCATTTGCTTTAACTTGCGCAGCACAATTTCTTTACCATCCTCCGCCACCTTTTTCTTATCCTCTTTCAGTACATCTTTAATGCGGCTTTTTGCTTTCGAGGTTATGGCAAACCGAAGCCAGTCTTCGTGGGGTTTTTGCTTTTGCGAGGTGAGGATTTCAATCTGATCACCATTCTTCAGGATATAGTTGATCGGCACAAGCTTATTATTAACCTTGGCACCAATGCATTTCGAGCCCACCTGGGTGTGAATTTCAAAGGCAAAGTCGAGGGCGGTAGCTCCATACGGCAATGTTTTTAACTCGCCTTTTGGAGTAAAAACAAAAACTTCTTCACTAAAAAGGTTGCCCCGAAAATCGTTTACAAAATCAAGTGCGGAGTGATCGTTCTGGGCCAGCGAATCCCTAACCTTCAAGAGCCATTTTTCAAGATTTGATTCGTGGGCAGAAGCCGTTTCTTTATACTTCCAATGTGCTGCGTAGCCCTTTTCGGCAATTTCATCCATTCGTTGTGTTCGGATTTGTACCTCAACCCATTGACCATTTTTGGCCATAACTGTGGTATGTAGCGATTCATACCCGTTCGCCTTTGGTGTGCTGATCCAATCCCTTAACCGATCGGGATTAGGGGTATAAAAATCAGTTACGATGGAGTACACCTGCCAGCATACGGCTTTTTCATTTTCCACCGGAACATCGATGATCACCCGTATGGCAAAAAGATCGTATACCTCTTCAAAAGGAATGTTCTGCTTCCGCATTTTATTCCAAATAGAATAAATCGATTTGGGTCTCCCCTTGATTTCATACTTGATTTTGTGCTTGTCTAACTCCTCCTTGATTGGCTGTGTAAAAGTTTTTATGAACTTGTTCCGGGAAGCCCTGGTGTCGTCAATATTTTGCGCAATTGACTCATAAACTGGCCGATCAGTGAACCGCAAGTACAAATCTTCCAACTCACTTTTTATAGCATTAAGCCCAAGGCGGTGCGCCAATGGAGCATAGAGGTAGATTGTTTCAGATGCAATTTTAAGCTGTTTGTTGCGTGGCATGCTGTCGAGGGTACGCATGTTATGCAACCGGTCGGCCAGCTTAATCAGAATCACCCGCACATCATCGGCCAGGGTGAACAACATTTTTCTGAAATTCTCAGCTTGTTGCGAGGTTCCGAACTCGAATACACCGGATACTTTGGTGAGGCCATCAATTATCTGGGTCACCTTCTTTCCAAACATCCGTTCGATGTCTGTCAGCTCAATGTCGGTATCCTCTACAACATCATGCAACAGGGCAGATATAATTGAAGTAGTTCCAAGCCCAATTTCCTCCACGCAGATTTGCGCCACGGCAAGCGGATGAAAAATATACGGTTCACCCGACTTTCTACGCATATCCTTATGCGCCTCAACCGATATTGTAAAAGCCCTTTTAATAAGCCTGGCATCGCCTTCTTTAAGTACCGGCTTGGCTTTCCTAAGCAGCTTTCTGTACCGACCAATAATTTCCTTCTTCTCCTGCTCTACGTCAATTACCATTCTTTCGTCTGTCGTATTTGTATGTTGAAATATGAGACCTTTAATTTAACACAATTTCAGACTTCTGAATTTCCGAATAATCTATAAATTTGCGCTCCTTTTTCGACTGATGATGGCGCTACCCCATTAAAAGTTAAGGGAAATTGCCTAAAATGCGGATGTGGCGTAATTGGTAGCCGCGCCAGACTTAGGATCTGGTGCCGCAAGGCGTGGGGGTTCGAGTCCCTCCATCCGCACCAAATAATGAACCCTTAATGCCTTACCGGCATTGAGGGTTCTTGATTTAAGAGACATCAAATCAAATAGTTACTGCATTGGAAATCACACTAGACAAAAGAAACACTACCGAAGGTTTAATCAAGGTTAAATTAAACCAAGGCGATTATAAGCCCAAGGTTGATGAAAAGATAAGGGATTATGCCCGCAAGGCTAATATCAAAGGTTTCAGGCCGGGAAAAGTACCCACTGGTGTAATCAACCGGATGTTTGGCAAGTCCATTCTAGTTGAAGAAATCAACCAGATTCTTTCAACAAAACTGAACGAATATATACGTGACAATAAACTTCGCATTATTGGCGATCCGCTGCCGGTAGCGGATTCTTCCAAAAACATTGATTGGGAAAATCAACATGATTTTGAATTCGACTATCAGATTGGACTGGTGGAAGATTTCACCTACGAGCTTTCACAAAAGGTTAAGGTTCAGTCATATCCCATAGAAGTTGATAATAAGGTGATTGATGAAACCCTCACCGATCTAAAGAAAAGATTCGGAAAGGTAAACTATCCGGAAACAAGCGAGGTTGGAGACAATCTGGTGGGTGAGCTTAGCCATGCGGATGGTAGCGTCATAAAGGAAGCTATCTTCATTCAAACCGATAAGGTTACAAAAAAGCAACAAAAGCAATTCTCTAGGCTAAAGAAGGATGATAGTCTTACTTTCGAAATCGAAAAGCTTTTTGACGATACTGCAGACCTTGCCACGGCATTGGATGTTACCCCTGAAGAGGCCGGCAACCTTAAAGGCAGCCATTCATTGAAGGTTACCACAATAAGCCGGGTGGAGCCAGCTGAAGTAAACACAGAATTGTTTGATCGCGTGTTCGGCAAGGATGCGGTTAGTAACGAGGAAGAATTTATACAAAAGATTAAAGAGACCATTCAGGGGAATTATCAGCGAGAAACAGAGCATTTTCTGGAACACAATGTGGAAGATCACTTTGTGAAAAACACCAGCATAAAACTGCCTGAAGATTTTCTGAAAACATGGTTAAAGGCAACCAGCGAAGGGCAGATAAACGATGAATTACTCGCCAATGAATTTGATTCCTATACCCGGAATTTGAAATGGGACTTGATTAAAAACAAAATTGCTGAAGACAATAAGATTCAGGTTGAGGCTCAGGAAGTAAAAAACAAGGCCAAAGAAATGATTGTTGCGCAGTTTGGCGGACCGTCCATTGCCAGTCAGCTGGGCGACAGGTTGGATGCCATTGCCGATAACTATCTCTCAAACGAAAACGGACAAAACTTTATGAAGCTTTACAACCAGCTACGCAACGAGCGAATTATGAAGCACATCAAGGAGAACATCAGTGTAAATGAAAAGAAAGTAAGCCTCGATGAATTTAAGAAAATCGTGGACGAACATCGCCATTAAGCCAAAAAACACCGTTTTCAACTATGGTTTTGGAACTTCCAAAACCATTTTTGTTTAAAATGAGTTTACTCCTGATATTGATGGGGCTTTTACGAACTGAGCCCAACAAGCATTAAATTGAAGTTTAATCATACAAACATTCCATACTTATGAACAATACCAATGAATTCAGAAAATATGCCGTACACCACCTTGGCATGAGCGGAAATACCATTGACAGCTACGCTCAGAAAATTGAAAACATGACCCAATATGTGATTGAAGAGCGTCCGGGAAACTTTCGTGCAATTGATGTTTTCACCCGCTTAATATCTGATCGAATTATATTCCTGGGCATGGGGATAGATGATCAGATCGCCAACCTGATAATCGCCCAACTTCTTTTCCTTGAATCGGCCGATCCGAAAAAGGATATTGTTATGTACATCAACAGCCCGGGAGGTTCGGTTTATGCTGGTCTTGGAATTTACGATACGATGCAATACATCAATCCTGATGTAGCCACCATTTGTATTGGGCTTGCTGCTTCAATGGGTGCTGTATTGTTAACAGCCGGTGCAGCGAAGAAAAGAACCGGATTAACGCATTCCCGCATTATGATCCATCAGCCCATGAGTGGCATGCAGGGGCAGGCATCCGATATGGAGATTTCACTTCGCCAAACATTGGAGGTTAAAAAGGATTTATACAACATAATCTCCAAACATAGCGGCCAGAGTTATGACAAAATTGAAAAGGATTCCGACCGGGATTACTGGATGCGTGCGCACGAAGCCAAGGAATATGGCCTTATTGACGAGGTTTTGGAGCGCAAGAAGTAATTAGCCTGTTAATCGATGTGCCAATTAGCGGATTAAATGGTAAATTTGCTAGTTGGCCTATTGGCTGATTTACAAATCAATGTATAAGCATGGCTGAAGTAACCTGTTCATTCTGCGGCAGAAACAAGAAGGATGTAGACCTGATGATTTCCGGTATACATGCCCACATTTGCGATAAGTGTGTTACGCAAGCCAATCAAATTTTGCTTGAGGAAAAGAAAAGCAAAACAGAAGCTGGAGTTGCTCCCAGTTTTAAGCTGGTTAAGCCCAAGGAAATAAAAAAGTTTCTGGATGAATATGTAATCGGGCAGGATGAAGCCAAGAAAGTGATGTCGGTTGCGGTGTACAATCACTATAAACGATTGATGCAACGCAAAATTGATTCTGACATTACCATTGAAAAATCAAACATTATAATGGTAGGCGAAACAGGTACTGGTAAAACATACCTTGCACGCACACTGGCCAGGCTATTGCAGGTGCCCTTTTGTATTGCCGATGCTACTGTGCTTACAGAAGCCGGATATGTGGGCGAAGATGTGGAGAGTATTCTAACACGCTTACTGCAGGCAGCCGATTACAATGTTGAAGCTGCTGAGCGTGGCATTGTATACATTGATGAGATAGACAAAATAGCCCGTAAATCAGATAACCCTTCTATTACCAGGGATGTGAGTGGCGAAGGTGTTCAACAGGCATTGCTTAAACTTCTTGAAGGCACTTCAGTTAACGTACCGCCACAAGGTGGCCGGAAACACCCGGATCAAAAAATGATCAGCGTGAATACCGAGAATATTTTATTCATCTGTGGTGGCGCTTTTGAAGGCATCAGTCGCTTTATTGCCAACCGACTGAATACTCGTCCGTTGGGTTTTGCATCAGCATCAGGACTTCATCCTTCTGATATTGACAAGGATAATTTGATTCAGTTTGTATCGGCTCAGGATTTGAAGAGCTTTGGATTGATTCCTGAACTTATCGGACGGTTGCCCGTACTTTCCTTCCTGAATCCATTGGATCATAATGCCTTGCGCAAAATTTTAACAGAGCCTAAAAACGCCTTGGTGAAACAATACAAGAAGCTCTTCGAAATGGAAAGCATTGAGCTTGAGTTTAAGGATGGAGCCATCGATTTTATTGTTGAAAAGGCTGTTGAATTTAAGTTGGGCGCACGGGGGTTGCGCAGCATTTGCGAAGCCATAATAAACGATGCTATGTTTGAACTTCCGTCAGAAAAAACAGCGGATAAGTTGATAGTAACGCGGGCTTATGCAGAAGAAAAATTCAGTCGCTCGCAATACAGCAAACTGAAGGTTGCCTAGAAATATTTCAAGATTGCATGTAATGTAACATCAGTCTGGCCACATTATCAGAAGCTGAGCCAGTGTCCAAAATATTTATTATCTCTTCGTACCCGTTCAATATCCTATCGCGGTATTGCTTATCCTTTAGGATGAGGTTAAGTTCAGCTGATACTTCATTTCCATTGGCTCGCTGTTGAATCATTTCTTTCACCACTTCACGGCCGGCAATCAAATTGACCAACGAAATAAAAGGAACCCGGATGAGACTTCGGGCAATCCAATAACTGACCAGGCTGGTTTTATAAACCACAACCTGAGACACTTTGAATAGTGCTGTTTCCAACGTGGCCGTACCTGATGTTACGATGGCTGCATCGGAAAACGAAAGCAGATCGTAAGTACCCGCATAAATGAATTTTACATTAGGTAATCCATTCAATTCCTTATAATAATCATTTGCAAGATTGTCCACAGCTGCTACTACAAACTGCAGTGTAGGGTTTTGATTAACCACCTCGGTCAGCAGTGGAATAATCATTTTCAGTTCCTGCTTCCGGCTGCCCGGTAAAAGCGCAATCAATGGTCTGTCTGATGAAATACCGTTTCGTTGTAAAAAATCCCTATCGACCGGATGAGACTTCACCGCATCTAACACAGGATTACCAACATAGTCAACTTCCCAATCGAATTTCTTAAAGAATGCTGTCTCAAATGGAAGTATAACAAACATCTGATCGATGCATGCCTTTAATTTGAGCGCACGGTTCTGATTCCATGCCCAGACTTTCGGTGAAATATACCAGTAAACCTTAATACCGTTCGCCTTTGCAAATTTCGCTATGCGAAGATTGAAGCCCGCATAGTCAATCAGTACTACCGCATCCGGCCGGTAATTCAGTATATCCTGTTTGCATTGCTTTATCCTCTTTGTGATGGTTGACAGGTTTGCAAGCACCTCGGCAAAACCCATAAAGGCAAGTTCGCGATAATGCACAACCACCTCCATGCCAGCCTGCCTCATATAATCACCACCAAAACCACGGCAATCAAATTCAGAATTCTTTGACTTCAATGCACGGATAAGATTACCACCATGCAAATCACCTGACCGTTCACCGGCAACAAAATAGAACTTCAAAGGGTTGGATTCTTTCACACAGGAAGATAAGGCTATTCGCCAAAGTACTCAATATAATTGCGGGGCGTTTCGTACAGCCGGATGCTGTGAAGTTTTCCACGATCAGTAATTCCCGGCAGGCTACGTTCTAGAATTTTCCAGATTTCCACAATCAGGTTTTCGCAACTGGCCATCTTTCCCTGCATAAAGTCAACGTCAAGGTTAATATTTTTATGATCCAGTTTATCAACAACCTCTGTACGGATGAGTGTACTTAAACGCTTCAGGTCCACTACAAAACCGGTTTCCGGATCGGGATTGCCCCTAACAGTAACAATTAAATCAAAATTATGCCCATGCCAGTTGTCGTTGGCACAAGGACCAAACACCTCAACATTCTTCTCCTTGGACCAGTTGGAGTTATAAAGCTTGTGCGCAGCGTTGAAATGTTCTTTGCGGGAGATGTAGATCATGGCTCAAAGGTATGCTGACTTAGCGCAAAATCATTACCTTAAATCAATACAATTCAAATTGATAAAAAAAGAGGATGGGGTCACCATCCTCTTTTAAGCTTATTTAAAAGTCAGTTTTACCAACCCGGATTTTGCTGTTGAGCTAAAACAGGGTTTAATGTCAACTCACTATTTGGAATAGGCCATAGAAAGCGATTATCAGTATATGGAATTGCCGCATGATTCAATGCAGGTGTGGTAAGTATCTCCGTATTTGTTGCAGGATCACCAGTGTAATAAATACTGATGTTTGACAACAGCGTATTTACCTTTGATGGTATTCCTCCACCCCACGAATTAAATGTTGCATCCTGCGCTAACCTGTGAACGTCTCCCCAACGCAAACCTTCGCATATAAATTCTATTCTGCGCTCGTTTAATATTGCTTGGATCAGAGCGTTTGCACTAGCAAAATCAGTAATCTCATCCGTTGCCGGATCGGCAACTGAGCGTGACCGGATTGCATTGTAAAGGGCAAATGCACGTGCATCCACACTTCCAGGGGCATTACGCTGTATAGCTTCGGCTAAATTCAGCATTACTTCGGCATACCGGAAATGAGGTGCATTGTCACTTAAACCAGCAACATCTGAATATTTTCTGGTAAATCTTCCTCCTTTAGCTGTACCACCGGCAGGTTGAGCATTAAAAACAAAAGTATCTCCTTTACGGGCATCCGTTGAAAGGAACCAAGGTTGATTCCAGATCAGTGGGCTAATTGCAACGAGCGCACGGCCATTGATAGGCGCCTGGTTGGTGTTATACATAGACGCCAACCCTCCATTAACCCCTGCATTGTCTTCAGCAGAATGTTCAATTGAAAATATTGACTCAGAGTTATTCTTACTACCTGCTGAGGTGAATGCAGCAAATGGATTAGCAGGCAAGCTATAACCACCGTACGGAGCTGAGAATGGAGCTGTAGCCTGAGGCACCAGTTTGTTAGCCTCTGTAATCACATCCGTCCAACGGCCCATGTGTAAATATACCCGGGTTTTAAAAGCTACTGCTGCACCTTTAGTGGCACGAGATATCTTCAGGCTTGTATTAGCACGATTTTCAGGCAATACAGATTCTGCGTAATTCAGGTCTGCCAAAACAAAATCATAGGTTTCTCTAACCGTACTTCTGCCAGTACCTACTGCCTCAGCCGCAGTACTAGCACTCGTTACCGCAGCTGACCTTAATGGCATACCACCCAATGCGGCATCGGGGTTATCGGAGAATGGCTTACAGAAATGTTTAAGCAATTCATGATAGGACAATGCACGTATAAAGCGGCACTCACCCTTGTAAGAGTCAATTACAGCTTGTGTCATAGTGCTGGTCGGAACAGCCGTTTCTAAACCTGCCAATACCACGTTTGCACGGTTGATAACACGAAAGAGGTTAATCCAGTGCCAATCGTTGTTTGCAGTAGCAGGGGTAAATGTGCTTTGGTATGTTATCTGGTAAAATGCAGCAACATTAAACACATCTTCACCCCGGTTGTCACCTTGCTGAATATGAGCTGCCCCGAATGGATATCCACGCGACACGTTTCCAGCAAAAGTCCCTGATTGTGCCGCATCATAAACACCGGCTACTGCTAATTCTACACGTTCAGGTGTAGAGAACGCTGTTGCATCCGAAAGGGCTGTCTGCGGTTGCAGGTCAAGTAAATCTGTACAGGATGCACCGATCAGCAATACTGTCAATGCCATTGCCTGTGTTATTTTTCTTATTGATATCATTTTCATCTTCGTATTAAGTTTAGAAACCAACATTTAAACCGAAAGTAAATGTACGGCTAAGAGGGTTAGTGTTATAATCTATACCCGCACCCAATTCCGGATCCAGACCTGAATACGCTGTCCATGTGATTGCATTTTGAATCTGTGCAAACAAGCGAACACGATTAATATTAGAGCCTGCTATTTTATCCAGTACAGGCTTCGGTAAATTATACCCCAATATTATGTTTTGAAGACGAAGGAAATCGCCTTTTTCAACAAACCTGGAATTTGCCTCGCCAGTCTGGTTAACAAAAACGTTGTTGTTAATTACAGCACGAGGAATATCTGTGTTTGTGTTTTCAGGTGTCCAGCTTCTCAACAAATCCGTTCCTGAGTTGGTAAAATCCTGATTCAGCAACAAATCTTGTCGGGTTTGATTGTACACGTAGTTTCCGCCACGGTAAGTAAAGAACAACTCCAATGAAAATCCTTTGTACGTAAAGTTATTGGTAAACCCACCATACCATGTAGGAATGTTATTACCTAAAACTCTACGGTCTCCACCATCAGCAATATCCAATTGCGATAATGAAGAACCAACTGAGGTGTCTGATGGATCTGCTGCATTAAATACAGAGTAAGCACCAGTATTTACATTTCGCTGAATAACAGTTCCATCCCCTTTAACAAACATGGGGAATCCATTGGCTGAGTTAACCCCTGCCCATTGAAATCCATAAAGTACGTTAATTGGCTGACCAACTCGCGCACCAATCCGGTAAGATCCACGATCTACTTCAGCCCAATCACCTGCTGTATTCCTGAAGGTTTCAATAACCTCATTCTTAACGGTGGTGAAGTTGGCATTAACATTCCATCTGAAATCACCTTTGTTCAGTACTTGTGCATTAACTGAAAATTCTAGTCCACTATTACGGATTACACCAATATTCTGGCTTATAGAGTTGCCAGGAATACCCAGTGATGGAGGATAAGGAACGCTAAGGATAATACCATCAACATCATTCACGAAATAATCAAACGTGAACCCTATTCGGTTATTTAAAAAACTCATATCTGCACCAATGTTTAGCTTTTGGCTGGTTTCCCATTGTAAATCAGGGTTACCGGCTTGTGAGAAAGCAATACCGTTCTGTGATGCGTAACGGGCAGAGCCATAAATGCTGGCATAAGGGAATAGACTGCTTAGAGATGAATTTCCTACTTCAGCATAAGAACCCCGTATCTTCAAGTCAGAGATAACAGTAGCAAGAGACGAGTTTTTGAAAAAATCCTCTTGCGAAATTCTGTAACCCAATGAACCTCCGAAGAAAGTACCAAACCTGGAGCCATCAGCAAGCTGAGATAATCCGTCTCTGCGCACACTGAAACTTGCCAAATAACGATCTTTGAAAGAGTAGTTAACCCGACCAAAGTACGACTCGAAAGCTGCCTGATTGTAGGTACCACCAGATTGAGGGATAGTGAAAGTACCTGAAATCAAACCGTTTTGTAAGAAGAACGGATCAGAGAAGTTCTGGCCTTGTCCAAAAAACGACTCATAAGTAGTAAGCTGGTACTCAACACCACCTACAACATCCAAACCATGGTCGCCAAAATCCTTGTTATAGCTGAGTGTATTTTGCCAGTTCCACAACGTAACCTGTCTGAAGTTGTTGTAAAGAAAACCATTTGCACCCCGTCCATCACCATGAACGTTATTCAGTGTTTGGAAATCCTTATTTCCTAACCAATCAACACCAAAATAGGTTTTAAAAGATAGTCCATCAATAATATCAGCCTGGCCATAAATATTAGCAAGTAACCGTGTTGCTTGTGCTTCGTACTTATTGTTGGCCAGGATGTAGGCTTGGTTTGTCCAGTTACTGGTAATGCCCAATGTATTGGCACCCTGCCCTAAGGCTTGGTTATCGGGCGTTATATTATACCCTGTGGGGTGACTTTCGTTTAGCACGGTAACATTTGGAAACGCCCTAACTCCACCGGCAAGATTACCAGAAAGAGCATTAGCCCCAGTATTTAATCCATTAGTAACAGACCGGGTGAGGTTTAAACCTGTACCGACTTTAAACCATTTGTTTACGCGATGGTCAAGATTTGTTCTGAAAGAAAGTCTTTCGAAATCGTTGTTTACAACATTACTTTCTTGCTGTTGGTAACCTACAGAAAAATAGTAGTTTGTTGACTCCGTTGCGCCACCCACATTTATATTGTAGTTGGAGAATTTTCCTTTGCGAAGTAAAACATCCTGCCAATCAGTTTCTCCACTTCCAGCCACGTTAGGGTCGATAAAGGCAGCCGGTGCCTGACCTGCATTGGCAAGTTTGCGGTTCGCTACTTCAACAAATTGGTTAGCATTTAATACATCAAAACGATTAACGGCCTCAGACCAACCAGCTGAAGTTGAAAATTCTACAGTTGCTTTTCCTTTTGATTTAGAACCTCTTTTGGTAGTAATTAGAATCACACCATTTGCAGCACGTGAACCATAAATTGCCGCTGCGGCACCATCTTTCAAAATTTCATAGGACTCAATATCAGCCGGGTTAATATCGGCCAGTGGGCTGGTTGGTGTCACAGCACTTTGGTTGCCAGTTGTCATGGGTATACCATCAATTACCACCAAAGGAAATGTACCCGAAGAGATTGAGTTTACTCCACGGATAAGGATTTGTGGTTGCTGTCCAATGATTCCGGAAGGAATTGTAACCTGAACACCCGCTGCACGACCTGCCAATTGATCTGCAAAGCTAGGTGTTGCTAATTGGGCAATGTCACTTCCTGATACCGAGGAGATAGAAGTACTAAGTCTCCTTCTCTCCTGAACACCATAACCGGTTACAATCACTTCACTCAATTGGGTGGCATCAAGTGCCAGTGAAACATCAATGGTTGAACGCTCACCGATTGCAATCTCCTGTGACTGGAGACCGATAAATGAAAATACCAACGATCCTCCTGAAGAAGGAATTGAAAGGGTATACCGTCCATCAGAGTCAGTAGCTGTACCAATGGTAGTACCTTTTAACACAACGTTCACCCCAGGCAGCACTGTTCCATCTTCTGTAGATGTTACCTTACCTGAGACC
This sequence comes from Cyclobacteriaceae bacterium, assembly GCA_019638255.1. Taxonomy (GTDB): domain Bacteria; phylum Bacteroidota; class Bacteroidia; order Cytophagales; family Cyclobacteriaceae; genus UBA2336. The sequence goes on along the minus strand of JAHBUD010000003.1, from coordinate 230,361 downwards.
GTGCGCTCCTGTGCCCATGCTTCGCTTGCAGCGAAAAGGAACACAATCGAACTTAATAGTAGAAGTCTCCTCATGTTGTTAGTTTTTGGTTAATTATTAAAATTTGTGGGTCAAACATAAGGCAAAATATTTAACCTCAAAAGAGTTCTTTTGCAAAACTATGATACTCCAGGATGGGGGCATGCCAATAAAAAAACTACCTTATAGTGAACTCAATTCTGCGATTTAGCGCCCTTCCTTCCTCCGTATCATTTGTTGCTTTTGGCTTGTCAGGACCATACCCTCTCCATGAAAGTCTCTTTGGATTTAAAACGCTGTTTTTCAAGTAATTAAAAACTGAAATGGCTCTTCTTTCAGAAAGCTGTTGATTATGTGCAGTACTGCCCATAGTGTCGGTATGTCCTCCTATTTCAATTTGCATTTGAGGGTTTTCATTCAAAAAGCGAATAATCTTTTGAAGCTCGGCAATGGAATTCTCCTTCAAATCATACTTATCCGTATCAAAAAAAACGTTGTTCAATACTACTGTTGAGCCTTTAATAGCCCTTTCCAATTGTATATTCAAGGTAATAGGCTCAAAATCAGTTACATCTGAATAGTTAAAATTCAAACTATTGAATAAATACCCCTGTTTATTGGTGTAAAGGCCATATTCGGCACCTTGGGTGAGTACCATCAGGTATTCACCGGTTAATGAATCTGAATCAACCAATGCCTCTAAAGTCTTGGTTTGAAGATTTATTAGTTCTATGCCCGACCGAAGCGGTTTTCCAGTATGTTTATCAGTTACAACTCCTTTAACATAGTTGCTCTTATACTTAATCTGCTGATTTTCAGGAATATGTATTTCAAAAATACGGCTTCTGGTGCCTTGGCCAGCTGCTTCTTCATGCGAATAATAGCCCTTTTTGCCATCGGCCGTAATGAATAAAGAGAATTGATCCTCAAAATTGTTGATTGGCCGACCCAGGTTAACGGGGGTAGACCATCCCTCAGCGGTACGCTCGCTATAATAAAGGTCATATCCACCGAAACCCGTATGCCCTTTTGATGCGAAATAAAGGGTTTTGTTATTGGCATGGATAAAAGGCGAAATTTCATCGTATATAGTATTGACTGGCGCGCCAAGGTTCTGGGCTTTTGTCCATTGGCCGTTTTCATCAAGGTAACTCACCCAAATATCCCTTCTGCCCAAGCCACCGCGTCTGTCAGAAACAAAATAGAGTGTTCTTCCGTCAGCGGATAGGGAAGGCTGAGATTCCCACTCACCTGAATTAACATTGGGGCCAAGGTTTACGGGCACGGTCCACTCATCACCGATTTTCAAACTCTCATACAGATCGCAACTGCCGTAGCTCTGCCGTCCCACACAGGAAGTAAAGATCAACTTCCTGCCATCAGCAGAAATAGTGCATGTGCCTTCATTCAACGTTGAATTTATATTTTTTGAAATGGATACAGGGCTCGTCCAACGACCCGATTCATCTTTACGCGAAACCACCAGGTCTTCATCGTGTTCACCTCCACTACCCAATCGCCTGGTAAAAATCATGGTTTGCTGATCGGCCGTAAGCACCGGAAAATATTGAAGCGCAAAAGCGTTTACCGTATCGCTCAGCGGACGCATTTTGTAATCGGAATATTTATCCTGATTGGCTTTGGCATATTGAGCATTCTGTAACAATTGCATGGCACGTTCAGCCTTTTGTCGATTTTGATTCTCTGCTTTGATGTAATCTGTTAAATGAATAATGGCCTGATCGTACTTGCCTGTAATCAGGTATGCTTCACCGAGATCGTACCAATACACTTTTTGTTTTCGCACATCGGTTGTCAAGGCCAATCCTTTCTCAAAATTCTCAATGGCCGTAGGATAATTTTTCATGCTCATGTAAACCAATCCCAACCGATAGTAGGCTTCTGCAAAATTTTTATCCTTAGCAATGGCCTGATTCAATAGACTGATTGCTTGATCATATTGAGCCCTCACTCTATAATTATCAGCAGCATTATAAAGCTCGATGGCCTTTTTGGATTTTGTGCTAAGCGTGGCTTGCGCATTCAGCAACAAGGAGGAACCAACAAAAAGGAACAGAAAAAATATTCTCCAAATCATGTATAAAACTAAAAAACAATGTGCGATACCGAAAACGCTGGCCCCTCAAACTCAAGCATGGCATTAATGAGTTTTATTTTTTTAAATAACGAAATCTGATTAACCCGGATTATATCTTCTGATATGATTTTATTGCTGATCAAATATCTTCGCATAACACCATCCAATAAAGGATTTGCCGGAGTCACCCATTTCAATCCATCAAAAAAAACGACATTACTGTAAGATGCATCCGTCACCAAATCATTTTTTACAATCAATACATCATCACATCCTTTGCGTATATTAAAAAGTAAATCGATTCCGGTACGATCTTCCCACTTCTTATCATACCTGATTGCATCGTCAACAATAATGCGCAGCGAGTCTACAGGCCTAATCACATAGGGTATGATCTCCAATGATTCAATTTTTTTAATAGAATAAATCAACCGACACTTAAAAATTCCTGTAGTCGGTAATGGCACTGTATTAAAATATTCACTTAAGCGAAGCTGATTTTCTTCTCCGGTTAGTTCACGGATGGCAAAATCCATGCGTTGCTGGTGATACGAAAGATACCGGAACGTACCGTTTTCCAACCGAATGGATTCAATCAACCGGGACATATATTTTATTGATGGCTTCCTGATACTCCGCGGTTGCATCGCTTTGCGTTGTAATGCCTCCACCGCTGCGGTAAAAATACTGATTGCCGTGTTTCTCTATAAACCTGATCATCACTCCGCTATCGAGATTATTTCCGTCAAAATATCCGAATACACCAGTATAATAGCCACGCGGCTCGTCCTCTGCTTGCTGAATTATTTCAATTGTTTTTGGTTTTGGTGCCCCGCTGATTGATCCGGCTGGTAACAACTTCATGAGTATATCACCCAATTGACTATTAAAATTTTCTGGCAGATCACCTGCAACTTCTGAACTCACTTGCAACAACGTTCCTTCACTGGTCTTCAGTTTATCAATATACCTGAATCGCGACACCCTTACATGCTCAGCTACCTGGCTTAAATCATTTCGGATTAAGTCAACGATGGTAATGTGCTCCGCTTTCTCTTTCTTATCGTTTAGAATAATATTTTCAGCATCAGGAATATTGGCGTCTATTGTTCCTTTCATCGGAAAAGAGGAGATGGTGCGACCCTTAATCTGAACAAATGTTTCGGGTGAAAACACTAAAAACTCATCCTTATACCAACATGCATATTTTGCTTGAACTCCGGTAAACAGATTGCGCAGCGTTGCGTTGATATTGATTGGTGTCTTGATGGTTAAGTTCGTAAGAAAAGAATCGCCATACGAAAGCCGATCAAAAACACTTTTGTATTTGATGGCATACTCGTTAAACGGAAGCGGCCATTTTTTAAGCTCAATGGTATTCAACGTTAACTTCTCTCCTTGATAATTGCTGAAGCCATTAATGGAATAAAGGATCTCAGCCGGATTTACTTCTGCAAGCTTATATGCTCTTGGCCGTTTTTTTTCAAAGTCGATAAAAAACAAAAAGGGAACCCGTTCCGCTCCCCATGCATTCAACTGCCTGACAAAATCATCCAGGGCCATTGGGTTAACCTTCATCAAGGTATGTTCATGTACTTATGCACTTGCAAGGACATGCGCCAGTTGGGGTTGGCTTTAATGTAATCAATAATCAACGGCAGCATTTCCTTTTCCTTCGACCATTCCGGCTGAAAATACAATTTACAGGAAGGCTTAACCTTGCCTGAAAATTCTTCTGCCCACTGAAAATCACTTTTATTATAAACTACAACTTTCAGCTCATCGGCTAGCGGATAAATCGATGGATCGGGAGCTTTGAATTTCTTGGGTGAAAAACAAACCCAATCCCATTTGCCAGTTAAGGGATATGCGCCAGAGGTTTCTATGTGTGTTCGTAGTCCTTCTGTTTTCAGTGTAGCGGTTAGTTCTGTCAGGTCATACATGGCCGGCTCACCTCCGGTAATAACAACTATGTTGCTCCTGCTGATTTTTGCGCGCGATACCATTTCTGCTACTGAAACAGATGGATGCACGGAAGCATCCCACGATTCTTTCACATCGCACCACACACATCCCACATCGCAACCACCTAACCGAATAAAATAGGCCGCATGGCCCTGATAAAATCCTTCACCTTGAATGGTGTAGAAATCTTCCATTAAGGGAAGGGTGTTAATGTTCGTATGTGTTAGGGTGCTAATAGTGGACGGATTAAGCATTACGAAGTTCGGTCGCCCGTAAGGTATTCAGTAATAAGGAGGCAATAGTCATTGGGCCTACACCACCAGGAACGGGTGTAATGAACGAACATTTTGGCGCTACATTTTTAAAATCAACATCACCTTTAAGGGCAAAGCCGTTCTTAAACTGAGGGCCTTCTACACGAGTAGTTCCAACATCAATAACAACTGCACCTTCTTTCACCATATCAGCCGTAATCAAACCTGGTTTACCTACGGCCACAATCAGTATATCTGCCTGGCGGGTAAAACCAGCAAGGCCTTGGGTATACTTATGGCATACGGTTACCGTGGCTCTTCCGTGTTCAATCAGCATCATGCTTAATGGAGCACCCACCAAACGACTGGCACCCACCACCACACAATTTTTTCCTTCGGTCTCCACCTTATAACGCTTGAGTAATTCCATCACACCAAAGGGTGTAGCGGGCATCAACAAAGGATTCTTTGAAACGATGCTTCCGAAATTCCGATTTGTAAACCCATCTACATCTTTGTCGGGTTTAATGTGCTCAGTTACTTTTTCAACGGAGATATGTGCCGGTAGCGGAAGCTGCACAATAAAACCATCCACATCCTGATCGCGGTTCACCTGATCAATATGCTTTAACAACTTCTCTTCACTAATGGTATCGGCAAAGCGCATCATGGTGTAATGGAACCCCACTTCTTTACACGCCTTAACTTTATGGTCTACATACGTTTGACTGGCGCCATCATCACCTACCAGAATAATAGCCAGGTGTGGAATCTTCTTACCTTCTGCTTTTAATTCACCAACGCGTTGAATAATCTCTTCCTTAATTTGGGAAGCTACCTTGCGGCCGTCAATTAATGTATAGGTATTGGTTTCCACCATGTTTATAACTGGTTTGATTAATCAATCTTCAATACTGCCATAAAAGCTTCCTGCGGTATCTCCACGTTACCTACCTGCCTCATGCGTTTCTTTCCCTTCTTCTGTTTTTCCAACAGTTTACGCTTACGCGAGATATCTCCCCCATAACATTTTGCCAATACATTTTTGCGCATGGCTTTTACGGTTTCGCGGGCGATAATTTTTTGTCCGATAGCCGCCTGAATAGCAATCTCAAACATTTGTCGCGGTAACAGTTCGCGTAACTTTTCACACAACTTCTTGCCCCACTCGTAAGCCTTATCACGATGCACAATAGCCGACAAGGCATCAACTTTTTCACCGTTCAACTGAATGTCCAGCTTCACCATATCCGATTCACGAAATCCAATTAAATGATAATCCAATGAGGCGTATCCTTTTGAAATGGTTTTTAGCTTATCAAAAAAGTCAAACACAATCTCGGCCAGCGGCATTTCAAAACTCATCTCAACGCGATCGGTGGTGAGGTAAGTTTGATTTTTAATAACACCACGCTTATCCATGCATAGCTTAATGATTCCACCAATAAACTCCGACTTGGTAATAATCTGTGCTTTGATGTAGGGCTCCTCGATGTGATCAATCGTGTTGGGGTCAGGCATTTCAGATGGAGCATTGATGTCATACATCGATCCATCTGTGCGAATGGCGTGAAACTGCACAGAAGGAACAGTGGTAATCACTGTCATATCAAATTCACGTTCCAGGCGCTCCTGAATAATTTCCATGTGCAGCATACCCAGGAAACCACATCGGAATCCAAAACCGAGTGCGGCCGAAGTTTCGGGTTCCCAAACGAGCGATGCATCATTTAACTGAAGTTTCTCCATGGAGGCACGAAGTTCTTCAAACTCCGTAGTATCTACCGGGTAAATACCCGCAAATACCATGGGCTTAACATTCTCAAAACCTTTTATAGAAGGAGCGGGCCTATCCACATGAGTAATGGTATCCCCCACTTTTACCTCTTTGGCATCCTTAATACCGGAAATCAGATAACCTACATTGCCTGCACTAATTTCTCCCTTGGCCTGTTTTAGCATTTTCAATACACCTATTTCATCCGCTTCATAGGTTTTACCGGTATTGGCGAACTTTACTTTGTCTCCCTTTTTGATCGAGCCATTAAAAACCCTGAAATAAACTTCAATACCGCGGAATGAATTATATACCGAATCAAAAATCATTGCCTGAAGTGGTGCATTAGGATCGCCCTTCGGTGGTTTTATACGTTCCACTACAGCCCGGAGAATATCTTCAATGCCAATGCCTTCTTTTGCGCTTGCGCGGATCACGTCTTCGCGCTTACAACCGGTTAGTTCAACAATTTCATCGGTCACCTCTTCGGGCATGGCGTGGGGCAAATCAATTTTGTTCATGACCGGAATAATTTCCAGGTCATGCTCCAGAGCCAGGTAAAGGTTGGAAATGGTTTGCGCTTCAATACCCTGACTGGCGTCCACAATCAACAATGCACCCTCGCATGCCGCAATAGAGCGCGACACTTCATAAGAAAAGTCAACGTGGCCGGGGGTGTCAATCAAATTAAGGATGTACTCCTGACCATCCTGCTTATAATTCATTTGAATGGCGTGAGCCTTAATGGTAATGCCCTTTTCCCGCTCTAAATCCATGTTATCCAGCACCTGAGCCTGCATTTCACGTTGGGTCAATGTGCCGGTAAACTCCAGCAGGCGATCGGCCAATGTGCTCTTTCCGTGGTCAATATGGGCGATAATGCAAAAATTGCGGATGTTTTCCATACCCGTCTGTTCCTCAAAATTTTAGAACTGCAAAAGTAGCAATTCGGGGCCGATTAATCCGAAAAATCAACAGCCACTAACGAACTATCCGTTGGTCGAGCCGAAGGGGGTAAACCTTCCACTTCACCCTTTTGAAATCTTTCGAAACCGGATTTAACACCAACGTGTCGGAGGATGGGTCAACCACAGAGGGTACCCGAAAACACAGAATTCCCTTCTTCAAAAGCCCGGTACCAAAATCCATGGAGACTTGTGATGCCGGTATTGCATTCCAGCCTTCTGGCAAATCGCTTAATGCAGGTTTAGTTACGAGTTCATCCGGACATGTAAATTCCATGATTGAATATAATACGTACCGCTCAGCCGCAAACAATTCGGGATCAATCGTCAGGCGTTCCAGCATGGCAGCCGAGACCGAATTACAGCCATACAATGCCGGTTGGCCGGGCAAATTCCACCGGCCGCCATATCGTTTAGCTCCTTCCCCACTTACATCGCAGAACTCCGTTCGTGCCAACCGGTATATGATCATACAGCTATACCATGTTGCATCCGCATGATTTCGGTTTTGAGAAGAGTAACGCCTTCGGAGACATCAATAAGTGTAATAGGTTTGATGTTACCAATGCTGAACAGCGGACGATCCATCCACCTGCGGAAGCCTTCTTCACCGAAGTACTCCATACCCATAGCATACAGTTCGGCAAGGCCATACATTTTTTCGGATTGCACCACATCAAAAACGGCTGTGCGTTGAATAGTTTTGGATGACACGGCCAACGCGGAGGCTAAGGTTTCGTTATCAAGGCCTGTAACTTCCTTTAAGCGATCAAAAGATTTTTTGCGTAACCCTTTGCGAAAGGTATCAACCCGGTTTAATGGCTCATTTACTTTGGCAGACTCAATATCTAAAAGCTGGTGAACAACCGATTGCTGTGCCCTTTCGTAGGCAACCGCTGGCTCGTGCACAGAGGACGTGGTGTTTCTACGGGTATATTTTTTCGCTTTCATCGATCAGGAAATTTGTCCACTAATATAACGAATTTTGTCCACTTTATGTTTCATCGGTTCAAAAAAGAAAAAAGGGCCACAAAAGGCCCTCTTAGCAAATCAAAAATTGACTTATTACCGCTTACTCTACTCCCGGCTGTTTCAATACAAATCCGGTTTTGGCTTTTTCATCCGCAACAATCTTACGAACATCAGTCAGCAACTTTTTTGCATCATAGATGATACCATCCTTAACCGTGTACTTTACACCGCCCACCCTTATGGCTCTGTTGTCATCTGAAAGCTTAATAGCTCCGGTTCCATACAAAACCTGAAGGTTCTCCAACGGGTTTTGATCCACGATCACAAAATCAGCAAGCTTGCCAACCTCAACCGAACCAAGATCCTTTTCTACACCCAATGCCTGAGCACCATACAATGTTGCCGAACGAATTACTTCCAATGGATGAAAGCCTGCCTCGCGCAAAAGTTCCAATTCGCGTATGTAAGCAAATCCATAAAGCTGAAAAATGAAACCTGAATCGGAACCTGTGGTTACACGCCCTCCCCTGTTCTTGTATTCATTTACGAACTTCATCCACAAGGCATAATTCTCACGCCAGTTAACTTCCTGCTCTGTACCCCAGGAAAACCAATACGAACCATGCGCCCTTCTATTGGGTTGAAAGAAACTCCAAAGCTGAGGCAACGTGTACTCTTCATGCCACTCCGCTCTCCGTGCCCGATGCAAATCGCGACTGGCTTCATAGATATTAAAGGTTGGATCTAATGTAAAATCAAGTTTGATCAACTCGTTCATTACAGTATTCCAATGTTCAGAATAAGGAGCAGCGGCCTGCTTCCAAAGTTTGCCGGCATTTTCAAAACGGTGTTGTTCATTCTGATAATTGTAATCCAACGGATAATCCTGAATAGTCCGATCCGTAAACAATGCTTCCGGTAAACCATACCAATGCTCCATACTGGTTAATCCGGCTCTGGCCGATTTAACCACATTCCATCGTGCCACATCCATCTGTGCATGATGGCAAGCTGAGCGCAACCCTAATTTTTTATTTTCATCCAAAGCAGCCTGCATGATATCCGGTGCTGCGCCAAAAAATTTTATGCCATCGGCTCCTTTGGCCTTATTACTGCGCACCCATTCACGCGCCATTTCCGGGGTGCTTATGGGTTTATCACTGCCTTGACCAAATGAAGTGTACGCATGAAGACGTGGAGCGGTTATCGAATTGGCTGCGCTTTTCTTTTTATGGTCCAGCACCCAGTTTAAACCATTACCCGCTGAAGGATCACGGACGGTAGTAATACCGTGGCCCATCCACAGTTTAAAAACATATTCTGCATTTGGCGCCTGACCACCGCCAATGTGTCCATGCATATCAATAAACCCGGGCATCAGGTACATGCCATCTGCATTCAATTCTTTTCCACCCGCCTCTAGCTTCGGCCTGCGATCTTCAGCAATGGGTACACCAGGATAGCCTACATTGGCGATGCGCTCAATCCGATTCTGTCGAATTACAATGTCAACAGGGCCGATGGGTGGTGCGCCTGTGCCATCAATTAGTATTACACCACGAATGATTAACTGTGTAAATGGGCCCTCACCCTCTTTAATGACAGGGGCATCCGCTACGCGACCTTGCGCAAAGGTTAATGTGGAGACTATTCCCACGAGATAGAGTAACTTCTTCATAGGTTAATTTAAAGTGTAAAAGCTAAGCAACTTAACACGAAATCAAAACGGCTCCTTGACCAACGGTAAGGCGTTAAATCACACGCTGAACAATAATTTTATACTGATTTTTAAGATAATAGGATGTTTTTTAAACCCATTTCAACCGTTTTCGATATTTTTTAGTAAAAATAGGTTCATTTTTGACCTTAATATTTACAAGTTTGTATGAATTACTGAAAACCACTACCCTATGAGCAAACCTAAAACACGGTACATCATCATCTTTGGACTGATCATCTTCCTTCAGCTTATCGCTCTTTTCAGTTCAAGTCAATCCTTCGACACAGAGGCTGCAGAAGGAATCGATAAATCAGATACAGCATGGATGATAGTCGCTACAGCATTTGTACTTTTCATGACTCCCGGCTTATCGTTTTTCTATGGCGGTATGGTAGGTTACAAGAATGTAATCTCCACCATGTTGCAAAGCTTTATTGCCTTGGGGGTAATCAGCTTGCTATGGTATGTTGTTGGTTTCAGCCTGGCCTTTGGCGAGAGTTACCATGGATTGATTGGAAACCCAACAACATTTTTTGGTTTTAAGAATGTTGGGCTTGCACCTAATGCCGACTTCTCACCCACCATTCCCTTCCTGATTTTTGCCTTGTTTCAAATGAAGTTTGCGATTATAACACCGGCTTTAATCACAGGTAGTTTCGCAGAGCGTGTAAAATTTACTTCCTACCTGATTTTTATGTGCCTTTTTTCGTTGCTTATCTATACCCCGCTTGCACACTGGACATGGCACCCCGAAGGTTTTCTCCGGAATTGGGGCGTACTTGATTTTGCAGGTGGCACTGTGGTGCATATGTCGGCTGGGTTTGCAGCATTGGCGGGTGCCTATGTACTCGGTAAACGCGAATCCAAAAATCATCAACCCGCCAATATTCCATTTATCATTCTGGGCACAGGCATGCTTTGGTTCGGATGGTTTGGCTTCAATGCAGGTTCTGCCCTGGCTGCTGATGGCCTGGCTGTACAGGCTTTCGCCACCACTAACTTGGCAACCGCCTCAGCCATGATTACCTGGGTTATGTTCGATGCCCTGGTAGGCAGAAGAATTTCCGCCATGGGCGCTTGTATTGGAGCTGTTGTAGGGTTGGTAGCCATTACCCCTGCTGCCGGATTTGTTTCGCTTGGACAAAGTGTATTCATTGGCTTTGTTGCCGCCATTGTGAGCAACTTGGCCGTGTACTACAAACAGCGCACTTCACTGGATGATACCTTAGATGTATTTCCTTGTCACGGTGTTGGTGGAATAGTGGGCATGCTGCTAACCGGTGTTTTTGCTACCGAAGTTGGATTGATACACGGTGATGCAACCACTTTTCTTTACCATTTACTGGCTATGGTAATAGTGGGGGCGTTTACATTCTTTGGTTCGCTTTTGATATTCAAGATCACCTCAGCCATAACCAAACTTCGGGTTACCAAAGAAGAGGAGTCTATTGGTTTGGATATCAGTCAGCATTCGGAGACCTTAAGTGCAGTGCCTAGCAACAATTAGAAGCTCGTTAAAAAGCTGTTGCCACACCTCAGTCGGTTGGATTTAATTGGTACATATACCGGTTAAGTTCGTGCTGTACCTGTTCGCGATTCGACCACCAATTACGACTAAACGCACGTTGATGTGTCCAGTTTTTTTGTTCGAGTAACCGGGGTGTGTAAACATGTGCATCTTTTACCGAGAACATTTGCTCATAGTGTTCATCATCGGTTAAAATAATGCCTCTGGCTAATTCCTCCTGCGCCAACACAATGTCAGCACCAGGCAGTTTGTTAATTGAAAAATCATAGGCTGTCCGGTCCACCTTACTCCATCGGGACAAAACGGTGCGCAAATACCAGTCGGCATGGTGTTCTTCACGGGCAGAAATGGATGGCTCAAACATTCCACTCGATATGGATTGCGCATACTCAAGCCATTGCTTCAAAAGCTTTGGCCCATCATTCTTCACTCCCTGAAGTTTAAGGGCTGCAGGAAAAATACTGGCCACTACAACAATTTTCTCACGGGCGCGGGTAATGGCCACATTTAACCGGTTCTCACCACCAGCAACATTCAAACTACCAAATTGCATATTGAATTTTCCGGAAGAATCCGGGGCATAGCCAATGGAAAAAATGATCACATCCTTTTCATCACCTTGCACATTCTCAATATTCTTAACAAAAAATGATGGCGGGATAACAATGCCGGCTTTATTAACTTCCTGATCAAGTAAATCTAAAATGAGAATTTGCTGTGGCAGATTGAAGGTTACAACGCCTATCTCTTTATCAGGTGCATTTCGAAACCATTGCAGTATATGGTCAACTACATAGTGTGCTTCAATTAAATTGCTTTGGTTCTCCCAAACACCTTCAACCTGATGGTAAACAATGGAGGGTTCATTCGTATCTAAAACTTTTTTATCCGGTAACAACTGAAGCTTACCCTCATAAAAGTAGTGGTTGGAAAAATCAATCAATTCCAGCGTTTTGCTCCGATAATGACCTTTTAGAAAAACTGATTCAAAATAGCGCTCGGTAAGTTCCAGCAATGACTCTACCTCAAGTTCGGGCACTTCCTCTTCCTCCTCCCACCGGGCCTGGTACAGTTCAAACGGGCGTAGTTGCATGCTATCACCAGCAACTACAACTTGTCTACCTCTGCATAAGGCAGGGATACCGCGCTCAGCAAAACATTGCGATGCTTCATCAAAAATCACCAGATCAAACAGCTGCTCCATTGGAAAAACCGCTGACACGGATTCAGGAGACGCCATCCAGCAGGGAACGAGTTTGAATATTTCTTCACTGAATTCGGCCATAAGCTTTCGCACCGGCCATATTTTTTTCTTTTTGGTAACCTGATGATGAAGGTCGCGATAGGTAATGCGGTTATTCAGTCGGTTGTATTCAATACTTTCACAAATTCCCTCACGTGCCTTTAGTAAAAGTATTTCCTTACTCATGATCATCTTCTCCTCCACCACCTGTTGCAATTCATCCTGCATATCCTGCATTTTTAAGGTTGAGGCCGATCGCAACACCGGATACTTCATTTCAATATGCTCGATCCATGCAATGCGCAAACTATTTTGAAACATGTTTATAAAAACATCGGCATCCCAGGATTGTACTTTGTCATAAATGCGGTTGATCACTTCTTTTTCATGCGCCAGCATGCCTTCCTTTAGCTGATCAAACTCACATAACTGATCAAAATCTGTTTTTAAAACCGAATTCAACTCCAGATGCTTTTCCGGCTCTTGAATAAGCTGGTTGATCTGATAGGGCGATAAATGTTTTTGCCAACGTTCCCGATGCTCACGGATGGGACTCAGGCTATCCATTATTGTCCAGATAAGCCTGATAAACTCATCTCGTGAATAATCTTCCGGTTGTATACCTTTGCGGATTTCGCGCAATGAATTGAACAACAGTTTTGCGCGCACGGCATGCTTTTGCTTCTCAAACCATTTTTTAAAACTCTTCTCATCGTATTCCTGCGGTAATTCAATCAGCCACTTACGCTCCTTTAACGCTGTGAGATGATGCTCAAGGTTAAGACGGTTATCAATGCGGGCTTCCAACGTGCGCAACCCGTTTTTTGTATAGGGCAAAGTATTACTGATCAGTACACGCTTGAGAAAAAATTTGTGTTCTGAAAAAAGTTCCCAGCGAATCATTCTGACCAAACTTCTCCTGGCCACCATGCGCTGCTGCAATGCCCCTTGACACAAGCCAATCTGATCCTGACGCAATGTGTTCTCCAATCCGGGAACATCAAAACAATTGAGCACCAGGCGCTCCATATTTTGCAGCCATAATAAACTGGTCTCCTCATCGGCTTCATCGGCCATTGCCTTAAAGAAGGTATAGGCTATTTCATCAGCCAAAAGGTTTACCATTTCATCTACATCTTCTCTTCGATCGTCTAGTGCTTCACAATCCTCTAGGTCTAATGAAACCCCGAGCATTGTTTGCAATTGTTGCGAAAGTTGAACCTGATATTCAGGAATTTCGATAGTCACTTGCTGTAGTGCTTTTCTATCGGATACCGTAAAACCGGCAAATGAATTTCGGTTTCTCCACAGATAGTCGTCCTGCTCGAAGCGTTGCGCATAGCGAACATATTGCTTTAACCGTTTTAGAAAGTCATCCAGTGTATGAAAATGAAACTGTTGATAAATCTGCGTAACATTAATACCATCCAATGCAGGATTTGAAGTAAGGTAGAGTTCCTTTACGCTTAACCCACACTCTTCACCATGGAATAATGCTTTCCTGAATTCTTCGAGCTCTTCAGTCAATTGATCAATCCTTCGACACACCTGGTTAAATCTTCGCTCGGTTTGAATGGCATCGATACTGCGATTAATCATTTTGTACTCATCCACCCGATCAACCTGCCGGGCCATTTTTTGATAGATCTCCTTTCGATCCTGCCGAAAGTCGTGAACCAAACCTAAAAAATCACCAAGGCCAATTGAATTCAGCCGGGTATAAACAACATCCAGTGCTACCCGTTTCTGACACACCAATAGCACGCGCTTGCCCGAAGCGATACAATCCGTAATGAGGTTACTGATCAATTGTGATTTGCCGGTACCCGGAGGGCCCTGCACAACCATTGACCGGCCTAACTTCACCGATTTTAATGCATGCTCCTGCCAGGCATCCATTGGAAAAGCTGTATGGACTTTTTCTTCCTTAACGCCCAGGTTTACCGATACCGGATCATCAAATAACTTTCCTACTTGTGATTGATTTTTTGAAACGAAAATTGACTCAAGTGTCGGATATTGGTTTTCTTCGATCAACTGTAAGTAATCCGGAACCAATTGAGAGCCGGCCTGAGGAAAAATCCCCAACACAGCTTCGGGAAAAAGTTTAATCTCTCCGTTATGATGAAGCTTATCGAATTCATCTTTTTTAAACTCCTGAAACGGGAGCAGGTGATCGGAAAAAGTATCGGGATTAAAATTAATTTCAATCCTGTCCCGCAACAGTTGATAAAGTTGTGTGCGAAAAACTGTGCTGTCCGTATCATAATCTTCAAAGTCGGCCTCCAGTAGCTCTTCGTTTGGTTTTACCTGGTTGTAGTAGGCAAATGCCAGCAAAAAAGTTTTATTCAATACGATTCCTGCATCACCCCTAATTTTTAATATCCAATCGGTTTTATCCTGAGCCAACTGCACCGGAAAAAAAAGCAATGGCGTGCGCACAGGGGTTCCGTCAGCCAACTTTCCCCGAAGAATAGGCCAACCCACATGCAAATCGTTCGACCCGCGTTCTTCAAAAATAAATTTATCGGCACGCATCAATCGCTTAAGCTTTTTGCTTGCCTCATTGGCCGATTCCAATCGGCTATCCAACAAGGGGCATATTTTCTTGTCCTTACCAGCAATCAATGCTTTGATAATTGTAAAAGATGGCTCTCCCTTTAACTGGCTCAACTGTTGAAGATCCATCAGCTGTTCGCTGTGCAACCGGAGCAAAAGCAATGAGCGATTATTGCCACTCAGGCTGGTTAGCCTACGCATAAATGCCTGCAATATGGACTTGGCCTGGTTAGTCAAACTCGAGGTAAGGTTTTAGTTTGGCAAGCATAGCATCATCCACCGTTATGATTTTGTAAAGATCATCAATGGACTGGTACCTGCCGTACTGAAATCGATACGTTACAATAGCCTTAGCCATACGCCTTGAAATGTACGGATGAGTTTCCAATTGTTGCTCCGTTGCGGTATTTAAATTCAGCGTTCGGGGATAGAAATCGGGTTGAATAAAGGACGCGATCGTTAACCGGTTTATCACTATTGAATCCAGTCCATATACTTCATACAGCTGATCATGTTTCAAAAATCCCCCTAACGATTCACGAAAATTCACGATCCGGTTAGCAAGCTTGGGACCAATGCCGTAAATGCTTTTCAGCAATGTTGTATCAGCCCGGTTTAAATCAAATTTAATCTCCGATCGCTCAAGTTGAGATTCGGTTCGTGCAGCGGTCTCAGCTTTTTCAAGTTTATCAGGCAATAAAATAAATGACGAAATGGTGTTGAAAAATTTTGAATTCATCCCATAGAGTTTCAACAAATCAGCTTTGATCTTAAACGTTCCCCCTGCTTCACGATAATTAACCAAACGCCTGGAAAGACACGGTGAAAAACCCAGTGCCTGAAGCTCATCTGCTGTAGCCGTATTCGGATCAAAAGGAAAATACGTTATGGGTAATTGCTCATCATCCGGTAAATTATTTATCTCAGTCTGATTCCAACGCGCTGCAAGGCTATCAAGACGGGCTTGTTCATAAGAAAAATCTGGCGACTGCCTGCTCTGCCACCAATGATATACAGGAAGTGAAAAAATTATCAAAAAGAGCGAAGGAACCAGTATCAAAAATCCATTGGATTGGCTTCGGGAAAAGCCAAAGAAATTACTGATCCAACGGGTAAAGTTCATAGTACAAACTATGCATTAGGTTGCTAAATAAAAAGTAACGCTTTCACTTTCGTTAATTCTGCATCTGTAATTATCTTTCCTAACTTTCGACTTATCACGCTGAAGAGACTCTATTTTGATTAGTGAACAAGAAAAGTCTTTTGTTAACCTGGTGAATGAACACCAGGGGCTTATCCATAAGGTATGCAACTTATACGAAACCGATCGCGATGCCCGCAACGATCTGTTTCAGGAAGTTGTACTGCAACTTTGGAAGTCGTTTCACACCTTTCGGGGAGATTCGAAAATAACAACCTGGATGTATCGCATTGCGCTGAACACGGCCATCTCGGGTTTACGCAAACAAAAACGTGGATTACAAACAGAAGATCTTGATGAACGGCATTTCAACATTTCTGACTCAGGAACCGATCATCAGGAGGAAAATCTTCAAAAACTACAATGGAGCATCCGGCAACTTTCAGAAATTGAACGAGCCATTGTAATGATGGCGCTGGATGAAATACCCTATGAAGAAATTGCAGAAACCATTGGCATAACACAAAACAACGTTCGGGTTCGGATGAACCGCATTCGCGAAAAAATTAGGAAACTTATGAATCCATAATGATGGAAGAACTGAATGATTTAAAATCTATTTGGAAGCAACAGGCAAGCTTTGAACCGAAAAACGAAGCCGAGATTACTGACATGCTGAGCAAGCGCAGCAATACACTCATACATAAATTAAAACGCAGTGTGTGGTTTGAGCTTGGCTTCACCATTGTGTGTATGTTGGGTCTTGGTGTATACGGCATAACCTTAAAAAGTGGCGCTTTGTTATGGACAATTCTCAGCCTGCTGGTACTGCTGGTGTCGTTTACACTTTATTACATTAAAAAACTGATCGTCCTTAATCAATATGAAATTGGGCATGAAAACCTGAGGGAAAATTTGAACCAATTGGTACTGCGCCTGGATGCCTATATGAAGTTTTATAAACGGAGCTATGCCATTTTGTATCCGTTATTTTTTGCCTTAGGCCTTTTGTTTGGTGCGCTGGAATCAGGATTCGACCGGTTTGTGGAAAAATTTGAACGCCCTTTGTTTAGCATTTCCTTCGTTGTGCTATCAGTAGTATTTATGGCTGGGGTTTACCGGCTTACCGACTGGTACCTTAAAAAACTCTATGGCAACCATATTGATAAGCTCCGATCACTCCAGGAGGAGCTTCAGGGGTGAATATCACTGGGGGCCATTTACCCCAAAACCAGCACTTTTCACCCCAAAACAATATGAGGTGGCCTATCCAGGTTTATGTTGATAGTTAGTTAACAATGTATTGCACACAACTGCCGAACTTTGGCATAGAAATTCCGTTTTTCGAGTACGATGAAACTGGTTGAAAATTTAAATACACCATTTCCGTTTTACCTCAGCGATGACCGCAAAAATTTGGGGCTCATAACAGTAATTACCCTTTTTGTATTGGCCTTTATGGTTGCCTTCAGAAGCAGGAATGACCTCGACCTTACTCCGGCTCAATATCTCCTATTTGCAGGCATTACATTTTTTTGCCTTGCAATTAACATCATAGTGCTGCCCAGGTTTTTCCCGGTATGGTTCGATCCAGTTAGCTGGACTGTAAAAAAGTATATCCTCCTCAATATTGGCCACTTGGTAATTATAGGTTTTGCCGCTTCACTGGTGGACATTTATTACATATGCCCTGAAAAAACGGTTTGGGAAAACATAATCGAAGCGAATAGCCGAGTAGTACTACGGGGCATAATACCCATTGCGTTAACTACCCTGTTTTTGCGCAATATTATGTTGCAGGAAACACTGAGGGATGCTTTAAAGGCGAATAAAGAACTTCAAAAAATTCAGTCGTTGAAGAAAGATGTTCCCAAAAGCAGTCATTCCAACACCATTACCCTTCACTCCGATACCAGTGAAACCCTTTCTATTAATCTGCCTGATTTGCTGTATGTACAGGCCGATGATAATTATTCCACGGTAGTTTGGAAAAATGGTGAGGGCATTCAAAAGAAGTTGCTGCGTGCTAACCTGAAAAGCATTGAAAGCCAGATGGATAACTCATTCACCATGCGGTGCCACCGTTCGTACCTCGTGAATATAAATGCCATCGACATGGTTTCGGGGAATACCAATGGTTATAAACTAAAAATTCTGGATTCGGATATCGCCATACCAGTATCACGCCAAAAAGGAAAAGAGGTGTTGGAGAAAATCAGCCAATGGAAAAATGTGATGGAATTATCCTAAAAAGTTTCCATTCACCCCAACGCATTAACATTCACCCCAAGCGCTTGTTGTTCCTGACACAAGTGCTGCCAATCGCCACAACAGCAAAAAAATCTGATCCGTTAGACCTTCATTAGCGTTGTATTAAGAAACCCAAAAAATAACCGCTATGAAACCCATTTACACAATCGTCATCTTGTTTCTTGTTGCCTTGTCAGCAGAATCATTTGCACAAACTGCTCCCCGTACCGAGTTTACCGTTCAACTCAGTAAAAATGCATTGGATGTTAAAGTCGGAACCACTTCTGAATTGAATGTTACAATTTTGCGTTCCAAAACGTATACAAAATCAAAGGCAAAACTGGGTTATTCAACCCGCCTTCCGGAAGGAATATCCATTTCGTTTGAACCGGCAGAAGGTATGTTTGAAACCAGTGTCGCTACTATTAGTGTAGCGGAAACAGCCAAAGCAGGGCAATACCTCTTAATACTAAATGCTGAGTTAAATAATAAAGTTAAAGGCTCAACCCTGAAACTTAATGTTACCGAAGGTAAAGGAAATACAGTAGTTAGCGTGAATGAATAATTTCATACAGGGCTTCCTGTATCAACCCCATGGTTGATGTTTTAACATATTTCTGATTAAGCTCTAATTCAATTCCCAGGTAAACATTGCCTGGGATTTTTTTTCTGATTGAGGTAGCAATACCATCATCGGTTCCGCTGTAAGGCTCATTAAACTTAATAGATAGGCCAGTTAGCCTTTGTTCAAGTTCTGATTTTAAATATTCAGCAAACTGCTTTTCTTGTTCACGGTCCGGATCGAACAAAATACCAACATCAACTGTTCGCTCAATTCCATTTAAGATTGGCGTAAAAGAGTGAACAGACAAATGCAAAACAGGTTTATTGGCAATATCTAAAGCCTCTTCAAGCGCTTTGCGATAAGGCAAGTAGTATTCTGCAATCAGCACGTTCTTTACTTCTTCTGAAAGATTTCCACTGATCTCTGAAAACAGCGATGCGCTATCCAATGATCGGTTCATTTCAATAAGCAAACGTGTGACCGTCATACTGAAAAGCGGTGCACTTAACCTTGTGGCTAAAAATGTTGCAACATCAAGTGCACCGGGATCCCACCCACGATGCGATCCTAACACCTGATCTAAACCTTGAAATAAATGTTTATGATTTTCCGGAATTGCATTCCCGGCATGTTCACAACTAATCAGAATGCTCTTGAACATTCCTGTTAAGGTAAAAACATTTTGTTCTGCGCTAAGCAATCCGATAATTGACGATAAACTCTGTAAACGGAAGCCGAGCCGGTATCACCGTTAAGCGCTTTTACCATACGCGTTGCGAGCGAACCTTCCGACAGAATAATATTCAGCTCCGGGCGCCACCGCTCCAAAACTGAATTTCCTCGTCTTATCAGCGTTTCAAGAATAAATTTCCATAGATCACCTGCCCGTACCGGCATATCGGCATCAAATACTTTCAGGTACTCCTGATCGGCAACCATTGCCCCCTCTGCACTTTCAATGCCCAAATCAAAAATATGTACCAGTCTATCGGTTTTGTATTTCATTTGAGCTTCGTGGTCGATGAACTTTCCGTTAACCAATGCCCTAATGGTCTCTATCACCAACGCTAATACAGCAACATCAGCAGCCGGGCATTCCTGCACATCCATGATGCGTATTTCAATAGATCCCCTGTCGAACCGCGGAATGGCACCACGCGAATTCACCCAAATGGGGTTAAGGATTTTTTCAGGATCATGCGGGGCGATGTCACTCTTAATTCGCTCATAAATTGAATTCAGGTAATTGCGCTTCGAAAAGATTGCTTCAGGAATAACCCGGCCGGTTATGGATGGTATTTTAGATTGATTGGTCTTGTAGTATTTCAACCGAGTATTCAACGATCCGGTTAGTCGCCCCTCGATAATAGGTGTGCTGGCACAAAGGGCTGGTAATATGGGCAACACCAGGCGCACCGCAGCATGTAGGCGGGCAAACTCTTCATCGTCATAAAAAGGCAGGTTCAGGTGCGTACTCTGCACGTTTGACCAACCATGGCCACGGCAATCGAAAATTTTATTATAAACATCGTAAACTTCGTTGCTTTCGTGCGGCCACAATTTTGTTTCCTGAAGCGGATTCATAAACGGGTGCGCTCCAGTAGGAAGCAGTTTAGCTTTCCATCCACTTAGGATAGCATTGATTTTTTTTACGTTATCAGCAAATGCATGCTCCAGTGCCGAAAGGTTGTTTTCAGGATGGGTGGATTTTAATTCAAGCACATGCAGTACCAACTCATTCGACCAGGTAACAATGCCATTTTCAAAGTCACTGCCGTAGCTGCCCAGCTCATGCTTCAGCAATTCATCGGCTATGGGCTTAACGGCCAGCGTATCCTGATCTACAATCATGTATTCCAGTTCTATACCATAGCCTTGAAAAAGATGGATGCGGGGAGGTTGAACCATTACCGGTCTGCTTTGATCTTATTTAAAAATACATCCATTACCGTGGAATACAACTTGTCTTTCAGAATTTTGTCTTCAATGCCACTGTCAATATTCGGGTTGTCATTAACTTCAATAACGTAGAATTTACCATCCACTTCCTTCATATCAACACCATACAGACTTTTGCCAATTAATGCCGTGGCCTTTAACGCGGTGCGGATTAACCCAGCAGGAGCCTGATCAACCGGGATACAGTCAACATTTCCTTCCAGTAAACCACCTTGGGCATTCCAGTTAACAATCTGCCAATGCTCTGAAGCCATAAAGTACTTACACACGTACAGTGGTTTCCCATCCAATACCCCCACCCGCCAGTCGAATGGTGTAGGGAGAAATTCCTGCGCAATCAATAAATCAGAATCTTTAAACATCATGGCAGTAACTTCTTTAAACTCATCTGCCGAGGAAATTTTAAATACTCCTTTGCTAAATGCTCCATCCGGCTTTTTCAAAATAAACGGATACGGCATCTTTTCGGGTAACTTTTTATAATTCTCCTTACTGATTACAAAAGATTTTGGCGTTAATATTTTATTGGCATTGAGCAACTCAAAGAGATAAACTTTGTTTGTGCACTTTAAAATTGATTCAGGATCATCGATGACTGCTAATCCCAACGACTGAGCCTTTTTGGCAAACCTAAACGTGTGATGATTAACATACGTTGACTCGCGAATAAACAATGCATCGAATTGAACAAGTTTGTCAAGATCATTCTTGTTAATCAACTCCGCATAAAACCCTGCCTGATCAGCCGCTTTGATAAAACGCTGAATGGCCTTTTCATCCGATGGCGGGTTGGCTTCTGTGGGGTTAACCAAGATGGCCAGATCATATTTCTTTTTATCGGGCCGGTATTCACGTTTGCGCTGCAGGTATTGTTCGAGGCCTTTTTGCAGCAGCGAAAGATCCGACTCCGGAACCTCACCGATACTTAACGGCTTAATGCTCTGCAATAGCCATTTGTTACGCCTGGTAAATACAGCACGCAAAGAAGGCGCCTGGATATACTGAAATAAATGCCGGGCAAGTTTATTAAAATGTTCGGCCTGTGTGATGCCAAAATAAATATTAAACTCAACCCTATCCTCCGCATTGTTCTTACATGAGTTCTGAATAAGATTATCAAAATCCTGGGAGTCTTCGCGTAAAATTGATGGAAAGCGAAAATCCTGAATCGTAGCTACACCCGGTAACACCTTATGATGCCTTGCTTCCGCCAATAAGGATACATAGTAACCATAACTCTGGTACTGGTACGATTTACAAAGGTTCAGCACCTTAAGTCCTCTTGTCTGCTGATACACCTCTCCATTGATATATTGAGCCGGTGTAATAATTTCAACATCGTCCAGTTTAAACTGCCAACGTTCGGGGTTCTCGACAATGATGAGCTTAGGCATTTATTTAGCAGACTTTTTCCCTGGTTCTATGATTAACAAGTTTGCATCATAGGTAACAATGCCCAACATGATGCTATTGAGTAAACGCGAAAAACTAACCTGGTATACCTGACCTTTACCAAGCGGGTTGGGTGTCATGGGATCGGCCAGGTAAACTGTGTCCTTATCTTCATCATAGCCGCTGATGACAACAAAATGACCAACCGGTTCACCCTTAATAGAATCATAAATATTAAACTGCGGGATCTCACGGGAGCTTCCGTACAGGTAAGTTGCACTGAGGCCGGTCATTACAGGAATTGATTTCTTTAAGTAGCTTTTAATCAATGCGGAGTCGAGCTCATGATACCGTACCTCACCACCGGATTCCAGAAATTTAATGTACGCTTTCGAGGCAATCTGCAACTTTCTGCGCTTATGCTTGAACTCCATCTGCTGTTTCAGATACTGCACAATTTTCTTCGATGAGTGCTTGAACCATGTGGGATCAAAAACATTAAGATTATACGAATAAATACAAACCTTGTAACCGCGTTGCAAAGCATGATTTCCAAGCATTACCGCAAGCGTGCCTCCGGATTTTAATTGCTTCACTTCCCGAACAACATCTTTAAGTGAAATGTCATCACCGTAGTAGTGATACAACGCCTGTAAGCAGGTTGGTCCACAGGTAACCTCGTCAGGTTGAGCTTTTATATCGAATCCAAGGTGAAGTTCTCTTCGCATTTCTGAATTCAGTTCATAATAGTTTTGAGATGATCATATCCAACACCTCAACAAAAATCAGCAGAATGATAATCCACTCCAGCAAACTGCTTTCGCGTTGATGGGATATCTCCCTGAAAACGGTAAGGTTATCTTCAATGATCCGCAAGGTGTACTCCAACTCGCTGAAGCGAACGCGCAAATCAAAGTGCTTGATTAAGCCCTGATGGAGTTTATCCAAAAATTGATCATCCCAGACTTGCTCGGGTGCATCAAATATGTAGATGTTCTCCGCAATATCGTTTTGGGTATTTAATGCACGCCCCAAAAACTTGCGCATACTTTTTCGGCCAAGACTTAATTTTCCGGTACGCTCCAACTCCTGTGTAAATCCTTTAACCTCGGTTAGCAAATTTTCGGTAACCGTATGGTAATGATCCATGGCTACCGACTGCGCCAGGTTAAACATAGCGATGCGCATCACGTTGGCATCAAAGCGGTTTACCACCACTTCATTAAAGTCAAAACGCAACTCATCCGCTGCATTAATGCGTATTTCGTGAGAATCTCTTATCCATGCCGTTACCGGGTTTCGCTGAAATGACTGAACCGTTTTGATGGCCCATTTCATTTCATCTTCGTTGTAGCCCGCAAAAACCACTACTCCATAATTGAAATAATGCTGGTACTTATCATCCGTAAACCGGTAAAACAATTCCGAAGAAGAATCCTCTAAAGGCTTAACGTCCAGAAAATTCTTTATTCCTTTGATATCAAGCTGATTAGCAACAAGAAAGGCGTGAAGTTTAACAGGTGTGACCATAAGAATACCGGCCGTAAAACATAAATTTAAAATAAAGCATTAACAAAACAGCTTTACCGCTTTTTAAAGATATTTGACCGCAAATAATTAAACCATGAACAGACTGTTGTTAACTGCTGTATTTATTCTCGTTGTTCACCTTACTTTTGGCTGGGGCGCTACCGGGCATCGGGCAACCGGGTACATTGCTCAGAAATACCTGAGTAAAAAAGCTAAAAAAGCAGTTGACCGGATTTTAAACGGCCAGTCAATAGCCATGGTCAGCACCTGGATGGACGAAATCCGATCCGATTCAACCTATAATTATACAGCCGACTGGCATTGGGTTACCATACCCGATGGCATGATGTACGACCAGGCTGAAAAAAACCCAAATGGCGATATCATCGAAAGCATTGAACGCATTGTGGCTGAGCTTAAGTCGAAAAAATTATCACCGACAGAGGAAGCTGAACGGTTAAAATGGCTCATTCATTTGGTGGGTGATATCCATCAACCGCTGCATGTAGGCCGCGGGGATGATCGCGGAGGCAATGACATCAAAATCATGTGGTTCCGTGCCGACAGCAACCTGCACCGTGTTTGGGATAGTGATATGATAGATGATACCCGGCTGAGTTATACTGAGCTGGCTGAGTCGCTGGGGAAACCTTCTGCCAATCAGGTTCAAACCTGGCAACGTAACACAGTGCGCGATTGGGCTAACGAAAGCATGACTTACCGTAAGCAAGTTTATGATTATGGAAATGCCCGATTAGGGTATCCGTATTCTTATAAGTACTTAGGCACTGCGAAAGAACGTTTACTTCAGGCTGGCGTTAGACTGGCCGGCTTACTGAATGAGATTTACGGATAATCTTTTTTAATTTTGTCACTTCCCTCCTTTGGCCCCGTAGTTCAATGGATAGAATAGAAGTTTCCTAAACTTTTGATACAGGTTCGATTCCTGTCGGGGCTACTTACAAGTAATTTAAAACGCTAATAATAGGTCTTTGGGGGAACACTAAATTTTAAATCCTTAGTGATTGAACTCTTACACCCCGCCTTTCCAAGTCGTTGATAAAGTTAATCCAATCCTTCTCCCATAAACTTCCTGCCTTAAGGCGAATGGAAACATCATCATGTTGAATAATTCTTGCCGCAACAGAACCCCTGCGAGGCCATTCAATATTAATTTCCTTAATGTCACCAAGTCGATAGGTTTTCCCTTTCCAAAACCAGAGGTAGTTTTTTACTTGCAAATAACTATCTGATAGCAGGAAGTAGTTTGCACTGACAGCTACATAACCAAAGAAGATTGAATTAAAGAAAATATAGGCGAAAATGTAATCCATGGTAAAAGTAAAAAGAGTATACACCAGGCAACCCACGAAAAGAATGACATTTAGATTTAGCAATCGGTTGCCAACATACTTGGTAAATATTTCTGGTTCCGATTCACGCGGCCTCATACCGTAGTTTACTTTCACCAAATGTATTGTAAAAATATTGAAGGTGAGCTACGTCTAAGGCACGGACGTTAATGTTTCCCTTAAAACTACAGGCATGGTGGCCATTTTTCTCTTCGAATAATCAAAACAAACAATACCGGTTTTGCCACGGGCTACTTCCTTGCCGGTAGCCTTATTGGAAATCCGGTAGAGCATATCAAAGCCATAGTTATGAAATTCATGAACGGCTATCTCGATTATCAACGTATCGCCAAAAAATGACTCACCCTTATATACGATAGCGGCATCGGCAACTACCTGACCTATTGAACCCTCAATCTTTACCTCACTTTCAAAACCAAGCGATTGATAAAACAAGGCACGTGCTTCCTGCATCAATGTAAGAATGGAATCATTGCCAACATGATTGCCATAGTTCAAATCAGAAATACGAACAGGGAGTTCTGTCGAAAAAATGAATTTATCGCGTCATACGAACAATCAATAATGAACCTGCCTACCGGACAGGCAGGCAACAAAAAACTATTTAACCTTACTCCCCGAATATAACTCGTACTCCAGCAACCGGCAATCAAGCTTAGCACTGTAAAACTCAATTCTTCGCTTTGCCTTTAATCCAATTTTTTTGGCGAGATCAAGGTTTCCGGTAAAAATGTATCCCATATATCCCTGGCATTGCTTTTTCATGAAATCACCGATGCGTTTGTATGTAAGCTCTAGCTCAGCCAATTCGCCCATACGTTCACCATATTCGGGATTTAAGAATACTACACCGCTTCCTACCGGTATAGGTGTTTTTTCAAAATCACAAACCGAAAAATCGACTAGTGTCTCAACACCGGCTGCTTGTGCATTTATCCTTGAAACATGAATAGCATCTTCACGAATGTCGGTTGCCAGAATCGTTAAGCCCGGTACTTCCTTTACCTTTCGCTGCAGTTTCTGAAACTCGTTGTTGTACACGCTTTCATCATAGCCCAGCACATGCATGAACGAATAATTTTTGCGGAACAATCCCGGCCTGCGGTTCGTTGCTAACAAAGCTGCTTCAATCGCCACCGTACCTGATCCGCACATGGGGTTAACGAAAGGAGAGGCTTTATCCCACCGTGTAGCCATAACAGTTGCACAGGCCAACGCCTCCAGCATAGGTGCCCTTCCTGGAATTTTGCGATAGCCATGCTTGGAAAGTGTATGGCCTGAAGTGTCCAGAAAAATTTCAGCTTGATTATCCTTCCAATACAAATGCACGACAGCCTTATCCAACTCGGGCCCCGAATCCGGACGCTTACCGGTTTGTTTCCGCATCCGGTCAACGATGGCATCTTTAACTTTTACATTAACAAACAATTCATTGTTGATGGTGGGGTTATTCACATTGCAGGTAACCGAAAAATATCCGTTGGCATCCAGTAATTTTTCCCAAGGATAATTGACAAGATTGCTGTACAACTGATCAGCATCCTTAGCCTTGAATTCCTTTAGTGAATAAAGTACCTGACTTGCACAACGCAGGTTAAGGTTCAGCTTGATACAATCCTGTATGGAGCCTTGCAGTTCCACTCCCGTTTGAAATGTTCTTTCAGGAAAAAAGGACAACTCTTCTACTTCCTGCTGAAGGTAAGGAGCCAGGCGTTTGTTGCAGGTAACAATTATCCGGGATGTGTTTGCAAAAGAGATCATGCACCCAAACTTAGGTAAACGCTTTTAAATGTAAGGCGCGTTTGTTTATTTTAGGTGTCTAGTCACCATCATGAAAACCAATCTTATTTTCCTGTTGCTGCTAATAAGCCCTACTGTTTTTGGGCAACTTAAAAATGTATCTTTCCAATTTGCAGGCAACTACCCTATTATTGGTACCGAAACTAATTCGTCAATCCCGGTTGTTCCAGATCCGGCAACCGGTTATACAACCACAACATTAAGTTACAAGGTAGAGGAATCCTTTGCTGGAAGACCAGGTTTTGATTTGAATGTAAATGCTGATGTGCACCAATTCAATAAATTCTTCATTCGTACCGGACTGGGTATTAGTTTTATTCGATTCAAACGAACCATTACTGTTACAAGTGCATTCCAAAGCATTCCAACCGGATTTTTTTTACTTCCAGGGATACCCAGTCAATACGGCAATTTGATTGGAGGTAATTATTTAACACGTGATGAACAAGGCAATATTGTGCGACTGCCAGATGCGCCCCTGCTATTTCCTCAACCGGATCCTAAAATCGGAGAAACAACCACACTTTACCTGAGCCTACCCGTGGTGATTGGAAGAAACTTTGTCAAGGATCGCTTACAAGTTAAAACAGGTATCGTCCCAGCCATCTTGATGCATGCCACTGAGATCAAGTTGCCAGCGTACAGCTTTACACAACCAACAACATCGAACTATCAAAAAGATAGTTCGGGTGACGGATTTAATTCCCTGCTGCTGAATCTTACCTTTGAAACCTCATTTAAGATTACCAAGCGATGGGGTACCCAACTTGGGGCCTTGTATTCGTTCAGCAGCATTTATGATGATGGAAAGTCGGTTGGCGAAAAGGTGAATTATGCAGTAGTAAATGCAGGCATCTGTTACCATCTGAATTAAGCATCACCACCCCATTACAACAGCCTTCTTTCTTCGGCCAAAAACAAAATTATCGTTATTCAAAAACTGCATGAGAGCACCCGTGCCAACCATAGCAACCGATACGGCCAGTACGCCATTATCAACAGTATAGGGTCGATCGTTCACCAGTGTTTCATTCACCATATCGCCAAGAAACAATACAACTCCCGAAACGATTAGCATGGCTCCAATTTGACGGGTTTGAAATCCTCCTTTTTCCCGTTCGCTCAAATCTACTTTTTCAAGCTGGTAAAGATAGGTAGTGTCTTGCCCGGTTCGGAAATAATCTAGGGTTAACCCTCCAATAAGACCAACTGTAAAATGATCGCGATCTTTTCGCTTAAAACGAATGTAATCACCTTCATAAAATGAGGTGATAATCTTGTTTCCTTTCAACATCACCAAACGTTGCTGAGCCTCAACGGAGAATATTCCAGCGGATAAAAAACAGAATAGAATTACATTTTTACAATCCATCCAAACGGGTCGGGCTTTTGGCCACGCTTTATACCTTCCAACTCGCGGAACACGTTGTTCGAAAAGGTTCGCGATTCAACAGGCGGAAGATAATAATCCTTTCCGTTGTAGCCAATTAACTCAAGGTGAGCGATTGTAGCGGCCGTACCGGCTCCAAAGGCTTCGGTTACTTTGCCGGATTCAATGCCTTCAATGATCTCTTTTACTGAAACCTTACGCTCCTCAACCTTCATGTTCCAGGATTGAGCCAACTTAATTACACTGTCGCGGGTGATGCCGGCTAAAATTGAATCACTGAGAGCCGGTGTAACCAACACGCCATCAATCACAAACATCACATTCATGGTACCCGATTCCTCAATGTACTCGTGCGTGTTTCCATCTGTCCAGAGCAATTGATGGTACCCTTTCGCCTGGGCCAGTTTTGCAGGATAAATTGCAGCTCCATAGTTACCCCCTGCTTTGGCATAACCCGTTCCTCCCTGCGAAGCCCGGGTGTAATGGGTTTCAATGCGCACTTTAACCGGAGTAGAATAATAGGATCCTACCGGGCAGAGGATAATCATGAATGTAAAATTATCGGAAGGTTTAATGCCGATGTACTCATCAGCCGAGAACATAAACGGACGGAGATATAACGAAGCCCCTTCTGTATCGGGTATCCATGCGCGGTCAATGTCAATCAATGCCGCCAGGCTTTCCATAAACAACTCTTCCGGAATGGGTGGCATGCAAATACGTTCACCCGACACATTCATTCGACTCCAGTTATCTAACGGGCGGAATACCAACGCTTCGCCATCTGGCCCTTTATAGGCTTTCATTCCCTCAAAAATTGCCTGACCGTAATGGAGGGCTGGCGTGGCAGGACTAATCGGCATAAAGCCATAGGGCATAATCCTGAAGTTTGACCATTCGCCATTCTTATAATCGGCCATGAACATGTGATCGGTGTAAATTTTGCCGAATGGAATATTCGAAAAATCAACTTCACTAATTCTAGACTTCTTAATCCGTTCGGTGCTTATTTTCATCGTTTCAACCATGCTGTATTGGTTTTTTATTGAATGCAAGTTAAAAGATATTTATAAAGATGGCTAACGGATGTTAGGTGAATTTGTTCTCAATTTTGCTCTGTCTTGAAATCTCTGTCCTGATTCTGTTATTTTTAGAGATCATCAAAACCCTTACTCATGCGATCATTATTGGTATTCTTTGGAGTCTTTGCGCTTATTGGCACGGTTTGCTTTTTCGCAGGCGTTTATTTTATATTCAGTACCATGGAAAAAAATTCAACATGGGTCGAAGCCAATGGTGCTATTACTGGTTTTGATGGTGACAGTCCCGTAATTGCCTTTGACTACAATGGAAATGCTGTAACCTTCCGGTCAAACTTCAGCAGTTCGGATATGCGTACTGGCGATGAGGTGATCGTTTACTTTCCACCTGACAATCCGCAGGAAGCGGAAATCAAAAGCTTTATCAGCCAGTGGTTCTTACCCATTTTTCTATTTGTTTTTGGATTAGTGTTTGAAGCTGTCGGCTTTATCGGTGGAGCCAAACAACTGAAACGCGTAAATGCAAAACGTGATTTGTTCACGCATGGTAAGGGGCGAAAAACATTGGTTTCTATTGCTGATGTTATTGTCGATGGATCATTCAAAGTGAATGGAAGAAGTCCGTATGTAATTGTTTGCCAGTATCACGATGCTGTATCCAACAAAGTTTTTGAATTTAAAAGCGATTATATCTGGTATAACCCTGCAGACTTGCTAAAGGATCGTAAAGAGATGGAAATCTATCTCGATCCGAATGACTTGACGCGCTATTATATGGATACAACCTTTCTCCCAAAGAAAGCTTGAAACCTGAATTACATACGGGGTTTCCAGGGAGTCTCTTCAGCTTTTAGCTCAGCCGACATTTTTCTGGAAAGCATAAAGAGATAATCTGACAAGCGATTGAGATACTTAACAACCAGGGGGTCAACTTTTTCAATAGTATCAAGCGCAATGACCAACCGTTCAGTTCTTCGGCAAACCGTACGGGCAACATGACAAAACGAAACAGATTGATGGCCGCCCGGTAAAATAAAAGATCGCATGGGTGGAAGTTGTGCATCTAAAGTATCGATCTCTTTTTCCAACACTTGAATATCGGCTTCTGTCAGTGCTGGTATTTTTACTTTCTCATTTCCGGGTTCGGTTGCCAGTATGGAGCCGATCGTGAACAACCTATCTTGAATTTCGACCAAAATATTTTTTCGCTTTTGATTTACTTCTTGATCGCGCAGCAAACCGATGTAGGAATTTAATTCATCTACCGTTCCGTAAGTATCAATGCGAAGGTCCGATTTTAAAACGCGCTTACCGCCAAATAGCGAAGTACTGCCAGAATCACCGGTTTTGGTATAGATTTTCATTTACCTGAAGTATACCATCAAAGTTCAGCAATAAAAACCAAACTTTTTAAAGGATGTTAATGAGCTGCTTCAACCGGTTTGCCCCGTGTGATGTGGTCATTCTTCTTATCCCACTCTACCAGTCCATCGCGCAAGCGGATAATGCGGTGTGCATAATGGGCAATGTCATCTTCGTGTGTTACCATAATGATGGTGTTTCCACGATCGTGAAGTTCCTGGAAAAGATTCATGATGTCGTAAGATGTTTTTGAATCCAGGTTACCGGTGGGTTCATCGGCCAGTATAATGGAAGGATTATTTACCAAAGCCCGAGCAATGGCAACCCGTTGGCGCTGACCACCGGAAAGTTCGTTAGGTTTATGGTGCCAGCGATCACCTAATCCAACATTATCCAAGGCTGCATGTGCCATCTCTTCACGGTCAGATTTACTATATCCTGCATAAATTAATGGCAAGGCAACATTTTCAAGCGCAGTAGCACGAGGTAAAAGATTGAACGTTTGAAACACAAAACCAATCTCTTTATTTCTAACTTCCGCCAATTCATTTTCGGTCATGTCGCTTACCAGTTGGTTATTTAGCATGTATGTTCCTCCGGAGGGTGTATCCAAACATCCAACAATATTCATGAGCGTAGATTTTCCAGAACCCGATGGCCCCATGAATGCAACATACTCTCCTTTATCAATGCTGATGGAAACAGATTGCAAGGCTCTTACTTCCGTAGAGCCCATGATGTATATTTTTGAGATGTTATGTGTTTCAATGATCTTCATACGCTTTGCTGATGTTCAAATCTTAAGGAAAGTTCTATTGTGAGATATGCTTCTTCAAAACTACTGGTTTCGTTGTAATATTTCAGGATTAACATTCCAAACGGCCTTGAATAAGGGTAAACGGCCGTGGATTAGTCTTCCTAAGACTTTAAAAATTACACCAAAACAGCAGAATTAATTCCTGAAGCCAGACGCAGGTTCCCTGACAAATGTTACAATTTCCTGAATCACCTGGTTATCCTTCAAAATGCGGGTATGGCCTAATCCCTTTGTTTTGAGAAGCCGTGCTGAAGGATATAGCCGGACAAGTTCAAGCGGGTGCGCCAAAGAAACCTCTTTATCATCTTCATCATGAACCAAAAGAAGTTCAACGGGTTGGTTTATTTCTCTGATGATGTGTGATGCCGTAAAAGCATCAAACGGTTTACCGTATTTCTGCTCAATGAATTTCTTAAAAAATACTTTTGTTTTCTCAGAGCCTCCAATGGCTTTCAGGTACGTATTGATTATTTCATCACCGATGGTTGGGCTGGCAATGTTGATTATCTTCTTAACCGGTAAACCATTTTTAGCCGAAAACAATACAGCGCCTCCTCCAAACGAGTGCGCAATAATAGCATCAGGCTCACCGATTATGTTGTAAATCTCCTTGAGTGTTTCTTCAAATTCAACAATGGTGGTTCGCTTCCCTTCCGACTGACCGTGCGCGGGGCCATCGAATCCAATTACCTGGTACCCTGCATGGGTAAAAGGCTTAATAAATCTTCTGAACTGGGTGGCTCTACCTGCCCATCCATGAACCACCACAACCGATTTTGAAGATTCTCCCCAACGGTAACATTGAATTTTTTTGCCGGCTGCTTGAACAAAAAACTTCTTTGCAAAAGTTTCTGCCTTCTTTTCTTTTTCTGTCGGCTTGTACTTAAGCGGTGTAAAAAAAAGTGTGGTAAAAAAACGAAAGGACAGCGTAGGCACTATTGTTTCCAATTTTGGATAACCCCACTGAATTAACTTTAGCATGAAAGGAGTTTTATCTTTCTTTTTACTCATGATTTGCTTGGTCTCTACCCTGCACAATGTACGGTACCTGTCATTAAAATGTTCTTTAGCCCGACAAACTTAAACGTTAGCACAACAATATCATTTCTACCCATTGGTTTACAGCAACTTAACTACTCAAAAACCCAAGCATTTCTGGCTACCTTTGCTTGTTGAACGTATTAATACAGTATATTTAACGTCCAATATCCCGATCTATGAAAAAAGGCTTTACTCTATCTATATTTCTTAGCTTAACCCTCATTTCATTTTCTCAAAACCGCTTTTGGGTGGCCTCCTCACCGGGTAACTGGAGTGATCCTGCCAATTGGGCAACTACCTCCGGAGGGGCAGGCGGGGCTTCGGTTCCAATTGCTGGCAACACGGCCATTTTTAATAACCTGGGATTAGGCACCTGTGTCCTTGATATTTCACCAAACCTTAGTGCAATAACCGTAAACGCTACATTTACAGGAACAATTGACCTTCCGGCAAACAGAACCCTCACTACTACGGGAACCAACACCTTTGCAGGAGGCATTGTGAACTCAGGAACGGGCGCAACGCTAAGCCTGAACGCTTCAGGAGTTACCACGTTTAGCGGAACGCAATTTGATGTTCCGGTTGATGGCAGCACTGCCGGGTTAAACTTTAGTGGTTCTACTTTTAACGGAGCAGTTACTCTTACAAAAACAGATAATGCAACATACAACGGACAGGGAGGTAATTCTTTTAACAGTACATTAACTGTAACTACACTGGGTGGTGGGGAATTGCGTTTTGCATTTACGAATCCAGATACCTTTTCTGATGTCGTGTTAAACATTAACGGAACAGGAAGTATATCCATGGCCCGTAATGCTGTCGGTACATTGTTTAACGGAAACATCACCGTTAACTACAACTCTACAGGAAATGCTCTGTTTGGAAACGCAGGCGGCACCTCAACATTAGCGGCAACACGAACCATTAGTGTAACGTGTGGTGCATCGGGATGCAGAAATCTTTCACTGGCTGGTTTTACTCAAGCAGGAGCAACTCCGCAAAGTTTAACGCTTTCAGGAAATCCAAACGCAACTCTGACGTTAGGCCCAAATAGTACCTTCAACGGACCGCTCGCATTCACTTCAGAAGAAATCGTTTTTAACAGTAGTACTTTTAACAGTGCCTGCGTATTCACACAAACCGGCTCTAATTCAATCGGATCAAGAGGCGGAAACACTTTTCAGTCGGTTACTTTTAACAACGCAGGCCCTGGTGACATTCATTTAGGAACTAATGGTGCCGATGCCGGGGATATCTTTAATGGTGATGTGATATTCAACAATACCGGTGGCGGGCGGATTCGTATCGGAAGCAATACAGCAGGAAATATTTTTCATGGAAACCTGACCTTGAACAATACTTCAGTTGTTGATGTGCAGAGCCGGATTCAAATCAGCCGGTTTAATGGTGCATCAACAACCGTCAACGGAACAACCACTGTTAATAACCTGGGAGAAGCCAGTGATATTCAAATAAGTTTCGAAACAGGATCGTTAACAACTTTCAATGGCAACGTAATTATTAACAACGCACCAACTTCACCAGGCGATTTTTATTGGGGCAATGATGGTGATGTGGTGATGAATGGTAACCTGGAAATCAGCAACACGGTTTCAAATAACAACCTGCAGTTTAGCACGGGTAACGGAAGCGTAACCTTTGGAAACGGCACTATCAGTATTGGTGCGGGTGGATTTGATATTGGTCAGCTTAGATTTAGAAACTTTACTCAAACCGGAACCAACGCAGTAAACCTGACGCTTACGGGGGTATCGACCCTTTTACAGGTTGGCCCAGCTACAACTTTTGGCGGAGATATTGACCTACGTGCACCCCGAATGTTTTTAAGTGGAGTTACTGTTACCGGGACTGCCTACGTGGAGAAAAATGGAGCCACGGAAGATACCGGTGCAGGAAACAATATTTTCAATGGAACAACTACAATCGTAAACAGTGCTAATGGAAACCTGCGTACACAAGGAAACAACACTTTTAACTCAACCACCACGTTAACCAATAGCGGCACAGCCTATTTACTTCTTGAGCTTTCATCCGGTAGCACATATAATGGAAATGTAACGTTCAATAACACCAGCACACAAAACATAAGAAGTGCTTATGCAGGTGCAACAACATTTAATGGCAATCTAACATTCAATAACCCCTCCGGAACCGGAATAGTTTTTTGTGAAACAGCCGGTGCAACCGCTACACTTGCGGATACCTATACCCTGAACATTGGAGGATCAGGCTTTTCAGTGGGAACGTTAAACCTAAACCGGTTTACGCAAGTAGGTTCAACGGCCCAGGCACTAACATTATCCGGAACCGCGATCCTGAATCTTGGTCCAGCCAGCCAGTTTGATGGTGACGTGAATTTTGTAAGTCCCCGTATCCTATTAAATGGAACAGTTTTTAATGGGACAGCATCCATAGAAAAAAATGGTGCCACTGGCGATTCCGGTACGGGTAATAATACTTTTAATGGTGTTACCAATATTATAAACAACGGCTCCGGATTTTTCCGCACGAATGGCAATAATACTTTCAACGGTGTTACCACATTTACAAATAATGGATCAGCCGACATACTCTTTGAAAACGCTTCGGGCAGCACCTATAATAATGATGTTACCTTTAATAATCTTGGCAGTTCTTCTATTCGTGTAGCGTGGACAGGTGCTTCAACGTTTAATGGAAACATTATTGTAAGCAATCCGGTAGGAACGGGTGTATTATTTTGTGAATCAGCAGGAGCCACTGCTACGCTTGCCGATACAAGAACGATAACCATTGGCGCCTCAGGTTTTAACTCAGGAGAGTTGCGTTTGCCCAGGTTTACCCAAGTTGGTGGCACTGCACAAAGTCTTACCCTTACAGGCACCGGACTATTAATCCTGGGGCCTTCCTCAGAATTTAATGGCAATGTTACATTCGTGTCTCCTCAACTGCTCCTCAACGGAACTACCTATAACGGCACAGCTTACCTGGAAAAAACCAGTGTTGCTGGCAATGACGGAGTCGGTGGGAACGTATTTAACGGGGAAACAACCTTGGTAAACTCCGGTGATGCCTTCCTCGCAACAGGAAGTACCAATCCCGATATTTTTAATGACGATCTAATCATCTCGAACCTCGGTGCATCCACAATCCGGCTTGCCAACAACTCTGCTGGTAATGAATTCAACGGTGATATTGAATTGAACTCCACCTTTGGCGGTGGCATTTGGTTTGGAAACGGGGCGAGTGCTTCATCCACACTGGCAGCAACCAGAACCATTGGTGTAGGGACCCTGGGAGTAATCAGTGGTGATGTTCGGTTGATTCGCTTCGCACAAGTAGGGCCAACGCCACAAACTCTTGACCTTACCGGTATTGCCATTCTCACCCTTGGACCCGCATCTTCCTTTGGAGGTAATATTGATTTCAGGGCACCACAACTTTTTTTAAATGGCGTAACCGCAGATGGTACAGCCTACCTGGAGAAAAAAGGGGCTGGGAATAATTCAGGAACGGGCGGCAATATCTTCAATGGTATTACAACGTTGGTTAATTCCGGCAGTGGGTTCTTAAACTCAGCTGATGTATCACCTGACTTATTTAACACACATCTAACAATTACAAATACAGGATCAAGCACAATTTCTATTGCCCGGAGCACCGCGGGAAACCAATTTAACGGCAACATCACGTTCAACTCAACATTGGGTAGCGGAGGTATTTATATTTCCAGCCAGGCTGGCGCATCCTCAACCATGGCTGCTGGCGGATCATTGTTGGTTGGTGGA
This sequence comes from Cyclobacteriaceae bacterium, assembly GCA_019638255.1. Lineage (GTDB taxonomy): Bacteria > Bacteroidota > Bacteroidia > Cytophagales > Cyclobacteriaceae > UBA2336. The sequence goes on along the minus strand of JAHBUD010000003.1, from coordinate 193,811 downwards.
TCAGGATATAGTAGTGGTTTCCTCAGCCTCAGAAGATTTACACAATTAGGTGCCGAGCCACAAACACTTGTCCTTACAGGAACAGCCTTATTGCAGCTTGGGCCTGCAACAACCTTTAATGGTATCGTTGATTTTCGCTCCCCACAATTTGCGTTGAATGGAGTGACTTTTAATGGTGAAACATATGTTGAAAAAACCGGTGCATCGAATAACGATAGCGATGGAGGAAATATTTTTAATGGAGTAACAACCATTGCCAACTCAGGCAGTGGATTTTTCCGTTTTGCCCGAACCGCTTTAGATCAGTTCAATAATGATGTTACCCTAACAAATACAGGAAGTGGCTCTATTCAAATGGCTGATAATATACCCGGCACTGTATTCAATGGAAACATTATTGTTAATTCAACTTTTGGTGGTGGCGTTTACTTCAGTGAAAGTGGTGGAGGAACCGCTACCCTGGCAGCAGGACGAACTATCACCATCGGTGGGTTAGGATTTTCAGCAGGCGATTTACGATTAAGACGATTTACACAATCCGGAGGAACGCCTCAGACACTTTTACTTACAGGAATCTCTCGCTTACTTCTTGGTCCCAGTTTAATCTTTAATGGTAATGTAGATTTGCGAGCCCCTCAACTATTTCTACAAGGAGGTACGTATAACGGAACCGCATACATCGAAAAAACTGGTGCAACAGGTAACACAAGCACAGGAGGAAACACCTTCAATGGCGTGACTACATTGGCTAATTCTGGTTCCGGTGAAATTTTAACAGGAAATACAAACCCCGATATTTTCAATGCGGCACTTACTCTTACCAACACTGGAACGAGTTGGATAAGGCTTGCAGAAAACAGTGCCGGTAATGAATTCAATGGAAACGTTACGTTTAACAATACAACCGGAACCGGCATCATTATCGGTAATTCAGCCGGTGGATTTGCCACGCTGGCTTCTGGGAGAACGCTTAACATCGGTTCATTTACAACAGGGGAATTACGGCTGCGCAGGTTAACACAGGTTGGCCCTACCGCTCAATCGCTTACGCTAACCGGAACCGCCTTGTTGCGCGTTGGAGACAATACAACTTTTAATGGTGATGTTAATTTTGTAGCTCCACAGGTTTTATTGGAAGGTGGTATATATAATGGCACAGCTTCCATTGAAAAAAATGGTGCAACAACAAATAATAGTAGCGGAGGAAATATATTCAATTCCGCTACTATTATTACCAATTCCAGTACTGCTCAATTGCTCCTTTCGAACGGAACAGGTGATACATTTAACGGTCCGGTTACTTTTATAAAAACATCAACCGGAGCACTCTTCCCTGCGTTTAATTTAACTAGTTTCTTCGCATCAAATGTCACCGTAAACAGCAACACTGTAGTAACATTTGCCGGAGGAACAGGAGTTGTAGAATTTACTGGATCAAACTCGCAAACCATCAATAAGACAGGAGGTACTCCAACTCCAATATTCCGTAGGATTACACTAAACAAAACTGCTAACGCGGTAACATTAAATACTGATGTAAATATCAGTATTACGGCAACGTTCTTATCCGGAATTGTCAATACCGATGCTGTTAACTTCATCAACTTTGCTGATAACGCTACCGCCACAGGCGCCAATGATGCGAGTTATATTGATGGCCCAGTACGCAAAACCGGTGATGATCCATTCATCTTCCCGGTAGGCGATAATGGATTCTACCGTCCTATTTCAATATCCGCACCCACTGCAACTACACATGCTTTCACCGCACAATATTTCAACCAGAACCATTTGCTTGGAAGCCCTGCCGTATGGGATCCTTCCTTCTGGACAGTAAGTGGTTGTGAATATTGGACGCTCGACAGAAATGTTGGTGCGTCAAATGTTTTTGTTACGCTAAGCTGGAATGAGTCTGCTTGTAATCCTGGCTACATCACTAACCCTGCAACCTTGCGCGTTACCCGCTGGACGGGTACCAATTGGGTTAATCAGGGCAATGGTGGAACAACAGGCACAGCTACTAATGGAACCATCATTACCTCCGCGGCAGTTACGGCATTTAGTCCCTTTACGCTGGCTTCAACCAATGCTGAAAATCCTTTACCGGTTGAACTTGTCTACTTCCGCGCAAGCTTAACACCCGAAAAGCTGGTGAACCTGGAGTGGCAGACTGCATCGGAATTGAACAATGATGTTTTTGAGGTTGAGCGTTCTAAAGACGGTTTTGATTTTACTTCCATTGCACGGATCAATGGAGCAGGTACAACATCCACTAAAAATGATTATTCGTTGATCGATCAGTTCCCATTATCCGGAACATCGTATTACCGGTTAAAGCAAATTGATTTCGATGGATCATTCACTTACTCGCATGTGGTATCCGTTAAACGTGGCGATGATCCGTTTACAGTCTACCCGAACCCGGCCGGTAAACAATGGGTAACGTTCAATCGAAAAGTAAACGCAGCTATAATCAACAACCTGAACCAAATCGTTGGGAACTATAATGAGGCTGAAGGATTTGATACTTCAGACCTGGCTCCGGGCTTGTATATCATTCGAACGCAAACAGGTGAAATTTTCAAACTGGTTATTCAATAGAAAAACCAAAATCATTTTGTGTGTAGGCAAAAGTTTTCAGATCGTAAACACGTTCTGAAAACTTCACCCTGTTATCCCGATCAATCAGTATAACCGTTGAGCAACGCGTGCCGTAATCGGGGCTTTTGATAAACATTGATGAGAGCGCACGTTCTCGCTCCAAACCAATGCCTGTATCGGGCAACTGTTCATCTGGTGCTATCTGTTCATCGTAAAGCAAATCGAAAAGGTCTTGTGGATCAACAGTCGTACTTTCAATTGCATTAGCAAATTTTTCTTTTCCCCGAATAACCTTTGGCCAAGGGGTATTAAATAAATGGTTACTTAATCCATGAATACCTTCAGGAACACGCTCAATATCTTCTTTATAGTTGGAGTAGTAATACAATTCGTCAGGGTAGCCGACCACCAGGTTGAATCCGTTATACTCATGCCCTCGTTTAGCTATGGTTTGTAAGTACTCATCCGGCTTGTCGCCATTCAGCAGGTAATCAGAAACCAAGTGCCCGCGTGATGGCGCTACCGGTTTTAAGTTTCTGAGATCGCGGTAGTTGGTAACCATACTTATCTTTCCGCCTTTGGACATCCCTAACCAGGTGCCGTTAGCTTCCAGGTCGCGGCCACCAACAAGGTGTGGATGATCTTCCCAAAAATGCGCAGGAGCTGTTTTCCGTTTATAAAACTCATCACGGTTGGCAGCAACTATCACCTTGTAATTCGGGTGGTTATTTAATGCGATAAAAATTAAACACATGCCATTCAAACATCATCTATTCTTCAAAAAGTTCAAGTTGTGCAGGCAGCAATTGAAAAGACTTACGGTGATAAGGCGTTATGCCTAAAAGTTTTATTCCATCGCGATGGGCCGGAGTGGGGTATCCTACATTGGTTTCCCATCCGTAACCCGGATGTTCCACCGCCAGTTTTTGCATCAACTCATCCCGATAGGTTTTTGCCAATACACTGGCCGCGGCTATCGAAAAATATTTTGCATCACCTTTTATGATGCATTCAAACGGAACTTCCCTGTAGGGCTTAAACCGGTTACCATCAATCAACAATAACTCAGGTCGGATGGTGAGCTGTTCCACCGCCAGATGCATTGCCTTGTACGATGCATTTAGAATATTAATAATATCAATCTCCTCATGCGAAACTTCTGCCACCGCCCAAGCCTCCGCATCACGAAGAATTTCTTCACGCAATTCAAATCGCTCTTCGGCTGATAGTTGTTTCGAATCCGTTAGTCGTTTGTGCTTATACTTCTTTGGAAGAATAACCGCAGCCGCCACAACCGGTCCCGCCAGACAACCTCGGCCGGCCTCATCGCAACCGGCTTCAATTAAATCTTTTGTAAATGACGAGCGGAGTCTGGGCATAGGATGATTCAAAAATCACTAATCGATATTCAATATTCAAGGTTCTTGATCTTTTATCAAGATTATTTTGAATCTTGAGCCCAAATAGGAAATTAGCGCTATGCATCAAAATCCCTGGAAAACCCTTTCAACAAAAGAAGTTTACAACAATAAGTGGATCCAAGTAACCGAACACAATGTACTGAACCCCTCGGGAAGCAAGGGCATTTATGGTAAAGTCCATTTTAAAAATAAAGCCGTTGGTGTCATTCCTATTGATGAGCATGGCAATACCTGGTTGGTCGGTCAGTACCGCTATACCTTAAATGAGTATTCGTGGGAAATTCCTGAGGGCGGTGGCGCTATGGACACCGAACCGCTTGATGCTGCCAAACGCGAACTCAAAGAAGAAACCGGACTTACAGCAAACAAATGGACTTTGCTGATGCGCATTCACACCTCAAACTCGGTCACCGATGAAGAAGGATTTGTTTTTTTGGCGGAAGACTTGACGCAAGGCGAAGATGATCGTGAAGAAACCGAAGCTGACCTGGTAGTAAAAAAACTTCCTTTACAAGAAGCCGTAAGCATGGCGATGGATGGAAAAATAACCGACAGCATAAGCGTTGCTGGTTTACTGAAAGTTGCCCGATTAAAAAACCTGTAATGACACTTAAGCAACATTATAAAACCAATTTCCTGCTGGCCTATCCGGTTATGATCAGCATGCTGGGCCAGGTGATGACAGGCGTGGCCGACAGCATTATGATCGGGCGAACTGGCGCTACGCCTTTGGCGGCCTCATCGCTGGCCAACGTGGTGTTCATGTTGTTGCTTATGTTTGGTATTGGGGTCTCGTATGCGATTACTCCGTTTGTTGCAGAAGCCGATGGACGACAGGATAAAAATTCCATAGTAGATTTATTGCGTCATGGGTTTATCATCAACCTGGTAACGGGGTTCATCTTACTCCTTATTATTTTCATTACCGGCCCACTGCTTCACTACATCGATCAACCGGTTGATGTGGTAACATTGGCTATTCCGTATCTCTACATCATAGCCTTGTCGATCGTACCCTTCATGATTTTTCAAACCTATCGCCAGTTTGGCGAAGGGCTGCACAGCACACGTATGGCGATGATTATTGTTATTGCCTGCAACCTGTTAAACATTTTTCTGAACTATTTATTGATTTATGGAAAGTTTGGCTTCCCAGAACTTGGACTAAACGGTGCGGGGTGGGCAACCTTAATTGCGCGCGCGTTGATGGGCGCACTGATGCTGCTCTACATTTATTATGGCAAAAAGTTTACTGATTATCGTGCTGGGTTTTCGTTTGGGAATTACTCCCGAAAGTTGGTTATGCGCATGCTTAACATTGGCATACCGGCCGGCATTCAGTTTATTTTTGAAGTAAGTGCCTTTGGGTTTTCAGCCATCATGATGGGCTGGTTAGGTACTACCACACTGGCTGCACATCAAATCGCCATTAACCTGGCCACCATCAGCTACATGACCACCTCTGGCTTGGGCGCAGCCGCCACCATTCGTGTGGGCAGCTATCTCGGCAAGCGCGATATCCCAACCCTTCGCACGGCTGGATTTACATTGATGGGCATGGCACTAATCATTATGACGGTTTGGGGTATTGCCTTTGTGGTTTGGCGACATGAACTGCCATTACTGTATATCAATGATCAATCGGTAATTGCCATAGCTGCTCCATTGATGATCATAGCCGGATTATTTCAACTCTCTGATGGGATGCAAGTGGTTTGTGCCGGTGCATTACGCGGATTGCAGGATGTAAAAATTCCTTCCTTCATGATTTTTGTTGCGTATTGGGTGATCAGTTTGCCCCTTGGCTATTGGCTTGGTTTCAAACTGGATTATGGCGCCATTGGAATATGGTTGGGTTTGCTGATCGGTTTGACCATAACGGCTACCGCCATGTTTATCCGCTTTGCCATGCTCAGTAAGAAGCTATTGCATACTTCTGGTTCAACCGAGTAGGACTATTTTCAGGATTCCCCTATCTTGAATTTCTTAATCGTATCTCTATGCAAGATGAAGCCTTACCCGTACGGTACTCGCAAACAATCATTACAGAATTAATGATTCCGGCATATGCCAACTTTGGTGGAAAAATTCACGGGGGCATTTTACTTTCATTGATGGATAAAGTGGCTTACGCGTGTGCCAGTAAACACTCCAGTACCTATTGTGTAACCGTTACGGTTGATAAGGTCGAATTTCTTCAACCCGTTGAAGTGGGCGAACTGGTTTCGTTGCATGGTTCCGTGAATTATGTAGGGCGCTCATCCATGGTAGTCGGAATTCGTGTTGAAGCATTAAATGTGAAGACGCATGCCGTGAAACATACTAATTCATCGTTTTTTACCATGGTGGCAAAAGATGATAATGACAAACCAACCCCGGTGCCAAAACTTATCCTGGAGAATCAGGAAGATGTTAAGCGCTTTATTGAGGCGATGCAAATGAAGGAAATTAAAAATGCCGTTAAGGAAAAAATGGACGATGCCAAATCGCATATTGAAGTAGAGCGTGCCCAGGAAATACTTAAGAATGAAAGGTGCATCTTGAGATTTTAAATTGCAGATTCTAGACTTAGATTTAATCCCAACTACTAAATTATCACCTATGAGAATATTTTTCAGCTTTCTACTCACACTATTTATAATATCAACATACGGACAATACCCTGTAATATTAACCCAACGCGAACAAGCCAAAGTAATCGATGAGCTTCTTGAAGATCGCATCAGGACGGTACTGCCATCACTCATGCGCAGGGAAGGATTCGACATGTGGGTACTCATCAGCAGTGAATACAATGAAGACCCTGTTATTCGAACATTTTTGCCAGCCACCTGGTTTGCTGCCCGTAGAACTACCATGTTGGTTATGTTCGATCAGGGTACTGATAAAGGAATTGAATGCCTGGCCGTATCGCGGTACGATGTTGGAAAAATTTTCAAACGTTCATGGGATCCGGATTCACAACCCGACCAATGGGCACAATTAGGTAAGATTATCGAAGAGCGAAGCCCTAAGAAAATCGGAGTCAACTTCTCTGATCATTACGGTCATGCCGATGGGCTCACCTACTCCCATCACCAAAAATTAATTAAAGCATTGCCAAAAAAATTACAAACTAATATTACCTCTGCCGAAAAACTGGCCGTTGGCTGGCTGGAAACACGTACCGAGCGTGAGATGATTATTTACCAGCAAATCTGCCGGATAGCGCACGATATTATTGCTGAAGGATTTTCAGAAAAGGTAATTCACCCCGGTATTACTACCACCGAAGATGTGGTGTGGTGGTATCGCGAAAAAATAAAAGAATTGAAACTTGACACCTGGTTTCAACCCAGTGTTTCCATTCAACGCAACGAATCGGAAGCTATTTTCAGTAAACGTCCTCAGCCTTACGTCATTCTTCCGGGTGATTTACTACACGTTGATTTTGGCATTACATACCTGCGCCTTAATACCGACACGCAACAACATGCCTATGTGTTAAAACCTGACGAAACTGATGCACCTGATTATCTGAAAATGGCCTTCGGACGGGGAAATAAGCTTCAGGATATTTTAACCAGCAATTTTAAACTTGGTAAAACCGGCAATCAGGTTTTAGCAGATTCACGCAAACAGGCTATTAGCCAGGGCATTACTCCTTCTATCTATACCCACCCTATCGGGTTTCATGGACATGCCGCAGGAACAACCATTGGCATGTGGGATATGCAAGGCGGAGTACCTCACACCGGTGATTATCCGTTGCATTACAACACAGCCTACTCTATTGAGTTAAACGCTTCGGTCTACATTCAGGAGTGGAGGAAAGAAATCCGCATACAATTAGAAGAAGACGGCTACTTTGATGAAACCGGATTTCGCTACATCGATGGCCGTCAGCGCGACTTACTTATTATCCCAGGGTCCAACGGGGTCAACCGACAGTAATTTTTTTCATTCATTCAGCAATGAAAATCATAAGAGGCTTATACACAGGCTATGTAATCATAGTGTTTTCATTACTGTTTCTCATTTTCTTCATTCTCTTTCTCATACCCATTCTGTTTCCTAAAAAATTCAAACTGGTTGGAATGATCAATCGCTGGTGGGCCTATGTGCTTTTTACATTAACGGCTATGCCTTGGTCGGTTGAAGTACTGGGCAAGCTTAACCCGAAACGATCTTACATCTTTTGCCCAAATCATTTTTCCTATGCCGATATTCCCGTCATGGGGTTAAATCCTCACAATAGTATTTTCGTTGGCAAGAATGATATGGAGCATATACCATTGTTTGGTTTTATGTATCGAAAGCTGCACATCACCGTAAACCGGCAAGATTTAAAAAGCCGATCGGGTACATTTAAAAAATCTTTAAAGGCCATTGATAAGGGGAAGAGCTTAGTTATCTATCCAGAAGGTGGGATTGTTACATTAGGTGAACCGGCAATGGGGCCTTTCAAGGATGGTGCTTTTCGCATCGCCATCGAGAAACAAATTCCCGTAGTACCGGTAACCTTGCCTAATAATTGGATAATTTTACCGCCTGAAGAATTTTTGATCCGGTGGAAGCCGATTAAAATCATTATTCATGAGCCCATTGAAACCACAGGAATGACAGCAAAAGATGTAACAATATTAAAAGAGAAAGTGCGCACCATTATTGAAGCGGAATTGAAAAGGCATATTGCATGAAAATCACGCATGAACTTCTGGATAAAATTGCCCACCTGGCCCGCTTAGAAGTAGGTGAAGCCGAGGCTGAAAAAATGATGGCTGACATGAGTGCTATTATTACCTGGGTTGAAAAACTCAACGAAGTGGACACAGCGAATGTTGAGCCTCTTACCACCATGAGCACCGAAGTAAATGCTTTTCGGGAAGATAAGGCAGAGAATAAGTTGACAAACCAGGAAGCTTTATCTAATGCTCCTAACAAAGCAGGAGATTATTTCAGTGTTCCCAAAGTAATAGACTGATATCGTCAACGCAACAATCAAACTAAGCGTGGCTGGTTTGTGAATCATTAAAAACTAGTAGCTTGCCAATAGTTTTTTTGCTATGCATTCTGGATGGTTTTGGAAAAATTGGCCGCTTCATTACCGGATTATCGGGTATGGGCTTGGCGTAGTACTCATCACTTCGTGTATTTTTCTTTGGTTCAGTTATTTCAAAGGCGCTGAAAGTGTCATCCGGTGGAATACGCATCACCACCAGGAAACTATTGAAACCGTAAGTCATTCATTTGATATCGGTGATTTCGAAATTTCGGTACCAATAGAATCCTATCTCACGTTCGAATATTTTAACGGAAGTACAATTCAGCCAAACACAACTGCGTCTTACATTTTTCTGACTGGTGTGGTCTTATGCAGCGTCATACTACTATGCGTTATCACTACGTTGGAAAGATTCTGGTATTTAGTGGGCATGGCGTTGTTCATATTATTCATTGTCAGTCTTCGCGTTGAAGTATTGCAACTGTTTGGTTTAACCGGCAGAATCGTCCCTATTCTCGTGCTTGCTCTTTACATTCTACCTGCTTTCTATTTCAATGTGATTAAATCCTATACACCGTTCCTTTACCGATTAATCACATTCCTCCTGCTCACCGTAATGCTGGCGCTTGCCATTTATTCCTTTTCAACTGTTAGCGCTCCCTTCCTTCACCTTTCTGTTACGGCCTATGGTCCTGGCATAGTGCTGTCTATAATATTTATACTGATGGTGGCTCATGAAATTCCAGCCTCTTTTGTCTACATCACAAGCACGGGCACATCATCTTCAAAAAGTCTTCGGCATTTCAGCATCATCAGCGTGGTGTATATGGTAAACCTAGTGCTGGCCTATCTACACGAAATAAAACTGTTGGATTGGAACATTCTTTACATCAACGTGTATCTTCTGCTTACCGTTTCTGCATGGCTTGGAATATGGGGGTTTCAACATCGCGAAATACTCTATGATAATATTTTAAAGTTTAATCCTTACGGAGCATACCTAATAACGGCTTTGGCTGGGATAACTTTCCTTACCATCGGCCTGATTCTCGGCAATTACAATGATCCGGCCATTAAGGTAATTCACGATGCTATTTTGTTCAGTCATATTGGTTACGGAGCTATTTTCCTGCTTTACTTCATCTCCAATTTTATAATTATGATGGCGGAGAGCCTGAATGCCTGGCAGGTTTTATACAAGCCCACCCGTATGCCGTATTTTACTTTTCGGTTTGCCGGATTGATTGCTACTATGGCTTTTGTTTTCTACTCCGGCTGGCGCGAATACATTTACAACAGTATGTCAGGCTTCTATAATCACCTGGGCGATTTATATGAACTGATTGATAAACCTGTGCTGGCCGAAGTTTACTACCAGCAAGGACATAGGTATGGTTTTGAAAACAACCGCTCGAACTATGCCCTGGCTAAGCTTGAAGCTCAGAAAAACAACCTGACCAACGCATATAATCATTACGGACTGGCTAACGGTAAAAGACCTACACCTTTTTCGCTTGTCAATGAAGCGAACCTGACCATACGGGAAGACAAAACTTTTGAGTCGATAGCTGCTTTTTCAAGTGCATTGAAAACATTTCCGGGAAATGGCGCCATCGAAAACAACCTGGGGTACTCCTACACTAAAATACATAAGCTTGACTCTGCCATTTACTTTTTTGATGCTGCCCGAAAAACAAGCTCAACGAAAGCTACAGCCGAAACCAATATTATTGCCCTGATTGGTCAGGAGTACCTGCCCATAAAAGTTGACTCCCTCCTGCTTCAATTTCAAAGCAAATCGCTACTAACCATCAGTAATGCCATGGCCGTAGCAACCCTTCAACAACAACGTTTTGACTACTCATTTGATCCGATTGTTGATGAACCTTTAACCATCGCCTCCGCCTCTTTGCTGAACAATCACCTGGTACATTCGCTCAAGGATATTGATACAACCACACTTCATCGGATAGATAAACTGGTGTCAGACACCATGAACATCGACTATCAGGAAGCCTTAAAAGCATCGTTGGCACAAGCTTATTACCATCAGAATAATGTAACCAAAGCCCTCTCTATCCTTAGCCAGTTGGCCTATCTCAGCCAGATTATGCAAGGCAAATACAACTACATAGCGGGCTTGTGGGCGCTTGAACAGGGTTGTCCAGATCTTGCCCTGAAAAGTTTTGAATACGCTGTACAATTCGATTACAAGGAAGCAAAGCTGTACAATGCAATAGCGTTTGCAGAAGGTCGCTATATGGCAGAGGCCATTCGTGAAGCCGATTCACTCACCAAGCATCAGGATGAAAGCATACAGGAAATCGGGAGACAACTAAAGAAAGTGCTAACCACCACTACATTAGATGGCCTCAATGATCTGGAGAAATATCAATTCTGTCGATATCGGCTAAGCGCTAATGACACCACGCTGTTCAATAAAATCATCGCTACCTTCACGAACAATCATTTCAAAGTTTCAGCATTGCTGGAAATGGCTGAACGACAATTTGATCTCATGAATACCAAAACAGCCATCCGCTATCTGAATCAAACCAGTGGCATACCGATAGAAAATCCGGATTTGCTGGAGAAGTTAGTTCATTTCGAGATGATGTTATTCGCCTGGCAAGGCGATACAAAATCGTTGACAAACCGGCTAAACAGTGGTATCTCGTTCAAAAAAAACAGGGAGCTTGAAAAAATCCTTTACGAGGCACTACTGGGCGAAATGCATAATGATGAAGCTGTAGCGTATAGAAACTATACTGTTCTTTCGAATTATAATCCATTTTTCGAAGACGGTGTGATTGCAGCCGCACGATACTTTAAAATGAACTCGCAGGACGATCTTAAGGCTTATTCTATCCTGGCCGAAGCGATTCAGCTAAACACTAACTCCTACCGGTTGTGGGTTGTTTATGCTGCCGAAGCAGCCCGTGTTGGATTTGATACGTATGCCGCCAGTGCCCTGGAGGAAGCTGATAAACTGAAAAAGAAAAAGTAAGTAAATACCCTATTCTTTGCCTTTCCTTTTGGCAGGATGTAGGTGATGCGTGTCAACCCGCTTGGCAGGGTTACGCTTGTAGTGCACTTTCTTCTTGCCTTTTGTCTTCTTATCGACCTTTTTTTCCTTTTTGGCGAGTGTAATATTTTCCCGGATGGTCTTCCAGTAATCGGGGCCGTAATCCACAAAAATTTCAGCGCCTTTTGGGATATCGCGTTTCGATTCTATATATGCTTTTAGGCCATCGGTTACATAATCGCAATTGTTGCGCAAGTCCTTCACTTTCGAAAGCCCTTTGGCATCATTGGCGTAGCGAGCCAGGTGGCGTTCAGTTTTCCAGGCATCGATAACGTGATAACGTTTCACATAAAAGATGTATCCGTTTTTACCATCATCATCCTTTACCTCCTTCCAGGTAGTGATCTTTCCTTTGTATTCTACAATGCGCTCACCTTTAGGGATGGCCACTTTGGTGAATAAACCCTTGCCTGCATTGGGCAAGGTCGACTTCTTAACATACAGGTACTTTTCGTATAGTGCCATTCGGGGATTCTTAAACGGCTGCGAAGTTAAAAGAAAATTTAACTGTTTAAACTTCTGTAAAATATTTTATGGGTGAGATAGCAGCGAGGCAAAAGATGACCATGCTCTTACCGTTAGGCTAATACTATTTTTCCTTCGATCTCAAGTCGAGATTATGAAACACAAAAAAACGGATGGCATGGGTGTTTATGAAATCCGTACCTGAAGGACGTTCAAGAAACACATTCAAGTATCCCAACTGAGCGCTAAGCCCCTTTGTGAACTGATATCCGAAACCAACAAAGAATCGGTTTTGGTCGAAATAATTGTTAATAATCTCCTCCCCGAAGTTGATCATCACCTCATTATTGATGAATAACAAGGGTGTTTTCGGCTTTACACCACCTTCTTTTAAAGGAATAGTAAACGTCATATTATACCGAACGCGGTAGTTGAACTGATAATCGTCTGAAACCGCTCCATCTACTACCCGTTGCTTAAACCGCTGTTCTAATCTCAGCCACTGCATCATATTGAAGAATCGCTTCTGCTCATACCACTGAATTTGTTGCCAGGGGCGGTGTTCATTAAGGTTAGGGACATCATCTTCCCCTGAAAAAATGGTGGAGAATGCATAACCAGCGGTAAGGCGAACATGATCATGCAGATAATATACATAACCAACCCGGAGCAGATCCTGACTCATCCGTTCGGCAAAATCATCAGTCATGCGAAGGTGCAAATCCACCCAAAGCCCTGAGCGCTCAGTAAAGCGGGTTTGATTAAAGTAAGCCAACCAGAGTTGTTCGCTTTCAATAATATTTTTAGTCTGACTGAAACAGAAAGTGCTGAAAACACTAAACGATATTACAAACAGGGAACGCCTCATCCTTAAACATTACTTTACCAAAACATAAGTACACAAAAATTGTGAATTAGTAAATGTAACGTAAGGCAAGTATATAAGTTCCCAGGTTGCTAAATAGCAGTGAATTGTCAGCCATTGCAATGCTCTCGACTCTTCTTCATATGACTGAAATTTTCGAGTTTGCTTCTGACGACATGGAGCCGGAACTTAAATATTGAGCCCGATTTTTATCTGCCCTAATAAGGAGCCGGGGTGATGGATGGGGCATCACCCCACTCCACACTTTCAAGGCTTGCGTAAATACACTTTACCGTATTTCGATTCCAGCATATAACGTGGGCCTGTTCCGGGCTTTACAGATACCTGCGTCCACTTTTTGCTATTTGCATCTCCCTCTTTTGATGAGGCAAACGACAGGTCAAGATTAGTGAGAATTTCACCGAAATGTGTGCGGGCAATCAACTCACCTGTAGCACGGGAATTAATCGTTGCATCTACACCTCCGTATGTAGCGTCCACCGTAAGCGGGGCGTTAAATCCCAACACTTCAACTATTCCATATTTTGCCTCCACAGATGTTTCTATTCCGACCGGAACAAAAATTTCAAGCTTAATTTCCCTAATTATACCTGATGACATGTACGTGTAGTTCCCACCATGCTCCTCCATGAATTTTTTCACTTCAGGATCTTTGTAATCCTTTGCTTTGAAAACATATTCCATATCGCCCTTTTTGATAACGATACGTTTTGGCAGGTTATCCTTATCCTTGAGTTCAGAGGTAACTGTAACAATATTATTTTTTGTGGAAGTGATGAGCTCGAAGGCATCGTCATTTTCACCCTTGTTAATGCTAACCTCCCCTTTTATCATCACTTCCTTCCGATCCCAAGTTTGAATTTTTATTAGTTCTGGATAATCAAAATTCAACTCCAGCTTCTGGCCGGTCTGAACCGGAATTGTTCTCTCTATCTTGGTTTGGGCAATCACCGACCCGCTAAGGACGATCAGCCCCAGTAAAATTATTGATTTCATACCTGTTAAGGGTTTAATAAACTCAGGTCATCCTTGGGCACTTCGGCAGCTTAGTTACTTAGGACGACCTGAATTACTGTTGATTACTTTTTACGCAAATAGATATTATTGTGCGTGGAAGAAAGTCTCATATCCAGTCCACCTCCATTTAATTTACCATTCACCTTATTGGAGCCATACTTTTTCCATTCACCTTGATCCTCAAATTCAATTTTAATGGCTGGGTCAACAAACATCTCACCATAGCTGGTTGTCATGGCAATGTTGGCCTTGGTAGCAACCGGTATGGTAACATCAACTGGTCCATGTACCGAAACAATTGATATGGGGTTATTAATGGTGCTCCCGAAAATCACATCGATGCTTCCGTGTACGGTTTTCACCGCTAACGGGCCGGTAACATTATCCAGGTGAATGCTGTTGTGAACGGTAGATATTTCAATCTCACTGGCCAGATTCCTGAACTTTACATTGCTTCCATAAGGAGAAGTATGCGCATAGGATACCGTAATACCTTTTGGCACCATAATCTTTACTTTAGGGCCACCCATTTTTTTCATTTGGTACACTTCAACTGTATTGCCTTTGTCTTGTACAGCTAAACCAATACCTGTATTATCTTCCAACCCCATAGCGCTAACTGCGCGAAGTCCTTCTGCCCGTTTATCCTTTTCCTTCGGCCCATCCATTGAAGAGAATACAATTTCTTTCCCATCATATCCTTCAATGGTTACGTTATTAACTTCGCTGATCAACAGCTTACCGGATGTTTTCGGGAGTTTAAACTCCTGGGCGAAAATCCCGGTGGATACCATCATCAATACTATTGCTAAAATCTGCTTTTTCATTTTTTTAAAAATTTAAAATACTAATCAAACATTTATATAATACATCGCGAATGTTTCTATGATAATTTAAAGATTCCCACATGTGCTTCGTCTTTCACTGCTGGCAGCACCTGCTCATCTTCAACAATTAGTTTAAACGATTTAATCGCTTCTTTTTCTTTCATCTGCACCAGCACATGAATCAACGCAATCTGAACCACAGGATCCCTTTGTGCTGACAAGGATTGAACCAACGCTTTCCGAACTTTCTCCTCTTCCGTAAACTTGCTCAATGCTTCAATTGCTGCCAGTCGCACATTACTGTTACCGTCTGTATTCATAGTGGTTACAAGCGCATCCACAATTTCATCATCAGGCTTATTGGTTTGTACCGATTCATAGACTGCCATTATACCTAGCATACGCTGACTGGCCGATTCGTCATTGTTCATTTGCGCTAGAGCCAACCTGCGTACTGTTTCTATTTCCATTTGTAAAGCAAGTATTTCCTGCTTGTTCCGATTTTGTTGACTGATCCAGTAACCTACTCCACCGCCAACAACCAATAAGGCAACTGCTGCTGCCACACGGTACCAGACTGGTGTAAAAAAAACTGTTTTGGTCTTTTGCTGTCCGATTTCGGATTGCAGAAAATCATCAAACTTTTCCTTGAGTTTCGCTGACGGCTCCAACTGTTCTGCTTTTTCTATAGTATGCATTACTTCACGTAACTGCTCGTACAATTTGTAAGCATCAGCATTGTTGACCAACTCCTGTTCGATGAATTGTTTATCAACCGTGTTCAGTTTACCATCGATATAATCGATGATCATACTGTTCAATCGTTCTTGATCCATGTTCATATCCGTTCCAGTTGAAAATAATGTTCGCGTAATTTTTGTATTGCCCGGTGTACTTTAACTTTTATGTTCGCCACCGTGGTGTCCATAAGCATGGCCAC
Source organism: Cyclobacteriaceae bacterium (assembly GCA_019638255.1). Taxonomy (GTDB): domain Bacteria; phylum Bacteroidota; class Bacteroidia; order Cytophagales; family Cyclobacteriaceae; genus UBA2336. The sequence continues at coordinate 177,585 of JAHBUD010000003.1, read as the reverse complement.
TTCTTCGTACTTCATTCGTTGAAACCGGGTGAGCACCAATAACTCGCGTTGCTCATCACTCAGCAAGGCCAGCGATTTTTCCAACAGCTTTTCCCGTTCCTCCTGCTCCCGACTATCCTGTGTGTCCATCATCATTTCACCTATTTTTTCTACATCTACAAAACCAGAGGTTTTGTTTTTGGCAGCCTGGTAATGATCGGAAAACACATTGCGAGCCACCTGGTAAATCCACGACTGAAACCGCATGCCTTCTCTATAGCTGTTTCTATATCTAATAATCCGCAGAAATACATTCTGTGTCAGGTCCTCAGCCAATTCACGATCCTTGGTCATGCGTGCCAGAAAATTGAAAATTCGCTTGTTATAGCGGTCAAAAAGCATAGATGCTTGCTGCAGGTTGCCGTTTTTTACAGCCTCCATTAAAGACTCATCACTCATCAGATCAATGCTTTTTGTCAAGTTCTGTGTTTGTTACCGGGAAGCGCCAAAAAGGTTACAGTATCGAATTACGACATTTTAAAATTGTTGCGGATGGTTTACTTTTGCCCCACTTTCGGGGCGTAGCGCAGCCCGGTAGCGTGCTTCGTTCGGGACGAAGAGGTCGCTGGTTCGAATCCAGTCGCCCCGACAACTTGTAAGGCCTTGGCCTTCGGTCAGGGCCTATTACTTAAATTTTTACAATCTCTATGGACATCAAACAAATTCCGCTTAACGACTTGCACGTAAAACTAGGTGCTAAAATAGTACCCTTTGCGGGCTTTAATATGCCCGTGCGCTACTCCTCTGATATTGAAGAACACATGACCGTGCGAAACGGGGTGGGCGTGTTTGATGTTTCGCACATGGGCGAGTTTACTGTGAAAGGACCGAAGGCCCTCGATTTAATTCAACGTGTTACCAGTAACGATGCCTCCAAACTGGTTGATGGGCAGGCGCAATATTCTTGTTTACCAAATGATAAAGGTGGCATTGTAGATGACCTGATCGTGTACAAAATCAAAGATGAAGATTACCTGCTGGTGGTGAATGCGGGAAATATTGATAAAGACTGGAACTGGATTTCACAACACAACTCGCAAGGCGCTGATCTGAAAAACATCTCAGCAGATATCTGCTTGTTTGCCGTGCAGGGGCCCAAGGCAGTCAGCACATTACAAAAATTAACCAACACAGATCTAAGCGCTATCAAATACTATCACTTTTCCCTTGGTGAATTTGCAAGCGTGCCTGATGTGATCATGTCGAATACGGGATATACCGGTGCAGGAGGTTTTGAAATTTACGTACATAAGAACCATGCAGAAAAAGTATGGCATGCCATTTTCGAAGCGGGAAAAGAATTTGACATCAAACCAATCGGTTTAGGTGCGCGCGACACCTTACGATTAGAGATGGGATTCTGCTTGTACGGTAATGATATTGACGATACAACTTCACCGTTGGAGGGTGGCTTGGGATGGATTACCAAATTTACCAAAGACTTCACCAATTCTTACAATATTAAGAAGCAAAAAGAAGAGGGTGTGAAGAGAAAATTAGTAGGATTTAAAATGATCGACAAAGGTATTCCCCGTCACGATTATCAAATTAAAGATGCTGCCGGTAACATCATTGGAAAAGTGACATCCGGAACCATGTCGCCTATGCTAGGCATTGGCATTGGATTAGGATATGTTACAACTGAACTATCATCACCTGGAAGTGAAATATACATTGATGTAAGAGGACGTGCACTGAAAGCAGAGGTCACAAAACTTCCATTCATGAGCAAATAATCCCACGCCAAAAAGATCTAATGAAGACTATTGATATTTGCCTCAGTCCGGATTTAATGCATCTGTATGATGTGCGTAGCCGTGTAGTTGTGGTAGTTGACATACTGCGTGCCACTTCATGCATGGTAACCGCGTTAGAACATGGTATCCGCAGCATCCGCCCGCTTGCTGATCTTGAAGAATGCCGGGCCATGCGCTCACAAGGCTATTTAACAGCCGGTGAACGTAACGGTGAAAAAGTAGAAGGTTTTGATTTTGGCAATTCACCATTTGAATACATGGATGAAAAACTTGTAGGAGAGCGTATTGCCTTCACGACCACGAATGGCACACAAGCCATTGCCAAATCGCATAGGGCAAAAGAAATTATCATCGGTGCGTTCTTGAATCTTTCTGCTGTTACAGAGTATTTAAAAAAGGGAAGTAATAGTGTATTGGTAGTATGTGCCGGTTGGAAAGGAAAAGTAAACCTGGAAGACACACTGTTTGCTGGAGCCTTGGTGGAAAACCTGAAAGATCACATTGAACCGGATTGTGATGCACCCTTAGCGGCACAACGGCTATACAATCTTGCAAAGAAAGACCTGGTTGACTTTCTAAAAGATTCCAGCCATGTGAAAAGACTTAACCGACTGAATATTCACAAAGACATTGCGTTTTGTGTAACGCCTGATCAGTATTCGATTGTTCCTAAACTTATTAATGGGGATTTGATCCTTACTTAATTAATTGCATTCATTGGTTGTTTCAGCATAGTAACGGCTTCCATTCAGGTAAATACCTGTTCCCTTGTTACCCCCTCCGTATTGAATTCGAAGTTCAGCCCGTGATCCATCCTGACTAATCAGAATCAGCGTTCCACTATCACCCTGGCCTTGTGCCTGCCATCGTCCGTAATCGGTAGAATTCAATGAACCGGTTCCGGTAATACCTCCTGAATACGTTCTCTTCTTTCGTGCATAGGAACCATCGGCACAAAGCGTTATAAAATCAGAATCACTAAAATCACCTTGCGTGTAGTAAAACTTTAAGGATTTACGCTTCAGGTACTCGCTCCAGGGTTGTGAAATACCTGCCGCTGCTGTGTTCGTTGTTTGCGCAACTGGTTCTGTGAATGACATACTCTGCAATAACTGACTTGCACCCTGCTTGCCGCGCTCCAAAGCCGCAGGTAGTGCAATCACAATACACCCAACACCAACTCCATAATCACCCAGTCGTACTTCTACGTATCCTTTCATTTCCTGGGGAACACCCTCTACACGGTAATTGCCCAACCAACGTTTCCCCTCCTTCTTCACCAACCCAATCGGTGAAATAGAAATACCACCATCAATCGGTATTTGTTTTTGCAATTCACCAAACACACTTTGTTCATCCATTTCACTTGCAGTTACTATCAGCGTGATTTCATTGGAAGCCTCTGCCAGCACCATGACAGATGAACCTTGTGGCACGCCACCCGTCCAGTCCGAAGGAATCGTAAAAGAAATACCAAGCGATGAAATTTTTAGATGCGTATTACCTTGATACTGTACATTTTCGCTGAGCTCAGTCTGAGCATTTGAAACGAGTGACAGGAAAAGCAGCGCAAGAAGTATGTTTTGCTTCATGAGTTGAAGGTACAAAACACCAAAAGGCGAGCCAATAAAAATTTAATTTTTAAGCTTTGGATTTTGATGATGCCGGTCTTTATCGCGCGTATTCTTCTTTTCAAGATTTTTTTGAAACGCTTCCGTAAGATTTACACCAGTTTGATTGGCCAAACAGATCAATACCCATAACACGTCAGCCATTTCATCGCCCAGATCTTTATTCTTGTCGCTCTCCTTCTCCGATTGTTCGCCATACCTGCGGGCGATGATACGCGCCAACTCCCCTACTTCTTCAGTAAGCATAGCCATATTGGTAAGTTCATTGAAATAACGAACCCCTATGGTTTTAATCCATTGGTCGACTTGTAATTGGGCTTGTTCGATGGTCATGTGTTTTAATAAATTTCCAGGATTCCTATTTCTTTATTCTCCACCAGTTCATGAACAGATTGACGATGTCCATTAATTTAGTTAGAACAACCTCCGTAGAAGTATTTCCGGTTCGTAGCCAAATGATTTTTGGTGGAAATCCATTTATGGATTGTAGCTCACGAAAATCCTCATCAAACGTAACAATAAGATAATTCTGTTCCCGGGCGTAGTAAAATATTGCCAAATCATCCTTAAGCTGCGGCCTGACACTGGTTACATGTAAACTGTTGGGAAATGCTTTAAGAGATTTTTTAACAATAAGGTAGGATATATTTTCATCAAACAAAAGTTTCATGAAATCAGGAAGTAACCACCTTTACTTTTCTCTCCTTATCAGCAGCATAAGCTAAACAAGCAAGAATATGTTCCTGTTTAAGCTGAGGAAAATCGGCAAGAATTTCTTCGTATGTCATGCCTGAAGCCAGCCATCCTAATACATCGTATACAGATATTCGGGTACCCTTAACACAAGGTCTGCCAAATCGAATGGCTGGATTAATCTCAATGTATTCCCTATAGTCCATAACCAAAATTAAACATTTTTATTCAAGAAAACTGACTGAAAAACATTGAAAGCGCTATTCGAGTTCTTCAAAATCAATATCCATCACTTCAAATTTCTGCCATCCGTTAAAATCAAAATGCCACCATTCGGAAGCATTGACCTTAAAGCCATGTTTGTGCATGACAGCAATAATCAGGTCACGATTTTTTTTGATCACCGGATCTTTCACCGATGTGGTTGGCCAGGCTTCTTTTTTGAAGGAATCGTACTCTGTTGGCATTTTTAGTTCTTCACCAGTCTTTAAATCAACTAATGTCATATCAATAGCACAGCCGCGGTTATGCCGTGAACCTTTGTAGGGTGAGGCCACATAGGTTGTATCACGGTACACTTCATAAAATTTTACCGTAGCCGAATACGGCCGATAGGCATCATATACTTTTATACCCACACCATGTTTTGAAAATTCCTCCTGCGCCTTTTTGAGCGCTTCCGCTACGGGCTTGCGGGCATAGGCTCTGGGGAGATTATAGATTACTTCACCGGTAAAATTATTGGCAGTTGCATACCGGATATCCAAAACAATTCCTGGAATGGTTGCAGCCAGGTTAACCAGTTCGTTTTCAGGATTGCTTTTTACTTGTTGCTGATAGTGTTGATGCGTAACTGGTGTGAGTCCGTATTTATATTGCGCATGCAACAAAACCGGAAAGCAAATAAAAATAAACAACGTGTATCTCATACTTTATTTTTTGTATCAATAACTATCGTAACTGGTCCCTCATTAATTAGCGCAACTTTCATATCCGCTCCAAATGATCCGGTGTGCACTGGCTTTTCAAGTACCCCACCGATTACCCGAACAAATTTTTCATACATCGGAATGGCAAAGTCGGGCTTGGATGCCTTTATATACGAAGGTCGGTTACCCTTTTTTGTACTGGCGTGCAGCGTAAACTGACTCACCACCAAAATATCGCCACCATCATCTTTCACGCTTACATTCATCACGCCATCGGCATCATTAAAAATGCGCAGGTTTACAATTTTATTGGCAAGCCAGTCGATGTCTTCATCTGTATCAGCATCTTCAATGCCCAACAGTACCAGCAACCCTTTTTGAATAGAAGATTTAACAGACTTCTCAATTTCAACCGAACAGGAAGAAACGCGTTGAATAACGGCAATCATTGGCTTAAATGAAAATCTTAAAATACGAAATTCTTTGTGAGCCCTACAGAAAATCCTTACCCACGAAGGGCAAAAAGATCAGCCAAAAAAGTGAAGGAATTTATCACTTTCTTTCACCCTTTAACTGCTCTTGAAGCCTGAGCACCTGCAAGGCCAGTTGCTCGGTTAAGGGTGAGGTCGTGCTGTCTCCTTCAGGAAGCTTAGCAGAGTAGTAGCCCCGAACACTCCATATTTCGAACACATCCGTAGTTGCGATGGCATAGGGTTCATATTGCCGGTTATCCGAAACCAGTAAAAGTTTACTGTCATCATCGTCAAACCGGAACACGCGTTTAAAGACAATACCCTCCTGTTGCGTGACCAGCACATAGGGTTTTCCATTTTTTACTGCATCCAGACTTTCCACATACTCACCAAACAAAACGGAACCCGGTTGAATGGGCAGCATGGAATCGCCCTGAATTTCAAATGCGCGATACGTTTTGTTTTTTGGCAGAACCGGCAGATTGATTTTCGGAAGTTCGGCTATGAATTCCGGATCCTGGTAGCCGGCCAGGTAACCAGCCGATGCCTTTTGCGAAACAAGCTCCACATTTTCTTTTCCGGAAGCATCGACAGTAATGGCCAACACTTCTTTTGAAGGCGATGAGGCTTTCCACTCCCTTTCGGGAAGTTTACTTAAGTCCTTTCGCGTAAGTACATCCATACTCACTTTATATATACCGGATACATCCAACAGCACAGCAAGTGGCGGTGTGGCGCGCTCTTCTTCATAGGCTCCGATAACAGCTTGTTTCAATCCAAGCTTTTCTGCGAACTGCTTTTGGGTGAGTTCGTGCTTGAGGCGAAGGTGTTTGAGATTTTTATTGACGATCATAATTGGCTTCCACAAAAATAACTACAAAGGAATGTGAAGGTAGTCCCGCGTAACCGGGATTACCCACCAATTCCAGCGCGCTATGGCAAGCACATCACAAAACTAAAATATTTAGTTTAATAGTAAAACTTATTACTAAAATTTTTAGTTAATATCGCACTGTGGACAGAAACATTATACACCTCGATTTGGACGCTTTTTTTGTGGCCGTAGAGTGCAAAAAGCACAAGGAGCTAAAAGGAAAACCTTTGATTATTGGTGGCCAGAGCCGCAGGGGTGTGGTGGCCGCCTGCAGCTACGAGGCCCGTAGGTTTGGGGTACACTCAGCCATGCCCATGTACCTGGCTATGCAACTGTGCCCCGATGCGCTGGTGATCTCAGGCGATATGGAAGCATACAGCAAAAACTCGCACCTGGTTACTGAAATCATTGCCGACTCAGTACCGATGTTTGAGAAGTCATCGATTGATGAGTTTTACATTGATGCCAGTGGCATGGATAAGTTTTTTGGCGCGTTTAAATGGGCGAAAGAACTGCGCAAGAAGATCATAGATAATAGTGGCCTGCCGATTTCATTGGGCATGTCGGTGAACAAGCTGGTGTCGAAGGTAACAACCAATGAGTTTAAGCCGGATGCCGAAAAGCAGATTCCGGCCGGTGAGGAGAAGGAGTTTCTCGCTCCGCTGGCCGTGGAAAAAATCCCGATGATCGGAAAGCAAACTTCGGCCTTCCTATACGATATGGGCGTGCGCACGGTAGCCACACTGCGCGAGATGCCGCTGAAGTTTCTGGTAAGTGCGTTCGGTAAGAATGGTATTTCGTTATGGAACAAAGCCCATGGCATTGACGACTCGCCTGTGGTGCCGTACAGCGAACAGAAATCAATTTCAACAGAGTGCACCTTTGAGAATGACACGATTGACGTAAAAAAACTGAAGTCGATTTTAATTGCCATGGTGGAGAAGGTGGCGTTTCAGTTGCGCGAGCAGAAGAAACTCACTTCGTGTATTACGGTAAAAATCCGCTATGCCAACTTCGATACGGAAACAAAACAAATTCAAATTCCTTACACGTCATCCGATCATGTGCTGCTGCATACCGTAACACAGCTCTTCGATAAGCTTTATAACCGCAGGATGCTGATCCGCTTGGTGGGCGTACGCCTAAGCGGACTAGTACACGGCAACCATCAAATCAGTCTGTTTGACGACACAGCCGAAGGCATTCGTTTGTATGAAGCCATTGATAAGATCAAACACAAGCACGGATCGGAGAAACTGGTGCGGGCCACTACCATTGGCGTAAACCGCAGGGTTAGGATGGAAATGAACATGTTTAAAGGAAATCTAAGATGAAACCAAGATTGACACATATTGTCAAAAACCGGAATTATGTTCGTAGCATGAAAACACAACGAACCATGAGAACAGCAGCGATTAAAACCAAGAGCCCCGTACAGGAATTGTTTTTTATGATTGCCCCACCCCGGCACATTGCCAGCGATGTGGCCGTATTGAAAGACGATGTGCATTACCTGATCGGGCACGACTTTGAAGACCGCTTTTCGAAAGCGCACATCTCGCTATTCAAATATACAGGTGAGCATATTGAAGACATGATTGAATTTGTGGAAGAAAAGGCAGCTTCGTTTGAAGCCTTCAACGTGTTTCTGAAAGATTTCAATGTATTTCACAACGGCTCGAAGCGTACCATTTACATGGATATTGTAAACAAGTACCCGATCCGGGAAATTTTTGAAAACCTGGTAAAGGAAGATCGTGACTTTACACCAGGCATCACCATTGCCAAAAATCTTTCTTCGGAAGATTTCTTAAAGTGCTGGCCGTATTTAAAAGAACTCAACTACAGCAATCAGCATTTTCTGTGCGACAGGATTACGGTGCTGACCCGTACCGGGAAGAAGTGGATGCATTATAAGGATATATGTTTTGGGAGGTAAGCGAATAAATATAATCAACCCGGTAACTGGCAACCGGCAAACCGTTTATGTTCCTCAACTGCCATACCGCCCTCAGTTTCAAATACGGCACACTCCCGGTAGATAAGCTTTTTGAGGAAGCACGCAGGTGTGGTGTGCATAAACTCATTCTCACCGAAATCAACAACACCGCTTCATACATTGAAATGCTACGGCTGTGTGAAGAGCGAAAACCCGGCTCACCATTGGCCGGTGAACATCCGTTCGCATTGGAAATCGGTGTTGGAATTGAATGCCGTAACGAACATGAATTATTGTACATCATACTGGCGCAGAACAACAACGGTTTCGAAAAAATCAACCGGTTTCTCTCCCATCACAATCGTGAAAACAAAAAATTACCAGAGCGGGCTCCGGAAATTGAAGATACGTTTGTGATCTATCCGTTTGGGAAAACAGAACCTGAACAGCTACGTTCAAATGAATTTATTGGCATTCGCAAACATCAACTCAACCAATTTGCTCTGTACACCGCCCGAAAAGAATTCCCGGAAAAATTTGTGATCCTTCACCCGGTAACCTTTGCCACTAAAACCGATTTCAACACACACCGGCTGTTGCGCGCCATCGATAACAATACGCTGTTAAGTAAACTTCCTGCACACGAACAGGCACATCCCGAAGAAGTGATGATGAAGGAAGAAGAGCTGGAGAACCATTTTCGTTCTTATCCTGAATTGATTCGTAACACAAAAAAAATCTTGGACCAATGTTCCATTCGGTTCAACCTGAAAGAGGATAAAAACAAAAAAACTGTGCTGGGTTCAACGCGGGCCGATTGGGACTTTTTAGTTACCCATGCGTGGGAAGGATTTCAAAGTCGCTATGACGTGAGCCACCCCGATTTGCGCGAACGATTTGAGCGCGAACTGAACATCATCAAACGCAAAGGCTTTGGCGCCTACTACCTCATCGCATACGATCTCATCCGATTTGCCAAAGACCGAGGGTTCGAATATGTAGGCCGCGGCAGCGGAGCCAACAGTGTAGTGGCCTATTGTTTGGGCATCACCAATGTTGATCCCATTGAGCTTGATCTTTACTTCGAGCGGTTCTTGAATGTGGAGCGCTCCTCCCCTCCCGATTTCGACCTCGATTTTTCGTGGGACAACCGCGATGAGGTGTACGATTATCTTTTCCGGACATACGGCCAGGATCATGTGTGTTTGCTTGGCACCCACGTTACCTACCAAAAACGATCCGTACTGCGCGAACTCGGAAAAGTATTTGGCTTACCGAAAGCGGAAATTGACGCAATTGTTGAAGAGCCTCATAAATTCAAAAACCGTGACCACATCACCGAATTGATTTTTCGCTACGCAGATAAAATGAAAGACCTGCCCGCCAACATTTCGATCCACGCAGGAGGAGTGTTGATCACAGAAAAACCCATCTACGCCTACACAGCTCTGGAACTCCCCCCCAAAGGCTATCCGGTTTCGCATTTCGAAATGCACAATGCTGAAGACATGGGTATCTTCAAATTTGATATACTGAGTCAGCGAGGTTTAGGGCACCTGAAAGAAACGGTAAAACATGTAAAAAGAAACCAAGGTATTGATGTTAACATTCATCGCTTTGATGATTTTAAAAAAGATGAAAAGATCAAAGACCTGATGCGCCACAGCAAGGCGATGGGATGCTTTTATGTAGAATCTCCCGCTATGCGCATGCTGTTGGGTAAACTCCGTTGCGATGATTACCTCACCTTAGTAGCCGCCAGTTCCATCATCCGCCCGGGTGTGGCCCGCTCCGGAATGATGCGTGCCTACATTGAACGCTTCCATACCGTGCGAAATGGTGGAGCGTATGAAGCCATCCATCCGCTAATGGATGAATTGATGCGCGAAACCTTTGGCGTAATGGTGTACCAGGAAGATGTGATTAAGGTGGCCCACCATTTTGCCGGACTAACCTTAACCGAAGCCGATGTGCTGCGCAGGGGCATGTCGGGTAAGTACCGGTCGCGGGAAGAGTTTAAACGCGTGCAGGATAAATTTTTTGAGAACTGTCGCGCACGCAATTACCCCGAACACATTATTGAACGCGTATGGTACGAAATTGAAAGTTTCTCGGGATACTCCTTTGCCAAAGGCCACTCGGCCAGTTATGCTGTGGAGAGTTACCAAAGTTTATATTTGAAAGCACACTATCCACTGGAATTCATGGTAGGCGTGATCAACAACTTTGGCGGCTTTTACAAAACCGAGTTTTATTTTCACGAGGCCCGCATGAATGGCGCCACCATTAAAGCTCCGTGTGTCAATAAAAGTGAATACCTGACGACTATCTATGGAAAAGAAATCTTCATCGGATTTATTCACCTGAAAAGTCTGGAAACAAAGGTAGCGCAACAAATTGCTGTTGAACGAAAACAGGGTGCCTACCGCAGCCTAAATGATTTTATGAGAAGGATACCGTTGGGATTAGAACAGGTGCGCATACTCATTCGGATGGGTGCGTTCCGGTTTACCGGGAAATCAAAACAAAAATTATTATGGGAAGCCATGCTGTATTGCAGCAACACAAAAACCAAAAACAGGAATACTTCAGAATTATTTGATACTGAGCCCAGCGAATATCCATTACCCGTTCTACAACGAAACCAATTGGAAGACGCTTTTGATGAAATAGAACTATTGGGCTTCCCGTTGTGTGATCCATTTAAACTGGTGGCCACATCAAATTTTGGCGATACAAGAGCTACTGAGCTTTTAAATAAATTAGGTAAAGTAGTGACCATACTGGGATATGTGGTCACCACGAAAAACACCGGCACCATAAAAGGCGAGCTCATGCACTTCGGTACTTTTTACGATCAGCAAGGCGAAGTTTTCGATACCGTCCACTTTCCGGACTCAGCAAAGAAATTTCCCTTCCGTGGACGGGGGTTTTATTTCATTAAAGGTAAAGTAGTGGAAGACTTTGGGATCGCAACAATTGAAGTAAGCTCCATGGAAAAAATTCCATTGATCAATAAAAAGGAATTATCGTATGAGCCGCTTCATCATACGCAACCGAAAAATTCTGACCCGGCTACATTAAACGTGTCACCCTGATCTTGTTGATGGGTTGTCACCCTGAGCCTGTCGAAGGGTGACTATCTAAGTGTCATGCTTCGACAGGCTCAGCATGACATAAATTAAAACTGCTGAAGCTCCTTCGATTCGTGAATGAACTTTCCTTTAGAATTCTGCTTGGCCATATGAAGCATTGCCCTGGCTACTTTTGCTGAATCAATGGCTTTGTATTTTAACGGGATCAAAAACCCTAAAGCTCTATACACCACAGTTGCAGCACCTTCACCAGCACGTTTCTCCGTACGTTCGCCCAACAATAACGATGGCCTGAAAATATGGTACGACTGAAAGCCAACCTGGTCAATGGCTTCTTCAACCTGCCCCTTCACCTGGTTATAAAAAATACCTGACATTTTGTTGGAGCCCAGTGCAGTGACAATCAGGTACTGAGTCGCTCCCTGATTTTTTGAAAGCTTAGCCAGCTCCAATGGATAATCGTGATCCACTTTTCGAAAGGCTTCTTTGCTTCCGGCTTGCTTTATGGTTGTGCCTAAACAGCAAAATACATCATCGGCTTTAAGCTGATCGAAATGCTCATCTAACTTATTTAAATCAAGTACGATATTTTTAAGCTTCGGATGCTCAATGCCTATCGGTTTTCGGCTTAACGCTTTTATTTCTGCATACGCAGAATCATCCAACAACAATTGAAGCAATTGTTTCCCGATCAATCCGGTTGAACCGGCCAGCAATGCAGTCTTCATACTATTGGAAGTTGGGTTTGCTCCCAGGCCAGGAATTTATCTACCTCGAATTGAACCGAGCTATACACCCAAACCAAAATCGAAAAATCATCGGTTAACCCAACCACCGGAGCAAGATCAGGAATAAGATCGAACGGATTTACAAAATAAATAATAGCCGCTAAAATCGCGGCAATGGTTTTCCAGGGTATGCTTTTGTATTGACCCGTGGTATAGGCTTTAACCAGTCTGACCATTACATCCAATTTTGATTTGGCTGCCGTGAAACTTAAATCATTTCTATTCATCCGGCCCATCTTCATCGCCAGTTGCGAAAGCAACATCGCTATGCGCCCATGGCGACCGAAGAAGCCGGAGGCTTTGCGTAAGGCTGATTGATAAAAAATGTTGGTCATGTTAAAAGGTTTGTTGTATCTCCCGCTTTATCTCTACCAGCGCATGCGCAATGGAGTCGGGCTTGTTGATTATTTTTTCAAAAATCTTTTTCGACAAATCCAGGCTGGTAGCCTCCTGCCCCACTTCCGATGCCGCCTCGTTAATCGTTACCACCAGGTCTTCCTTTGCATTGCGAACAAGTTCCCAACTGTTTTCGCTCATAAAAATCTGCTGCGAAACATTATGGTTATACTCGTTGCGTATTTCGCTGAGCAACACCTGGTGAAACTCGCGCGCAGGTATTGCACCCGGATTCAGGCGTATTAACAAATTTTGGGGACTGATTCGTTCCAGAAACAGGCACATTCTTTCATAGGCCTGTAAACGCAACGGCAGCACTGTTTCAATGCTGCGGCTTCGGATTTCAAGCTTTTTAAGTTCAATTTCCTTGGCCAGGAACGACCGTACCAACAGGTATGCCGCATACAACACTAACGAAGCGGGGATCAAAATCTTGCCAAATTCAATAAGAGCATCCATACGAAATCAATTTCAATCTAATTGTGTTTGAAATTTAGATAATTTTGAACGACATAACCGAGAAACCTTCCAGATGTTTGATTTTCAACCCGTAACGTTAACGCCAAAAGCTGCCGAAGAAGTGCGCAAGATCATGCAAACCAAAAACATTCCTGCTGATTATGGCCTCCGGGTGGGGGTACGTGGGGGCGGATGTGGCGGGGTTAAACTGATTATTGGTTTCGATAAGAAAAAAGATGCCGATCAAACCTATACTATTGAGGGTATACCTGTATTGGTTGACAAAGGACACACTATGTATGTGGTGGGAAAAGAAATTGATTTCTACGAAGGCGATGAAGGCAGAGGATTCATGTTCACTGATCCGAAAGCTACTGCATTAAAGATCTGATTTCAGCAAGTTTCAGGTTTTCCAACTAATCACAATCCATCACTTTTACAGCATAATCAAACACGTAACTTTATGCTGTTGATCGACCAGGAACACCATATCAATTATTTCAGAATCGCTCAGGCCATTGAATACCTCGAAAAAAATGTTCACCGTCAGCCGGAATTAGATGAAGTTGCGGAACAAGTTCATTTATCACCTTTTCACTTCCAACGTATTTTTACTGAATGGGCGGGTATCAGCCCGAAGCGGTTTCTGCAATTTCTTACGACAGATTTTTTAAAAAGGAAATTATTGGAAAGTAAAAATCTTGAGGAGTTGGCACAAACAGCCGGGCTCTCAGGACAATCACGCGTGTATGATTTATTCACAACGCTGGAAGCAGTAACACCTCAGGAGTACAAACTTCATGGATCAGGAATTCAGATCGAGTACGGATTTCATAAAACACCTTTCGGCAATTGTCTGATTGGTGTAACCGAACGGGGTATATGCTGGCTATCATTTATTAGTCTGGATGAAGACGGAAGACACGAACTGGAAAACATGAAGGAGCATTGGCACAATTCTGTTTTTCATCAGGATCAAGGTTTAACGAAAAGTTTTGTTGAATCAATTTTTCACCGCAAAGGCGCAGAGGCGCAAAGAAAACTCCACTTATTTGTTAAAGGAACAAACTTTCAGATCAAGGTTTGGGAGGCTTTACTAAGAATACCAATAGGTGATGTAACCACTTACCAACAGGTTGCTGAAAAAATTTCAAATCCGAAAGCGATGCAAGCGGTGGGTTCTGCAGTTGGATCGAATCACATTGCTTATCTCATTCCTTGTCACCGGGTAATCCGCAAGGATGGTATCCTTGGTGAATACCGTTGGGAGGCCATTCGCAAGAAAAGCATTATTGGCTGGGAGATGGCTAAAGTTTCAGGATTTTAAACCCAAGATTTGCTTATCCGTATTTTGCAATCTCCTCCTTGACAAAATGTCAACAAATAAAATCTTCCGAATAGTTATGCACATAAAGTACCACTCTGTAAAATCTTCAGCAAGATAAAGCTTGGTTTGAAAACTGGGACGTGTTAGCAATTTAGTGTAAACTCCTAATTTCGTGTAGCAGCGTTGGAGAAGATGTATTTCAGATGAATCACATAAACAAAGCTAAACGTTATCCCCTCCCCTCCAACACCCTCATGTACGCCTGCTTATAATGCTTGATTAAATTCTGCCAGTCAAACTCGGCTGAATGGTTCTCTACTTTGTTGCGCTGCATAATGCGCTCGCGCCTGTTCTGCTTTAAATAATCGTACAATACGTTGGCCAACTGAACAGCCGACCACTCAAACGTGCGCTTACCCCGCTCAATAACATACAGACCATATTGTGAAGGGTCGTTGGAGTGGTGCAGAATATAATCACCAAACCCGGAAAGATCGCTGGTAACGGCAGGCACACCACTGGCCATGCATTCCAGCGGAGTGTAACCCCAGGGTTCATAGTAACTTGGGAAAATACCCAAATGGCAACCCCGCACAAACTGACTGTATTCAATACCAAACAACGGATTGGTGGCATTGATAAAATCAGCATGGTATACAATCTTAACTTTATCGGCTGGGTGGTTCAGCATGTTGTGCTTGTACACATATTGCAAAATTTCATCACCTTGCTCATCCACCAGCTTGTGGGTAAAGACTAACGGCAGGTTATTACTCTTCCACGATTGAATGGTTCTGCGGTAGCGGAGTTTCCAGTACTCGTCAACAAAATCGCTCAGGTTTGGTAAGCGATGATCCAGGCTGGTAGTACTCGCATAAAATAAACGTTTGCCGATTTGTTTCTGGATAGCCTCACAGGTTTGCCGCACTTCCTCCATAACGGCCCGCGATTGCAGCACTTCGGGCTTAATGCTGTAATATTCACGCTTGGTTACAAAAAACATCACTACGGTTACATCGGCCTGATCTTTTTTAAGCTGCTCGTTCAGCAATTGCAACGCGCGCAACGTTAAGTCAAATCCCTTGTTCTTATACTCATACCGACCGGAGGTGAAAAAGTAAATAGTCTTATCGAGATCAAACGAATACGATTGAAAGAAATGCCCCATAACAAACTGGTTGATCTCCTCCTTGTACTGCGCATGCAGGTTTTGAAATTCATGCAGGGCCACAAACCGTTCGATATTCAAACCGTTGGGTAAAATAACTTCAGGTATGCGTTTTAATAAATGCTTGCACTCCCGGGCCGTTACATCGCTTACCGTACTTAAAATATCTGCGTTGTTGGCACAGGCAAATTCAATACGCGCCTCAGGTTCAATGCCAAACTTGGGGGCTTCCAACTCCCACTTAAAAAATGGTAAGTGCGAATAAAATTGCGGTGAGTTAATGGCCAGGTGGCGGCCCAGCTGTGTAGCATGTGTTGTGAAAATAGTTTTGACCGGAAGCTTTTTACTTCGGATATCCAGAATCGGCAAACCGGCCATCCACTCATGGAAATGAGCAATAACGGGGTGATCCTTATCGGCAAACTGAATAAAGGTTTCAATGAACAGTGACGTGAGGTAGCTAAAGCCTATTACACGGTTTACCAGTGTATGATCCTCTGGTGTTGAGATTCCATATTCCTTGTAAAGATGGTAACGGATCTGCTTGAGCTTGTCAGGCGAAAGACTATCCGGATTCAATAAAATCACCTTAGGCCTTCCGGTAATGAGCCATTCGGCATAATAGGCTTCAATGCCCTGATCGCGCAGGTGCTGAACAGTCAAACCAAACGCATCGCTCGAATCTTCAAAAGGTTCCACCTCCGCCAAAATATTTTTCGATACATACGGGCCAATAAGGCAATAAGGTCCGCTCTTGTGTTTCATCATGGCCGGAACTTTTGAACGGATCACCGTGTAAATTCCACCCACCTGATTACACACTTCCCACGCAACTTCCAGTAAGGTTGCCTTCGGAAAATCGTTAGTTTCTACTTGCTTCTTTTTTGGCATAAAACACTTCAATCTTAAGTCAAAATGACTGCAATCACTTTCTAAATCTAAAAATTTAATGACAAAAATTCCTGAAACATGATCAAACTTTCAATGGATTGTGTTTTGTGCTAAGACGACCTGAGCGAACAGAAAATTATGAACTTCGAGAAATACACCATTAAATCGCAGGAGACTTTACAAAAGTCGGCTGAGATTGCCATGGGCTTACAGCAGCAAGCCATCGAGCCGGGCCACATTTTGAAAGCCATACTGGAAACAGACGAGAATGTAGCCACTTACCTGGTGAAGAAACTGGCTGTGAATAAATCCCTGTTGGATACCAAACTGGAGGAACTTTTAAATTCCTATCCCAAGGTTTCCGGTCAGCAGCCGTATTTGTCAACGGCAACCAATACCCTGTTGCAGCAAGCCGAAAAAGAACTTCGTGAATTTAAAGATCAATACATTGCTGTTGAGCATTTGTTGCTGGCCATCCTGGCCGGAAAAGATAAAGCCTCAGCAATTATGCGCGATGCAGGCTTTGAGCGGATACCGCTTATTAAAGCTATCAAGGAACTAAGAGGTGGAAATACCGTTACCGATCAGAATGCCGAAGCCAAGTATAAGTCGCTTGAACGCTACTCCAAAAACCTAAACGACTTAGCCAAACAAGGTAAAATCGATCCGGTTATTGGTCGCGATGAAGAGATCAGGCGTGTGCTTCAAATCCTTTCACGCAGAACGAAGAACAATCCTATCCTGTTGGGTGAACCCGGTGTAGGTAAAACTGCGATTGTTGAGGGCATGGCACAACGTATTGTTAATGGGGATGTGCCCGAAAACCTAAAATCAAAAATCATTGTGTCGCTTGATATGGGCTTGCTCGTGGCGGGCGCCAAGTACAAAGGTGAGTTTGAAGAACGTTTGAAAGCGGTGATCAAAGAAGTAACCGATTCAAACGGCCAGATTATTTTGTTCATTGATGAAATTCATACGCTTATCGGTGCCGGTGGCGGTGGCGAAGGTGCTATGGATGCCGCGAACTTACTAAAGCCAGCACTGGCGCGTGGTGAACTGCACGCCATTGGTGCCACCACATTAAAAGAATATCAAAAGTATATTGAGAAGGATAAAGCGCTGGAGCGCAGGTTCCAGTCGGTAATGGTTGACGAACCTTCGGTGGAAGATTCCATTTCCATCCTTCGCGGGATAAAAGATAAATACGAGCTCCATCACGGAGTGCGCATTAAAGACGATGCCGTTATTTCGGCTGTGGAATTATCCAACCGCTACATCAGCGATCGCTTCTTGCCCGACAAAGCAATAGACCTGATGGATGAAGCCGCTTCAAAACTTCGGTTAGAAATGGATTCATTGCCCGAAGAGTTGGATGAACTGAACCGCAGGATCATGCAACTCGAAATTGAGCGCGAGGCCATCCGCAGGGAGAAAGACAAGGAAAAAGAAACCGTGTTGAGCAAGGAGATTGCCGACCTTTCTGAGCAACGCAACGCCTTAAAAGCAAAGTGGGATAGCGAGAAAGAAGTTGTGCAGGGCATTCAGAAGCAAAAAGAGAATATCGACAAGCTGAAGTTTGAAGCTGAGCAAGCTGAGAAGGCAGGCGACTATGGAAAGGTTGCCGAGATCCGCTACGGAAAAATTACTGAGGCTGAAAAAAAACTAAATGACTTTCAGCAAAAGATAAAAAAAATGCAGGGAGAAAAATCCTTGTTGAAGGAAGAGGTTGACAGTGAAGATATAGCGGAAGTAGTAGCACGCTGGACGGGCATACCCATTTCCAAAATGCTGCAAAGCGATCGCGAAAAACTGCTTCACCTGGAAGAAGAATTGAGCAAGCGTGTTGCCGGGCAGGAAGAAGCAATCCAGGCATTGAGCGATGCCGTACGCAGAAGTCGCGCGGGGTTACAGGACCCGAAACGCCCGATTGGCTCCTTCATCTTTATGGGAACAACAGGTGTGGGTAAAACCGAACTCTCAAAAGCACTGGCCGAATACCTGTTCAACGATGAGCACGCTATGGTACGCATCGACATGAGTGAGTACCAGGAACGCCACAGCGTAAGCCGGTTAATTGGCGCCCCTCCGGGCTATGTAGGGTACGATGAAGGCGGACAACTTACGGAAGCCATCCGCAGGAAACCATATTCGGTAATTCTGCTGGATGAAATTGAAAAAGCGCACCCGGATGTGTTTAACATCTTACTACAAGTTCTTGATGACGGTCGGCTTACCGACAACAAAGGTCGCGTAGCCAATTTCAAGAATACCATCATCATCATGACCACCAATATTGGTTCGCACATTATTCAGGAGAATTTCGAAAAAATTACCGACCACAACTATTTTGAGGTAATTGAGGATACTAAAGTTGAAGTGCTTTCGTTATTGAAAAAATCGGTTCGGCCGGAATTTGTTAACCGCATTGATGAAATTATCATGTTCCGTCCGTTGAGCCGGAAGGACATCCGCAAGATTGTGGACATTCAGGTTGACCTGGTGCGTATGCGACTGGAAGAGGCAGGAATAAAAATAGAAGTTTCGGTTGAAGCATGCGAGCGGCTGGCAAGGATCGGGTATGACCCGCAGTTTGGAGCCAGGCCGTTAAAACGTGTGATGCAGCGTGAAATACTGAATGAGCTCTCTAAACAGATTCTTTCCGGAAAAGTTCACAAAGACTCTGTAATCTTTGTGGACCTTAAAAACGAAAATGAATTTGTTTTTGAGAACCTTGAGGGCGCTGACGTTGTTAGAGAATTAGATTAAGGATTGGAAATACTCCGTGCCGGTCCATCCGGCAATTCCCCTCCGGAGAAATTCTGCGAAAGCAAGGATTGAGGGTTTGGTTAGAGGGGTTTGGTTGAATGCCCCGCCTTGCCCCGACACATGTCGGGGTGGCGGGGTTTTCTTTTTCCCTCAACCTGAGCTTAGCGTGAAGAAATAAAGAACTTTTTTTAATCTTTGCTGCCAATCCTGAAACTGATGATACCTAAGGCCTGCCGATCAATACTTGCGATTTTTATTCTAATGTTGCTATTGATTGGAAATGCCTTTGGGCAGGCTGAGATTTCCCCATCCCCCTACTTTAGCTACGGAAAAGGTCTTGGTATTATTTCTCCCGACAGCCTGTTTATGCTCAACATCCGCTTCCGGATGCAAAACCGGGTTGCTTTCAGTTCAACAGATGATAGCGACCTCACGATAGATGAAGTGGAAGCCCGTGTGAGGCGGCTTCGATTACGCTTTGATGGCTTCATTTACACTCCACGGCTCTACTACCTCATTCAACTTGCATTCACCCGTGCTGACATGGACTATGATGATACCAGTTTCCCTAACATAGTCCGTGATGCGATGGTCATTTACAGCGTTAATGATCACTTCTCCATCGGCCTGGGACAGACCAAACTTCCCGGTAACCGGCAACGCGTAGTGTCTTCAGGCGACTTGCAATTGGCTGATCGGTCTATTGTAAACTCAACATTTAATATCGACCGGGATTTTGGTTTGCAGATGTACTACAATAATTACCTGAGTGGATTATACTATGTGCTTCGGGGATCGATCTCAACAGGTGAAGGAAGAAACATCACTTCATCAGACCGCGGACTAGCCTATACGGGACGAATGGAATTAATGCCCTTTGGCCATTTTACAAATGGTGGAGACTATTTTGAGGGAGATCTCGTGCGGGAACCCAAACCGAAAGTTTCAGTTGGAACTACTTTTTCCAATAACTTCAACACACTACGCACAGGCGGACAAATCGGAAGGTTTCTATTTGAACCCAGAACCATCGAGACATTGATGTTTGACTTTCTCTTCAAGCATAAGGGCTGGGCCTTTCAATCGGAATTTTTGATGCGCAACACCAAAGACGATAGCCCCGTAACTGAAAATATTGATGGCGATAAGCGATTTGTTTATGCTGGTCGTGGTGAAAATTACCAGGGAAGCTATTTATTCAAACGAAACTATGAAATAGTAGGACGCATTTCGCGTGTTAGGCCCAATGAAGAAATACAGCAATTGACTCCGCAAGTGAGGCAGTTTACACTCGGGAGTTCTAAATATGTCCGAGGACATCGTTTGAAACTTCAGGCCGACCTGACCTATGAGATGAACTCCTGGCTAAGTGGGCCTAATCCGGATTTGAACCGATGGCTGGTGCGTTTCCAGATTGAAGCGGGGATCTGATTTCAGATTTGCTCCACCCCTAATCCGGGCTTATCAGAGCAATACATTATACCATCTTTCAGAATAAAGCCACCGTTGACTATATCGTTACCTAAGTCGAGACTTCCATCCAGATCAATATATTTTGTATTGGAGCAAGCAAAGGCTGCATGTAGCGCAGCCGTAATACTGATGATGCTCTCATCATTACAGCCCCAGAATAAATCAATGCCCTCCTGAAATGCGATGTCGGCTATTTTCAGGCCTTGCGTTATTCCCCCACATTTCATGAGCTTGATGTTAAATATTCCGCAAGCGCGCGGAGGTTTAACCAATTCCAGTGCATCCTTTGGCGTAATCAACGATTCATCCGCAGCAATAACGTTACGAACATCATCGGGCAGGTTTTTCATTTCCGAAATAGCCTTGGCCGGAAGGGGTTGTTCGATTAATTCAATCTTTAAATTTTTTGTTTGCTGATAAAACGCAATAGTCTGCTGGGCGTTGTACCCCTGGTTGGCATCAATTCGAATAGCATAATCATAACCGAATTGCTCACGCATTTTTATCATGCGTTCGATATCTTCGGTTAAATCCTTACCCAGTTTTACCTTGATGGCTTTAAATCCCTGCTTGAGGTATTCATCGGTTTCTTTCAAGGTTTCTGTTACGTTTTTGATACCAATGGTATTCGAAGTGGGCATGCTTTGAATTTTCTGCCCCAGGTATTTTACCAATGGTATACCAAGGAATTTTGTAAATGCATCATGCAAAGCAATATCAATAGCCGCACGGGCTGCTGGGTTCTTTGGAAATTTCTGCCAGGTCTCATACGTGAGTTGTTTCATCTCGCGAATATCACGGCCCACCAAGAACTCCAGATTCTTTTCCTGTAATGCGTTTAAGGTTTGCGTAAGATTCTCACCCACTACATACTCGCTGGGATTTCCGGAACCCAACCCGGTTACTCCATTCTCCAGCGTAATCTTCACAAAGGCATTACGCACCTCATCTACTGTTTTAAAAGCAATGGTGTAGGGCTTGGTATTGCCAAGATCGGCACTCCAGACTTTAATGTTTTTAATTTTCATTCGACTTAGCTTTATTCTTTCTGATCAAATCCGAAAACACATCAACCAGCCGGTCAACACCATCTTCCAATGGAAGAACAACGGGAATATTCAATTCGGATTCGGTTTGATGCGCCCAATTTCTCGCCTCATCCGTTTTCATTTTCATGGTGTTAACCGTAATGCCCACGGTAGTAGCACCATATATCTTAATCAAATCAATTTCATCTTGAACAGATGGAATATATGCAGGGTAATATTCCATATCCTTGTACTGTTTACGTGCCGGGTTATGTTGAAGTACAACAATATCTGCATCTGCAGATACAATCCACTCGGCACCGGCAGGTCCGCTTGGATTCCGCAATGCTGATTGTCCCTCAATAAACATAATGTCAGGTTTTACATCCTGATAGCATTGCCACACAGCATGCTCCATTTCACCTGAAATAAAATCGTTAAGAGTTGAATCAAAGATGAAACCGTATTTGGAACCCTGCATCCAACCGGTTTGACCTGTATAAATCATCTCGGCTTTATAACCGGCCGCATTCATGGCTTCGGTTAAAATTCGCGAAGTGGTTCGCTTTCCCAACGCACAATCCGTTCCCAACACGGCCACTTTTATTGACTTTACTTCCTTGATTTTCCCATTCCAAAAATGCAGGTCCTTGAATTTCTTCGGCTTGCGCACATCAATAATTTCAAGGCCTTTTTGGTTTGCCAAGGCTTTCAAATCTTCATGGTCGGAAACATAATCGTGCAAACCGTTTACAATACTTAAATCATTATTTAGTGCCTCCACAATCAGGTCGTGAAGCGCCTCCGGAATTACACCGCCTTTTGTTGCCACCCCGATTACACAGTATTGAGCTTTCTCTTTTGAAATCTTTAGAAAGTCAGGGATACTGGCATAAACCGGAATGTTTCGGTTTATGCCATCCAATACTTCTCCGGCATCGCGGCCGCTTGACTTTTGATCGATTACAGCCAAAATATTGAAACGTTCGGTGCCCCGTATTAAACCGTGGGCGGTTTTGGCGTTACTGGTGTCTAAATAGCCACCGGTAATAACAATTGCATTGCTTTTCATAAAACCTAAAGAGCGGAAAATTCAAGTATAATTAAGAGTTTTCAAAGGCATACCGGCATGTTTTTAGCTAATTTTACAGTAAAAGGGAGGTACTATGAAAAGCTGGATTACATTGATTCTTTTGAATGTAGCATGGGCTGCTGGTGCACAAACCCTGGCGGGTACATGGCAAATTATGAAGGAAAGTAAATGCATGAGTACAGATTTTGGCGAGCCTTCTGAAACAGAGGCAGAGTTGTCTGAGGTCATGTCATCACTTTCAGGAGGCACCCCGCGCACCATAATCTTTAATGCCGATGGCAGCGGTGAGGAAAACTGGCGCACAAAAGGAAAGCGGAAACCAGCCAGTAAAGAAAAGTTTCTCTATCGCTACAGCGAAGGAACAATTTACCTGCTCGATAAAAAATCCCGGTTGATCACCGACACTTTTATTGTAGAAGAACTTACAACAACTACCCTGGTGTTTTTCAATAAAGACCGTTCTTGCGAACGCTATGAACTGGTTCGCACCCAATAAGTCATGGTAGGAGTAATCGAAAAGAGAGACATCAGAAAACTATCGTTGGAAGAAGTTAAAACTTTCTTCGTTGAACGAGGTGAGAAATCATTCCGCGCACAACAGGTTTATGACTGGCTTTGGAAGAAAGCTGCGAAAGACTTCGATCAAATGACTAACCTGTCGATATCTACCCGCGAAATGCTGAAAGAACATTTTACCATTAATCACATCCGGGTAGATAACATGCAACGAAGTGAGGATGGCACGATTAAAAATGCTGTCACGCTTTACGATGGACTCGTAGTAGAATCCGTACTGATCCCAACAAAGGATAGGATAACAGCATGCGTGTCGTCACAAGTGGGTTGTAGTTTAGATTGTAAATTCTGCGCCACAGCCCGCTTGAAGCGCATGCGTAACCTTTCGCCTGATGAGATTTACGATCAGGTGGTTGCCATCAAACAACAGGCCGAGCTATTTTTTAACCGGCCCCTCACCAACATTGTGTTTATGGGCATGGGCGAACCCTTGCTCAATTATATCAACGTAATCGAAGCCATCACTAAATTAACATCTCCGGAAGGCTTAAACATGGCCTCAAGGCGCATAACACTTTCAACAGTAGGCATTGCCAAAATGATTAAAAAGATGGCTGATGATGATGTGAAGTTCAACCTGGCCGTATCGTTGCATGATGCGATTAATGAAACACGGTCAGCCATCATGCCTATTAATGAAACCAATCCATTAGAAGATCTGGCCGATGCCTTAAAATACTGGTATAAAAAAACCAAGCGAAAAGTTACCTACGAATATGTAGTGTGGAAAGACATCAACGATACCCAGGAGCATATTCAGGCGCTTGTAAAATTCTGTAAGCACATTCCGTGCAAAGTAAACCTGATTGAATATAATCCGATTGATGACGGAGTCTTTCAACAGGCTTCACCCGAAGCCGTTCAACGCTATCAATCAACCCTCGAAAAAAATGGCATCGTTGCCCGAATCCGCAAAAGCAGGGGTAAGGATATTGATGCGGCTTGTGGACAGTTGGCTAATAAGTCGTAATTGCTTGGAGCAGGTCAAGACTCCTTTTTGCTGGCATTAAAAAGCTTTTCCTTTTCTTCCTTGGATAAGCTTTCATAACCATGATCGGAAATCTTATCAAGAATGGCATCAATTTCCTCTTGGGATGCCTTCGCAGTTGATTTGCGGGAAGTTGAGCGTTGAGCTTTTTCGCTACGATAGGTAACTTTAACTTTTGGCTTATCCTTAATTAAATCCTTGAACCAATCTAACGTCAGCGTAATCCAACCTCCCCAATTAACGCCTACCTGAAGTTGCTTAATATAAATTACACCCATTAAGGCTCCGCCAAGGTGAGCAACGTTACCGCCCAGGTTAATGCCCTGACGTACGTAGAGCAATGAAAGCACCACATAAAACAGGGCGATGTATTTAATTCTTACTGGCCCTAACAATAAGAGATAGAAGGTGTAATTTGGTAATAACACTGCCGTGCCGACTACAATAGCATAGATGGCCCCAGAGGCACCAACCATGTCGGCATTTCCAAAAAAGCCCGGGCTGATGTTATAGATGAGGAGGTAGAAAATACCACCGGTCAGACCGCCTAACACATAAAGTGCTACTAGCTTATCGCTGCCCATGTATTCAACAAACACCCGACCAAACCAATACAACACCAGCATGTTGAAAAGAATATGAAAGATATCCCACATGCTGTGCGCAAACATGTAGGTTAGCAAGGTCCATGGGCGTGTAAAAAATTCAGATAATCCGGAAGGGATGGTGAACTGCTTGTAAATAAAATTAAATACGAATTCAATCCCTCCTATCCAGCTAAACAAATCCAACACCATAAACACAAGAAATATCGTGACATTGATAATGATCAATTGCACGTGTGCATTGTTGTGTCGTTGAAATGCGCTTTTGAATTCGTCAAACATTTACTGCTAACTAATTAATACGAGCCACCCCGGCTACGCCAGATTTTGATCAAAATAAATGCCACCACTATACCGCCTAAGTGAGCAAAATGCGCAACATTTCCACTCCTGTCCATAATAAACGTCAATCCAAATAAAAAGAATACAAGATATTTTGCTTTTATCGGTATCGGAGGTATCAGCAACTGAACTTCCATATTGGGGAACAACATGCCAAAACCCATCAATACACCATAAATCGCCCCGGAAGCCCCCAACATAATTCCGCCACCGCCACCGAAATACAAATCGATCAATACACTAAAAACCGCTGCACCTACACCGGTGATAATGTAAAATAATAAAAACCGCTTTGGCCCCCAGAAAGTTTCGAGAATTGGGCCCGTAAAGGAAAGCATGAGCATATTAAAAAATATGTGCATAAATCCACCGTGCGCAAACATATAGGTAAATAACTGATACGGCTGAAAACAGGCGGTACGCACATTGAATAGCGCCAGGTATGACGTTACAGCATCCTGTCGATAGGGTAAAGAAACACCAAAGCAAGCGCCAATATCAACAATGGGCGCAACCATCTGACCAATAAAAACAAACGCATTGATCATCAACAAATTTCTGACAACAGGGGTAAGGTTAAACATGCAAGTAGTTCGGTAAAGTGATTAGTTGCGTTTAAAGTACATTCCAATTTTGGCCAAATCTAAAATAAAATACGTTGTGTCTCCATCCGGAGAATAACCCGCGGCTTTGCAAGCCAATAAACGCATTACCAGGGATTGCATTTCATCGGTTGTTAAACTTTCTCCGGTTTTGATAGATGCCCGTTTCGCCAGGGCACGAGCCAGATTTTCACTTAAGGGTAAGGTTAACTCAGACTGATTGCGTTTAAACTGTTCAATCAATCCTTCAAACAACGATTTCTCCCTACCGGGGGTAATGCCGGAAGGTATTCCATTAATCACTACGGTATTCTTTCCAAAAACCTCAAAACGAAAACCCAGTGCCTTAATCTCGCGATCCATCTCCATGATCAACGCAAAATCAGCTGCACTGAATGTAACCGTTTGTGGAAACAAACTCTGCTGACTTTCACCGGTATTCACCTGAAGATGATTCAAATACTCCTCAAACAATACACGCTCATGTGCAGCTTGTTGATGAATTACCATGAGCCCTGTTTTTACCGGACGCAAAATGTATTGGTTGTGTAGTTGAATCAGTTGCTCGTCAACTATTTTTCTGGCTACCTCCTCCTGCTTCGATTGCAGAAACTCCAGTTCACGAGCTGATAAATCCTGCTGAGCAGTGAAAGCCAATGAATGCTCACCTTTAAAAAGTTTTTCCCAGTTATCCCGATCACTGCGTTGTGCTGCGCGTTGAAAACGTTCTTCAAAATAAACTTCACGTGCTACCTCAGCACTGGCACTACTCAGTTTTGAAATGATGTTTACGTCTTCCGAAAAATCAAGTGCCGGAGAAAGATTATGCGCCCCCAACGCCTGGCGTACGGCCGATCGGACAACGGCATAAACTGCCCGCTCATCATCAAACTTAATTTCGGTTTTGGTGGGGTGCACATTAACATCGATGTGTTTGGGGTCGATGTTAATAAACAGTATGTAAAAGGGAAACGACTGCTCAGGCAACAACCCCTCGAATGCGTTCATTACCGCATGATTCAGATAGTTGCTGCGAACAAACCGATTATTTACAAAGAGAAATTGTTCGCCTCGCGATTTACGGGCAAACTCAGGCCGGCCAAGGTAGCCCTTCACGGCAACATACTCCGTCTCCTCCGAACAAGGCGCCAGTTGCTCCTGATAGGCTTTACCAAAAACATTGACGATGCGGTGGCTGAGTTTAGACTGAGGTAAATCATACACCAGTTCATCGCCCTGTATAAACATGAATGAAATATCAGGATACGCCATCGCCAACCGTTGAAACTCATCAATAATATGTTTTAGCTCTACAGGGTTGGATTTCAAAAAATTTCGCCTCGCAGGAATGTTGTAAAAAAGATTCTTTACACTGATACTGGTTCCCTTATCGCATGCAACAGCTTCCTGCCGTTTCACTTCCGAACCTTCAACAACCAGCAATGTCCCTAAATCTTTGTCGGTTTGCCGGGTTTTCATTTCCAGTTGTGATACGGCAGCAATGGACGCCAATGCTTCACCACGAAAACCCATGGTGCGCAAAGCAAAAAGATCCTCAGCCCTTCTGATCTTCGAAGTGGCGTGTCGCTCAAGACTCATGCGGGCATCGGTTTCCGACATGCCAGTTCCATTATCAATCACTTGAATTAAACTCTTGCCTGCATCTTTAACCACAAGTTTAATCATAGTGGCCCCGGCATCGATAGCATTCTCCATCAACTCCTTCACGGCAGAAGCCGGCCGTTGAACTACTTCACCAGCAGCAATCTGGTTAGCAATGGAATCAGGTAAAAGTTGAATAATATCAGGCATACCAGCAGTTAAGATTGCTTACGGAAAAACCTGATCCAGATGTAGAATGGAATAATGAGCGCAAGAAAATAAATTGAATCATTTCCGTATTGAATGAATGCCATCAACCAAACCACCAAAATCATGATGATGACCAACCGTAAAATATTGGCTGACGGATCGAAATTTTTAGTTTGTTTGCTGCGTGCTGTGCGAAAAGATCCCGCAATCCGGGCTCGATAATCGGGTGCAACTTCCTCCGGCTCGCCACGCTTTAGTTTTAATTCACGATGGATACGCGCTTCCCGCTCTTTTCGTTCTTCTTCTGACGGGTCGTAGTGTCTGGGCACAAAATTAAACCGTTTGTGATTGGGTGTTCGTGTAAACAGTGATGGAATTTTCATTAAAAATATATTGATTGCCTTTGGTATAATGCAGTTTTCAGACTGCGTCACCATTTTTTAACTTGGCGCTTTAAGATTACTCTAAAGGCTTACAAAAATGCCTCTATTCAGCTTCAATTACAAAGCAAACGGCTCTGCCGGCAAAAAAGTTTGGCTAATTTCTGTACTGCTCATTACCGGTATTTTTCAAGCTTTTGGTCAAACCGATCGGGAGAAATGGGTGGATAGCGTATTTCAATTGCTACCCTTCGAGGCTAAAATCGGTCAGCTTATTATGATGCCCGTGGATGCTTACGCGGACGAGGCCGCAGTAGAAAAGCTGCTTGGACAGATCAGCAATTATGGCATTGGCGGAGTAGTGGTAACCCGTGGTGGTCCGGTGGTACAGAAACAGCTACTCAAACAATTGAGTGAGAAATCAGCAATACCCCTTTTAATTGGCTTGAATGCCGAAGAGGGATTAGGCTCAACGCTGGATAGCACGTTGGTTTTTCCGCAAACCCTCATGTTAGGCGCCATCCAAGATGATAGTTTGTTGTTCTATTACGGCAAAGAAGTTGGCCGTCAACTCAAAGCACTGGGGGTACACATTACTTTTGCGCCCACAGCCGATTTAAGCAGCACCTTTCAAACAGACGAAATGGTAAATCACACCTTTGGTGAGAATCCGGAACGCGTGGCCAATGCCGCAGTATTGTATATGAAGGGTCTTCAGCGTGCCGGGATTATACCGGTAGCTAAACATTATCCGCACTACGGACTCAAAGTTACCGGCTATACCAAGGGCGATCCGGTAATGGGCCTTGCACAAGATGATAAACAATCACTGTTTCCACTTAAGCAACTGATTGATAACGGATGCCCTGCTATTCTGGCCTCTTATACACACGATCCGATTTTTCCGGACAGAAGAAAGATTGTTCAAAACAAAAAAAGAATTATTCCGGAAGCACTGCCGACTTTATACATAGCCGATTACCTGAAAAAGAATTTCACTTTCGATGGATTGGTTTTCAGTTATGTGCCGGATGTAAAAATTATTCTTAGGAAATATCAACCAGGAGATTCAGAAATTTATGCATTCCTGGCGGGGAATGATATTCTATTGTTTCCCCAAAACATAGCGGCAACGGTTCGGAAACTGCGCAAGCAAATCAAGAAAAACCCGGCTTTGCAAAATCAGTTGGATGCGCGTGTTAAAAAAGTATTAACTTTTAAATACGATGTTCGCGGGCAGGAAATAACATCCCCGGATGAAGAGAATCTTTTATTACAACTTAACACGCTGGAAGCAAGTGTACTCAGACAAGATCTTTACGAGAAATCTGTTTCAATTGTCTCGGATGAGCAGCAGGCTTTACCCATTAAAATTATTGAGAACACTTCTTTTGCTTCACTATCCATTGGCGAGCGTAAAGAAAATGAATTCAGCAACTACCTTTCACACTATGCACCGTTTGATCATTTTCAATTTCATCAACCTGATGAAGATGCAGATGAATTACTTGAAGAACTGAAAAAATATGATGTTGTAATAGCCGGGATTTTTCTAACGAGTTCAGGACTTACCACACGATACCCTGCATTACTCGACTCCCTTACTAAGTACACCAACGTTATCGTGTGCAATTTCGGGCCGCCATCCAGGTTTAGTCTGTTTTCACAGCCGGCAACGTTGGTTCAGGCCTTTGTTGATCTTGGCTTAATGCGAAGAACAGTTCCACAGATTTTATTTGGCGGACTTGAGAGCACAGGCAAATTACCACTTTCAGTAACTGAGCAACTCAAGGAGGGCTCAGGTGTACGTACGTCATCGCTTGGCAGGTTATCCTATACCATCCCGGAGGCCGTTGGTATGAGCAGTCAATCGTTGGATAAAATATCCGCCATTGTTCGCGAGGCTATCGATATGCAGGCTGCTCCAGGCTGTCAGGTATTAATTGCAAAAAATGGCAAGGTGATTTACAACAAATCATTTGGGTGGTATACGTATGATAATCAGCAACCGGTAACCGATGAAACCCTCTATGATATCGCATCCATGACAAAAGTACTGGGCACACTTCAATCCGTAATGTTTCTATACGATCGTGGCCTTATTGATCTTAACTATAAGATGTCCTATTACCTTCCGGAACTGCGCTCAACCAACAAAAAAGATATTACGCTAAAAGACGTGCTCGCGCATCAAGCCGGATTACTTGCCTTCATACCCCTGTGGCCTCAAACCATGAAGAATGATAAAGAGTTCTTACCTTACTATTATAGTAAAACCCGTGACCCCAAGTATTCACTGCAGGTTTCACCCAACTTATTTGCAGCACCGATTATCCGCGATTCATTATGGAAATGGACGTTTGAATCGCGCATGATTGAAAAACCTGCCCGAACCCCTTACACATTACGGTATAGCGACATAGGATTTTGGTTACTTCACCGGCTATCGGAAAGAATGCTCAACCAACCAATAGATGATTTTTTATGGCAAAACGTGTATGAGCCGTTGGGGGCGTATTCAACCGGGTATGTTCCACTGAATCGCTACCCATTAGCACGTATAACACCCACCGAATACGATAAAATCTTCCGGAAGGAAATGATTCATGGAACGGTGCACGATGAACGTGCAGCCATGATGGGGGGTGTGGCCGGCCATGCCGGATTGTTCAGCACAGCCCACGATGTTGCAAAATTGGGACAGATGATTCTGCAAAAAGGCTATTACGGAGGACATCAATACTTTAAGCCCGAAACGGTAGAATTGTTTACGGCCAAACAGTTTGAAAACAGCCGCAGGGGATTGGGCTGGGACAAGCCCATTCAAAGCGATTGGGCTACACCCACATCACTTTTTTCATCCCCGCGTACATTTGGACATACCGGTTTTACCGGAACGTGTATTTGGATAGACCCGGAATTTGAGCTGGTATATGTATTTTTGTCCAATAGGGTTTATCCTGACCGCAGCACTAAACTAATTACAACCAATATTCGTTCTCGGATACAGGATATTATCTACCAATCCATATTTGATTTTTGTCAATACCCAAACCCATTTTCGTGGAGCAGATCAAGATAGGCATAGTATGTTACCCCACCTTTGGCGGTAGCGGTGTAGTAGCCACTGAATTAGGAAAAGCCCTGGCACAGGAAGGCCATCAGGTTCATTTCATTACCTATTCGCAACCCAGCAGGCTCGATTTTTTGAATGAGAATGTTTTCTACCACGAAGTAGAATTCAGGTCATATCCATTGTTTGAGTATCCACCCTATGAATTGGCGCTGGCCAGCAAAATGGTGGGTGTTGCCATGAACGAAAAACTCGATCTTCTCCATGTTCATTACGCCATACCGCACGCTTCAGCGGCTTACATGGCAAAGCAGATACTAAAAACACAGGGCATCTCAATGCCTGTAGTCACCACACTTCACGGAACAGACATTACGCTGGTGGGCAAAGATGCATCCTACGAACCAGTTGTAACCTTCAGCATCAATCAATCAGATGGAGTTACAGCAGTATCCGAAGATTTGAAAAGGGAAACACTGGAACATTTTAACATCACTAACCCAATTGAAGTAATTCCGAACTTTATTGACCTCGAAAAATTCAAAAAGCAAAAAAAGGATCATTTCAAACGGGCCATTTGTCCCGAAGGTGAGATGCTGATTGTGCACACCTCAAATTTCCGAAAAGTGAAACGCATTGGCGATGTTATTCAAACCTTTTACAACATTCAAAAAACTATACCCGCCAAACTGTTAATGATTGGCGATGGCCCTGAGCGTGTTGGCGCAGAGCAGCAATGCCGTGATCTTGGTATTTGTAATAACATCCGTTTTCTGGGCAAGCTCGAAGCCGTGGAAGAAGTTCTCTCCGTTGCAGACCTGTTTCTTATGCCTTCCGAAAAAGAAAGCTTCGGGCTGGCCGCACTTGAAGCCATGGCCTGTGAAGTACCGGTTATATCCTCCAATGCTGGGGGTATTCCGGAACTGGCCATACAAGGCGTTACCGGTTTTATGAGTGATGTTGGCGACATCGATGACATGACACGCAAAGCATTATTTATACTCGACAAAAACAACCTGCCTAAGTTCAAGGAAAATGCGCTTAACCGGGCTAAGGAATTTGACATAACCCGGATTCTTCCGCGTTACGTGGAGTATTATGGCAAGATTATCGAGAAAACCCACGTGAGCGCTTTCCGTTAAAAGGTTTTTAGTACCCAATTTTTATTTTTGCGCAAGAGGATCTGCAAATGGCTATGAATGTAGTAACACCAAAAAATAGCGGCACCAAACAGTTGTTTAGCAACCCGGTATTGGAGAAGCTAACCCGCACGCATATCAGCGTACCGCTAATTATTTTCTTCTCCTACGCGGCAGGGTTGCTTTACTGGAGCATAACGCACACATCATTGAGCCCTTGGCTAACCACGGTGCTTTTCTTTATCGGATGGTTGGTTTTTACCTGGGTTGAATACAACGTGCACCGCTACGTTTTTCACATGCGTGCCGACACGGAAAAACGCAGGGAATTACAATATACCATGCATGGTGTACACCATGAGTTCCCAAAAGATAAGGATAGGCTGGCCATGCCACCGGTTATCAGCATCACCATTGCCACCGTATTACTGTTATTGCTTCGGCTGGTTATGGGCGACTTTGTGTTTGCCTTTCTACCAGGCTTTTTGGTAGGATATGCAAGTTATTTGGGCGTTCATTACATGGTACATGCCTATAAGCCACCAAAAAACTTCCTCAAACTGTTTTGGGTAAACCACAGCATTCACCACTATAAGGACGGTGCCATCGTTTTTGGGGTATCCTCCCCGTTATGGGATTACATCTATGGCACCATGAAAGAGAAATCGGCCTAAATCAAAGGTCTTAATAATTAAAAAGCCTCCCTGAAATGAATCGGGGAGGCTTTTTTAATACTCATAAGAGCCATTAAATTTTTGCTTTCTTAACCTCCTGCTGTTTTGCAGGTTTTTTGGCATATGTAGCGCATGTATACGATGAGCATGAACCTAACAAAAGCGCAAAAAGGGTTAAAACCAGTACAGACTTTTTCATAGCACGATCTTTTAAAATTGATGAACAAAAGTAGTCCATGAGAAATTCAGAATATTGTCAGAAACACCAGGAATATTACGCAGGTTTAAAAATTTAAAACCTGAAATAGAAACAGAATATTCGTTTTTTGGGTTTTACAAAGAGTTTATCTTCACCCTTCAGATGTCAGGATATCGGTTTAGCCAGTACACACCGCCTCCGGAAAAGGCAACCAGCGATTTTGAGCGCCTGCTAAAGATTTTCCTGCAATTGGCCCTGATCACCTCAGGCAATGTTTCAGAGGCTTTGCAATGGCTCACAGAACTTGACAAGCAATACAACCTAACCTCAGAAAACTACGGCATTGGCGACTTTATAGAGCAACTGAAACGCGAAGGATACCTTGCCGAAACGGGACCCAACGGTGAGCTTACCCTCAAGGCACGCAGTGAACAAAATATCCGCAAAACTGCGCTGGAGGAAATTTTCGGGAAACTGAAGAAGACAAAGGGCGGAGAGCACAATACCTTTCATAGCGGACGGGGTGATGAACAAACTTCTGAACGCAGGGACTATGAATTTGGCGATACCCTCGAACAAATATCGGTCACCGATTCGTTGCGCAATGCACAGATCAATCACGGGCTCGATAATTTCTTCATGACGGAAGACGACCTTGAGGTTATTGAAAGTGAATACAAATCACAAACGTCTACCGTATTGATGATTGACATCTCGCATTCGATGATACTGTATGGTGAGGACCGTATAACCCCAGCCAAGAAAGTAGCCATGGCACTGGCCGAACTGATCACAAAAAAATACCCGAAGGACACCCTTGACATTATTGTTTTTGGTGATGATGCCTGGCAGATTAATATCAAAGATTTGCCTTACCTGCAGGTAGGCCCTTACCATACCAATACCGTGGCCGGTTTAGAACTTGCCATGGATATTTTGAGGCGAAGAAAGAATCCCAACAAGCAGGTCTTCATGATCACAGACGGGAAACCTACCTGCATCAAGCAAGGCATTAAGTACTACAAAAACAGTTTTGGTCTGGATCATAAAATTCTGAACAAAACCCTAACGTTGGCAAGCCAACTGAGAAAACTAAAAATACCGGTTACCACCTTTATGCTAGCTACTGATCCATACCTTAAAGCATTTGTGCGGGAGTTTACCAAAACCAATAGGGGCAATGCTTACTACTCAGGATTACAAGGTTTGGGAAATCTTGTGTTCGAAGATTTTAATAAAAACAGAAGGAAGAATTACTAGCCACTGATTATGAACATTGATAAGATAAAAACACTTGGGCAACTGAAGGCAGCCGGGTACCAATCGAAATCGGTTAAAGATGAACTTCGTTCAAACCTGATTGAAAAAAAGCGAAAGAAAACTCCTGTATTTAGTGGAATATGGGGCTACGAAGAAACTGTAATACCCGATTTGGAAAAGGCCATTCTAGCAAGGCATAATATTAACCTGCTTGGCTTACGCGGACAGGCCAAAACACGAATTGCCCGGTTGATGATAAACCTGCTGGATGAATACATACCGGTCGTGGAGGGCTCAGAATTAAATGACGACCCATTACATCCCATCTCCCGGTACAGCATTGACAAGATAAATGAGCTCAAAGACGAAACGCCAATAGTATGGCTCCACCGGCACGATCGCTATACCGAAAAACTGGCAACCCCCGATGTTTCCATTGCTGATTTAATTGGCGATGTTGATCCGATTAAAGCAGCAACATTAAAACTCCCCTACTCCGATGAACGGGTAATCCACTTTGGATTGATACCCCGTTCGCATCGCGGGATTTTTGTTATCAACGAATTACCTGATTTACAAGCCCGGATCCAGGTGGCTTTATTCAACATCCTGCAAGAAGGTGATATCCAGATCAGGGGATTTAAGTTACGCCTGCCACTCGACCTGCAATTTGTTTTCACGGCAAATCCGGAAGATTACACTAACCGTGGCAGCATAGTAACACCGTTGAAAGACCGTATCGATAGTCAGATCATAACACATTATCCTAAAACAATTGATATCGGTAAGCATATAACACAACAGGAAGCACTGCTAAAAAAAGAACAGGAAGAACTGGTAGTTGTTCATGAGTTGGCAAAAGACCTGATTGAGCAGATAGCCTTTGAGGCCCGCAGCAGTGAATTTATTGACTCTAAAAGCGGTGTATCTGCCCGGCTCACCATTTCCGCTTACGAAACACTTGTGGCTTCTGCTGAGCGAAGGGCTTTGCTCACTAATGAAAAGCAAACCCATATCCGTGTGTCGGATTTGTACAGTGTAATTCCATCCATCACCGGTAAGGTTGAATTGGTGTATGAAGGCGAGCAGGAAGGCCCCGGTATTGTAGCGCAGAATCTTATCGGCAAGGCCATACGCTCACAGTTTGTTAACTATTTTCCCGATCCGGAGAAATTCAGAAAGCAGAAGGAAAAAAGTCCATATAAAACCGTTACCGATTGGTTTGGCGAAGGAAACAAAGTCGATTTACTAAACGATCTTACTGGAAAAGAATATGAAAAAGCGCTTACCGGCATTCCGGATTTAAAAGGACTTGTGCAGACCCTTCATCCCAATCAACCCGTTGCGCTTCAGCTTTTTCTAATGGAGTTTGCTTTACACGGTTTGGCTGAGTACAGTCTGTTAAGCAAACATTACCTTACGGCTGGACATCAATTTAAAGATTTGCTAAGTTCCATGTTTAATCTACCTAAATTCGATGATGACGATGAGACCGAAGAAGATGACGATGCGGCATTCGGAGGAAATCGAGGTAGATA
Source organism: Cyclobacteriaceae bacterium (assembly GCA_019638255.1). Classification (GTDB taxonomy): domain Bacteria; phylum Bacteroidota; class Bacteroidia; order Cytophagales; family Cyclobacteriaceae; genus UBA2336. Next base: position 141,578 of record JAHBUD010000003.1, on the reverse strand, counting down.
AGTCGAAAATAAAAACACTTCAATCCTTGGTTGCAAAGGGTGAGGGGGAACAACTTGAATTTAAACGCAAGGCCACACACCCTGAGAAGATAGTACGTGAGTTGATAGCTTTTGCCAACAGCAAAGGAGGAACCTTGATGGTTGGTGTTTCGGATGATGGCAGTATCCCGGGGATAAAATTTCCGGATGAAGAACTCTATACAATAAATAGAGCAATCATAAAAAAATGTATACCCCGTATCCGGTACAAAAAGGAGGTTATTTGCATTTCACCCAACCGTTATGTCATTTCACTTAATGTAGAAACCGACAACAGAAAGCCATATTACTTCCGACAAAACAAATGGCGAAAATTATGTTTCATTCGAAAAGACGATAAGAGCTTAAAGGCCAGCAAGGAAGTTCAGCGTATTATTGGGCTACAAAAAGAATTGAAGGACGCTCAGTTTACATTTGGTGAGCATGAGAAAAAGCTGTTTCAATTTCTACACATGCATGAATACATTACCCTGTCCGGATTCATAAAACTTTGTGATATCAATTATAGTCAAGCATCAACAACGTTGATTCAATTAGTACTTGCTAATGTGCTACAGATAGAGCCCTGCGAAAAAGAAGACCGATATCATACACGGTCGTATAGAGGTTAACAATTTGGAAAAGTTGAAAGGGGACTATAAAGGTATTAAAAAAATACACTTTCAAAACTCTTTCAGCATTACTAAGGTTTTTGTTTATTTCGATGACCAAGTTCTTTGTTAAGCATGCCAAAAATTAAAAAGGAAAGGAAGATATTCGTTCTGGATACTTCTGTCATTATTTACGAACACAACTCTATACTCAATTTTGATGAACACGATGTAGGCATTCCCATCACAGTTTTAGAGGAACTCGATAACTTCAAAAAAGGAAACGATACCAAAAATTTTGAGGCCAGGGAGTTTATCCGGCTTATTGACAAGCTTGCCAAGGATCAGATGCTCCACCAATGGAATCCGATTAACGGAAAGGGCAAGGGCGACTTTAAAGTAGTAATGGATACCGGTGGCAATGGTACAGTGGATGCCAACCGGGTGTTCAATGAAGACAAGCCCGATCATCGCATTCTTAACTCGGCCTTACTACTACAAAAGGAAGAGAAAGGAAGAAGAGTGGTGCTGGTCTCTAAAGATGTAAACCTTAGGTTAAAAGCAAAAGCACTTGGGCTTCATGCCGAAGATTATACTACAGGCAAAATACAGAATATCTCCTCGCTTTATTCTGGGCGAACAATCATTGAAGATGTTGATGCAAATGCCATTAACCTGATCTATGAAAAAGGCTATTGCCCACCTGATGAAATTCTTGGAAAGGTTAAGCCGGAAAGAAATCATTACTACATCCTTAAAAGTGGAAAAAAATCCGTGCTCGCCTATTACAACCCCTTTAATGAAATGGTGGAGCAGGTTGAAAAAAGATCCATCTATGGTGTAAAGCCACGCAATGCTGAACAAACTTTCGCCATTCATGCACTGCTGAAACCCGAAATAAAATTAGTGTCGCTTCAGGGTATTGCCGGAACAGGAAAAACGCTGATTGCCTTGGCCGCCTCCCTTGAACAAAAGCGCGAATTCAAACAAATATACCTGGCCCGCCCCATTGTGCCCTTAAGCAATAAGGACATCGGATACCTGCCGGGAGACATCAAATCGAAATTAAATCCCTATATGGAACCCCTTTGGGATAACCTGAAATTCATTCAAAACCAATATAACGAAACGGATAAAGAATACTCCAAGATCACTGAAATGGTCAACCAGGAAAAACTAGTGATTACTCCGCTTGCCTACATCCGCGGGCGAAGCTTATCAAACATTTGTTTCATTGTAGATGAAGCACAAAACCTTACCCCACACGAAGTAAAAACCATTATTACGCGGGCAGGTGAAAACACTAAGATTATTTTTACAGGTGATATTTACCAGATCGACACACCCTACCTGGATGCCCAAAGTAACGGGCTGTCCTACCTGATCGACCGGCTAAAGGGCAATGAACTGTATGCGCACATAACCCTCGAAAAAGGAGAGCGATCGGAATTGGCCAACCTGGCAAATAACCTTTTGTAGGCGATTTTCTCTCAAGGCAAGATTTTGGGGCATTTTTAAATTTTTAACCTTCTGACTGGCCTGTTTAGCCTGTTTCTGAAAATTGGCATAAAATCACGGTGTAATATTTTGTAACTCCACAAAGGGTAACAAGCCCCGTGCATCATATTTCACGACAACGTAACGCGGCTCCAAATGAGTCAATTAGGAGGCGCCAAATCGTGAGCTTACTTTTGACGTATAGTTCAAAAAGAAAATCTCATGTTTAGGAAATTGTATTTCAAAAGTCTGTCTGCTAAAAGTAAAATTGTTGCTTTACGCGATAAAGGAATCATGCTTGGAACCCGTATCAAGAATGGCCGAAAAGCTTACTTGTATTTATTGAGGGATTTATGCGCTGAAGTAATTTTCCAGAACGATGATGCAGAGATGCAACCTGAACGCATAACTACTTTTTCAAGTGTTAGCGAATTCAACAAGTATCTGGAGCGTGAGTTCAGATCGGCCTTCTAGGCAAATCTTACTTTTTCAAAACCTTCAGGACCGTTTCGCCAATATCGGCAGGTGATTCAACTACATGAATTCCACATTCGCGCATGATTTTCATTTTAGCAGCAGCGGTGTCATCAGCGCCACCAATAATTGCACCGGCATGTCCCATTCTTCGTCCCGGAGGTGCAGTTTGGCCTGCAATAAAACCAACTACTGGCTTCTTATTTCCGGTTTCTTTAATCCAACGTGCAGCTACCGGTTCATAGTTACCGCCTATTTCGCCAATCATAACAATAGCGTCTGTTTCAGTATCATTCATTAACAACTCAACTGCTTCTTTGGTTGAAGTGCCGATGATGGGATCGCCCCCTATTCCAATGGCTGTTGATACACCCAGGCCAGCTTTCACAACCTGATCTGCCGCTTCATACGTTAATGTGCCTGATTTGGAAACAACACCTACTCGGCCTTTCTTAAAAACAAATCCGGGCATAATCCCAACTTTTGCTTCGCCTGGTGTAATAACACCGGGGCAGTTCGGGCCAACCAGCGTAACACCACGGCTCTTAATGTACTTTTTGGCAATCATCATATCCTTAACCGGTATGCCTTCTGTAATGGCAACAATTACTTTAATTCCGGCATCGGCTGCCTCCATAATCGCATCGGCTGCAAAAGCGGGTGGAACAAAAATTATTGAAACATCAGCACCGGTTTTTTGAACAGCTTCATGAACCGTGTTAAACACAGGACGTCCAAGGTGCTCCGTTCCACCTTTGGCCGGGGTAACCCCACCCACTACGTTGGTACCATACTCAATCATCTGACCGGCATGAAATGAGCCTTCTGATCCGGTAAATCCCTGAACAATAACCCTGGAATCTTTATTCACTAGTACACTCATGAGGATGCTGTTTGATGCTCACAAAAATAGGAGAATATACGGTTCAGCCAAACCAGACCAAACAAGAAGAGGCTTCCCAATTGTACGTTATCGGAAGCCTCTTTAAATAATTTACTGAACTTACTTGCTTGACTCGAATCCTAGTCGATTGAGAAATTGAACGTAAATTTCATGGTATACATCTGGTTCCAGATCAGCCGCTTCTTTGTATGCTGTGAGGGCATCAATGAGCATAATTTGATCCTCAAAAACAGATGCAGCAATATACTTATCCAAGCCTGTAGCATCTGCTGTCTCCAGTCCGCTCACTACGTCATTAACTTTTTTTCGTTGGTGGCCTGTGAGTTTTTTTACAGTATACGCATCAGAAGAATTTCCATTTGCGGTAACAACTTTTACCAAAATCTGTGGATGTTTTTCAAAACCTTTTGATAAATCGATGAAATGAGCATTAGTTGATACTTCGTAACTGGCTAATTCATCTTCACCAAAATCCAAAACAATAACTTTGTAAGAACTTGAGCCATCTTCTGTCCAGGTCAAAAAGAAATGATCACCATAAAGTGTTGCCTTTCCTGCATCGGTTGGTAAACTGAGCATAATATCCCTTTTTATATTACGATGCACAGCCCCGGTGGCAGCAAGCTTACTTTTCTTTTCTTCTTCGCTGCTTAGAATAAAATCAGTGTATTTATTAAGCGCACTTGTACTTTTGCCAACTTTGGAGGCTAGGTCGGCAACTTTAAAATTGCCCGGTTCTTTTACCTGCAAGGCTTTACCACTTACGTGTGAAAGCCCGAGATAACCGTTGTCGGGAATCTTTACCTCATCAGAAACTTTTAGTTGTGTTCCGATTTTAAGTGGTGTCCATTCTTCACCAGACTTAACCTCCGTTTGCCCCTTACTTTGGAGTACCAGAAAGGCATACGATTGCGCCTTTATAAACATTGGCATGATAATGCCCAGAGCAAATACAACCAAACGAATAGTTTTCATGATCGTTACTTTAAGCGAAAAGGTAAAACACAGTAAATAAAAATATTACCCCATAAAAATGGGGTAATAAATGAAACGTATTACGGCTTCTTAATGCCGTGACGAATCAGAAATTCATCGTACGTTTCCTTATAGTAGGTTACATCTGGCGCAAGCTTTATAGCCTCTTCATAAGCAGTGATGGCATCGATGAAGAGTCCTTGCTCTTCATAAAATCCGGCAAGGATAAATTTATTTAAAGCGGTTTGCTCACTTACCTCACCCATAATCGAGTTCAGTGACTTTTCAACCTTTGCATGTGCATCCGGAGAAAGCCTCTTGATCAAATGCATTTTAGAAGATTGGTTTGGATTTGCCTTGGAGCGAACATCAACAAAAATTCCGGTCTCATTCGCAAACTTAGGGTCGCTCAGGTTAATGACGATTCTGTTTTCAGCTGTTTCAATGGTGGCTAACTTATCTTCAAACATATTGCTTAAAGTAACAATATAAGGGCCGGTAACTTTCTCCGAATCCCAGCTGATAACAGCCTCATTATTGTAGACACCTGAATGCTGGTTTTCAGGAAGCATTAATTTGATAGCCTTGGCCTCAGCAACATCGCGATGAACTGCCCCGGTGGCACCTAATTTACTTTTATTGTCCGGTGCATTACTGCTTAGAATGAAGTCTGTGTATTTAGTGAGGGCGCTCGAACCGCCTTTTACATCGGCAGCCAGATCAGCTACTTTATAGGGACCTGATTTTTTAACCTCCATAGGTTTACCTGAAACATGAACTAAACCCAGATAACCGTTATCGGCTAACTTGAGCTCGTCACCAATCTTGAGGCTTGCACCTGTTTTAATGGGCTGCCACGAATCTCCGGATTTTACTTCATTAGAGCCCTTATTAGCCATTACTTTAAATGCAACATCCTGCGCCAAACCCGCACCGGCCAATGCGATAAAGCAGAGAAAAAACACAATTCTTGAAGCTTTCATACTGTAAACTGTTTAAAGAGAGGATTAAAGTTACGAATTTATTGATTATCAGAAGTTAATACATCGGCACCCTTTTTGGTAAACAGTCTGCTTTTTAGGCGTCTATAGGAGTTCTTTATCACCCCCTCATAGACTTCATAAGAGTCTCCAACCAACGCAATGGCTGCCAGCGTAATTGCCGGATCGAACTTGTAATCAAGCAAATCGAATACTTCTACCATTAGCAGCGTTAAAATCACCAATTCAACCACCTGGATCAACTTGGTAATGCCGTCATACCATTCCGGCAGCTTAAAATAAATTAGCGAAAATAATGCCACGTTTAAATAGCAAAGAATTATAGCCAATGCCCACTCCTGCCATTCATCCATGGTATCGATGTATTCCTCCCTGAGAATCATAGAAACAATATTGGCATGAATGGTGACCCCAAACATATCGGGGTTGGCCTTGCCCGCCAATTTCAGGTTTAAGGGGGTAAAGAACTTATCACTCCAGGAGGGATCTCCAAACTCTTTACCCATAAAACCAAATACTACAACCTTCCCTTCTATCATTGAAGGCAAAAAATTATCCTCAAAAACATTATCAATATCCAGCGCATAAAACGCAAGGGGGTATTTATTCTGACTAAAAAAGTCTCCGGCATTACCCCGGTAATTTATTACTTCTGAAAAATTATTTCGCGCAAGGAATTTCAGCGTTTTAGCTGAATCATAAAGCATGGCCATCTGCACTGAAAAAGCAAGGTGCTCTTCCCCGTTCACATCCATTTTTGGGTTGAAACTTCGGCACGTTTTTACATCATCCTGGTAGGCTGCCTCAGTCTCCAGACTTGCATAGCCTTCCTTAAAAGCTACTGCTGTAAACAATGAATCCGAGCGCTCCAAAGAATCATACTCATCCTCCACATTGCGTCTCTCCAATTCAAAGGATTGAAGCAACTTGGTAACCAGCACAACATTACCAGCTCTTTTAATTGCATCGCGCAACATCAAGTTACCCTCGTAATCAATCAACTCGGGGCATGAAATGGTGTCTCGGGGCAATCCTTGACAATTATAAAATCCATCCATCCCAATAACCTTCGGCTTATACTGACTGATGATGTCAATTTGTCTCGCTACATCTCGTCTGCTAAGGTTACCAATGTTAATCACTACGATGTTGGTATCCACTCCAGGATCTTTACGGAATTGTGAAAACACATAATCGGTCATGTCAACATCTTCCAATGCCTGGCCTATGGAATCAAAAGCATCGAACAACTTGAGTTGCGTTAACTTGTAAATGCCACCCATTAACAGGAATATAAAAAGCGTAGCAATGGCTGAATCAATCCAGAAATATTTCTTCATGAGAGGAGTTGGTATCAGGTAAATTTAGAAATTTAGGCACGTTTTACTAAACGATTTACCATTGAAAGCCCGTCTTAATCTTCAGGAATATGCCAACGGAATCGCAAAAGGTGATCGTGTAGTGCTGGCCAAGGCCATTACGCTTGTTGAGAGTACCCTCCCAGTCGACCGTGCCTTGGCCGATCAACTCATTGAAAAGATACTTCCGCGTACCGGAAATTCCATTCGTATAGGCATAACGGGTGTGCCCGGTGTGGGAAAAAGCACTTTCATTGAAGCCTTTGGAAAGCATATCATTGAAACACACAAAAAGAAGCTTGCCATACTTACAGTTGACCCCAGTAGTCCGTTAACCAAAGGAAGCATTCTGGGAGATAAAACACGGATGGAAGAACTTTCGCGAAACATGATGGCTTTTGTCAGACCATCATCCTCTGGCGAAGCTGTTGGCGGCATTACACACCGTACCCGGGAAGCCATTCACTTGTGTGAGGCAGCAGGGTTTGAAATTATTATTGTTGAAACAGTAGGGGTTGGTCAGTCGGAAGTTGCTGTAAAAAAATCGGTTGACTTTTTTCTTTTGTTGATGCTGGCCGGTGCCGGAGATGAACTTCAGGGGATAAAAAAAGGCATCATGGAAATGGCGGATGTTGTTGCCATTACAAAAGCCGATGGTGAAAATAAGAATAAGGCCAATGAAGCCCGGTCGGAATACCAGCATGCGCTTCACCTTTTCCGTCCGGATGTATCCGGTTGGTCGCCAAAAGTGCTTACTTGCTCAGCCTTGTTGCAAGAAGGAATGGATGCTATTTGGAATACGATTGTTGAATTGCAGCAACTGCTACAAAACCAAGGATTGTTGGAGTATAGACGAAATCAGCAGCAAGTTGAGTGGATGCACGAATGCTTTGATCAATTGCTAAAGCAGCAATTTGAACAATCAGCGTCATTGCAGAAAAAAAACAAGCACCTTGAAAATGAAGTACTGAATAGAAGAACAACACCTCAACAAGCAGCACAAAGCATGCTTAGCGATTTTATAGAACTCCTCAGAACCACAAAGTCATAGCAAAATCATTATGAAGTTTAGCGTAGTTATCGTTCTGCTATTCGGTATATCAACTGCCTGTACTCCTGATAAAGGCAGTCGTGTCAACGAATCCTCACATTCAGAAACTATTGGATTGAAATATGCCAAAGGGTTTACCATTACCCAACTTGAGCATGGAAAACTTATAGAAGTTACACAACCTTATCCTGGGGCAAAGACGGGTTTCCGGTATTTATTGTTAAACAAGGACAAGTCAATTCCTCATAATATTACTAATGCGAAGATTATTTCGGTACCAGTTTCTCGCGTAGTGTGTACTTCAACATCGCACATTCCATTACTCGATTACCTGAACGAAAGTGAAGCCTTGGTTGGATTTCCCACAACAGACTACATCAGCTCAGTTAAAATGAGGGCATTAATCGCTCAGGGGCTTGTAACCGATTTAGGGATCGATAAAGGCATGGATCTTGAGCGGCTGGCGTTGCTTAAGCCGGATATTACCATGGCTTATTCACTTTCCGGTGACTTTGGCCAGTTTAAAAAAATTGAAGAGCTCGGCATTCCCATTATTGTGAATGCCGAATTCCTAGAAGAGCATCCCTTAGGAAGAGCGGAGTGGATAAAATTCATGGCAGCATTCTTCAATAAAGAAAAGCTTGCTGATTCCATTTTCAGGGCTATAGAACACAACTATTATGATACCTATGAAAAAGTAAGCCACGTTCAGACAAAACCAACTGTTATGAGTGGCATTGTTTATGGCGATACGTGGTTTCTTCCGGGCGGTGAAAATTATGCATCGCAACTTCTTCATGATGCCGGAGGGAACTACTTATGGTCGGATACTCCCTCCAATGGATTCCTTGAGCTGAGTTTTGAATCTGTATATGAAAAAGCGCATCAAGCTGACCTGTGGATTGGTGTAGCGTCTTTTAAAGCCTTAGCTGAAATTGAAAAAGCGGAAATCCGCTATACAAAATTCAAAGCTTTTCAAACAGGCCAGGTTTATACCTATGATGCCCGCAAAGGAGCGCGTGGAGGAAGCGAGTTTTTGGAATTGGGATATCTGCGGCCGGATATCATTCTAAACGACTTGGTAAAAATAATCCATCCGAATGCTTTACCTGAACACACACTTTACTTTCACCAGAAACTGCAATAAAAAAGCCATTCTCAGAATCTGAAAATGGCTTTCATACTAATGCTATCTCAATAACTATACTTTTATTTCTACGTCAACACCACTGGGCAGTTCAAGCTTCATTAACGCATCAACTGTTTTTGCGCTGTTGGAATAAATATCAACCAAGCGCTTATACGTGCAAAGCTGAAATTGCTCACGCGACTTTTTATTTACGTGAGGAGAGCGAAGCACAGTAAACTTTTCTTTCTCAGTAGGAAGAGGAATTGGTCCACTTACCACCGCGCCTGTCGCCTTAACGGCACGTACAATTTTCTCAGATGACTTATCCACCAGGTTGTGGTCGTAAGACTTGAGTTTGATTCTGATTTTCTGATTCATGATCTAAACGTCTTTTAGATATTTATTTTGCGGCAACAGCGCCTTTTACTTCGTCAATTACTTTATCAGCAAGGTTTTTCGGAACCGGTGCATAGTGTGAAAACGTAAGGGTTGCAGAGGCACGACCAGAGGTAATTGTTCTCAAATCGGTTACGTAACCAAATAATTCGGACAACGGTACATCTGCCTTAATAACCTGAGCACCACCACGGCTATCCATACCTTTCATAACGCCTCTTCTCCTATTCAAATCACCCGTTACTGAACCGGTAAATTCATCTGGCGTCAACACTTCAACACTCATGATGGGTTCCAACAACTGCGGGCTACACTTCCGGGCTGCTTCTTTAAAACCAATACGTGCAGCCAGTTCAAACGACAATGAGTCAGAGTCAACATCGTGATAAGAACCGTGGAATAACCGAACCCTCATCGAGTCAATCGGGTATCCAGCCAACGGACCATTCACCATGGCCTGTTCGAAACCTTTTTGTACAGGCTGGATGAATTCACGTGGAATTACACCGCCTACAATGTCATTGACAAATTCAAGACCTTCCTTACCGTCTTCGCGTGGACCGATCTCAAACACGATATCGGCAAATTTACCACGACCACCAGTTTGCTTTTTATAAACTTCTTTATGTTCAACCGAACTGGTAAGCCATTCTTTATAAGCAACCTGAGGTGCGCCCTGGTTAATTTCAACCTTGAACTCACGCTTCAAACGGTCGATAATGATCTCGAGGTGAAGTTCACCCATACCACGAAGGATGGTCTGACCAGTCTCCTGATCCGTGTGAACACGAAGTGTAGGATCTTCTTCAACCAGTTTGGAGATGGCCATACCCAACTTATCAACATCCACCTGCTTCTTAGGCTCAATGGCATATCCGATAACGGGCTCAGGGAATACCATTGATTCCAATACCACCTTACGCTTTTCATCGCAAAGCGTATCACCCGTTTTAATATCCTTAAAACCTACTACGGCACCAATATCACCTGCAGTAAGGCGTTCAATCTGATTTTGTTTGTTCGCGTGCATTTGGAATACACGTGAAATGCGCTCCTTCTGATTGGAACGAGTATTGTAAATGTATGAGCCAGATTCCAATACACCTGAGTATGCGCGAATGAAGCACAGGCGACCAACAAACGGATCGGTAGCAATTTTAAATGCTAATGCAGTAAATGGCTCCTTTTCATCCGGTTTGATGGTAACCTCAGATTCATCGTCCGGGTTAGTGCCGGTAATGTTGTCCTTATCGAGCGGTGAAGGCAGTAATTCCATCACATAATCAAGCATGGTTTGCACACCCTTATTCTTGAAGGATGATCCACAAACCATAGGCACAATGGCCATATCAATAGTAGCTTTACGGAGAGCCGTCAATACTTCTGCTTCGGTAATCGTTTCAGGATCGTTGAAGAATTTCTCCATCAATGACTCATCGTATTCAGCTACGGCTTCCAGTAGTTTTTCACGATACTCTTTCGCCTCTTCAACCATGTCATCGGGAATAGGTACAACTGTGAAAGTCATCCCTTTATCCTCTTCATTCCAGATAACCCCACGGTTATTTACCAAATCAACAACACCTTTGAAATTTTCTTCAGCACCAATCGGCAATTGTAAAGCAACTGCTTTGCTACCAAGCTTCTCTTTCACTTGTTTACAAACGCCAAGAAAATCTGCGCCCGCACGGTCCATTTTGTTTACGAAGCCAATACGCGCAACCTTGTAATTATCAGCCAGGCGCCAGTTAGTTTCTGATTGAGGCTCTACGCCATCAACAGCACTAAACAAGAACACGAGTCCATCCAATACCCTGAGCGAACGGTTTACTTCAACAGTGAAGTCTACGTGTCCTGGAGTATCAATAATATTAACGTGGTACTTGTTGCTATTATAATTCCAATAAACGGTGGTTGCTGCAGATGTAATGGTAATACCACGCTCCTGCTCCTGCGCCATCCAGTCCATTGTTGCAGCACCGTCATGCACTTCACCAATTTTATGGTTCACACCAGCATAATACAGAATTCGTTCTGTAGTAGTGGTTTTTCCTGCGTCAATGTGAGCCGCTATACCAATGTTTCGCGTGTATTTGAGATCTCTTGCCATGCGTTATCCTGCCCTCGATTAAAAACGGAAATGTGAAAAGGCCTTGTTAGCCTCGGCCATGCGGTGTGTATCGTCTTTCTTTTTAATGGCTGCACCTTCACCTTTCGATGCTGCAATAATTTCACCTGCTAATTTATCCATCATGGTTTTTTCACCACGCATACGGGAGTAATCAATGAGCCACTTAATGCTAAGGTTGATTTTACGCTCAGGTCTGATTTCAACAGGAACCTGAAAGGTAGCTCCACCCACCCTGCGGCTCTTAACCTCAACGGAAGGCATAAGGTTGTTCATAGCACGCTTCCAAACTTCAAGTCCACTCTCACTAGTCTTCTTTTCTACTAACTCAATGGCATCGTAAAAAATGCCATACGATAAGCTCTTTTTGCCGTCTTCCATTAAATAGTTAACGAACTTGGTTACCAGTGTATCCTGGAACTTCGGATCGGGTAGAAGATATCTTTTTTTAGGTTTTGACTTTCTCATGAGCTTATTGAATTATTTTTTAGCGCCCTTAGCAGGAGCAGCAGCACCAGCTTTAGGACGTTTAGCACCATACTTGGAACGACTTTGCAGACGACCATTAACACCCGCTGTATCCAATGCACCGCGAACGATGTGGTAACGAACACCGGGAAGATCTTTTACCCTGCCACCACGAATCAGCACGATTGAGTGCTCCTGAAGATTGTGGCCTTCGCCTGGTATATAAGCGTTAACCTCTTTTTGGTTGGTTAAGCGAACCCTGGCTACTTTTCGCATCGCTGAGTTAGGCTTCTTAGGCGTTGTTGTGTACACCCGGGTACAAACACCCCTGCGCTGAGGGCATGAATCAAGGGCAGGTGATTTTGACTTTGAAGTCAATTTTTTTCTGCCTTTTCGTACAAGTTGTTGAATGGTCGGCATTTATATCAGTTTATTATAAACCTCCTAAAAATTAGGACTGCAAAGGTATTATAAAGAAAGAAAGGATACAAAGCCCTTTAGAAAAGATTTTTGAGGCTGGTTTGTGGGTTTTTGAGCTGTTTGGGGGGATTTCAGGCTATGCCTCCCCAATTGCTCCACCAAAATTCATTGGAAATTTTGGCATATCTGGAGTTTGCTTGATTGGCCCAAAAGCGTTCTCATATTTTTCAATATTATCCTTAAGGGCTGCCAGCAAGCGCTTGGCATGCTCTGGGGTAATGATCACCCTTGATTTAACCCTGGCCTTGGGAACTCCGGGCATGAGTCGGATAAAATCAATAACAAATTCACTGTTTGAGTGTGCAATCATGGCGAGATTGGAATAAATCCCCTCGGCTATCTCCTCCGATAGCTCGATGTTAATTTGATTCACTGCCTGTTTGTCCTTTTTGTCATCAGCCATAGTGCACCATTAAATTGTAAAAGAGGTTCAAGGTATTTTCCCTGAACCCCTGAAGTTTGATTAATCCTGCAACTCCTTTTCCCGATCTTTCTCTTTTGTGTCGAGTGCACGGGTGAGTGCATCGTATTCATCCTGATGGGTAACAATCAGACTATTGAACCTGCGCTGACCTGTACCAGCAGGGATTAGGTGACCTACAATCACATTCTCCTTCATGCCCATCAGCTTATCGGCTTTACCTCTGATGGCTGCTTCGCTGAGTACCTTGGTTGTTTCCTGGAACGAGGCCGCAGACAACCAGCTTTCAGTCTTCAACGATGCCTGGGTAATACCCTGCAATGTCGGACGCGATACAGCAGCCAAAGCATCTCTCACCTCTACAATTTTAAGATCCTTTCTGCGCAATGAAGAATTCTCATCACGGAGCTCACGACCGGTTACAATCTGGCCGGGTTTGAACTTTTCTGAATCACCCGCATCAATAACTACCTTCTTATCAAGGATCTTGTCATTCTCTTCGCGGAATGAGAATTTATCAACGTATTCACCGGGCAAGAAATTGGTATCTCCCTGATCGATGATTTCAACCTTCTGCATCATTTGGCTTACGATAGCCTCTATGTGCTTGTCGTTGATCTTCACACCTTGTAAGCGATATACTTCCTGGATCTCATTCACCAGATATTCCTGCACGGCAGTAGGGCCTTTGATGGCCAGAATGTCGCCAGGCGATATTGAACCATCAGAAAGCGATTGACCTGCTTTCACAAAATCATTGTCCTGCACAAGGATGTGTTTTGACAGGGGCACCAAATAACGCTTCTGAACACCGTCACGTGATTCGATAAACACTTCACGATTACCACGCTTAATTCCACCATAGGTTACCACTCCATCAATCTCACTTACTACAGCCGGATTAGAAGGGTTCCTTGCTTCAAACAATTCAGTAACGCGGGGCAGACCTCCGGTAATATCGCGCGATTTTCCAATCATACGCGGTATTTTCACCAGCACCTGACCAGCCTTAATCTTTTCACCTTCATCTACAGCAAGGTGAGCGCCCACCGGAATATTGTAAGTCTTGGAGTCAGTTTTACCGCTCACGATAATCGCAGGGTTTTTGGTTTTATCACGTGTTTCAGTGATAACTTTCTCCCGGTGACCCGTTTGCTCATCTGACTCTTCCTTGTAGGTGATACCTTCAATGATGGCTTCATAAGAAATTTCACCATCAAACTCAGAAAGTATGACCGCGTTATAGGGATCCCAGTAGCAAAGTTCATCTCCCTTTTCTACTGACTGGCCATCTTTAATCTTCAGGAATGAACCATAAGGAACGTTGTTTGATATCAATACACGTCCTTTCTCTTTATCCAAAATCCTGATTTCGCCTGTACGACCCATAACCACCTGAACTTTGTTGCCATCACGATCGGTAGTATCAACAAAACGCACTCCTTCAAACTCTACTACGCCTGGAAACTTAGCTTTGATATTAGCGTCAACAGCAATGTTGGAAGCAGTACCACCCACGTGGAATGTACGCAGTGTAAGCTGTGTACCTGGCTCGCCAATAGATTGCGCAGCGATAACACCTACAGCCTCACCTACCTCAGCCATTTTGCCGGTTGCCAGGTTTCGACCGTAGCATTTCGAGCATGCGCCCATTTTAGACTCACAGGTCAATACCGATCTGATTTCAACTTCTTCAATGTTAGTCTCTTCAATCAGTTTCGCAATTTCGTCCGTAATCTCTGCGTTAGCAGGGCATATCAATTTTTCTGTGAGTGGATCGTAAATATCGTGTACTGTTACCCGACCGAGTATACGTTCAGATAAAGGTTCAACAATATCTTCGTTATCTTTCAAGGCTGTTACACGCAATCCGCGCAAGGTTCCACAATCATTCTCAGTTACAACCAAATCATGCGCAACGTCTACCAACCTACGTGTTAGGTAACCAGCATCGGCCGTCTTCAAAGCAGTATCGGCAAGACCTTTACGTGCACCGTGGGTAGAAATAAAGTATTCCAACACATCCAATCCTTCTTTAAAGTTTGAAAGGATCGGGTTTTCGATAATTGAACCTACAGAGCCCGCCAGGTTCTTTTGCGGCTTGGCCATCAGACCACGCATACCTCCTAGCTGACGCACCTGTTCACGCGAACCACGAGCACCTGAGTGCATCATCATGTAGATTGGATTGAATCCCTGATCGTCATTTTCCAATTGACGCATCAGCGTATTGGTAAGCATGGTGTTGGTTCGAGTCCAGATGTCAATTACCTGGTTGTAACGTTCATTATCGGTAATCAAACCCATCATGTAGTTGTTCCATACCGAATCAACTTCCTTCTGCGCATCTGATACAAACTTTTCCTTCTCAGCTGGAATCTTCACGTCATTCAATCCCATGGAAAGCCCACCCTTGTAGGCCATTTGAAATCCTAGCTCCTTGATATCATCAAGAAACTTTGCGGTTTTCGAAAGACCAGCAACTTTATAAACATCAGCGATGATGGTTTGAAGTTTTTTCTTGGTGAGCAACTCATCAACAAAACCTACCTCTTCAGGAACGTATTGATTGAATAACACCCGACCAACAACAGTATCGATAACCTGGTAACTAAACTCACCGGTATTCTTATCTCTAACTTTAACACGCACTTTGATATTGGCGTGCTTAACGAGTTTACCTTCGTTGTAGGCTATGATTACTTCTTCAGAAGAGAAAAATCTCCTGCCCTCTCCTTTAACAGGATGTTCAGGTGTGCCCTTTCTTCCTTTCGTAAGGTAGTACAAGCCCAACACCATGTCCTGTGACGGAACCGTGATCGGAGCTCCGTTAGCAGGGTTTAAGATATTGTGCGATGACAACATCAAGATTGATGCTTCCAGAATTGCTTCCTGTCCTAGCGGAACGTGAACAGCCATTTGGTCGCCATCGAAGTCAGCGTTAAACGCTGTACACACGAGCGGGTGCAACTGAATGGCTTTTCCTTCAATAAGCTTAGGCTGGAAAGCCTGAATACCTAACCTGTGAAGCGTTGGGGCACGGTTCAAAAGGACTGGATGTCCTTTCAATACGTTTTCCAAAATATCCCAGATCACAGGATCTTTGCGATCAACAATTTTCTTCGCAGACTTAACTGTCTTTACAATTCCTCTTTCAATTAGCTTTCGGATAATGAATGGCTTAAATAACTCAGCCGCCATATCCTTTGGAAGACCACACTCATGCAATTTTAACTCAGGACCAACCACGATAACGGAACGGCCTGAATAGTCAACACGCTTACCCAACAGGTTTTGACGGAAGCGGCCTTGTTTACCTTTAAGCATATCGCTCAACGATTTCAACGCACGGTTTCCATCGGCACGTACGGCATTCACCTTACGTGAATTGTCGAACAAGGAGTCAACAGCTTCCTGAAGCATTCGCTTTTCGTTACGCAAAATCACTTCAGGTGCTTTAATATCGATCAAACGCTTCAGACGATTATTACGAATAATCACTCGTCTGTACAAGTCATTCAAATCCGAAGTCGCAAAACGACCACCATCCAACGGCACAAGCGGACGCAACTCAGGCGGAATTACCGGAACCATCTTAATTACCATCCAATCCGGACGGTTTTCAACACGTGTATTGGCATCACGGAAAGCCTCTACTACTTTCAACCGTTTCAATGCTTCTGCTTTACGCTGCTGAGAAGTATCGGTTGCTGCCTGGTGGCGTAGATCATATGAAAGTGTGTCCAGATCAAGACGGGAAAGAAGCATCTCCAATGCCTCAGCACCCATCTTGGCAATGAATTTCTTAGGATCATTGTCATCCAGCAACTGATTTTCGCGAGGGAGTTTATCTACGATATCCAGGTATTCTTCCTCGGTGAGGAAATCCATTCTATTGATACCATCTTCTTCTTTTACACCCGGTTGAATAACTACAAAGCGCTCGTAATAAATAATCTGATCGAGCTTTTTAGTAGCCAAGCCTAGCAAATAACCAATCTTGTTAGGGAGTGAACGGAAATACCAAATGTGTGCAACAGGCACTACCAGTTCGATATGCCCCATACGCTCACGCCTTACCTTCTTCTCGGTAACTTCAACTCCACAACGGTCGCAGATTATACCTTTGTAGCGAATGCGCTTATATTTTCCACAGTGACATTCCCAATCTTTTACCGGGCCAAAAATCCGCTCGCAAAACAAACCACCCATTTCAGGCTTGTAGGTTCTGTAGTTGATGGTTTCGGGCTGGGTTACCTCACCGTGTGAACTTTCCAGAATAGATTCTGGAGAAGCCAGGCTGATGGTAATCTTTGAAAAGTCGCTGTTGAATTTTTTATTTTTTCTGAAAGACATGCTGTGTGCTTTTTTTCAGTTTAATAATTATTTAAAGTCAATGGTCGATAGTCGATAGTCCATGATCTGAATTCCATGGACTATTGACTTTTTAGTCCATTGTAATTTCAAGTGCCAGACCTCTCAGTTCATGCACCAATACATTGAACGATTCAGGGATATTAGGCTTACGCATATTTTCTCCCTTAACAATCGATTCGTATGCTTTCGCACGACCAATAACATCATCGGATTTGATGGTAAGAATTTCTTGAAGAATGTGTGAGGCACCGAATGCTTCGATAGCCCAAACCTCCATCTCTCCAAAACGCTGACCACCAAACTGCGCCTTACCACCCAATGGTTGTTGTGTAATAAGTGAGTAAGGACCGATAGAACGAGCGTGCATCTTATCGTCAACAAGGTGCCCTAACTTCAACATATATGCTACACCTACCGTTACAGGCTGGTCAAATTTCTGACCTGACAATCCATCGTATAAATAAGTTCTTCCAAACTCTGGCAAACCTGCTTCATTCAACTCATTCTGAACTTCATCCAACGAGGCACCATCGAAAATTGGTGTAGCATACTTGCGACCCAACTTCAATCCGGCCCATGCCAACACAGCCTCATAGAGCTGACCCAGGTTCATACGTGAAGGCACACCAAGCGGGTTTAAACAAATATCAACTGGTGTTCCGTCCTCGAGGAAAGGCATATCTTCATCACGAACGATACGGGCTACAACACCCTTGTTTCCGTGACGACCAGCCATCTTATCACCAACTTTCAGTTTACGTTTCTTAGCAATGTAAACCTTGGCAAGTTGAACAATACCCGTAGGTAATTCATCCCCTACTTCAAGGGTAAAGCGTTCGCGCTTAAACTCACCGGCAATGCCGTTGCGCTTCACCAGGTAATTTCTTACCAATTGACCCACGAGATCATTGGTATGATCATCGCCCGTCCAGTTATCCAGCGATACATCTGCAATCAGGTTCACTTCTTCTGGAACCGCATAATTGCTTTCATCGCGGTAGATATTCTTATCTGGGAATAAGTTATTCTCAATTACTTTGGAAGAAAACTTAACACCTTTGCTGATCAGTTCATCACCAAATTTATGCTTCACACCGTTGCTTGTTTTTCCATTCAACAAGGCGGTGAGTTTTTTAACCATCTCTGCACGTAGGTCGGACAACGTTTTGCTGTACTTCGACTTCAATGCATCCAGCTCTTTCTTGGATTTGCTGCGAATATCTTTGTCGCGCTTAGGCCTTGAGAAAAGCTTAGTGTCAATTACTACGCCCTTCAATGACGGAGGCGCCTTCAACGAAGCATCTTTCACATCACCGGCCTTGTCACCGAATATGGCACGCAACAGTTTTTCTTCTGGTGTTGGATCAGTTTCTCCTTTAGGTGTAATCTTACCGATCAGAATATCGCCTTCTTTCACTTCGGCACCTACACGGATAATACCGTTTTCATCAAGATGCTTAACAGCTTCTTCGCTTACGTTAGGAATTTCAGAGGTGAGTTCTTCTTCACCGCGTTTGGTGTCACGAACTTCCAACTCAAACTCTTCAATGTGAATGGATGTATAAACATCATCACGAACAACCTTTTCGGAAATCACAATGGCATCCTCGAAGTTGTATCCCTGCCATGGCATGTAGGCTACTAGCAGGTTTCTACCTAAAGCCAATTCGCCTTTATTGGTTGCATAACCTTCTACAAGCGGTTGACCTTTGGTTACCCGTTCGCCCTTTTTCACCAATGGTGAATGGTTAATACAAGTATCCTGGTTGGTGCGCCTGAATTTAACAAGACTATACGTTCTTACTTCGTTATCGAAATTAACTGAACGCTGCTCCTCGGTAACATCATATTTGATTACGATCTTCTTCGCATCAACGTACTCAACAACACCCTCGCCTTCCGCAGTAATAAGTGCGCGTGAATCTAATGCAATCCTACCTTCCAAACCTGTTCCAACAATTGGCGATTCAGGTCGTACCAGCGGCACTGCCTGACGTTGCATGTTTGAACCCATCAATGCACGGTTAGCATCATCATGCTCCAGGAAAGGAATCATAGAAGCCGCTACCGATACAATCTGATTAGGGGCAATATCCATGTACTTGAGATCTTTGGGCTCAACTACCGGGAAATCACCTTCGAAGCGAGCTTTCACTTTTTCTTCGATGAACTCACCGTTCGGCTTGATCTTAATGCTTGCCTGAGCAATGTTGTGCGTATCTTCTTCTTCTGCAGTAAGGAATATAATTTCCTTACCCTTAACTTTTCCATTCTCAATCTTACGGTATGGGGTTTCAATGAAGCCCATTTTATTCACTTTCGCATGAACGCAAAGCGATGAGATAAGACCGATGTTCGGGCCTTCAGGGGTTTCAATGGTACACAAACGACCGTAGTGTGTATAGTGCACGTCACGAACTTCGAAACCGGCACGTTCACGTGAAAGACCACCTGGACCGAGTGCCGACATTCTTCGCTTGTGGGTAATCTCAGCCAATGGATTGGTTTGATCCATGAACTGCGAAAGTTGATTTGTACCAAAGAATGAGTTGATTACCGAAGACAATGTACGCGCGTTGATCAGATCAACGGGTTTGAAATCTTCATTATCACGAACGTTCATTCTCTCTTTGATTGTTCTTGCCATACGGGCAAGACCAACTCCAAATTGAGTATATAATTGCTCACCTACGGTCCGCACTCTACGGTTACTCAAGTGATCAATATCGTCAATCAAAGCCTTGGAGTTAATCAAGCCAATCAGGTACTTCACAATAAGAATAATATCTTCTTTCGTGAGGACACGCTGATCGTAACTCAGATCAAGGCCTAACTTTTTATTTATTCTGTAACGACCTACTTCGCCAAGGTCATAACGCTTCTCACTAAAGAACAAGCTCTGGATAATATCCCGGGCTGTTTGTTCATCAGGGGCTTCAGTATTTCTAAGCTGACGATAAATTTGCTCTACCGCTTCCTTCTCGGAGTTAGAATTATCTTTAGCAAGTGTATTGAAGATGATGTGGTAGTCGGCAACGTTTACATCTTCACGATGCAGAATAATAGATTTCACTCCTGACTCAAGAATGGTATCCACATCTTCTTGCGACAATACATGATCGCGTTCCAACAACACTTCATTCCGATCGATTGATACTACTTCACCAGTATCTTCATCCACGAAGTCTTCTGTCCAGGTACGTAACACACGGGCAGCCAACTTGCGGCCGGCTACTTTCTTAAGTGTGTTTTTGTTTGCCTCTACTTCTTCAGAAAGGCCGAACAAGTCCAGGATATCTTTATCGGTACCAAAACCAATTGCACGAAGCAGTGTGGTTACAGGGAATTTCTTTTTACGATCGATGTAAGCGTACATCACCGAGTTAACATCCGTTGCAAACTCTATCCAAGATCCCTTGAATGGAATAATACGAGCAGAATACAGCTTGGTACCATTGGTGTGCTTGCTCATGGCGAAGAACACACCGGGTGAGCGGTGCAATTGCGATACGATTACCCGTTCAGCACCATTGATAACAAATGATCCCTTTTCTGTCATGTAAGGGATATTGCCCAGGAAAACTTCCTGCTCAATGGTCTCAAAATCTTCGTTGTCCTCATCGTTACACGTCAGGCGCAGTTTTGCCTTTAACGGAACGGAAAAGGTTAACCCACGGTCGATGCATTCATCGACATCGTATTTGGGTGGATCAATGGTATAATCCACAAATTCAAGCACGAAATTCTCGCGTGAATCAGAGATCGGAAAGTTCTCCGCAAATACTTTATAGAGACCTTCGTTCTGTCTTTTTTCAGCGGGGGTGTCTATTTGTAAAAAATCTTTGAACGACTGTAGTTGTACGTCCAAAAAATCAGGGTAGTCGATAACTTTTTCAGCAGATGAGAAATCTATTCTGCCAATGCTATTTTTCTTTGCCAAGGTGCTTAACGTTTATGTTCAAATCCTGGACGCCCATGACCGGTACGATGCCACAGGTATAAATAGGAATAGACCTTGCCCCGGTATAATGCCGGGGTAAGGTCTAACGGAAGGCAGTAAGCGTACCTGTGCCTTCCAAAAAGAATTACTTCAACTCCACTTCAGCACCCGCTTCTACGAGTTGCTTCTTGAGGTTTTCAGCTTCGTCTTTAGGTAATCCTTCTTTGATTGTTTTAGGAGCTCCGTCCACTACATCTTTAGCCTCTTTCAAGCCAAGACCCGTGAGTTCTTTAACAAGCTTCACGATTTGAAGTTTGTTAGCACCCGGTGCTTTCAACACTACATCGAAGTTGGTTTTCTCTTCAACGGCAGCACCACCGGCAGCGCCACCGGCAGCAGGGCCAGCAACAACCGCTGCAGCAGCAGGTTCAATACCGTATGTTTCCTTTAGATAAGAAGCAAGTTCATTTACTTCTTTTACTGTGAGTTCAACAAGTTGATCTCCGAGAGCTTTAACGTCAGCCATTTTTAGTAAAATTTAAAATTTTGATTCAACAATTATTTAGTACCACGTTCTTCCAATGCCTTAACCAGCCCAGCAACTGTCTGCTTTCCGCTCAACAAAGCAGAAAGGACATTCTTCGCAGGTGATTGCAGCAATGCGATAACATCGCCAATGAGCTCATTTTTACTCTTGAGATCACTAAGCGTATTGAGGTTTTCGTCTCCGATAAAAAAATCGGAATCGATAGAGGCAGCCTTCAACACAGGTTTGCCTTCCAGTTTCTTACGGAACTCTTTAATAACTCTGGCAGGTAAATTACCTGCTTCTTTGGAGAAGAGGACTCCTGAAAAGCCATGTAAGGTTCCAAAAATCGGAGAGTAATCAACACCCTCCTGTTTCTCAAGGGCTTTGCGAATCAAGGTGTTTTTATACACTTTATATTCAATACCGCTTTTGTAACAAAGTCTTCTGAATGCATTAACCTGTGCAACGGTAAGTCCGCCAGCATCGGTAATGTAGAAGTGGGTGTGATCAGTAAACTTGTGACTGAGCTCCTCTATAATTTGTGCTTTTTCTTCTCTGGTCATGTTTTGTTTTCTTAAATACCAGCAATAGAACCCGTGTCAATTCTTACGCCAGGACTCATCGTTGTAGAAAGGGCAATACTTTTAAAGTACGTTCCTTTCGAAGAGGATGGCTTAAGTTTTGCAATCACTTGAATCATCTCCATGGCATTGTCCCTGATCTTGTCAGGTGAGAAGGAAGCTTTCCCGATACTCACGTGTATAATTCCAGTTTTATCAATTTTGAAGTCAATTTTACCGGCTTTTACTTCTTTCACGGCTTTACCAACTTCTAGCGTAACAGTTCCTGATTTAGGGTTTGGCATAAGGCCACGAGGACCTAGTACCTTACCAAGTTTACCAACCTTGGCCATAACGGTGGGCGTACAGATGATAACATCGATATCTGTCCATCCTCCTTCAATTTTTTGAATATAGTCATCCAAACCAACGTGGTCTGCTCCGGCATCTTTTGCATCCTGAACTTTATCAGGCGTGCATAGAACAAGCACCTTAACGGTTTTACCAATACCGTGAGGTAATGAAACCACACCGCGTACCATTTGATCTGATTTTTTAGGATCAACACCTAAACGGATATCCATATCCACTGAAGAGTCGAACTTGGTGAATGTAATATCTTTCAACAGTTGAGATGCATCTTCAAGTGTATATTCCTTTTCTGGATTATACTTGGCTACAACAGCCTTTCTATTTTTTGAAATCTTTGCCATGACTCTTATAGTGTAATCAGTCAGTTTGTTAATTATTTATCCCATGGAGGTGTTCCAGATACCGTAACTCCCATACTGCGGGCAGTACCGGCAATCATCTTCATAGCCGATTCGATTTTAAATGCATTAAGATCGGGCATCTTCAGTTCAGCAATTGATTTTACCTGATCCCAAGTTATTGAACCAATTTTTACCCGATTAGGCTCTTTTGAACCGGTTTGCTTTTTCATCGTCTCCAATATCAGGTTCGCAGCCGGTGGGGTTTTAATAACAAAGTCGAATGACTTATCATTATATATAGTGATTAAAACCGGAAGCAATTGACCCGGCTTATCCTGCGTGCGTGCATTAAATTGCTTGCAAAAGTCCATGATGTTAAGACCCTTGCTACCCAGTGCAGGACCAATTGGTGGAGAAGGATTTGCGGACCCACCTTTAACCTGCAATTTCAAATACCCTGTAATTTCTTTTGCCATGATATACTTAATCTAACTTTTCAACCTGCATGTAATTCAATTCAACAGGTGTATTCCTGCCGAAAATCTTAACCATTACATTCAGTTTCTTTTTCTCTTCAAAAATTTCTTCAACGGATCCGGTAAAACCGCTAAATGGACCGTCCATTACTTTTACCGATTCACCCTTAATAAATGGTGTCTCCAGCTTTTCATCGAACGAGTCAATCTCGTCTACCTTACCCAGAATTCTATTAACCTCTGATTGCCTCAA
The DNA here is from genome assembly GCA_019638255.1 of Cyclobacteriaceae bacterium. Lineage (GTDB taxonomy): Bacteria > Bacteroidota > Bacteroidia > Cytophagales > Cyclobacteriaceae > UBA2336. Next base: position 117,819 of record JAHBUD010000003.1, on the reverse strand, counting down.
AGGCACCGGATCTTTCGATGAACCCGAGCCGTTGTTACCAAGGAAACCAATCACACCCGGAATATTATTAACCGAGTGATATGCTTCACCGTGAGACAAATCAGCAGAAATCAAAACGTAGCCTGGAAAGAAGTTTCTTTCCCTTACCCGCTTTTTTCCTCCCCTCATCTCGTAAACCTTCTCCGATGGGATAAGCACTTGAGGGATGTACTCTCTAAGTTTTTCGCGATCAATCTCATTTTCCAGGTAAGCTTTTATTTTCTTTTCCTGTCCACTGATTACGCGTAGTACATACCACTTTAACTCTCCCATGACCTTTCGCTGGTTAAAATTCTCTATAGAACCACTCCAAACCCGTCTTAAATACCCAGTCGATTGCGCCAATTACCAATGCAAAAATGGTAGAAGCCACCAACACGAGGATCGCGCTTCCTTGTAATTCACTGAAACTAGACCAAGAAACCTTGTTCTTCAGTTCATCCCAAGACTCCAGTAAGTATGTTTTAACCTTTTGCATTTTTGGTTATTCGCTTTTTTAGCACGGGTGGAGAGACTCGAACTCCCAGCCTGCGGTTTTGGAGACCGCTGCTCTACCAATTGAGCTACACCCGTTTAAGGTGAAACCCGTGATTTTGCAAGCTTTTAAAGCCTCCTCAACCTTCTGAGTTACACCAAGTTACATTTCAATACCTTATGCAGCTCAAAAGGACTGCAAAGGTAGAAATAGAAACATAGAAAACAAAGGCGTTCCTTAAAAATTCAGAAACGCCTTATGTTATTGATTTTCAGACAAATGTCCCTTTCGGACATTTGCTTACAATTAGTCAAGAATCTCAGTAACCTGACCAGATCCTACAGTACGGCCACCTTCGCGGATCGCGAAACGAAGACCTTTTTCCATAGCGATCTTGTTGATCAACTGAACTTCAATGGAGATGTTATCGCCAGGCATAACCATTTCTACGCCAGCCGGTAACATGATTTCTCCTGTTACGTCAGTAGTGCGGAAATAGAACTGAGGGCGGTATTTGTTAAAGAATGGCGTATGACGGCCACCTTCTTCTTTTGACAATACGTAAACTTCAGCCTTGAATTTAGCATGTGGAGTTACTGAACCAGGCTTGCAAATAACCATACCCCTGCGGATTTGCTCCTTTTCAATACCACGAAGCAACAGACCTACGTTATCACCAGCTTCACCTCTGTCAAGGATTTTTCGGAACATTTCCACACCAGTAACGGTAGACTTAAGGTTTTCGGCACCCATACCAAGAATTTCAACAGCATCACCAGAGTTGATGATACCACGCTCAATACGGCCGGTAGCCACAGTTCCACGACCAGTGATCGAAAACACGTCTTCAACAGGCATCAAGAAATCCTTATCGACCAAACGGGTAGGAATTGGAATGAACTCATCAACTGCGTTCATTAACTCTTCAACCTTTTCAACCCACTTTGGCTCACCGTTCAATGCTCCAAGAGCAGAACCTCTGATAACCGGCATAGTGTCGCCAGGGAAATTGTACGATGACATAAGTTCACGTACTTCCATTTCAACAAGATCCAACAATTCGCCATCATCAACCAAGTCAACTTTGTTCATGAAAACAACCAATGCAGGTACCCCTACCTGGCGAGCCAACAGAATGTGCTCGCGTGTTTGAGGCATAGGTCCATCGGTAGCTGCCACTACAAGAATAGCACCGTCCATCTGGGCAGCACCTGTAACCATGTTCTTCACATAGTCAGCGTGACCAGGGCAATCAACGTGTGCATAGTGACGCTTATCCGTGGCATACTCTACGTGCGAGGTGTTGATAGTAATACCTCTTTCTTTTTCTTCAGGTGCATTATCAATAGAAGAGAAATCGCGAACAGAAGCGAGTCCTTTTTTGGAGAGCACCTGCGTAATAGCCGCAGTAAGGGTGGTTTTACCGTGGTCAACGTGACCGATGGTACCAATGTTTACGTGAGGTTTCGAACGATCAAATGTTTCTTTAGCCATATTTGAAAATTCCAGTTAAAGTTTAAAGTGTATAATTAATTTAAGTTGTTACGTCTTAAATCTTCTTTTCAGAAGATACACCCCAAACATGTTAAGCCTGTCGAATAAGGGTTTATTCGGTCTGCCCGAAGGCAGGTTGAACTGTTTTGATTTCCAAATCGATGGCGCTACTCATCCGAAATCAAAGCCTTCAACTTTCAATACATTTGAAACCAGAACTTCCTTCTGGTTAAACCGTTGAGCCTCAAGGGAAACTTCAACGTTAGAGCTGTTGATGAGAATTGAACTCACGACCTCTTCCTTACCAAGGAAGTGCTCTACCCCTGAGCTACAACAGCATCAGAGCGGGAGACGAGGCTCGAACCCGCGACCTGCAGCTTGGAAGGCTGCCGCTCTACCAACTGAGCTACTCCCGCTTATGTGTGGGGGAAATAGGATTCGAACCTATGAAGTCATAAGACAACAGATTTACAGTCTGTCCCAGTTGGCCGCTTTGGTATTCCCCCGAACACGGAATCAGGGGCTTTCACTCCTCACTAATCCCGAAATAAAATATTTCCTAGAACGCTTTCGAAAAGCCTATTGGAACGTGTCCAAATCAGGGTTTTCTAAAAATAGGAGTGCAAAATTATACGGTTTTTTGGTTCCGGCAAACATTTTCAAAATCAGGCAAGTTTTGGTCAGCGCACCACAATGTCGGTTACCATGCCTTTACCGAACTCGGCATTGAAAACGTCCAAAACATGAGCTTTATGAAGCAGGAAATCATTCTTCATAGAAGCCGTTTTGAATTCCACGTAAAGAATCTTGTTTTTGATGTACACTTTTCTTGTACGTCTGGCTATCGGAAGGCCTACCAGTCGATCCCACGAGGCCACAATCTGCGCCTCATCAAATTTTGACTCCAGATGGTAGGAATTAAGCAGGCAACGGATGGCATCGCCTATAGGAACGATATCGGATTTCTTATCACGGCCTTTCATCAGTCAAACGCTTTAGTATGGATGGAACCATTATCCACCCTTAATACATCGCACAAAATACCCAATTCTTTAACCAAGGCCAATGTGCGTTCAGGCCCGGCATCGGTAATTAACACTTGTCCGTAGCTATCTGCGGAGATTATTTTCAACAGTCTGGTAATGCGGGTATCATCTAATTTATCAAAAATATCATCAAACAGTAATATGGGGCTGAAGCCCAGATGCGACCGAATTATGTTGGCCTGTGCAAGCTTAATAGCCACCAAAAACGACTTTTGCTGACCCTGCGAACCCAGCCGCTTTAAATCCCCATGGGCAAAGCCAAACATGTAATCATCGCGATGCACACCAAAAGTAGTTCGTTGCAGTGCAAGGTCCTTTTTCCAACTCCTTTTCAATCCATCTTCATAATTAATCGACTCGACTTCTGATGTGTACGTCAAGGAAGCCATTTCAGGGCGATTAACAAGCTGATGATAGGATGTATTGAATACTGGCAAAAATTCAGTAGCAAAGGTCTTTCTCTTTTTATAAATCAGCTGACCAGTGCGAATCAGTTGCTGGTCGTATAACTCAATCATTTCGAGGTCGGTATAATTCTTCTCGGCAAACAACTTCAGCAAGGCATTCCTTTGCTTGAGGGTATGATGGTATTCCAACAGTTTTTCGAGGTAGGCATGATCGAGTTGAGCAATTACCTGATCAAAAAACTTTCTGCGCGCTTCGCTGCTTTCTTTAACAAGATCAACATCCAACGGTGAGATTAATACCACCGGATATTTGCCGATGTGGTCACTGATTCGCTCATAATCCTTTGAATCAACCCGAAATATCTTTTTCCGACCAGATTGAAGCTGACCAAAAACTTCACTGCGATTGCCCGAATGATCAAACATTCCTCGAATGAAAAAATTGTCTTCGCCATGACGAATGATTTGGCTATCCGTCAGGTTCGAGAAAGATTTTGTGGCAGAGAGGTAGTAAATGGCATCCAACAGATTGGTTTTGCCTGTACCATTTAAGCCTAATAAAAAAGTTATGCGAGCAGGAAACTCCAGGTTCAGTTCGCTGTAGTTTTTAAAATTCTTGAGTTGAAGTGTCTTCAGGTGCACGCCTATCCGGGTAAATCTTAACTGTAGGGAACTGTATTTCAGATCGTGCACTTGGCGATTGACCAATTGTGCCCTATTTTCGCATTCCAAATTCAAAATTAGGGATATGTCAGCGACCGCCAAAGCCAAGAAAACAAATGCCTCAGAACCTGCCGGAAAAGGTTTTTCAAAAGAAACCTATATGTTCTGGTATGAGAGCATGTTGTTGATGCGCAAGTTTGAAGAGAAAGCAGGGCAACTTTATGGAATGCAAAAGATTAAAGGCTTTTGTCATCTTTATATAGGCCAGGAGGCCTGCGCTGCAGGAGCTGTATCTGCCCTAAAGAAAGGCGATAAGTGGATCACCGCTTATCGCGATCATGCCCACCCATTGGCGCTTGGCACGAGCCCAAATGCTGTAATGGCCGAGTTATATGGCAAAGAAACCGGATGCTCAAAAGGCAAAGGGGGCTCGATGCACATTTTTGATAAATCTGTTGATTTTATCGGAGGTCATGGAATAGTTGGTGGCCAGATACCACTGGGAGCCGGAATTGCCTTCGCAGAAAAGTATAACAAAACTGATAACCTATGCATTTGCTACATGGGCGATGGCGCAGTCCGTCAGGGTGCCTTTCATGAAGCCCTGAACCTGGCTATGCTATGGAAACTTCCGGTAATTTTTGTTATCGAGAACAATGGCTATGCCATGGGTACATCCGTGCAGCGCACTTCCAACGTGCATGAATTGTATACACTCGCTGAATCTTACGATATGCCTTCAGAACCTGTTGATGCCATGAGTGTAGAAGCGGTGCACCTGGCCGTAGCTAAAGCTGCCGAAAGAGCCCGCAAAGGCGATGGCCCCACCCTGTTGGAATTCAGAACCTACCGCTATAAGGGACACTCCATGAGTGATCCTCAGAAATACAGAACAAAAGATGAAGTTGAGGAATACAAGCAGCGGGATCCGGTGGAGGTGGTTAAGCGCACAATTCTTGAAACCAAAATTGCATCGGAAAAGGAAATTGAAGCGATTGAGCAAAAGGTTGCAGCCCAGGTGGAAGAAAGCGTAAAATTTGCCGAAGAATCAAACTTCCCCGATCCGGCCGAAGCACTAACGGATATCTACTACGAAGCCAATTATCCCTTTATTGTGGATTAAGGGTCACCCCTGCCTACCGGCAAACAGGTTTGATTAGTATCATCTAATTAGTAGTTTTGCGCCCCTCCCGATAGCTTTCGGGAGCTGATGGAAAAAGATTTAGCGTAATGGCAAAGAAAGACGAAACCAAAGACTTACTGCAAAACCCTGAAGCCCTGGCGGAAAGACTCGAAGGCGCTGAAAACTGGTTGGAACAAAATTCAAAACTCGTTACCGGTGTTGTTGGCGCATTATTATTAGTAGTAGCCGGGTACTTTGGCTTTATGTATTACAAGTCAAGCCAGGATGCCCAGGCGCAGCGCGAAATGTTTCAGGCTGTTTACTATTTCGAAGCCGACAGCTTGAACCTTGCCCTGAACGGTGATGGAAACAACCTTGGCTTTATCGATATTATTGAAGAGTATAAATTTTCAGATGCGGCAAACCTGGCGCATTTCTATGCTGGAGTTTCCTATTTGAAGCAAGGAAAGTTTGAAGCTGCAAGACTTTACCTTCAGGACTTTAGTTCAAGCGACTTATTGGTACAAGCTCGCGCTTTCAGCCTGATTGGTGATGCCTATATGGAAGAAGAGAAATTTGAAGATGCAGCGAAGTACTATAACAAAGCTTCAAGCTATAAGCCCAACAAATTTTTCACGCCCACTTACCTGATGAAAGAAGCCTTGGCGTATGAAAAATTAAACCAACCCGAGAAGGCGATAAAGGCTTATGATGTTATCATAACCAAGTATTTTGATTCATCTGAGTTTACCAATGCTCAAAAGTTTAAGGCAAAGCTGGAAAGCAATTCCTAGAAGAAATTGATTTACTTTTGAAGGGATAGGTTACTATCCCTTTTTTGTTTTGTAATCCTTATAACTGAAATGTTATGGCCGGCCCATTGTCCTCTGGAAAAATCCAAACCCGAATAGATCTTTCATCTGTACACATATCCATTGTGGTTGCTGAATGGAATGAAGACATAACCGAGGCTTTGTATTCAAGTGCTGTTACCAGCCTGATCCAACATGGTGTGCAGAAGCAAAACATCATTCGCAAGAATGTACCCGGCACATTTGAACTCTCCCTTGGCGCGCAATGGATGGCACAACGCGATGAAATTGATGCTGTGATTTGCCTAGGCTGTGTTATACAAGGAGATACACCCCACTTCGATTACATCTGTCAAGCGGTTGCCTACGGCATTACTGAAGTCGGACTGAAAACCGGCAAGCCGGTAATCTTCGGTGTATTGACTACATTGAACAAGCAGCAAGCCTTCGACCGTGCCGGTGGTAAGCATGGCAACAAAGGTGAAGAGGCTGCGCTGACAGCGATTAAGATGCTGGGGTTTTAATCGATTACATTAAGTGCTTGATAAATAAAAAAGGGGCAATAATGCGGCCCCTTTTTTATAATAAATCAACAATAAAAGTGCTTACATATTCTTCACAATCTCCTCTGCAAACTCGGAACACTTGAGCAAAGTGGCGCCATCCATTAACCGATGGAAGTCGTAGGTAACGCGTTTGGCCGAAATAGCTTTTTCCAATCCTTTATTAATCAGGTCGGCCGCTTCCTGCCAGCCCATGTATTCCAGCATCATCACACCCGAAAGAATAACCGAACCGGGATTCACTTTATCCTGACCGGCATACTTGGGAGCCGTGCCGTGTGTAGCTTCAAAAATAGCATGACCGGTGATGTAGTTGATGTTGGCACCAGGCGCTATACCAATACCGCCTACTTGTGCTGCAAGTGCATCGCTCAGGTAATCGCCATTGAGGTTAAGTGTAGCAATCACTTCAAAATCTTCCGGACGGGTTAACACCTGCTGTAGTGTAATATCTGCAATAGAATCTTTGATTATGATCTTGCCCGCTGCAATGGCTGCTTTCTGTTCGGCATTAGCCGACTCTTCACCCTTTTCCTTTTTAGTTTTCTCCCACTGGCTCCAAGTGTATACTTTATCACCAAAGTATTCCTCAGCAATTGCATAACCCCAATCGCGGAAGGCGCCCTCGGTAAACTTCATGATGTTACCCTTGTGCACCAACGTTACTGATTTACGATTATGTTTAATAGCATAGGCAATAGCACTGTGGATTAACCGAACACTGCCGCTCCTGCTTACCGGCTTAATGCCAATGCCAACATTTACTTCATTGTTCATGTTGGTTGCACCCACCATCTTCCAAAACTCTTCTGATTTTGCCTGGGTGCTAAAACGTATCTTATCGTGTTCTTTAGGAAACTCTTTGGCCAGGAAGTCAAGCATCTTCTGAGCTTCTGGAGTACCTGCCTTAAATTCAATGCCTGCATAAATATCTTCGGTGTTCTCGCGGAAAATGACCATATCCACGGCTGCCGGATTCTTAACGGGTGAAGGCACACCATTGTACCACCGCACAGGACGAAGGCAAACGTATAAATCCAAAATCTGTCGAAGGGCAACATTGAGCGAACGCATTCCGCCACCCACGGGTGTAGTTAACGGGCCTTTAATACCAACCAGGTATTCGCGAAAGGCATCCAATGTTTCATCTGGAAGCCAGTTACCAACCTGATTAAACGACTTCTCACCCGCCAGCACTTCTTTCCAGTTTATTTTCCGTTTGCCTCCGTAAGCTTTCTGCACGGCTGTGTCGAATACCAGTTGCGAAGCAGCCCAAATATCCGGCCCGGTTCCATCGCCTTCAATAAATGGAATGGTAGGGTTATCCGGTACTGTTAATTTTCCGTTATGGATGGTAATCTTTTGATCGCTCATTTCGTATTATGATTAAATTTAAAGTATCATTTTGAGCCCCGAAATTAAAAAAATACACCTATAAACGAATAGGTTTTATGATTATGGGCGTTATTCATTTCATGAAGAAAATAATACCCTTTCTGCTTGGCGCTGTGATTTTGTCGGCTTACAAACCTTTAGCAGATAACCTATCTGTTTGCCTGCAACCGGAAGAATTGAAACTCTATAACCTGATGATGGAATATCGCAAAACCAAAGGATTAGCAAGTATTCCGGTTTCGGCTAAACTTACCATGGTTGCACAAACGCATGCGCGCGACCTGATGGAAAACTACCAATCGGATGGCGACCGCTGTAACCTGCACAGCTGGTCGAACAAAGGTAACTGGACGCCCTGCTGCTATACCAACGACCACAAAGAAGCCAAATGTATGTGGGACAAACCCCGTGAAATTGCCGGGTACGAAAGCAATGGGTTCGAGATTTCCTACTTCAGTTCAGCTGGTGCCCATGCTGAAGAAGGATTGACGGGCTGGAAAAAAAGCCTGGTCATAATCGAGTAATCGTGAATGAAGGCACCTGGAAAGACACGCATTGGCAGGCCATCGGGATTGGTATTTACAAGGATTACGGAGTGGTTTGGTTTGGCACGCTGAATGATGAATCAATTGCAGTTTCTTGCAACTAGTACATCTCCTCCCTACTCGGAAAATCTTTTGCCTTAACATCTGCAATGTAATTACCCACAGCATGGGTAATCACCGTATGCAAATCGGCATACCTGCGTAAAAATCTAGGCTTAAAATCCTGGCTAATGCCCAGCATATCCTGCATTACCAATACCTGGCCATCTACATCCGGTCCTGCACCAATACCAATTACCGGAATATGCAATGCACTGGCCACTTGCTTCGCCAGTTTGGCTGGAATTTTTTCGAGCACGATAGCAAAGCATCCACAGGCTTCCAACAGTTTCGCATCTTCCAACAACTTGTTCGCTTCTGCTTCTTCCTTCGCCCGCACAGAATAGGTTCCAAATTTATAAATCGATTGAGGGGTAAGTCCTAAATGGCCCATAACCGGAATGCCAGCCATAAGAATACGCTCAACAGAGTCCTTTACCTCACTGCCTCCTTCCAGTTTCACGGCATGCGCCCCAGCTTCTTTCATAATTCGTATGGCCGAGCGGAGTGCTTCACCAGAACTTCCCTGATAAGAACCAAACGGAAGGTCGGCTACAACCAGTGCGCGTGTTACCGCTTTCACTACTGATGATCCGTGATAGATCATTTGGTCGAGCGTAATCGGTAATGTTGTTTCATTACCCGCCATCACATTCGAAGCTGAATCGCCTACGAGTATAATATCAATGCCCGCACCGTCAATAATTTTTGCCATGCTGTAATCATAAGCGGTGAGCATGGAAATCTTTTCTCCACGGTTCTTCATTTCCTGGAGCTGGTGCGTGGTGATTTTCTTTAAATCGCTTTTGTGTACCGACATGGATTTACAATAAGTAAACAGCGGACTCTTTGCCCAGGACAACCTCTACGTGATCTTTGATGGTAGTAGCCAGTGCATACCCGGTATATTGCGGATAAATTGGAAAGTTGGCGTGGCTGCGATTGACGAGCACAGCCGTTTCAATTTTTTTTACTTCCGTATCTAAAAAGGGTTTAAGTCCGTACGCCAGGGTACGGCCTGTGTTGAGCACATCATCCACTAAAATGATGCTCTTCTTTTTTACTTCCTTCACATCGCAATCCAGAACAACCTCGCCTTGCTGTGGCGCAAGTTTATCCAGACTTACTTTCACCAGTTTTGCTTCTATAGATGATATCAATTCAATTTCTTTCGCGAGCAATTTGGCCAACACATAACCCTGCCCGTCAATTCCAGCTATAACAATGGATTTCTCCTTGAAATTATTCTCATAAATCTCGAAGGCCATCCTGCGAATTTTCTGCTTCACCTGCGCGCCATCAAGAATCAATGTTTTTTCCGAAACCATATCAACTTGGAATAGGAAGCACCTTGCTTGATTTCATCGTGGACAAAATAACCATCGATTGGAGACTGTCTACCACATCAATGTTGGAAACTTTCTCCAGCATCAGTTGCTGATAGGCAGCTATATCGGCACAGATGATCTTTAGAATAAAATCACCTGCCCCTGTAATATGATGGCACTCGATAACTTCATCCACCTGATTGATAGCATGCATAAACTTCTCAATGTTATCCTTATTGTGACCTTTTAGGGTAACCATTACAAAGGTGCTAACACCAAGCCCTACTGAAGCCGGATCAATTACAGCATGGTAACTCTTAATCACCTCGGCATTCTCCAGCTTGTTCACGCGTTCCAGGGTTGGTGCAGGCGAAAGGCCAATTTCTTTGGCCAGCAAAGCATTGGTAATGTTTGAATTGCGTTGAAGCAATTCCAGGATTTTCCTGTCAGTACTATCCAGTTTGATGTTTTTCATAAGTCGTTAGAGGGGATTATAAACCAAATTATATTTGGTAAAAATAAGGGAAAAAGCGAAAGAATAAACTGAGCGCTGGAGATTAATCTGCAACCAGTATCCGGTGAGTCCGGATAATTGAGCCATACCGGATTTGCACATAATACATACCCAACTGTAGGCCAGATCCTGGGATTACTACTGTATTATATCCAACAGAGGAAGTTGCCTCGATTCGCGTAACCTGCTGACCTAAAGAATTCACAAGTAGAATTTCAGTAGTTCGATTGTCGGAAGCCACCCACTCCACGTTGATTTCATGTTGAGAAGATACTGGGTTTGGATAAGGTGCCAGAAAAACAAAAGCTTCATCTACGCTTGCGCAGATGCGGTTGTCGTCCGGTGAGTTGTCTTCTATTTCAGCGTTTACACACACAGCCTGCAGGGTTGAAATAAACGGAAGCTCAAAATCGAAGACATGCCGGTAGGTTGAATTCGGTTCGATTGACACCGGAACAATGTTGCGTATGAAAGCACCATTCAATTCCATCCGAAGGGAAAGGTTAGCCAGCACCACGTTACTCTTATTTTGAATCGATACAGCAGGTTTTATAGCCTGATCAGGTAAACGAATCAATTCCATTTCTGTAAGGGCCACATCAACAACTGGAATAACCACATGTATAACCCTGCTAAAAATAGTTGAACAACCCTGTGCATTAAATGCCGTAAGGTCAGCAACGTACTGGCCTAAGGTTGTGTAGGTAAACGAAGGGGAAACCAATGTACTTGTGGAATTGGTTGGGTCATTAAACGCCCAGCTATAACTGGTAGCATTAACCGAGGTGTTGGTAAACTGAACCTGCAGGGGTGGTGGACCAACCGAAGGGGTTGCCGTGAAATTTGCCTGGGGTGCGTTAACAATGTTCACGTTTTTAGCCACGCTATAAACACATCCTGTTTGTGTGGTTACCGAAAGCGATACATTGAAGTTTCCGGTATTGTTAAAAGAAAAATTCTGAGGGTTGAGATTGCCCGTACCCAGCCCGGCAAAATTCCAGGCATAAGTACTAATCGGATCAGTTGCACTTACCGTGTTGCTAGTAAATTCAGTTTGCTGATTAATGCAGTTACGGGTAAACGTAAAATCAGGTGTAACTATATTCGGCACTATCAATGTTCGGTTTACAGATGCGACACAACCGTTGGTAGCCGTTACATTAAGCGTTACGCTTTTATTACCCGTTGTGGTAAAAGCATGAACAGGATTTGCGATCGTATAAAATGTACTTTCAATTTGCCATTGCTGGGATTGCAACGTTCCTGTTGACGTGTTGGTAAAACTTACCGGCACCCCAAGGCAAGGGGGCGTATTCGTAAAATTTGCTGTTGGCGATTGGGATATCGTTACAGGTAATTCCAACAATGTAGAACAACCAAAGTTTGTTGTGGCGGTAAGCGAAACATTATACCCTCCTGCACTAGTGAATGTATGTTGCGGATTTCGCAATGTAGAGGTACCACCCTCACCAAAATTCCATAGCCATGAGGTAATGTTACTGTCGAACGGGTTGGGCGTTAAATCGGTGAATTGCGTAGGCGTTCCGTTGCATGAAAAAGGCGGTAAGGCAACGGAGAAATTGGTTTGAGGTTTGGAGTAAATGGTAATCGGCTTGTTTTTAGTGTTCACACATCCTGCAGCATTCGTTGCTGATAAGTTTACCTGATACGTGCCGGGGTTGTTAAACGCTGTAACCGGATTTACCGCAGTTGAATTTTGTCCGTCACCAAAATCCCAGGCATAGGAGCTTACAACACCTGTTGTATTATTAGTGAACGATACAGGAGCATCTTCGCATTGACCAGTGATTGAAAAATCAACATTTGGTCCGGTTACGACTGATCCTATTGATTTTGTTGCCTCGCTCTCGCAACCGGGTATGGTAGCTTTAAGCTTTATCTCCTGACTAACAGCATTTACAAACAAAAACTCCAGGTTTTGATTGGTGGATATCGGGATTCCATTCACGCTCCATTCCCACGATGGACTAATGCCTGCATCAAAACTTGTTGAGTTGGTGAATAGATAATTCTGATTTGTACAGATGGGCGAAACTGCTGGTAGTGTAAAATCAGCTACTGGCTGATTGAAAACTGTAAGTTGCTCTTGCGCTACATTACTACACCCATTGGATGCCGTAACATTTAAGTTAACATCATAGGTATCAGCTGTTGTATACACATGAGTTGGATTGGGTGATGAAGAAGTGCCAGCATCGCCAAAATTCCAGTCGTAAATGACAATGTTTCCGGAAGTGTTTTCAGAAAAAAAACTTATAGGATGACTGGCACACACATTTTGTGTTTGAAATATAATATCAGGTGCAACACTGGAAGATACATTCACGGTCTGTGTAAAATAGAAATCACTGTTACCACGGCTGGCTTTTAGCGTCACTCTATATATTCCGGGTAGTATGTAATTAATCAATGGCGGATTCTCCTCAATTGAAATCTGAGTGGAGGCGCTACAGGTATTATCAAAATCAACACGAACAAGTGTGCTGGTACCTAGATTAAATGTAAAGGCTGACCAGTACGAATTTTCATTTACAATATCTAATGCATAACCACCACCCGTTAGTTGCGGATAAGAGAGCGTACTAAAGGATGGAGAGTTGGACAATATTGATGACCCGAAGGACAATCTGTAAATAGCCGCATTAACCTCTTCGATTCTTGCATTTTGAATGAACGCAAAATATTCCCCACCCTCATTCCTAATTTCAATACTTATAGGTTGATTTAAAGCGCCACCTGTATTGAATGCAGTGACTACCGGTAACTCATTGATAGCTGCACCGAAATCAAGCTTATAAAGCACATTATTACCAGTGGAAACTGCAAACCCTACCCAATGATCACACTGCTTCACAAACGAAAGGCCACGCAACTGATTGCTTGACGGAACCGCAATATCTGTGGTTGATGGGGTTAGATTAAGAACAGATGTCCCCATATCCAATCGAACAAGTTTTGTATTGGCTGCCGAGGATCCCGTGGAAACAAAAGCATAAAAACTTCCCCCGTCAGTTACTAGCTTAATTGAATTGGGTATTGATGAAGCAAAAGCCGATGCGGTTTGTAATATACTTAGTGTTGGTGTTGACTCAATCCCATTACTAAATGATAAGCGCAAAATATTTAAAGCTCCCCCATTTGCCACAAAAATATGCCATACACCATTATGCTTGATTATATCAAAGCCAAAAGCAGATGACAGGGCACCAGAAATATTCCCCAGGTTTGTAAACGTTGGAGTGGATTTAAAATCACTACCAAAGTCAAGTCGCATTAAAATATTAGCCGTTGCACTGATTGAAAAACCATACCAATTATTACCCTCTTTAATCATACGTACAGAGCGAGCACGAAAAAAATTGGGATTGGTTAGTACTCCTTCAGCATGGCCTGAGGTTTGAAGATCGCCTGCGCAAAAATCCCATTCGTAATCTAAATCATCAGCAGCAAGAGTGGTATTGACAAAATCAAGTTGCTCGTTTATACAAGCATTTGGCTTACCCTGGAAATCTACACCAATACATTGTCCAAAAACGTTTAAAGAGAGTAGGATCAATAAGAAAAGAATTAAGTGCATAGCCCTTAAATCAGCAAAAGTCTGTAAGGTGACCAAATTTTCAGTTAGAATTTTGCCACAATTTACTATAAACATCAGCCAATTGTTTCGCACTTTTTAAACGATTGAATTTAGAAGCAACATATTTGCTACCCTCCTTACCCATTCTGGTACGAAGCTCCACATCTGATGCAAGTAACAAAATCGATTCTGTCATTTCTACTACATTGCCGGTGGTCACCAAAATACCGGTTACTCCGTTATTGATTAGTTCTGCCGGACCTCCGCTATTCGTTGCGATTACAGGCAATCCTATTGTTAGTGCTTCAAGGCATGTCATCGAGAATGACTCTGAATCTGAAAAATTTAAAAAAATATCAGCCTGATCCAACTCTCCGGAAACATCCTCTACAAAATCATAAAACGTTACAACATCTGCTAACCCTTGTTGTTTTACCGAGTTGATAAGCGCCTCTTTAAATAACCTGTTTTTTCTTCGTCCAAGGTCACCCCCAACAAATTTAAGCCTTAAACGATCGTTGGATTTATAAGCCCTGGAAAATGCCTCAATGGCATACTCTTGCCCTTTGCCGTGTACAAAATTTGAAAGATAAAGCATTGTAATAGGTTCTTCATTCAACTTTTCGAATGATTTGTGGGTTGGTGTTGCCATATCGGTAGCATCATAAATTACTAAGGTTTTATGCTGCACATCTTCAGGTAATGTATTACGTACACTATTTGAGCAGGCCACTACTCGACCTGACCATCGGGAAATAATTCTGATCCAAACCGGGTAAAGCAACCGGGAATAGGAGTTTGGCAATAACCGGATGTGATAGACGAGTTTTATTTTAGGGCGGATGATTTTTATCAATACACCGCACATGTTGTACAAATCGTTCACGTGAATCAAATCTATCTGCTCATGCCTTACGATTCGTAATATCCTAATAGTGTTGATCACCAGCATGAAAGGATAGCATAAAACAGTCCAGTTTTTTCTGATTTCAAGAAACGAAAGTTGAAAAGATTTTAGTCCCTTGCTTTTCACATAGTCATTTAAAAAAGGAGTTTGAACAGCATAGATAAAACGAATTGTTTCAGTTAATGCTGAGGTAAGGTTATTAATTGATCGCAAGGCACCTGTAATCCCTGTTGAGTTATCAATTATCAACACTTTCCTTTTATTGTTCATTTTTAGTTGGCAAACTGCAAATTGGCGATAACCACTAACTCAATTTTAAAATGCTTGTATAAAGCCAATCAACATTATCTTTTGTCAGAATTGAACAAGCTACAACGCAACCAGAAGAATATTTTTTAGTAAAATTTACTTCTCCAGTCTTTGAAGAAATTATGAAATCACCATTTCGAACATTGAAATTCCATTGATGAAGCCCATGGTAGCCTTCATTCTCACCTTCATTGGGAATATGAGCCAGTAAAACATAACAACCGACCTTTACTGTGGTAAGCATTTCCAAAATTGCCTTTTCCGGGTTATATGAGTGGTCAATACAATTACGAGCAAAAACCAAATCAAATGAATTGGCCGGAAAGAGCAGAGAAAGTTGTTCAGCAGAACCTGATTTAGTTCTGACAAGCGGGGTGATATTATACTTATTCAAAAGTTTATCATAGTAAACGGCCAGCGGATCAACTGCTTCAATACTAATGTTCAGATTCTGATGGACCTTTCCTACATATGTAAGCGGCCCCGCCCCTACATCCAGAATTTTTACTTCTTGTCTATTCTTCGGTAACAGAGAAGCTAACTCATCCTGCAAGCGTAATTGAGGGTCAAATTTCAGCTCATAATTTGCCTTCCAATGAAGCCCCCCGTTTTTAAAGTAGTTGTCCCAGAAATCTATTTCAGATTTGTGGGATAGCCACCACCTGAATTTTGGTGGTAATGGTAACCGTAATCGGAATTTATTTTCAATAACATTCAGTATCATGTCACCCCATCCCATTCGCCTTCTTATTTAGTAGATGATTATTCTAACTGGTTAAAATCCGTCAAACTTACCACCCTGTAGTATTAACTCAACCAACTTTTTCCAATTTTTGAGAAACTCTTCTTCCGATAATTCCTCGGCCCGGTCAAGTGATTTTTGTTTATAGGCCTTTACCGTATTCAAATTTTCGTACAAGCTCATTATGGTACTTCGCCATATTTCAACATCTTCCTTCTGATTGTCACCCGATCGTATTAAGGGCATAAGCACTCCAAATTCTGCAAACTCAGGTAACCTGGCTTCAAACTCAATTTCTTTTTCATAGGGAGACAGTATCTCACGCACCCCGGTAGGACAATCTGTGGCCATAACCGGTAATCCACAAGCAAGTGCTTCGCAAGGGGCTAGTGGAAACCCTTCAAAATCACTTGTCAACAGAAACAGATACGATCTTTTCAGAAATTTATACGGGTTACCCACAAATCCTGTGAAATAAATACTGGCTGAAGATACTGCTATTCCATTGACTGAAAAATCCTGATAGGCCAAGCCATAATCATCGCACCGGGATTGCATCTGAGCTTTTAAAGAACCATCTCCAACAATCAGCAAATTAAATTTATTATGATGGGTAAGTCCAGCAAAAATATCAATTACCGGAACTGGGTTTTTCTGAGGTTCTAACCGACCGCTATAAATAATAACAGGCTTTGAAAATATCACGTCATATTCAACTGACAGTTTCTCCTCTGCCAACTTCCTTACCAAGGTCAAGTCAATTCCGTTTTGAATAACGGCAATCTTTGATGGAGCCTGTTGAAAATGCCTGGTCAGTTCTGCAGCAATACCATGACTAACGGCAACTATCATGTGGGCAAACTTGAAAAGGAAAGGAATTAAAACCTTATTTTCCATTAGCTTTATTAGCCCTTTCCGGTTAGGGTCATCTGCAGTTTTAGAACCATGTACGCATAGTATTCTTTTCCCAGGTCCGCCCGATACTATGTTTATGAAGTTTGCTCCCTCCATATGACTAATGCAGGCGCAGCAATTATACTTCACTTTAAGTCTGTTCAGCTTAACGCAACGTTTTAAAAAATTCAATGCTTTCGTGAAAAAATTGTCCCCGCCATATACATTAAGGGAAACCTTTATACCTGCTCCAGAGAATACATCAGCATAATCATTATTAAAAACTACCTCAACAACATTAAAATCATTTAAGAAACCTTTTACCAACTGTGTGTGCACACGTTGCGCGCCACCGTAACCGTAGTTTGGAATAACCATTAAGATGGTTCGCTTTTGTGACCCCAGACTCATACTTTTTTTGCTAAAACAACCAAGTTGCTAAAATAAGAGTACCGCTTTGGCAAAAGCTTTGATAAGACTAATCCGGCAATGTTAAGTGGCGCTACAAAAAATAGTAGCTGAAGAAATGTTAGTGGCTTAAATCCTTTATAAAGTAGTGATGCAACATACCAAACCATCAATTGAAAAAGAGCCTCAATGTAATTGTTTGTTTTATCCACACGAATAACCTCAAATCCATTTTTTTCCAGCAAGTCAGTTATTCCAAATGATGTATATCGGGCATAGTCGTATGGTGTCTCATGTTCATGTATCGCAAATGGAATGGTTATTAGCAATTTCCCGTGTGGCTTTATAACACGGTTCAGTTCCCGTATGATTTCTGGAAGGTTAAACACATGCTCAAATACTTCGCTTGAAAAACATGAATCAAAATAATCAGCATTAAAGGGGATATTCTTCCCATCATAATATACATCAACCATTGAATCCCCGTGGTGGTGGCCACTTTTTTCAATATCAACCCCAATATATTCTGTCACCTGAAACAGTTTCCGGTATGGTTTTGCCCCACTTCCAAAGTCAAGTAATCGTCCATCCAGTTCATGTGAATACTTCTTTATAAATTGTACAAGTCGCAACCGCGAAAAATAAGCTGTGTGATAAAATAGAGAGAAGAAGTCAGGATAGAAATCCTTGTTATTCCATTCTGAACCAGATTTTTTCATGTGAATAAATTAATAATCACTCTCCTGAGTGTAGACCAAAAAGTTTTATAAAATACTAAACGTTTAGAATATACTAAACCCTCTTTGAGCAACCGCAATGCCCAACGCAATTTCCTTTCTTCAGCAAAGATGAGGGCTACCTGTGCAAAAAATCTCGAAAAAAAATAATTAGTCCGATGCCGTGAATAAAACGTTATAAAAAACTTGTCTGCGGCCAATGCCTTCTTGAGCAGTAAAATACTTTTTAAGAATTTAAATGGGTTCCTGTTGTTTAAGCTCCTGTCATCATGAATCACAATAGCAGCCGCAACCTTTGGTATATGATGAAATCTGTACCGTGTAGCGAGGGTAAGCCATACATATAAATCCTCTGCAACAATGGCACTGCGGTGTGATAGAAATTGATGCTTTAAGGCAATTTCTTTCTTCAGGAAAACTCCCAGAACACTAATTTCACTGTTATTAAGTAAATGATCGTTTAATACTTCCGGCAACGGTGAACCTCTTGGAATTCTGCTGCCTTGTGTATCCATAAATTCATAATCGATGTGAAAGACTTCCGGTTCATTAAGACGTTTGCTTGCATCAAATGCCGTTTGAAGATAGTGGGGATAAATAATATCATCTGAGTCCAGGAAATTAATATAAATACCTTTAGCTTTTGAGGCACCGAAATTGCGCGATGCCCCACGCTCCTCATTCTCTTTTGAATAAATCTGAATACGCCTATCCTTAATTTGACTGACTACTTTAACTGTATCATCTGTACTTCCATCATCCACTACAATAACCTCGAATGCGCTAAAAGTTTGATCCAATACAGACCTTAGTGTTCGGGTAATCAGCCTTGACCGATTAAATACGGGTATAACAATACTGAAATAGGGTGAGGTCATAAATACCCTGAAAAATTATTCCACGAACTTTGGGCAAGCAGCGTATTTTGAGATACATCATGACGCACGGATTGTTTACGCTGTTTATAATGCTGCTTTATATCGTCAACGCATTGCGTAAGCGTATCCAGGTTTATTGGCTCGTTCAGCAATGTTGTACATCGTGGGAACATACGTGAAACCTCTACTAATTTATCAGATGTTCCGAGCGTTACAGTCGGCACACCTAAAATTGAGCCGATAATAACTCCATGAGCCCTGGCCGAAATTAAAATATCCTGTGAGGCGAGAAGACTAAGGAAATCATCAATTGCCATATCATTCGGCCGCCAGACTACTAAGGACTGATCATCTTTGAATAGTTGAATGTATCGTTTATCGAAATTTTCATCAAAGGAAAAAAACGTTACACGGTTTCCGTTTTTACGTTGTAGATCAGCAAATCCTTTAAATTCAGTAAAATGTCCATCCAGCCCGTTATACCAATCAAGCAAGATAATTCCAATCCTACCTGCAAAATCGGTCTTATTGTCTGTATGTTTATTTCTTTCTGACCATAAAGGACATAAAAAGGCAAGGTCAGCACACAACCCTTTATGTCCAGAAAACTTAAAGGCACTGAGGTAGTTTATACTGGTTTGATCACGCACATATAATACATCGGTTGACCCAATCTCAACTAAATGATGATAGAAGTTAGTGGATGAACTGTTGTAAGGACCAATGCCTACGCCATATGCGGCACGCTTTACAAAGTTTAAGCGTTTAGGTTTTCTTAGAAGTTTTCGGATGAGCATATCTACTGTATGCACAGTTGATGCGCCCATTACCTTGCAGACATTATTAAAAATTTGACGAACTACTGAACCTTGAGTATAATCAAAATATACACCTCCACCACCATCCACCACCAAATCAAATTCCTTTATATCCGTCCAGTCAATTAACTCAAGTTTTTCCCTCACCAAAGTATTTATATATGTGTTGTAATCCCGCTGTCGGTCAAACCCTTTAAGGTTTGGGTTATAGTTGGAAAAAACCGATACTGTAGCTTCCGGAAACTTCTTTTTTATTAAATGATGGATAGTGACTAAAAGGATATCATCACCCAGATTTCCAAAACCATAATAACCTTTTAGCAAAATTTTCATACCAGCCACTCAATTAGCAATCTAAATCCAAACAATAAGCCAAGTACCGCAAACAACAACAGCAACCACATCATTATCATTTTAAATCCGTTCAATCCTGATTTTTTTAACAAAATAAATGTGCTTAAAAGAGTACTCGCAGCTATTGTCACGCTGAATAACTGAATGCCCAGTTCAAAATTATTTTTCCAAACCCCCAAACTTACCGCAACCAGTCCGAGCACAAAAGAAAGTATATTTATCAGTAACCCTAACCGTTCAATGCTGTAAATACGATATAGTGATGCCAGAGGCAGGTTTACAACCTGGAAAATTGAATAGATGCCCATGTAGCCCGCAAAAATACCGGCCTCAACCCATTGATTTCCTAATAGTGCCGCAAAAATCAAATCACCAAACACAACAATAATTGCCAGTGGTAAAAGGCCAACTATAAAGAGCCTGTTTGATAATTGCCTTACAATTCTTGGTACTTCTACTGGATCTGATTTATAGGTTTCAGCGATTTTCTGCAAAAAGACGGGCGAAATTGATCCCGCCAAAAGGTTAAGCGGCAGGTTTAACAAGCTGTTGGCCAAACTATACTGACCTGCCTGCGCAGTGTCAAAATAAAGTGTGGCCACATAAACCGGAAGCTGGTATGTAAACATAAATATCCATACACCTGGCAAAACATATAAAGGATAATCTTTATAGGTTGAGATAATTTGTAATAGTTTTCTGCTTCGTACTGTAAAAATTGCCTTTAGTTCAAGTAGCAGTCCCTTGCCAGCCAACAGAAAAACCTCAAGTACTTTCGTTAGCAAATCACCCAAAATCAACCCAGGTGCATGGCCATTTGTAATAACGCCATACACCAATGTAGTTGCTCTTGCTGATGTTGATGAGAAAATCTGGTTGACTGCATTACGAGAAAAAGTCTTTCTCCTCACATTCCGGCTCTTCAGTATGTCATTTACTGCATATAGAAAAACCGCTATGGGAATAGCCGGCCACCACTGAAATAGTTCAGGAAGTGAAACATTGAAATAGATGAAAATTGGTATATGAAAAAGAAATAAAACAAGTGCTGTTGCTAAAGAAATAAAACATGCTGTAAGCCAGGTGCATGTAAATAAATCCTCAAATTCAGTTTCATTTTGTGGCAAAACAAAGGCCCGTGTTAGTTGGAATGTTGCCACTAGCGAAATAGACTGAACAACAGAAACATATAGCGCAAAGATTCCATAAGCCTCCGGGGAATATACCCGGGTAATAAATGGAGTAAATAAAAACCCTATAAATACAGCAATCGTATTGCCAGAAAAGGTCAGTGTTATATTCCTGGCAAAGGAGCCTTCGGCTTTGAGGCTTTGGAAAAAATCACGTATAAACTTAAAATTTAACAGCAACTGAAAATCTGATAAAAGTAATTGCGCAAGATAGTCCTTTTGTCTGCTCCTACGGAACTTGGAAATCCCCGGAAGCCACTTATTACCAATTCAAATAAAGAATCATTTTGTGCTTTGTAGTAGATTTGCACCAAATATTTGAAAAATTGAAAGTATCATTAATTACAGGAGGCGCAGGTTTTATTGGCGCACACGTTTCACGGGAAGTGCAAAAGTTAGGGCATCAGGTAATTATACTTGATGATTTAAGCGGAGGTTTCGAAGAAAACATTCCAGAGGGCACTACCTTTGTAAAAGGTAGTATTAACGATCAGCAGTTGGTTTCACAATTATTTGAAAAATACTCCTTTAATTATGTTTACCACCTGGCAGCGTATGCCGCTGAAGGTCTTAGTCATTTTATTCGCAAGTATAATTACGAAAACAATCTGATCGGCAGCATTAACTTAATTAACGAAAGCATAAAGCACAAAATTGAACGGTTTGTTTTTACATCATCCATTGCCGTTTACGGAAAGGGACAATTACCCTTGCGCGAAGACATGGTTCCGGCACCGGAAGATCCCTATGGCGTGGCCAAGTTTGCCGTAGAACAGGATCTAAAATGCGCCCATGAAATGTTTGGACTAGATTACACCATCTTTCGTCCGCATAATGTATATGGTGAATACCAGAACATAGGCGATAAGTACCGAAACGTGGTGGGCATTTTTATGAACCAACTGATGCAAAATAGACCACTAACCATTTTTGGCGATGGTGAGCAAACACGTGCCTTCAGCTATATCGGGGACATAGCTCCCTTGATGGCCAACTCCGTTACGAACCCAAAAGCCCGAAATGAAATTATCAACGTTGGTGCCGACCAAAACTATACAGTTAAGATACTTGCACAAGAAGTGATGAGGGCTATGGGAATAGTTGGCGAAATCCAATACACTGAATCCAGAAATGAAGTTGTGCATGCCTGGTCGGATCACACAAAATGCCAACAGATCTTTGGGAATATTACCTACAAATCACTACCGGAAGGCCTCAAGAAGATGGCTGATTGGGTCAAACTTACAGGAAGCAAGGAAAGTACAAAATTTGAAAACATTGAAATACTGGAGAAGCTCCCGCGCATCTGGCTGAAAGATTAAATGAAGTCGATCTTATTCCTTGACATGCACCGCGAAGGGCGATCGCCCTCACAACGCTTTCGCTACGAACAATATTTGCCTCTGCTCCACAAGAAGGGCTACTTAATTGCCCATTCGTTTCTCTTAAATGAAAGGGACGATAAGATTTTTTATTCGCAAGGAAAATACCTCGGCAAAGGATGGATATTGATTAAAAGCTTTATTAAAAGATTAAGCAATTTGATTCATGTTCACAATTATGATTTCATATTTATCCAGCGAGAGGCGTTTATGCTTGGAACCACTTTTTTTGAAAAGCTTTTGTCTCGATCGGGGGCTAAAATAATTTTTGATTTTGATGATTCCATTTGGTTACAACAGGTTTCATCAACAAGCCCAAATAAAAAATTCAATTTCTTAAAGAATCCGGGAAAAACAGCCCACATCATTTCATTGGCCCATACCGTTGTAGCCGGTAATCGGTACCTTGCCAATTATGCCCTACAGTTTAATCCATCTGTAAAGATTATACCAACCACCATTGATACTGAACTGTATGTGCCAAAAAAAAGGGAAACAAATCCAGTTGTAACCATCGGATGGAGCGGGAGTAAAACTACCATCGATCATTTTAAAGAAGCTTTGCCCGCATTAGAATTAATCAAAAATAAATATGGCGACCGGGTGGCCATTCGTGTGATTGGCGACAGTCAATACCAAAACGAAAGGCTTGCCATAACCGGAAAAGCCTGGAACCTGGCCAACGAAATTAACGACCTGCTTACTTTCGATATTGGCATTATGCCGCTGCCCGATGATGAATGGTCGAAGGGAAAATGCGGGCTTAAAGGTCTTCAATATATGGCTCTTGAAATACCCACCATCATGTCACCCGTTGGGGTAAATACTGAAATAATTGAGCATGGTGTCAATGGATTTCTTTGTGCTTCAAAAGATGAGTGGGTTACGTGTTTAAGTCTGTTAATTGAACAATCTGAATTGAGATGTAAACTTGGTATTGCCGGGAGAAAAACCGTGGTTGATCATTACGCTGTTGCTTCTAACACTGGGCGGTTTCTCTCGTTGTTTGAATAATCCAGAATTAAAACAAGGGCCAATAGAAAAAAAGGTAAGAGGGGAATTTTATAGCGCGCCAACGTTCCGAAGTTAAATGTTGACACGCCAACAGCAAATGCAAATGTGAGACTAAAGATCAAGCAAAATAAAATAGTAGGATCATTTAGCGTTCTGATAAGTTTACCCCGGCATTTTAGGATCACAAACAAGGTGAAAAACAGCAGGAGAATACTTTCTGTGGCCGTCAGTGCCATGAGAGGATTTCGTATCTCCCACATGTAAGGCCTGAAGAGGGAAACATTTATTGCCTGTGGTGCCTTGCCGATCATATTACCGAATGTGCCGTCCAGTTCACCAATGGAATATGTGCTTCCGGCATCCTTACCTGAATAAAAACCAATGTCGTAGGCTGTAATTTGAGCTGTAACAGCAATACGGTCTACTGAATAACGCTGGTCGCTTTCGCCTACAAGATAAACGGCATAATACCCTGAGCCCACTAGAAAAAATAAAATGACCGGAACAATGAGAATCTTCAACACCAAAGACCGAATCATGGTTAACTGGCGGGTATAAATCCAAAGTAATAATGCCGGCAAGAAACACATCAGGATATATTTCTTAACTGAAAAAATAATCCATATGCTAACGAGAAAAAGCAAAACTGATGCGATCGAAAACTTCCGTTGAATAAACAACTGGTGGGTGGCGTAAGTAAGGAAACCAATAGCGGCAAGTGTAATTGTATCTTTTAGTAATCCTGAACCCCAAAACACGACAGACGGAATAAACAATGTGGCTATCGCAATCCATTTATGACGGTGGGGGTATTGTTTATAAAATGTGAGGAATAGCAGCCATGCACCACAAAAACTCAATACCGAGAACAACACCGCAGTAGCCGAATAGGATGAAAATGTGAGCAGATCAAAAATCGCTGCCAACCGAACCACGAAAAATGAAGCTGGATCGGAAAAAAAAACAATCTTTGAAGTGTACTTATAAGCTCCGGATATAATTTCTCCATTCGATGTAAGTAACTTCCAACCCAGCATGGGTGAATCCATAAAAGCTTCCCAAATGTGTCGGCTGCCATGCGAATGGTAATTGAATGTGTCTCCACCAGAATAATAAAACTGATATAAGAACCCGATCGCAAGCGCACTAAAAATTCGTATGGTAAGTGCAGGGTAAAAATACCTTCTGGTAAGGTCGTCTGTAATTAACGGGCGAACCAAGTAAGCCACACTGTAAATTAAAAGGAGGAGTAATGGGGTAGTAATTAAATCCCTTAATTCCATCGCGCAATTATTTCCTTCTTACCCAAAAAGAACCTGGCTCACGATCAGGCTGTTTTTCCAACACAGGAAATACACTTTTCAAAATTTCAAAATGATTTTTCCTCAGGAAATTCATCATGCAAATTACTTCAAACAAATTATTATCAATCATAAATGCCTCCAGTATATATTGCTCATTCCACATCCTGAAATCATCTCTTAACCATGCTACAGGGTAATCATCAGGAATAAAGATATCGTGAAAATGCACATATACTCCCCTTTTTAGTCGGGGCAATACATCAAGAATTATAGTTACAACATCGCCACCCGGCCTGATTATATGGGAAGAGTCGATGAACAAGATATCGCCATCTTCCAAAGGATCAAAAATGTCAGGCGATAGTTCCTCCACTTTGGTTCTTAGGAGTTTCACACCAGTTTGTTCCAACCAAGGCATTTCATATGGCTCTATACATGTAATTTCACATACGTGCGCTGAATCTGTTCTGCTGTTTTCCCGGACTGCAGCTATAGCTACCCGGGTTGAAAATCCAGAACCAACCTCAATTATTCTTTTTGGTTTAACCAACCGAATTAGTGAGTAATAAAATTCTGCATCTCCTGCACCAAAAGATCCATTGTCGTAGTAATACTGTAAAGATTGTCCAACGGGTTTTTTCAATGGCATTGCGCTCAACTCTTCACGAAAAGAAAATCTTGATAACACATTTAACTGGTCAGTAACATTAAAATCGAATCTGATTTTTGGCTTCTGCTCCCTGAGTTGCCTGTAATCGAACAACGGATCGTAGTAGTGATCAACTACAGGATACATGCCCAATTTGAGAAACAGAAATCTTGTAATCGGTGTATTTCTCAGACCCCAGTACCTTGCAATCCGAAACCAAACAATTGCCAAGATTGAAATGGGGAGCAGCAAGACTTCAAAACATGGCGCAAGCGGTTTTAGTACCCGTAAAAACTTTTTCATTGTTTGCATTTATCAATCCACTTGCTCCATCTTCTTCAGTCTGCGTTTGGCATCTTTAAAGGCTTCATCCTTACGCTTGGAGTTTTTCTTCACTTTGTTAAAATACTTTTTTGCCTCAGCCTTATTCCCTTGCTTCTCGGCAATCTCTCCAAGGGCAATTAACGAATAAAGGTAGTAACCCGAGTCGGTGGCTTCAATCTCCTCGGCATAACGCACACACAATTCGTAGTATTTTTTTGCCTCATTCAAGTCCCTTCTTGCTTCGCTGATCTGCCCTAAAAAAAATGCAGCATACCGTCCACTGGTAGCTTCATAGCCCACCATACTGCTGTCGATGCGCGAAATAATTTCCTTGCTTACCGGCTCAGCATTGGCAAATCTTCCAACGGAATAAAGCATGCGCGCATAGTACCGATGAAAAAGGGGGTTGTCCGGATAGGTTTCGTACAAATACTCACTGATCTGAAAGGCCCTTGCCTGATCATTCTCATAATTGTTAAGAATCCGCATCAGCCACACCATGGCTTCGGTGCGGGTGTAAAAAGCATTGTAGGAAACTTCTTTCAGCTGCTCAAGGCCTAGTTTCTTGTCACCTTTTGGGAACAACCACATGATGGGTTTCAGTGCAGGGTAGTTCTCGGGCACCCACGCAGCGAAGTAATTGAACAGGGCATCGCCAAACAGCAACTCCGGACTTAAATCCTGCCCTTCCTTGCTAACTTCCAGGTACTTCATGGCACTCTTTGCAGCAGAAGCAGCCTTCGTCCATTGCTTACGGTATTCATCGGAATACAAGCGGCCTTTAAATCCATAGGCAGCAGAAAGAAAAAATGCCGCCTCGATTTTATACGGGGGATGCTTTTTGTATAAATTCTCGGCTACTAATATGGTGCTGTCCATGTACGCCAAAAACACTTTATCGTGCGATTCATTTCGGGTGTTGGGCATGATTTTCCACCATTCAATAAGGCCCATGAGAAAATACGGAAGCGGGTGCCAGCGGTACTTGTAGCGCAGGTACCTGAACTTCCATTCGGCATCCGCAAACTTAAAATTATAAAGATCGTTGAGTGCCTCCGTGCACTGTAATTGAACGCCCAGATCCGAAATCAGGATAATGGTCGTGTCTTTTTTTGCTTCAAGCTGTGCTTTGCCGGGCAAGCAGGCGACTAAGCTTAAAACGATCATGCCAATTAGTTGTATCTGAGCAGTATTACGCATAGAATTACCGAACCCAAGCTTGCCCCATTGTATGCCAAACGAAAACGAAACTAAATCAATATTCGCTGCCGACAAAAGGCTTCTTTTTCTGTTGCTCTGCCTCTTCACACTTTTGCTGTTATACATTAAAAAATCCTTCATTGAAAACGAAACTGCGGCCTTTGAGTTCCTTCAAGACCGGCCGGAAGGTGCTATTTTAAGTTTAATCAGCACCCTGCAATTTATTTCTGTGCCCTTGGTTTACCTGTGGAAGTTTACCATAATCTCCTTCGTGATCTGGGCAGGTTGTTTCATGTATGGTTACCGGGTAACCTATAGCCAGTGCTGGAGCGTTGTTTTAGGCGCTGAGTTTATATTCTTTCTTCCGGAACTGCTGAAAATTCTTTGGTTTTTGTTTGTTCAAACCGACCCGCACTATAACGACATTGGCGCCTTCTATCCCCTTTCTTTTATTAATCTTGTCGATTATTATTCCATCGACACCCGCTATGCCTATCCGCTACGCGCGTTAAATGTTTTTGAGGTAGTCTATTGGTTCCTGCTGGTGCGAGGCATCCATCACTATGCCCGGAAAGAGAAGAAAATTGTGTGGTTCATCGTGGTAAGCTCCTATGTCTTAATCTTTGTTTTGTGGCTTGTTTTCTACATAATCGTGTACAAATAATACAGAACTACCGTTAGTATTCATTAGCGCAGAATATAACCCCAAAATCAGTATTTTCGCCCCTTTATCTGCCAGGGCCTAAACGCTGGGCAGGCCTTTAATTTGAACTTTATAAATCATGAATTTTCAGAAGATTAATAACCTTACCGGATGGACTATTTTCCTGATCACCCTGGCGGTGTACTGGATTACCATGGAAGAGACGGCCAGCTATTGGGATTGTGGTGAATTTATTGCCGTGTCGTATAAGCTGGAGGTGCCTCACCCGCCTGGCGCCCCGTTATTTCTTCTATTGGGCAGGTTGTTTTCCTTCCTGGCTCTTGGCGATGTTACCAAGGTTGCCTATTGGATCAATTTTATGAGCGTGCTCTCAGGAGCGTTCGCATCCTTGTTTACGTTTTGGTCGATTACCCTTTTCGGAAGAAAGCTCCTCAAGATCACCAACCCGGATGATCAACCTTTCGATAAAACGCTTTTGTTGATGGGCGCAGGCGTAGTTGGCGCACTGGCCAATACCTTTGCCGATTCCATATGGTTTTCTGCTGTGGAGGCCGAAGTATATGCCATGTCATCAGCGTTTACTGCCTTTGTTGTATGGGCTATGTTAAAGTGGGATGTCATTGAAGATGAATCCACAGCCAATCGTTGGCTCATTCTGATCTCTTACATGATTGGGCTTTCCATTGGCGTGCACTTGTTGAACCTGGTTACCCTTCCTGCCCTGGGCCTGATTTTCTATTTCAAAAGATATAAACCTTCAACGTGGGGCATCGTAGCGACACTAGTTGTGAGTGGGTTGCTGATCATCTTTATCAACGATTTCATTATACCCGGACTGCCAACACTGGCCGGTAAATTCGAAGTGTTCTTTGTAAATACATTGGGCATGTTCTTTGGCTCAGGGGTAATATTTTTTAGTCTGTTGATTATCGGAGGATTGATATACGGCATCCGGTACACGCAAGTGAACAACAAATCGGCACTGAATACATTTTTGCTTTCCACCGCTTTCATTCTTATTGGTTATGCCTCCTATGCCGTAGTGGTAATTCGCTCAAACTATAATCCTCCCATCGATGAAAACGATCCATCCGACATCATGAGCTTTGTAAGCTACCTGAAGCGTGAACAATACGGAAGCCGGCCGCTGTTATACGGTCAGTATTTTACCGCCCAGGTGGTCGACATTAAGGAGGGTGCTCCACAATACCGCAAAGGAAAAGACCGCTACGAAATTGCCGAACGGAAGATTTCGTATGTATACGATCCGAATCACAGCACCATTTTACCTCGCATTTATAGCACCGACAGGCAGCACCAGGCCTTATACCGATCAAAACTTGGATTGAAAGAAGGGCAAAAGCCAACCTTTGCCGATAACATCGGCTTTATGTTTTCTCACCAGATCTATTGGATGTACGTGCGGTACTTCATGTTCAATTTTGCCGGTCGTGAAACGGACGAAATTGGTGGCGATTGGATCGGCCCCAGCAGTTGGTTCGAAGAAGTGCCCGAAATGGTTTCGAGAGACAAGGCACGGAACAATTTCTTCATGATTCCATTGCTGATCGGATTGATCGGACTGGTTTACCAATACCTCAACGACAAGAAAAACTTTGCTGTAGTAGGCTTGTTATTTATCCTTACCGGAGTAGCGTTGGTGGTTTACCTCAACTCACCACCCTCCGAACCACGAGAGCGCGACTACATTTACGCAGGTTCGTATTATGCATTTTGTTTCTGGATTGGCTTTGGGGTAATGGCGATAGCTGATGGCTTGGGCAGATTGTTAAAAAATCATAAGACTTCAGCCATTGCCGCTACTTTAATCGGGCTTACCGCCCCGGCCCTTATGGCCATTGAAGGTTGGGATGATCACAACCGCTCCAACCGTTTCTTCTCGGTAGATTCTGCCGCTAACTACCTGGAGTCGTGTGCACCAAATGCAATCCTTTTCACCGGGGGTGATAATGACACCTTCCCCTTATGGTATGCCCAAGAAGTTGAAGGTGTTCGCACCGATGTGCGCGTAGTAGTATTGAGCTACTACAATACCGATTGGTACATTGCCCAAAGCATGCGCAAGCATTACGAATCGGAGCCCTTCCCCTACACGCTTACTGAAAAACATTACCGTCAAGGCGGTTACAACGATGGCCTGATGTATTACGAAACAGGGATCAAAAGCATCGACCTGGCGGACTACATTGATTTGATTAAGCGTGAAAGTAAAAACCTGATTCATCCTCAATACGGAACCACCAACATGGTACCATCAAAGGAATTGATATTGAGGGTTGACACAACCCATGTAAAATCATTGGGCATTGTTCCGGAAAGCATGCAGGATTTAATGGTACCTGAAATAAGACTGCGGGTAAAAGGAAACAGCCTCTTCAAGCAAGACCTGGCCTTGATCGATCTGTTATTAACCAATAATTGGGAACGTCCTATTTATGTAAACAATACCTCACTTGAACAATTCAATATTGATCTGAAACCATTTATTGTAATTGAGGGTAATGCCTTCAGGATTTTACCGATTCGCAACCCTACTCCACAAAACAGGTTGGTGAACACCGAAATTTCTTACAAGAATATTACTGAAAAGTTCCGCTTCCGCGGATTGGATGATCCGAAAGCATACTTCAGTGTAGACTATAGAAGCTTTGTTCAAAATCACCGCTCAACATTTAATGAACTGGCGGGAGCGTTGATTGCGGAAGACAACAAAGAGAAGGCACGGGAAATATTGCTGCTTGGCCTTGAAAAAATGCCTGACGTTGGCGTTCCATATGATTTCACCAATGC
Source organism: Cyclobacteriaceae bacterium (assembly GCA_019638255.1). Lineage (GTDB taxonomy): Bacteria > Bacteroidota > Bacteroidia > Cytophagales > Cyclobacteriaceae > UBA2336. Next base: position 87,133 of record JAHBUD010000003.1, on the reverse strand, counting down.
CCTCAGCGTTGAGTTGTTGATGGAAGTAGGCGAAACGGAAAAGGCTATTGAGATCGCAACGGTTATTGGCAGCCGGGTAGATGAAATGGCCGGTTATATGATCCGTAAAGGACAAATCAACCGTGACCTGTATAACAATGTTGCGGTACTGGGTGAGCTTCAGCGTGTGCTCTACAAATACGGTGAAAACGATTTGGCCCAACGATTTGAAGATGCCTATGAGCGGCATGCAGCTGAAATTCAGCGGTAGTCAATTATAAATCTTCCAAGGTCTACAAAACCTCCAAGGTCCTAAGTCCTTGGAGGTTTTAGTTTTTTTCTAACAATCAAAAATAAATCCAACGCTTCGTTTGCCTGATCGGTAACAACATAGTCCTCATGACGAATACTTTGTACAAGCTCATCATTACCCGATTGAAGTTTATTTCGGTTTAAACGATTCATTAATTCATACGGAATCCGCAAAAGCCACGCTGGAAGTTTGTATTGAAGGTTAAAAATATCCCACCGCATAAAGCCGTTCACCGATACTCGATTCTGTTCATAGTACAGCATAACCTTCTCGTTTCCGGTAATCCCTTTCAGGTCAACGCTATCAAAAATTTCAGCAGCCAGCCGCTGTAATTCTTCGGCAAAATATTCCCGTATGTGCCAGGGGTTTCGGCTTAACGAAAGTTTTTTGTTCGGTGTGGTGATCAACGCTATTCCGCCCGGCTTCAGTACGCGGTTAATCTCCTTCAGAAAAAACCGGTCATCTTGAATGTGTTCGATAACCTGAAAACTGATCACGCAATCATAGGCATTATCCTGCAACCCATGAAGTGGTGGAAGATTCATCGCCATAAATCTAGCATCCGGAAATTTTTGCCGGAGTGCTTTGAGTGCATCATCGATCTTATCAACTGCTGTAAAACCAGTGGTGTTTGGTTTCAGCAAGGCAATGCCTCTCCCCTCTCCGCAACCAATCTCCAGCACATTGCCCTTTACGTAGGGCAACGCTGCAACATATGCTTTGAATAAACGTTGATGAATAGGGTTATCCGATGGAATATTTTCGGATGTTATTTCGGTTGTATATATCTTAGCCATATGGATTGCGTGCGTAAAAATAGCGGAATAAAGATTATACCGGGTTGGCTGATGATCCTATTCACCCTGTTTATCTGTTCAGGTGGATATTCACAAGGGCTTCAATCCATTAATTACAATTACATCTATTACCCCGATCAACCCCACTACCTTCACTGGAAGATTGTTCATCACAACAACCAGATTGAAATTCAATATTCCCTCGAGCGAAGTGGCGAAGCTGTTAACTTGTTTACATATGATATTTTGTGGGAAATCCGCAAAGACCTTCTTGAAAAAGAGGGCACTGCCGTAACAGCCGTATCTCCGGTTGTCACAACAGAGGCTCTAAAAACCGGTAAGGTAACGCTAGACAATAGTGCAGCCGGAAAATACGCGGTTGCCAAGGTGGTGGATAACACCAAGCGGTTAATGACCATCTTCTACAAAAAAATTCCGGAAACAGCCACCGCCTACCTTATACAAGATAATAGCACTAACGTTAAAAATTATGTTCGCTTAAATACCCCGGTAACGTTCTTTGGTTTCGATAAGGACAAACCACTGATCATTTCACAATACAGTGAAACATTTCCGCCAGCCGCACCTCCTTTCTCCACCACGCAGGCCCGTGTTTCAGCATTGCTTAAACCAGATTCCATATTCACTAAACCACCCGACACGATTCTCTCATTCACTCAAAAAGGTTTATACCTGGTACAGCAAGATACCGCATCTACAGCTGGTGTTGCTTTCAGGGTTGAGGATGACTACCCTAAACTAGGTATGCTCCAAAGTTTGGTGGGTCCCATGGTATACATCTGCAGCAAAACTGAATACAGTAAACTGGCCGCAGCAGGCGATAGCAAAGCCCAATTCGATAAAGCAATTTTAAGCATTACCGGAAATACCGATCGGGCCAGGATATTCATGCGGAGTTACTTCCGAAGGGTTGAGCAAGCCAATATTTATTTCAGCTCGTACAAGGAAGGCTGGAAGACAGATCGTGGCATGATTTATATTATTTATGGCCTTCCGCAAGCGGTATACCTTTTTGGCGACCGGGAAGTTTGGGAGTACAAAACCGTAGACTTCACCGGCAAGTTCACCTTTGTAAAAGCCTCTACTATTTTTGACCCTGAAAACTTTGTTTTGCTCCGCGATAAATCCTACGAGGCCAAGTGGTATGAGATGATCGACCTGTGGCGTAAAGCCCGTTTTTGATACATTCTGCCGAATGGTTTGTACTTTTAAGCCATGACCAAATCCGACATGATTTACGGCACCCGTGCCGTTATGGAGGCGATTAAAGCCGGACGCCAGATTGAACGCATTCTCATCCAAAAAGGAATTTCAAACGAACTGGTACGCGAACTCTTACAACTTTTACGCTCGAATGGAATGACGTTTACGTATGTGCCGCAAGAGAAGCTGAACAGGCTAACCACTAAAAATCACCAGGGCGTAATTTGTTTGCTTTCTTCCGTTGAATACGCTTCGCTCGACAACATTGTTCACGCAGCTTTTAGCGAAGGCCGTGAACCATTTTTGCTGATGCTTGACCAGATAACAGACGTTCGAAATTTTGGTGCCATTGCCCGCACGGCAGAATGTGCCGGTATTGATGCCCTGATTATCCCGGAAAAAGGCAACGCCCCGATTACAAGCGATGCCATGAAAACTTCTGCAGGAGCATTGAATCATTTGCCGGTTTGTCGCGAAAAAGATCTGAAGAAAACCGTTACCTACCTTCGCGAAAGCGGAATTGCAGTTGTAGCGTGTACGGAAAAAGCCACCAAACTTATTTATGAGATTGAGCTAAAAGGTCCGGTGGCGTTGATTATGGGATCAGAAGAAGATGGCATTTCAGATGCCTTATTACGAAGCGCAGATGAGCTGGTCAAAATTCCGATGAAAGGAGAGATTGGCTCATTGAATGTTTCTGTAGCAGCTGGTATTGCCATCTATGAAGTGGTGCGGCAGAAAATTCGTAATTCGTAATTCGTAATTCGTTTACAAAAACTCCCCCCCACCCTTCATCGCCTTCACATCGTTTACGAATTGACGGAATAAATCTTCCCGCTCTTTCTCACAAACTATAATTACATCACCAAACTCACCAATCAGGTAGCCATTCAAACCCTGGGCAACGAGTAACCTACCCGGGGTTGAAGAACGGATGATGGAATTTCGTGTATCGTAAACCAATGCCTGGCCGACAATGGAGTTGTTGTCTCCATCCTTCGGAGAAATGTCATGAATTGAATTCCACGAACCAAGATCGGACCAACTGAAGTTAGCCTGGCACACATAAACATTGGTGGCTTTTTCCATGATGCCATAATCAATCGAGATGCTTTTGCATTGCGTATAAATCTTCAGGATAGCCTTTTTCTCCTGATCGGTGTCCAGTTGTTGAAGATTTTCCTCAAACACTTCGGCCATTTCCGGTAAATGTTCCTGAATAGCTGTGATAATGGCTTGCACACCCCAAATAAAAATTCCGGAGTTCCATACAAAATCCCCGCTCTCTATAAACTTCTTCGCCAACGATAGCTCCGGCTTTTCAGTAAAGGTTTTTACCTTCTTCAATATTTTCTTCTCCGGAAGAAACTGGATGTATCCATAGCCGGTTTCTGGCCGGGAAGGTGTGATGCCCAACGTAATTAATTTGTCGTGGTCATGGGCCTGATCAGCAGCTTTGGATATGGTGCTTTGAAATTCACTCTCTTTAAGAATCAAATGATCAGCTGGGCTAACAACAATAACCGCGTCATTATCGCGCTGGCGTATTTTATAGCTCGCATAAGCAATGCAGGCTGCTGTATTTTTGCGCATCGGCTCAGCCAGTATCTGGCTGCTATCAATGTCGGGAAGTTGCTCTTGTACCAGATGAGCATGCTCCTCGTGTGTAACAACAAAAATATTTTCTTTCGCACAAATGGGCAGAAACCTGTCGTAAGTGGATTGCAGAAGCGATTTTCCTGTACCAAGTACATCAAGAAACTGCTTGGGCTTTGCATTGCGGCTATAGGGCCAAAAGCGCACACCAACGCCACCGGCCATTAACACTACATAAAGATTATTTTTCATGCTTGGCTAATAAGGGTTATACTATTCCCTCTTTTAATAAATCATGTAAATGGATAAAACCTGTCAATTGGCCATTATCAACTACTACAAGCTGCGTAATGCTGCTTTGTTGCATTTCGTGAAGTGCTTTTACGGCAAACTCGTCCTTGGCTATCGTTTTGGGGTTAGCGGTCATGATATCCTTAGCTTTAATGGTCTCGAGATTACTGTCTTTTTGTAACATTCTTCTCAAATCACCATCCGTTATTATACCCATCAGTTTCCGGTCATCATCCACCACAGCCGTACAACCTAATCGGTTCGATGAAATTTCAATGATTACCTCCTTTAGTGCGGCTTGAGGCCTTACCACAGGTATGGCATTTCCAGCTACAATATCTGATACTTTAAGGTACAATTGCTTGCCCAATGATCCACCAGGGTGATATTGAGCAAAATCAGCCGGTGTAAAATTGCGTAGTTCCAATAAACTTACCGCCAAGGCATCGCCCAAAGCCAAATGAGCCGTAGTACTGGTGGTGGGCGCCAGGTTATTGGGGCAAGCTTCCTCATTAATGGTGGCGTTGAGTATGAAATCTGCCTGTTGAGCCAGGTATGAATCTGTGTTGCTGACCAAAGCAACAAGTTTTGAACCCCTGCGTTTTAGCAACGGAACAAGTACCTTAATTTCCGGTGTATTGCCACTTTTTGAAATGCAGATCACAATATCTTCTTTCAAAATCATTCCCAGATCGCCATGAATAGCGTCTGCGGCATGCATAAATACTGACGGGGTACCGGTGGAGTTGAGTGTTGCCACAATTTTATTGGCAATAATGGCACTTTTACCAATTCCTGTAACGACAACACGGCCTTTTGAAGAATAAATTTCCCGAACACATTCTTCGAAATCGTTGTCGATATAGTTTACCAGATTTTCAATTGCCCGGGATTCATTTAATAATACTTCTCGTGCAATGTTTTTGATATTTTTTGCTATATTCAATTCCGTTTCGGCAATTAGCTTTGATACAGGCAAAGATATAAGAATGACAATAACTTTTTGAGTTGAATGACTATGATGGTGGCTGAAGAGAAAGATGAATTAAAACTTAAGCTAAAAGAGGTTTTTGGTTACTCCACTTTTCGGGGTAATCAGGAAATCATTATTCGTAACATTTTAGACGGTAAAAATACTTTTGTAATAATGCCCACCGGTGCGGGCAAATCATTATGTTATCAATTACCCGCTTTGATTTCGGATGGTTTGGCTATAGTAATATCACCTTTGATTGCCTTGATGAAAAATCAGGTAGACCAGTTGTTTGGTTATGGAGTGAATGCGCGCTTTCTTAATTCCACACTCACAAAAGGTGAAATAACGCGATTGAAGAAGGATTGCGTTAACGGAGTCATTAAATTGCTCTATGTGGCTCCTGAATCCTTAACCAAAGAGGAAAACATTGAGTTTCTAAAAAAAGTTAATGTTTCCTTTGTTGCCATAGATGAAGCCCATTGTATTTCTGAATGGGGACACGATTTCAGGCCCGAATACCGGAAGATTAAATCCATGATTCAACAACTGGGCAACCTTCCGGTTGTGGCGCTTACGGCTACAGCAACACCTAAGGTACAGCTCGACATTCAGAAGAATCTTCAGATGGAAGAAGCTGATATCTTTCTTTCATCCTTTAACCGAAAAAATCTTTACTACGAAGTACGTCCCAAAAAAGAAACCAAAAAGCAACTCATCAAATTCATGCGCGACAACAAAGGCAAGTCGGGCATTGTCTATTGTTTGAGTCGAAAAAAAGTTGAAGAAATTGCCAACCTTTTAAGCGTAAATGGTTTTAAAGCCGCACCTTATCACGCTGGTCTGGATCCGGATGTTCGTGAAAAAAATCAGGATGACTTCCTAAATGAGGAAGTGGATATCATTGTCGCCACCATTGCTTTTGGTATGGGCATTGATAAGCCTGATGTTCGTTTCGTTGTGCATTACGATGTACCCAAATCGCTTGAAGGATATTATCAGGAAACCGGTCGCTCTGGGCGCGATGGGCTGGAAGGCTATTGCCTGATGTTCTACAGCCACAACGATTTGAACAAGCTTGAAAAATTCAATAAAGATAAATCTGTTCAAGAACGGGAAAACGCGCGGATACTGCTCCAGGAAATGGAGTATTACGCTGAATCACCGGTTTGCCGCAGGCGGCAACTCCTTCACTATTTCGGTGAAGAATTCAAGGAAGATAATTGCGGTATGTGCGACAATTGCGTGCATCCGCGCGAACGATTCGATGGCACCGAAGCCGTAGTAACCGTTCTAAATGCAGTGAAGCAAACCAATGAACGGTTTGGGTTGAATCACCTCGTCAACGTTATTCGTGGTATTGAAGATGAATATGTAAAGAGTTACGGACATTTTGATCTGACTGTTTTTGGAACAGGTAGCGATGAAGATGCGGATTTCTGGAAATCGGTTATACGACAAACCCTGATTTACCAATACCTGGATAAGGACATTGAAAATATTGGCGTACTTAAAATCTCTAAACGTGGTGAGGCATTTCTTAAGAAACCCATGCCGATTGAATTGGCACGCGATCACGACTTTACAACGGATGCAGAGGACGAAGAAGTTTCAACGGACAGAGCACCGGTAAACGCCAAATCATACGACAGCGCACTCTTTGAAATGTTAAAGAGCCTGCGTAAGAAAATTGCCAAGGAAAAAAATCTTCCTCCCTACGTAATCTTCCAGGATCCTTCATTGGAAGAAATGGCCACCACCTATCCAATAACCAAAGAGGACCTGGCGTCCGTGAATGGTGTTGGAATGGGAAAAGTCAACAAGTTTGGAAAAGAGTTTCTTGAGCTGATTCAAAACTACGTTGAAGAAAACGAGATAGAGACGGCAACCGAAGTTGTGGTTAAGTCATCGGTAAATAAGTCGAAAACAAAAATCCTGATTATTCAGCAAATTGATAAGAAAGTTGACCTGGAAGAGATAGCGGAGTTAACACACTTGTCGTTTGAAGAACTGCTTACCGAAATTGAGAACATATGCTACTCAGGCACCAAGTTAAACCTGAATTACTACTTGGAGGCATTAATCGATCCGCAAAAGCAGGATGATATCCACGATTATTTCATGAATGCCGAAACCGATAGTCTCGATGCGGCACTTAACGATGATTCACTCGCTGACTATTCCGAAGAAGAAATCAGGCTCATGCGCATTCATTTTATGAGCGAATACGCACATTAATTAAAACCCATCCCATACTTTCTAAAGGCCTCAAATTCATATCTTTGAGGCCTTTTACTTTTTCAGCATGAACATATTGATTATTGGCAGCGGAGGCCGGGAACATGCCTTCGCATGGAAAATAAAGCAGAGCAACCTTTGTGATAGCTTATATGTTGCCCCCGGTAATGCCGGCACTGCCTCCATCGCGCAAAATGTGCCGATTGGGGTTGACGACTTTGAAAAACTGGGTTCTTTTTGCACCGAAAATCACATTGAACTGATTGTTGTTGGGCCGGAAGTTCCGCTTGTAAAAGGTATTCGTAATTTTTTCGAGCAACATCCCAAGCTTAAAACCATATCCATAGTTGGTCCTGATAAGACGGGCGCACAGTTGGAAGGCAGTAAAGATTTCTCCAAGCAGTTCATGTTGCGTAACGGCATTCCAACGGCAAAGGCAAGAACATTTCAGGCAGCTGAACTTTCAGCCGCTATAGCTTACTTGAATGATTGCACTCCTCCCCTTGTATTAAAAGCTGATGGACTTGCTGCAGGCAAAGGAGTAATCATCACAACCGACAAGGAAGAAGCAAAGCAAGTAATCAGCGAAATGCTTGTTGATAAAAAATTTGGTGAGGCCAGCACAAAGGTGCTGATAGAAGAATTTCTATCAGGAATCGAATTATCGGTTTTTGTACTCACCGATGGAAAGGATTATGTTATTCTTCCAGAAGCCAAAGACTATAAACGCATTGGCGAAGGTGACACCGGCCCAAATACGGGCGGTATGGGAGCTGTTTCTCCTGTAGTTTTTGCATCGGCAGACTTCATGCAAAAAGTAGAAGAGCGGATTGTTAAGCCAACAATTGCCGGCTTGCAACGTGAAGGAATTGATTATCGGGGCTTTATTTTCATCGGGCTCATGAACTGCAATGGAGAGCCTTACGTGATTGAATACAACGCCAGAATGGGTGATCCGGAAACACAAGCTGTTTTACCTCGCATAAAAAATGATTTGGTACCCCTGCTACTTGCCGCGGCTAAAGTCGAGCTAAAGGGTAACCACATTGAAACTGATGTACAAACTGCAGTAACAGTAGTTATGGTTTCAGGAGGCTACCCCGGTGATTATGCCAAAGGAAAAGTTATTCACGGAATTAAGGAATTGCATGAAGCGATGACCTTCCATGCAGGAACGAAGTACTCCGGTGGCGATATTCTTACCGATGGAGGACGTGTGCTGGCCATAACGGGCATGGGTACAAGTATTTCGGATGCCCGCGAAAAAGCTTATCGTGATGTTGCTAAACTTAAGTGGGAAGAATTATATTTCAGAAATGATATCGGACTGGATTTGCTGAATTTCCGGCCAGATGCTTCAAGTAAACACTAAAAATTCAGCCTTTCAACAAATATACTATGGGTTGTGCGTGCGGAACATCAATAGATGGAAAGGTAGCCGGTTGTAAAAATAACGGAGCCTGCCAGACAGGCGGATGTAATAAAATGAATGTGTTCGATTGGCTTTCCAATATGGAAATGCCCGGGCAAGACTCTTTCAATATTGTAGAAGTTCGCTTTAAAAACGGGAGAAAAGACTTTTATCGAAACATCGATAAAATTCACCTTACCACGGGCGATGCCGTGATTGTGGAGATTCCGAACGGCCATCATCTAGGTTTTGTATCCCTTCAGGGCGAGCTTGTGCGACTGCAAATGCAGAAGAAGAAAATCGCCAACGACAATGAGATAAAGAAAATCTACCGGCTGGCGCACACCAAGGACCTGGAAAAATTCGAGGAAGTAAAAAAACGAGAATTGCCCACCCTTTACCGCACACGCGAAATTGTCAGGGAGTTGAAGTTGAACATGAAACTCTCGGATGTGGAGTACCAGGCCGACAACACAAAAGCAATTTTTTACTATTCAGCGGAAGAACGCGTTGACTTTCGTGAGTTAATAAAAATTCTTGCCGGTGAATTTAAAATTCGTGTGGAAATGCGGCAGATCAGTTTACGCCAAGAGGCTGGACGATTAGGTGGAATCGGTGTATGTGGACGCGAATTGTGTTGTTCTACCTGGCTTGGCGATTTTAAAAATGTAGCCACCAGTGCCGCCCGTTATCAGAATTTGTCGCTCAACCCCAGTAAATTATCAGGCCAGTGTGGCCGACTGAAGTGCTGCCTCAATTACGAACTGGAAACCTATATGGAGGCGCTTCAACATATTCCAAAAATTGAAACGCCACTGTTAACAGAGCAGGGCGAAGCTCGTCTTCAAAAAACCGACATCTTCAAAAAAATTATGTGGTTTGGTTTTAGTGAAGAAAATACCTGGTATCCGCTCAATGTTGACCGGGTAAATCAGATCCTGGAGTTGAACCGTGCCGGCAAGAAACCTGCAACGCTGATTGCTGATGTTGCCGAAGCAAAAGTTTCGGTTCAAACGCTTAACAGTGATCTTGAGCGGTTAGACAAAAAATATCAACGAACAACAGGAAAGAAGAAAAAGAAAAGAAAGAATAAAAGGAGGAATCCAAACCAACCTCGAAATCAACAATGAGAATATTATTTCTTTTCCTTTTACTGGTTATCGTTTGCCAGGCATGTGACCATCAAAGACTTTACGAGAAAAATAATGATTTCAGAAACCGTTCTTGGGTTGTCTCTGAAAAACCTGCCTTTGATTTTGACATTGAAGACACTGAAAGTACATACAATCTCTTCATAACCATACGCAATGAAGCCGATTACCCGAATGCCAACATTTATTTTACCTATTACCTTTCCGACAGCACCGGTACGACATTTGAGAAGAGTCTGAAATCCGAGTTTCTTTTTGACCGGAAAACAGGCAGGCCCTTAGGTAAAAGTGGTATCGGTTATGTGTACGAACATAAATTTCCAATACTGGAGGGATACACCTTCAGCAAGCCCGGCACCTACACCATGCGCTTTGAACAGTTTATGCGTGTTGATTCCCTGCCGGGCATTTTATCGGTAGGATTGCGGGTAGAGAAAGCTCAGTAAGTACATCACCCCAAATTGGCGCTGCTTATAAAAAAATAAGGTACTGGATTTACCAGTACCTTATTCTTATCTGAATTTAGTTAGTCTTAGGCCGTTACGGCAACTTTCTTTACTTCTTTTTTAGCAGATTCACTCTTATCAAGGTCAAGTACAACCGGTGCCGCAATAAATACGGAAGAGTATGTACCCACTACTACACCCACAAATAAGGCGAATGCAAAACCCGACAACACCTGTCCGCCAAACAGCAATAAAACAACCACAACCAACAAAGTGGTACCTGCTGTAATAATGGTACGGGCCAATGTATCGTTAATGGCATCGTTTACAATTTTATGCTTATCGTGAGTGGCCCCAAAACCAATGTATTCACGAATACGGTCAAAGATGATCACCGTATCGTTAATTGAATATCCAATAATGGTAAGGATAGCCGCCACAAATACCTGGTCAACTTCGTAGCTAAGCCCAAGGAAACCTGCAATGGAGAAGGCGGCAAACACGAACAGTGTATCATGAACCGTAGCGATGATTGCCCCTGCACTGTATTGCCACTTGCGGAAACGAATAAGGATGTAAACAAAAATACCTATCAGCGAAAACAAACTTGCTTCCCATGCAGAATTCTTAATATCATCCGCCACCGATGCTCCAACCTTTGATGAACTTGCGATAATAAAATGTTCATCATCCAGTTTTGAATCCTGATCCGTATACCGCTTACCGGTAATGGTTTGTAAGCCTTCAATAAGGGTTTGTTTAACTTTTTCATCAGCCAGATCACTGTCATCATCAATCAGGTATGATGTTGTAATTTTTACAGCTGAGTTAGTGCCGTAATTTTTTACCTCGGTACCGGCATTATCAAACGTTTCACTCAGTTTAATTTTCAGGTCGGTAGCCACAACTGGTTTGTTGAATGTAACAACATAAGCGCGGCCTCCTTTGAAATCCACGCCCAGGTTTAAACCTTTAAAGATTAACAAACCAAAACCCAATACAATAATCGCAGAAGATGTCAGGTAGGCGATACGGCTGTTCTTTACAAATTCAAACTGCTTGCGTTTCTTAATTGCACGGGATATAAACGAATCGAACGAAATATTACTGGCATCCCCTTTACGGGTCATCCACTCAACAATTACCCGCGAAACATAAACAGCCGTGAAGAAAGATGTTACAATACCAATCATCAAGGTTATGGCAAAACCTTTGATGGGGCCCTGGCCTAGCATAAACAGGAAAAAGGCCGTGAGCAAAGTGGTTAGGTTTGAATCAAAAATCGTCCAGAAGGCACGTTCATAACCAACTTTAATAGCATCTTTCAACTTTCTTCCATGTGCAATCTCTTCCTTGATACGCTCAAAAATCAATACGTTAGCATCCACCGCCATACCGATGGTTAGTACAATACCGGCAATACCAGGCAACGTTAATGACGCGTTTAGCTGCGCCAGAATTCCTAAAATGAAGAAGATATTAAACAGCAATGCAATGTTGGCAACGATACCACCTTTGGAATAATAGATGATCATAAAAATGATTACCAAGGCCAATCCGCTCAACGAAGAAAGCAATCCTTGGTTTTGCGCAAGCTTACCGAGTGTAGGCCCAACAATTGCCTCCTCAACAATTTTAGTTGGAGCAGGAAGCGATCCTGCTTTCAAAATATTGGCCAGATCCTTGGCTTCGTCAACCGTAAAGTTTCCTGATATCTGAGAATTTCCGTTCGGGATTTCACCATTTACGTATGGGGCTGAGTAAACCGCGTTATCCAACACTATGGCAATGCGTCCGCGTGGTGTTTTGCTAGAAGCTTCAGCGGTCATCTTTGCCCAAATACGGGTTCCGGCTGCATTCATGGTCATGCTAACCGATGGACGGGCAAACTCATCCAAGTCCTGACGTGCATCATTAATTACTTCACCTGTCAACTTCGGCTGACCAGAACGACCCAGATCAAGGAAATAAAGCTGTAAACCTTCGGTAGGTCCATAATCTTTATCCGGTTTGTTACCCCAATAAACACCCACATTGCGCGGCAACAGACTCTTGAGGTCAGCTCTTCTGAAAATGCGGTTAATATCTGCCGTATCCCGGATGGCGTAACGGAATGTGCCGGGAGGTGTGCTCCGTGCAAAGAGTGCCGAAACCCCAAGGTTCTGCAGTGAGTCGAGGCTTTGAAGCGTTGTATCGCCAACACTTGCCGATTGTAGTTGACGTTCCAGTTCTGATAAGGCGTCCGGTTGCTGTTCGTCTGTTACTTGTGTAGTCTCCGGCTTATCCTCTTTCACAGGCTTAATTGCCTGAAGTTGCTGTTCCTTAACCAAGGCAGCATTGATGGCCATCAGTGAACTGTTGATGTCGTTCGGCTCGATAACATCCCAAAACTCCAAACGGGCAACGCCTTGCAAAAGTTTACGCACCCTTGCCGGGTTATCCGCTCCCGGAATTTCAATTTGAATTCTGCCTGTTCCTGGCAAACGTTGAATGTTCGGTTGCGATGTTCCGAACTGATCAATACGATTTTTCAATATGGTGTGAGAACGATCAATGGCACGTTCAATTTCTTCATTCACAACGCTAATCACCTGTTCATCGGAATCATTGAGACTGATGCGTCCGCGGGTAGCGGTGGATGCAAACACCGGGGCAAGCCGTGCGCCTGGATTATCCTCACGATAAGCAGCAAAAAATAAATTACTGAAACGCTCCTGACTGCTACGCTCACGAACTTGCGCTTTGGCAATCGCCTTAACAAAAGCAGAGTCCTTGCTATTGCCCGTTAAACCTTTAATAATATCGATCGGGGAAACCTCCAGGGTTACGTGCATGCCACCTTGTAAATCAAGGCCACGACTCAGTTCGTTATCCTTTACTTCTTTGTAAGTGAACTCAGCTCCAAATAAATTATAGACAGGTGTACTCCAAACAGAATCGAGGTAAGCCTGTTTCTTACCTAAATCAATAATGCCATTGGCATCAGTAGCATAATCAATGGCGTCTTGCTGAACCCTGTTGGATACAAATGTAAACGACAGGTAATACACGCAGAGCGCAGTTACGATGAGTGTCAATACGATGACAAATCCTTTGTTTTGCATATGGTGTTAATTAAAAATTGAATGAAAGTTTAATGGATAGAAATCCCAATTACGAATATCAACAATAGAGAAAGCTGAAAATCAGGGAGCGTTCGGAGCGATGATGAATTGAAATAGTGCCTTGAAAAGTTTTCCAACCGAACGTTGAACCAGGGTTGGAATTTCGCGGGTGCTTGGCTCGCCAAACAGAATTTCCTCAATGCAGGACAGGTCGTGATTTAATACCACCGTTGTGGATGACGATGGCAACGAATAGGCTGAGGGAGAAAAGAATTCCGCACCCTCCGGGGTTGCATCCTGCTGTTCTGAATCCGAACCCGATTTGATTTGGGATTGATTCGGGATGAAGAATACCTGTGAAATAACAATTATCGCTGCAGTGAGTATACCCACTACAAGACTACCGACACGTGTTATTTTCAGGTTTTTCATAAGGCCTACAAAAGTAGGGAATTGGCTCAGAAATGAAAGAGGGGGTGTAAAAAAACGGAGGTTTATAAAAAATCAGCCCAATTTAGCCTGAATCGCCAATATCAGCACTTCCAGGGCGCGTTCAAAATGGCTGTTATTGGGTATTACCAGGTCGGCATGGTGCTTTAATGGCTCAATCAGGCGCTCGTAAACCGGCATAACATGATGATGATACCGGTAGAGCACATCATCGAGATCGTAACCACGCTCCTCACTGTCTCGCCTGATCCGTCTGGATAGTTTCACGTGATCTTTGGCTTCAATAAAAATGCTGAGGTTAAGCTCCTTTTCAATTTCAGGAAAGTATTGCACAAAAAGTCCTTCGATGATAATAACCGGTGCAGACTTGAATACAAGTGTTTTGGGAGTAGCCTTTGGATTATTAAAAGTGTACTCCTTTTTATGTAAGGTTTTCCCGCTCTTTAAATGTTGTATGTCTGTATGGAACTGTTCCCGATCGATGGATTCGGGTAAATCAAAATTCTTTATACCCCGATCATCTTCCTTTTGTTGCTCACGCGGATGGTAATAATCATCTTGGGAAATTATGCAAAGCTGATCCGTTGTAAAACGCTTGGCCAGGTTGCGGAGAAAGTACGTCTTCCCCGAACCGCTTCCGCCCGTTATGCCTATTGTATAGGGTTTAACCATTGGTCGTCAAAATACAAACATCCGGCATTACCTGCCATAGTTGTGGAGCAGATAATCAATGAGTTTTTTAACAGCCCGAGCCCTGTGGCTTACCCGGTTTTTCTGCTCCAAGGTCATCTCGGCAAATGAGGTCGAGAGTCCTTCCGGCTGAAATACAGGATCGTATCCGAATCCTTTATCTCCCCTTCTTTCCAATAATATTTCACCACGCACTGTACCTTCGAAGAGCTTGATACCAGAGGGTTCGGCCAAGGCAATTACAGTGCGGAATTTTGCCAATCGGTTTTTTATTCCGGCTAGCTTTTTCAAAAGCAGTTCTATGTTGTCCTCACTGTTTCGTTGTAGCCCCGCATATCGTGCTGAGTAGACACCGGGTTCACCGTTTAATGCATCAACTTCCAGTCCGGTATCATCCGCAAAGCAAACCGTATGATAGCGATCAAAAACGTACTGTGCTTTTTGCGCAGCATTTCCTTCCAGTGTTTGTTGCGTTTCCGGAAGTTCATCATAACAACCAATCTCATCAAGCGTCTTCAATAAAAAAGATGAGCCCAATACCGGACCCATCTCTTCAATTTTGTGCTTATTGTTAGTTGCAACTACCAGTTGTGTTACTATAGGTCGTTCCAATTTTCTTTAAGCGAACGTTGAATACCAAATTTGAATTGGCGGGTATGCCTGGAAGATTCTGATTACCATATCCCAAAACTGCGGGTATGTAAAACGTAGCTGAATCATTCCGGACAAGTTGTTGCATACCCACTTGCCAACCAGCAATAACCCCATTGAGCGGAAAAGAAATGCTATTGTTCTGATCAAACACATTTCCATTGAAAAGCATACCTTTATAGCTGGTGGTTACACAATTAGTCAAATCGGGGGACTCTGATCCATCACCCTCATCATGGATAACATAGCGAATCAGGTTATTAGGGTCCTGAAGTGCAGCTATTCCATTATCCGTTAGGTAAACATCAATTTGAGCCAATTGAGTGGCCAACTGTTCTTCAAAAGAAGGCAATTGTTCGACTTTTAAACAAGCACTTACACCAACCAATAAACACATCCAACAAAACTTAATTAATCGATTCATTTCCAATTTTATTTTATTTCCAACACTTCTAAATCAAACACCAAAATAGAATTCTCCTTAATTACTTCACTGCGCTGTTGCGGTCCGTAGGCCAGCGATGATGGTATATAAAATGTTCCCTTTGCTCCTTTGTTAAGGTACTTAAGCGATTCATGCCAACCTTGAATAACGCTGGTTTGATCAATGGTAACCTCATAAGGTTCATATGGCCTCATCGGATTATAGATTCCTCTTTCCTGGGCAACAGACTGAACACTGGAATCAAAATACTGGCCATCCAGCAGATAACCTGAATAATTTACGGTAACGGCTTGTCCGGATGCTGCATTTTCTCCCGTCCCAGGTGTATTGATAACATAGCGAATACCGGATTCCGTTTTTACCGCCTCAATGTTACGCTCGGTCAGGTATTGATCGATTTCGGCAATGTCTTTTGCTAGTTGCTTCTCTCTAAACCGATTCATCATCTCTTGCTGATACATCATAAACTGCATTTGCGGCATAATGGAGTCGATGCGAATATGGTAGGATAAGGTCAGGGTACTGTCAACGTCATCTGGTACTTCCGAACGGACAAGATCTTTAAAGAAATCTTTAATGGGCATGGATACAACTACACTATCGCCCTTGGAAACCATACGCAACATTTGCGTCATGCCGTCTTCCGAATCAATGGCCGTACTATCTTGTGTTAAAACTGCTGCCGGTAAATCATCCGTCATTTGAGCCCATATAGAGTCCTTTGAATCTTTGAAGAGAAACTTAAAAACTACAACCTCACCCGGTTGTGGCAGAACTCCATCACCTTTTCTTACGACTTTAAATTTCATGCCACTAGGCGTTTCCTTTTCATTGCTGACACAGGAAAAAAGAAAAACAAGGCCAACAATACTTACAACTTTCAAAATTCTCATTGCTAAATGGTTAATTGGTTTAATACAAAGTTTTACTGTTCACTAATTAATTTGTCCTTATACTCTGGTAAAATTTTTAAAAAATAGTCGAGGGTTTCCTGAAGGGATGTTTCCGATGTTCCGCCTGCAGCATTTCTATGCCCACCGCCATTAAAGTACTTTCTGGCCAGTTCGTTTACCGAAAAATCACCCAACGAACGAAATGAGAGTTTAACTTCTCCAGTGCGTTGATAAATCATAACCGAAAGCACTATGCCTTCAATAGACAGACCATAATTAACAAAACCTTCGGTGTCGCCCGATTGGGATCCGAATTTCTTTAACTCCTCTTCATTCAATGTCATGTAAGCTGTTTTGTATTCCGGCAGAACAATCAGCTTTTCACTCAACACATAACCCATCAATCGTAACCGCTCAACGGTATTGTTATCATAAATCAATTTGGATACCTGCGTTGGGTTGGCTCCAAGCGACACCAGGTCAGACGCTATCATAAACTCCTCTCGCCTTGTATTATTGTGTCGAAAACCTCCGGTATCGGTAAGCAGGCCCGCATACAAACAATCGGCAATGGCTGAATCGATTTTTGAACGGTCCCCCATCGAAATCAAAAGATCATATACCAGGCCGGCTGTAGAAGCGGCCTTTGGATCCCATTGTTCAAAATCAGCAAATTTTTCAGGCTCAAGGTGATGGTCAATTAGTACTTTCTTAGCAGTAGCGTGGCGAATCATCTCACCGATGGAATTGATCCTGCTCAACGCTGAAAAATCAAGACAAAATATTATCTCTGCATCTTTTACAAGTTCAGCGATCTTTTCCTTCTTCTGCTCGCTGTAAATGATCACCTCATTATTTCCGGGTAGCCAGTTTAAAAATGAAGGATAGTCGCTTGGCGTAATAACCGAAACATTGTGATGAATCTTCTTCAGGTAAGCTGCCAACCCCAGGGATGAGCCCAGTGCATCCGCATCTGGCTTGTGATGGGTTACAATCACCGCCTTGCGCGGGGTGCTTAAGTAATCGATAAACTCCTGAAGTTGCGTCATTACCTTCAAACGAAGGGGCAAAAATGCTGAAAATTGTCCATAGTCAATAAACAGTTTTTATCAGGGCGCCCAAAAACCTTATAAAATAGCGTCATCAGACTGTGCACTATGAACTAATCGTCTATTTTTGCAGCCGAAATCAACGAAATAGCATTAAAAATGGCGACAAACAGAACTTTTACCATGATAAAACCCGATGCGGTTAGCGCTGGAAATACCGGGGCAATCACCAAAATGATTGAAGAAGCAGGCTTTCGCATCGTAGCTGTAAAGAAGACACAGTTAACCCCTGAACGGGCCGGACAATTTTACGCAATCCATAAAGAGAGACCTTTTTTCAAGGATTTATGTTCGTACATGTCTTCCGGGACCATTGTTCCCATGATACTGGAAAAAGACAATGCCGTAGAAGACTTCCGTAAGTTGATTGGCGCAACCGATCCTCAAAAAGCTGCACCAGGCACCATTCGTAATTTATTTGCTAAATCTATTGAAGCAAATGCCATCCATGGATCTGACAGCGATGAGAATGCTGAAATAGAGGGAAGTTTCTTTTTCGCGAAGACAGAGTGCTTCTAATAAAAGGAGATAATTAAAAAATCAAAACCCGGTTTACACCGGGTTTTTTGTTTAATAAGGACCTGGTTGTAGGATTAGCCTCTGTACGTTTCAATTTCGCTTTGCAACTTCTCAATAAGCGGGTTAATCTTTCTTGCTACCGTCAACTGATTTATTCTAACAATAAAATAACTCATGCCTATAGTAATTGCCCCCGCATAAATCAATTTAAAACCGCTCAAGCCAATGCCCAGCAAAACAAAAATTACACATGGAATGAATGGTAAAACATACCAGTAAAAAACCGTATCCAATAAATGTTTCTCCCTTTGATAATACGTTAAACTATTCTCAAGAAATTCAAGATTGGTAGCAAATTCCTTTGCTTGCATTTTATTTCTTCTTGTTTCCAATAACTTATAGATGACAAGAAAAAGAGATGGAAACATCAATATGGCTCCTGCTTTTACCAAAAGGCTAGGATGTAAGTAAGCAATAAATGCAGCTACAGGCACCATGAGCACGGCAACGCCAATTTCGAGTATGTTCCTGATCAAAATTTTCCTTTCCATTATGGAAGCGTGCTCATGTACATCCTTGTTCAAGGATTCTTTATCAATGCTTATCAATTCAAGTTCATTGATTGATTTCCAAAGTGTTTTCATTTCATTGTCCAGCATATCTATTTATTTAAACAGTTGAATAATTTTTCTCTTACCCGCTTCATACGAACTGCTATATGATTTTCGGTTAGCCCGGTAATAAGGGCAATTTCCTTGTAGGGTAAATCTTCTAAAAAAAGCATCACAAGATTTTTATCAGCATCATTCAGAGTTCTGATGCAGGCATACAGCTGAGCTATTTTTTCTTGCTTTCCTGCATCGTCATCATTTTGTTTTAGTGTTTCAAAATGTATACTGGTTAGTCTTACAACTGAAGTTTCATTCCTCTTTACTTTGAATCTTGCTTGCATACAAGTGTTTAAGGTAACACGATAGACCCACGTAGAAAGTGCCGAATTACCTTTAAACGAGGGTAAAGATTTCCACAGATTGAAGGCAACTTCTTGAAACAGGTCCTTCTTTTCGTCTCCGTCCTGTGCGTATACCGCACAAATCCTTGAAATCTGGGCTTTGTTATCCCCCAACATTTCCAAAAACACCTGTTCTTTGGCTTCTTCCATCAGTTTTTTGTGGTTTTATACTATTAGTAAATACATATTTCAAAATATGACAGATAGCTGAAGAAATTTTCTGGTCCTAATGTGAGATCAGGGCGAGTTCACCCTTTACCAATTTATAGATTGGCTGATTCCAACTTCTCCAGTAAACTCAATTGATTTACTGCGCGCACTAAATTTTGTCCTTCGTACTTAGTGGTGTAGTAAACATCGCCATTCAGGTAATCGGCAAGAAACCGAAGCGCCATAATGTAAGTCATCATCAGGCCGGAAAAAGGTATGATTTTCATTTCCTGCTCACTTAATTCACCTGCCATTTCTGAGAGGTAGCCCCTCAGCAACGCCTGGTATATGTCCTCACGAAAGGTAATTTTTGAAAGATCCATTTCTTCTTCACTCACCGGACTAACAAAAGTTCGCACCATATCGCCCAGGTCATAAATAAAATAGCCCGGCATTAAGGTGTCGAGATCAATCACGCACACGGCCTTTTTGGTTTCCGTATCGAATAATATGTTATTGATTTTGGTGTCGTTGTGGGTAATGCGTGGCTTCAGGGCATTTTCATTAATCAATGCAGTGTATGTTTTGACGAGATGCGAAAATCGCAAACAATTATCAATGGCATTAAATGCGAGCTCTTTTCGCTCGGATTGTGCCTGCGCCAATGCAGTGTGAAATTGTTCATATCGCCATGTCAGATCGTGAAACTTTTCAATGGTAGGTTGAACGTTGCCAACATCACATCCGGCTAAATTTTTTGTTAGTCGTGCAAAACCCTTTGCCGCTTCGAAGGCCTCTTGCTCTGATGTTACCGCATCAATGGTAATGGTGTTTTTAAAATAGGGAAACAAACGCCAGGGATAACCTTCGTTATCGTAAACCATTTGCTGGTTGGTGAGCGATGCGATGGGCGAAAGAAATAAGTAATCCGGATAGTTGTGTTTCAAATAGCGCGCAGCGTATCCAATGTTGGAGGCTATTACTTCCGGATTGCGGAATACATGGTGATTAATTCGCTGAAGAACAAAACTTCCGTGCGGTGCATCAATTTTAAATGTGCGGTTGATATGCCCAGAGCCAAACGGTTGGATGAAAACACCTTCACCCTCAAAACCAAATGCCCGCAAGATTACCGGAGGGATCATTTCTTATTCAGGCTTTATGGGCAGACAATAACTAGAATCTGTCACCAAAGCTTTTGCGGGTAAATGCCCTTATCAACCAATTCCCTTATTTTTCTTGATACCTCTTCCTTATCTTCTTTGTACGTAACACCAAACCAAATATCCCCTCCGGAGATTACTTTGATTTTTCCTTCACCGGATTTCACGAGTTCATTCGCAATAAGCGGTATAAAAAACTCTGCTTTGATATTGCCTGCGTTGTTCTTCAAAAATGAATAAAACATACGCTCTGTGGCCGGAAATATAGACGGATGAAAACCCCAGAAATTCATGGAAGTTTTTGCCTCGGGATTAAGTTCTACATCGCCACTTGCTTCCTTGGCCAGAATCTTTCCGTCAACACGAGCTACATTAGTTCGTTCAACAACAGACGTTAAATAACCGTTGGCATCCTCCTCTCCTACTCCGCGCGAAACGCTGCCGTAATCGGATAATACATTCTTCAACGTGTAACCAACCAAAGTATGCACTCCGCCAGCCGAACCTCCATCAGGTGTATTGAAAAACTTAGCTACATTCTTAAATGCTTCTTGTCCGTAAAAGTCATCGGCATTGATTACGGCAAAAGGTTCATGAATTACATTTTTTGCACACAACATGGCATGACCTGTTCCCCAGGGTTTTTGCCGTTCACCATTTTGATACTCCGCAGGTACGAGCGTATCCAATGCCTGAATAACAAACTCCACTTCCACCTTGCCCTTTAACTTTGGCAAAAATATTTCCTTAACCGTTTCCAGTATCTCTTCACGAACTATAAAGACCACCTTTGTAAATCCTGAACGCACTGCATCGTATAAGGAATAATCCATAATGGTTTCTCCGCTTGGCCCAAAGCCATCAATCTGTTTGATGCCGCCATAGCGGCTGCCCATACCTGCGGCCAATACCAGTAGTGTGAGTTTATTCGAAGTGCTCATGGTGTTTCAGTTTATTTGCTTTATTATCGAACGCTAAAAATATACGCTATGGATCAAAAGGCCAACCGATATACTTACTCCATTGTTATAATAGGTGTATTATTTTTCATTTTCGGATTTGTTACGTGGCTTAACGGAACCCTGATTCCCTTTTTAAAGCTGGCGTGTGATTTAAAAACCGATGCCCAGGCCTTATTGGTAACATTTGCCTTTTACATGGCCTATTTCTTTTTGGCTATTCCGTCATCCTTTATTCTCAATAAAACAGGATTTAAGAAAGGTATGGCCCTAGGCCTGGTAATTATGGCGGTTGGCGCATTGCTGTTTGTACCCGCGGCCAACAGTCGGAGTTTTGGTTTATTCCTTACCGGGCTATTTGTTCAAGGTATGGGATTATCCCTGCTGCAAACTGCTTCTAATCCATACATATCTATTATAGGTCCAATTGAATCGGCAGCTAAACGCATCAGTATAATGGGCATCTGCAATAAAGTGGCTGGGGCATTGAGCCCGGTCATACTCAGTGCCATTGTATTAAGTGGAGCAAGTGAAATTGAATCGCAGATTAACGCAGCGGTTGATGAACAAACACGAATTCAGTTGATGGATTCGCTCGCACAGCGGGTTATCATGCCGTATGTAATTATGGCAGGTGTATTGATCTTACTGGCCGTTATGATCCGTATGTCATCCTTACCGGAAATTGAAACAGAATCGGAAGAATTAACGGACAGTGACATCTCAAAAACAAAAACAAGCATCCTTCAATTTCCTCATCTCGTACTGGGCGCTATTTGCATTTTTGTTTATGTAGGCGCTGAAGTAATGGCAGGCGATGTAATTGGTCCTTACGGAAAAGCATTGGGCATGAGTCTGGATGAAACCAAAAATTTTACTTCGTACACCTTATGGTCGATGGTAGTAGGGTATATTATCGGTATCATCACCATCCCAAAATACATAAAGCAGGAAGATGCACTGAAATACTCAGCTCTTACCGGCATTCTCTTTTCAGTCTTTGCATTTTTTACTTCGGGGTACATGAGTATTCTATTCATTGCGCTGCTTGGATTAGCCAATTCCCTGATGTGGCCGGCAATTTTTCCGTTAGCCATCGATGGGCTTGGCCGATTTACAAAAATTGGTTCTGCATTGTTAATCATGGGTATTGCGGGAGGTGCCATAATCCCTCAGGTTTACGGAAGGTTAATTGATAGTGATGGTTTTGCCTGGAATTCACAAACGGCTTTCTTCTGGTGTGTACTGCCGTGCTACCTGTACATTTTCTTCTATGCCGTGGTTGGTTACCGTTTGGGGAAAGCACAACGCGGATAAAATGTTCTAATCAGTCTTGTTCGTTGAGATAAGTCGATCACAAAAATCAGTGATTATTTTTTCCCGCTCCTCCCAGGTACCCCTGATCATTACATAGTCGATATTTCTCCGTTTGAGTTCCTCTTTAAAAATTTCAAACATCTCCTTTCGTTTCTGTTCCGCTCCCAAATCGCGTAAACCATCATCTACCCAAGGGACATCTGTTTCAAACAGAAAATACTGATCGTACCGTACCATCTTTTCAAGTTCATACAATACAGGTGGAACCACTTTCAGGTAATGCCGCGAATAGATTTGTGTGGTAATTAAATCCGTGTCGCAAAAAAGTAATTTGTTGGCCATCTGTAATTTTTTGAAAATGCGTTCAGTTTGTTTACGACCAATCATGATGATGTCTTCCCGGTTAAATTCATTGGTGGCAATCAACTCACGCGCAACTTCGGGAACACTTACGGTATGATAATGCTCGGCCATCCTTTTGGCCATCATGGATTTTCCGGTACTCTCCGGACCATAAAAACAAATTTTCTTCACAAAGAAGGGGCGAACTTCGTTTGGAATAAAATTCCAATACTGAAAAGGTTGTTCACGAATTTTTGTGCCCGACACCGGGAATTTATCACGGAGTGAATCAAATTCAACATGTGGAATACCAAGGTGTTTGGCAAATGGTGCTCCGTAGTCTTCTGAGGAAAAAAGAACATCAATTGGTGGGTACCTCTTCGCAATAAAGGCAGCCCACTTTTGAGTACGTTCATTCAACGGCAATGTTTCATCGTCAAAATCATCTGCTACCTTTTCGGGTTTTATAGCCGGTTGATCATGAAATATTTTCTGTATCCACGAAAATCTCAGTTCCGGATCAATAGGATCATGTGGTGTGTAGCTCATGGAAACAATGACCTCATCGCATTGAGAAGCTGCAAATTCAATCAGGGCGATATGTCCTTTATGAATCGGAAGAAACTTACCAATAACCAGTCCGCGTTTCATTTCGTAAGGTTATAGCTTTTGTATTCACGCATCCAGTTTAAAAGTCCGAAAGCGGCAATGAAGCAAAACACCAGGTATTCAAAGCCAACAAATTTTATTCCCTTGGCGAAATACATGTAGGTGGCCACCACATCCACCACAATCCATATAATCCAGCTTTCAATTTTTTTCTGAATCATAAGAAACGTGGTGATGATACTCATTACCGTTACAAACGAATCTAAAAAAGGAAAAGCACTGGGTTTATTAAAAACTACCGGAAACCATTCATGCAGGCGGCTGGCCATGGAACCAAAGAGGAATGTGCCCAAAAATCCGGCTATGGCCAGGACGAGCAACATCCGGGTTGGCATATAGCTAACCTTGAGTTCTTTTTTTCGATCTTCTTCAAATGGCTTGGGATGCGACCAGCGCCACCAACCTATAAGGTTGGTAACGAAAAAGAACACCTGTAAAAACATATCCGGGTAAAGCTGCACCTGGTAAAACAGGAAAAAGAAAAGGGTGACATTAATTAGCCCAATAGGCCAACTCCAGATATTGGCGCGTGAAGCCAGATAAACCGCGATGAAGCCAGCGATCGTTCCGAAGAACTCGAGGTAGCTCATTTGGTAGCCCAAGAGTTCAAAAAAGATTTTGTTGATATCGAAGAAACTCATTATTAGGACTTAAGTCGTAAGTAGTAAGACTTAAGAACGAACCGTCTTTCTACATACGTCTTGATACTTATATCTAAATTTTAATACACACATTCTTCGCCTCGGTAAAAAACCGTAACGCTTCCCAACCTCCCTCTCTTCCAACACCGCTTTGCTTCATACCCCCAAAGGGTGTACGTAAATCGCGGAAGAGCCAGCAGTTCACCCAGATAATGCCGCTCTTAAGCTGTGCTGCAACACGGTGGGCTCGTTTTAAATTTTCTGTCCAGATCGTGGCTGATAAGCCATAGCCGGTACTATTGGCATAATTGATTACTTCATCTTCCGTATCAAACGGCATAATGGTTACTACCGGGCCAAAGATTTCCTCCTGGTTGGTGCGACACATATGACCTAATCCGGTAATCACGGTTGGTTCAACAAAATATCCGTTTGTGCAACGCCCATCAATTTTTACTTGTCTTCCACCGGTAAGAACTTTTCCTCCTTCTTGCCTGGCCAGCTCGACATACGAAAGCACTTTGTGCATGTGTGCTTCTGAAACCAGGGCTCCGATTTTTGTTTGCTCATCGTGCGGATCACCAACCGTTAATTTCGCTGTGCGTGAAACAAATTCTTTTACAAACCGGTCGTAAATAGTTCGTTCTACAAAAATCCGTGAGCCACATAAACAGATTTCGCCTTGATTCGAAAAAGAAGATTGAATAGACGTATGCAGAGCTTGTTCAAAATCACAATCGGCAAAAACGATATTTGGATTTTTCCCGCCTAACTCGAGCGAAAGTTTTTTAAACATAGGTGCAGCTGTTGTGGCAATTTTTTTTCCGGTTACGGTTCCACCTGTGAACGAAATGGCAACAATATCCGGGTGCTCGACAATCGCCTGACCGGCTTTAGGACCAACGCCATGAACAATATTTAACACGCCTTTTGGCAAACCGGCTTCGATGCAAAGTTTAGAAAACAAAAAGGCCGTCATGGGCGTAAGTTCCGATGGCTTGGCTACCACGGTACAACCGGCAGCCAGTGCAGGTGCAATTTTCCAGGTGAATAAATAAAGCGGAAGATTCCACGGAGAAATGCAACCCACTACACCAACCGGTGTGTGGGTTGTATAATTAATCGCCTCGTGTCCGGTGATGTGTGCTTCGGATGCAAAGTGAATGGCCCCTGTTGCAAAGAAGCGCATGTTGGCAGAAGCACGCGGTATGTCAACCGCTTTTGCCAGCTTAACTGGCTTGCCCTGATCGGTGCTTTCGGCAAGCGCCAGTTGATCAAGATCGCGATCAATCAAGTCGGCTATTTTTTGAAGCGTGGCCGAGCGCTTTTCAACCGGCATGGCCGACCATCCATCAAACGCACGCTGCGCAGCCTCAGTGGCAAGTTGAATATCTTCCGCATCTGAGTCGGGTACCAGGCTATACGGTTTGCCCTCGGCCGGGTTAATGTTTTCAAGAAAGCTTTTTGCGCGAGGCTCAATCAACTCGCCATTGATATAATTCATGATTTTTTCCATGCTTATTTCTTCATCACTTTAATTTCCACGCGCCTGTTCGATTTACGATTGGCGTCCGAGTCATTCTTTTGTAAAGGTTTCGAACCGCCATAACCCTTTCCGGTAATTCGTGAAGTTGCAATTCCCTTCTTTACCAGGTAATCTTTTACCGCATCAACCCGCGCTTTTGAAAGCACCCGCAAGCCGGAGGGTTTACCAATATTATCGGTATGTCCGCTTAACTCAATTTCAAGTGTCGGATTTTCCTGCATAATGGCAAACAACCTGTCCAGTTCAGGATAGGATTCCGGTTTGAGGGCAGCTTTACCTTGTTCAAAAAAAACATTGTTGAGAATTACCGTTTCTCCCACTTCAATGGACACTAAATATAAATCTTTGATCAGCTCAACATAACTGCTATCCCCGGTTAGTTCAACGCTTTCGTTCACCGACAAATAACCGTCCGCCCGCGCCAGTAATCCATACGTTGTACCGTACGGCAATACAACACGGTATTCGCCTGTAACCGGATTTGAAAGCGCATCGCCTGCCTGATGTTGTACCAAAAAATCCTCAAAAACAATGTGTGCCTGCAATGGCTGATTCGTTCGGGCATTCAGCACACTGCCCTTCACCAATACCACCGGGTCAGGCCGAAGGGATTGCGGCAACGCTATCCGAACAATATCGGACTTACCAAAACCTCCTGCTGCTGTACATAAATAAGCCACATCGCCTGAGGCCGGCAGTGTGAAATAAGCATCGAAACCATACGTATTGATTTCAGGGCCAAGGTTTACGGGCGCTGTCCATGATGTCCATGAATCATCCAGACGCTTACTCATAAATAAATCTAACCCACCATAACCCGGATGCCCATCGGAAGCAAAGTAAAGTGTTCGTCCATCAGCAGCCAATACGGGTGAAGCTTCATTGCCGGTTGTGTTGATCACAGGCCCCAGATTTACAGGAGCATTCCACTTTCCATCCGTGCCTTTGCGGATCACATAAATATCTTTCTCATTATTGTTAGCCTGATAAAACAGGTTGTTCTTGCTTTTCACGGCTAGCAATATTGTCTTTCCGTCCATTGATTGGGAGGCCTCGAAATAGTTATGTTCATTTTCATACCGTATACCCAACATGCCATTGCTCTTCCATCCATCAACTGTTCGCTCAAAAAATTCAAAATCATTCGCAGCTACCAGCAGCATGGTATTGTTGTCTTGTCCAACAGCAACAATATTATTCACCTCCTGTGTATTTAATGGCGAACCTATGTTCTTACTTTTTGACCATTTAATTCCATCCGCAGTCTCACTGTACCAGATGTCAGAAGCATCCTGAATACCGCCACTATTATCAGGACTGTATTTACGGGTAAAGTAAATGACTTTTCCATCGGCTGAAATTTTTGGTGTTACTTCATCATATTCGCTGTTTACCCCAGAGCCAAGGTTTTCCTTCACGAGGCCCGTTGGCAAATCCTCCGGTAAGTTGATTTTTACATTGCTTTTTAAAATAAAATCATCTACCACAAGGTGCATTTTGGTATAGGCTATGAATCCGATGTTCTTTCCATACCAGGGCAAGGCTTCCATTGAAAAAAGTTCGTGTTCATTCACGGTAAATTTCAGGATGCCCTTTTGTTGTTCAATCCGTAAAACATTAGGTATACCCATGGGCATTACCGCATCTGTTCGTTTCCATTCTTTGGCATCCTTTCTCAACGCATCGGATGTCCAGACTTTTGCATGGCCACTGGATGAAACAACAAACACATTCATGCCGTCCTGCTCATCGTAGCCCCACACAAAACCAAAGCCATTCTCAGCGTTGCCTTCCAATTGTGTAAAACGTGCTTCAAAGGAAAAATCTTTTTGCTCATCAAAAAGCGGATAGATGTAGGTTAGCCAACCACTTGAAGGCACGGTTACTTCATACCTACCGTTTATGATCTGTGCCGAATGATGTTCATCCTTGTCCTCATACCAACCCAGGTGATTGTCGCTGAAATCCTCCTTTACCAACACCGTAAGCTGGGCCAGTGCAAATACACTTTTGATTAACAACGCAAGTATGGCAAAACTCTTTACCATGAAAATTATTGAAAAGCTCTATAAAGAACCGGTGCGGCCTCCATCTACCGGAAGGTTAATACCGCTAATGTAAGCGGCTGCAGGTGTGGCCAGAAAGGCAACGGCTGCAGCAACTTCGTGTGCATCGCCAATGCGATTGGCAGGAATCTCACCGATCATTTCATTCATTAACTCCTCATAACTCCTGCCTGATTTTTCAGCTTTCGATTTTATCAGTGCCTCTAACCGACCGGTCATCGTTGCACCTGGCAGTACATTATTTACCGTTATACCAAACGACCCTAACTCCAGGGATAATGTCTTCGACCAATTGGCCACTGCACCGCGTATGGTGTTAGATACGCCTAAACCTCTCAGCGGAATTTTAACAGAAGTAGAAATGATGTTGATGATTCTGCCGTATCGCTCGGCTTTCATGGATGGAACAACAGCCTGAACCAAGTGATGGTTACACAACAAATGAGAAGTAAATGCACGGATAAATTCATCGCCTTTGGCATCAATGGCCTGGCCACCCGGAGGGCCACCGGTATTATTGACAAGAATGTGAACCACATTTGATGCCATGTGTTTTGTAATAGAACGATTCACTTCGTCAACACTTGAAAAATCAGCCACAATGAAGGTATGCAACTGTCCGGAAGGTGTGGGTAATTCAGCAAGCACACCTTTCAACCTTTGTTCATCGCGGGCCATAAGTGCTACCGATGCGCCTAACCGGGCAAGCTCAATAGCCGAAGCCTTACCGATACCTTGTGTGCTGCCACAAACCACGGCATGTTTGCCGGTTAAATCGAGGTTCATATGTAGGGATTAAGAATATTAACTACCTTGAATTGTTCTTAAATTAGCAATTCTACAACTGATCACCGACTAAATATTAAAAATATGGCGATACGCAGACCGTTTAATCTCAACCAATGGATCAAGGAAAACAGGGATTTATTAAAACCACCGGTAGGCAATAAAAATTTATATGCCGATGCTGGCGACTACATCGTAATGATTGTGGGCGGCCCAAACGCCCGTAAAGATTATCACTTCAACGAAACCGAAGAATTGTTTTATCAATTAGAAGGCGATATAAATGTGCGCATTCAGGAAGATGGCAAGCCGGTTGACATCCCTATCAAGCAAGGCGAAATGTTTCTATTACCAGCTCGTGTGCCCCACCGGCCTGAGCGGCCCGCCAATTCAGTAGGCCTGGTGATTGAATGTAAGCGCCCCGAAGAAAATATACTGGATGGCCTGCAATGGTATTGCGACAGTTGCAATAACAAGCTTCACGAATACCGCTTTCACCTGGAAAACATTGAAAAAGATTTTCTACCTCGTTTCCGCGAATTTTATGGATCAGAAGAATTACGCACCTGTAAAAAGTGCGGCACTTTAATGGAGGCTGATCCACGTTTTGTATAATCCCTGGTTATGAACAAAACTCAACTTGCTGAACTGTTAAGATCCAGGCACAACATCTTTATTGAAAACATCAGGCTTTTATCGGATAGCGATTTTGAATTATCGCGCTCCGGCAAATGGTCGGCCGGCCAACAGCTTGATCACATCATTCGCAGTACCAGTCCGGTAAATCTTGCCTTTTCCTTTCCGGGATTCTTAATGACGCTGATTTTTGGAAAAGCTAACCGCCCTTCAAGGACCTATGATGCATTGGTTGGAAAATATCAATCAAAATTGGCACTTGGCGGAAAAGCCCCAGGTCAGTTTATTCCGAAGCATGTCTCAGTGCACCATCGCGATCAACTCCTTAAAAAATTGGAAACAATTATTTTGTCGCTAACAAAAAAGTCAGAAAACTATACCGAGGATCAGTTGGATAAACTGCTTCTGCCCCATCCGTTATTGGGCAAGCTTACCTTGCGGGAAATGCTTTACTTCACAATTTATCATGTTCAACATCATCACAACCAGGTTATTAAGAATCTTGAACATGAATTGCATTAATTTGTGCTGTTATGAAGTTTGAAAATTCCCTGGGCTTCGCTAAGAAGCTCGACAAAGCTGATCCGCTAAAATCGTTTCGTTCGCAATTTGAAATTCCTGCTATCCATGGAAAAAAAGTCATCTATTTTACCGGCAATTCACTAGGTCTTCAGCCAAAGTCAATACGAAAATTTGTTCAGGAAGAATTGAATGATTGGGCTAAGCTTGGCGTAGAAGGTCATGTTCATTCACGCAGGCCATGGTTGTACTACCACAAATTCACCAAAAAAGCACTGGCGAAACTTGTTGGCGCCAAACCCATAGAGGTGGTGGCTATGAATCAACTTACCGTTAATCTTCATTTGATGATGGTATCTTTCTACCGCCCGACCAAAGAACGATTTAAAATCATCACAGAAGCCGGTGCTTTCTCATCCGATCAATATGCTTTCGAATCACAAATTAAATGGCATAACCTTGATCCGGGAAAAACACTGATTGAACTTAAGCCCAGGAATGGCGAACACACGCTTCGAACAGAAGATATTCTGAAGGCCATTCGTGACCACGCCTCGCAATTGGCGCTTGTCATTTTTGGCGGGGTGCAGTACTATACAGGACAACTTTTTAACATAAAAAAAATAACAGAAGCCGGCCATCAGGCAGGGGCTTATGTTGGATTTGATTTGGCTCATGCAGCCGGAAATGTTCCGCTAAACCTGCATCGTGATGGAGTAGACTTTGCCGTGTGGTGCAGCTATAAATATTTGAATTCTGGACCGGGTGGAATAGCAGGAGCTTTCGTTCATGAAAAACATGCAACAAGTTTTCAACTGCCGCGCTTTTCAGGCTGGTGGGGACATCATGAAAAAGAGCGCTTTCAAATGAAAAAAGGATTTGTTCCTATGCCGGGAGTTGACGGATGGCAGTTGTCCAATTTTCCTGTGCTTGCAGGCGCAGCTCATTTAGCTTCCCTGGAAATTTTTCAGGAGGCCGGAATAAAAAATCTAAAAAAGAAAAGTGTGCAACTTACCGGCTACCTGGAATTTTTATTGAAACAGATTGATCCGGAAAACAATATCTTCACTATTCTAACCCCTTCAAATCCCAATGAACGCGGTTGTCAGCTGTCCATCTACATGAAACAAAATGGAAAGCGGATTTTCAGCGCCATCACCAAGGCCGGTGTGCTGGCGGATTGGCGCGAACCCAATGTAATTCGGGTAGCGCCAGTACCCCTTTACAATACGTTTGAAGAGGTCTATCGCTTTTCAGAAATTTTAAAAAAAGCTATACCCTAGGTGTCCTACACTTCTATGCCACGATTTCACTGATAATTATCAGATTTTTTATCGCTCTGAAAAGCTATATTCCGCAGTGATTTAGTCGTTATGAAAGAAACCAAACATATCGCCATTGTGGGGGCGGGGCTTGTAGGCTCTTTGCTCTCCATCTACCTGGCAAAACGGGGATACAAAGTATCGGTATACGAGCGCAGGCTGGATATGCGCAAACATCTTATAGAGGGCGGTCGCTCCATCAACTTAGCCTTGAGCAACCGGGGTATTCGCGCATTGGAAGACGTGGGCATGGCTGAAGTGCTTAAGCAAAATGCTATACCCATGCACGGACGCATGATTCACGATGAGTCCGGCAGGCTGAACTTTCAACCTTATGGAAAAACCGGTCAGTTCATTAACTCCGTATCGCGGGGCGGCTTAAACATGGTATTGATGACGGAAGCAGAAAAGCATGGTGTGGAATTTTTCTTTGAACATCGCTGCCTGGCGGTTGACTTTTCAAAAACTGAATTAACACTTCAGGAGTACGAAGCCGTAAAACATAAATCGTTTGATCTTATTATAGGATCGGATGGCGCCTTTTCAGCCGTGCGAGGCGCTATGCAATTCACCGACCGGTTTGAATACCAGCAAACTTTTATTGAACACGGTTACAAAGAGTTGCGCATACCCGCCAGCGATAGTGGTGATTATTTGTTGGAACCAAATGCCTTGCACATTTGGCCACGCGAAAGTTTTATGCTGATTGCGCTTCCTAACCCAGACAAAACATTCACCTGTACATTATTCCTTCCTTTTGAAGGGCCTTCATCTTTTGCTCAACTCGATTCAAAAGAAAACATACAAGCATTTTTTGAAAAGCATTTTTCAGATGCTGTCACCATGATGCCTACGCTACAGGAAGATTTTCGCGATAACGCTACAGCCTCCTTAGTGACCATTCGCTGCTATCCCTGGGTAAAAAATAAAACACTGCTAATTGGTGATGCATCGCATGGTATTGTACCCTTTTTTGGGCAGGGCATGAATGCCGGTTTTGAAGATTGTCGCGTATTGAACGAATTGCTGGATCAGTATGAAGATAAATGGAAAAAAGTTCTGCCTGTATTTCAAGAATTGAGGAAACCTGATGCGGATGCCATTGCCCAACTGGCACTCGACAATTTTATTGAAATGCGGGATTTGGTTGCCGATGAAGATTTCATTCTTCGAAAAAAAATAGAAGCTGAACTCCATGAACGCTATCCGGATAAATGGATACCCTTGTACTCAAGGGTTACATTTCGCGATGACCAACGCTACTCTGAAGCACTGGCGGTTGGAAAGAAACAGAAGGAGATTATGGATCGGGTGATGAACACACCGGATATAAAAAATAAATGGACTTCCATCAACCTGGAAGAAATTGTGAACCAATTGAAATAATACCAGAGGTCATCTCAAATATACTGTGGTCAAGACCCCGAGGACTCAGGGCGATCCCTCAATAAAATTTGGATACTGAGATTCCGGCTCAAGGCCGGAATGACATATTATTCAAATAGATTCTTTAGATAGCTTCTAAGCAGTTATCAATAACTTGTACTCCTCATAACGGGTTAAAATGGATTTGATGTAATGCACAGGCTCTTCACACTTGCAATAGCCTGCTATCACTACCGGGTCGCGATAATACCTTGGATCTGATTTTCGCAACAGGTAAGACTCCACAACATCCCATCGGGTATAATCATCGTCATATTTTTCTGCCAGCTTTCGGGCATCAATAATGTGTGTCATGCCAGCATTGTACGAAGCTAGTATAAACTTCAACCGCTCATCCGGATCATCAATTTCCTTCGACCAGTATTTATCCAGGTGCTTCAGAAATTTAATACCACCCCGCAAACTTTGGCGTGGGTTGTCCGGATCAGTAACGCCAAACCGCTTAGCCGTTTCGGGCATGAGTTGCATCAATCCTTTAGCCCCCGCCCACGATTCACCTTCAGGATTAAACCGTGATTCCTGGTAAATTATCGCAGCTAACAATCGCCAATCCCAACCCAATTCATTCGCACCTTCTTTGATCAGCTCATCGTAGGGTGAAATTTTATTTCCCGCCAGCGAAGAGTAATCGCTGGTAAGCCTCACAATGGTGGTTCGCGGACTGTTAAAATACCGGTTATAAATAACCATAAAGGTTGGCTCCTTCTTTACTTTAGCCAACCACTCATTGATTGCCGATTCCAACTCAGGAGAGTTTTTGCGCACTGCCCAAGCAATGGTTTGTGGCAGACTGATGATTGTTTCTACATCCAGGTTGGTGTAGTAGGTAGCATTAACGCGGGCGATAATATTATCGGTTACTGTGTAGTTAATATCACCCATGGCCACAGCCCGGATAAGGTTCTCCGTTTCGGCATTAATACTATCATATTTTAAAACTATTTCACCACCCACCTCTTCAGACAAATGAATGAGGCGCTGTTCAAAGCTCGAACCGGGCAAAACATATACTTCCTTTCCAATAAGTTGGGAAGGTTTACGTACCAGTTGAGCCTTAACTTGATCATTTGTTTGTTGCCGCCAATTTTCTGGTTTGCGTTGCACTAAAACCTGGTACGAATCAAACTGGGGATTGGTGAAGGATACTTTTTTCGTTCGTTCTTTGGTTACCGTAAGCGGAAAAGCCAAAATATCTCCTTCACCACTGTTCAACTGATCGATGGCCCGCTCGATGCCGGAAGTAACGCGAATGCGCAGATCAACCTGAAGATGCTTGGCCAGCAGTTTCAGCAATTCGTATTCATACCCCATGGAGCGACCCTTGTAAATGAAGTAGCTGAACGAATTATTATCTACCAAGGCATTGATGTATCCACGCTCCCTGATCTCGTCAAGGTCAATGGATACTATAGGATCATTTTCGGTTTGCTGTTTACCCAACCGATGGCAGGAAAAGAAAAAGAGCAGGAGAACCGCAACAAAAAGCCATATTTTCAACTGCATAGCTGTTGAAAATAAGCATTAAAGAGCTAAAAAAAAAGAGGCCCCGTGAGGCCTCTTTTACACTACTCTGACAAGGTATTAATTAAATGTATACCGCAACCCAAACTGCATGTACCATACAGAATTGAATGAGTTGTTATCTCTGAATGTAGAGGTTGCCGGCATACCTCTATCGGTTTGTAGCCTGAAGGTAGGACGAACATCTCCGTTAGCAACAAGTGCATTTTGGTTAGTTGGTACCAGAATCGCAGGAGCATTGATTGATTGGAAAATTCCCCAACTCTTGTTAAGCATGTTACCAAAGTTGAAAATATCAACCGTGAATTGCAATGTATTGCGCTTGCCTCCGATATCGTGGAAAATATCCTGGGCAAAACGCAAATCCAGTTGATTTCTCCACGGGAGTTTTGCACCGTTACGTTCAGCATACTGACCTCTTCTTGAACTGAGGTACTTATCCTGTTCGATGTATCTGAAGAACAAGTCGCTTTGTTGTTGAGCTGTATACACTACTCCACTATACGTGAAGTTTGTAAATATAATTTCAGATGGATCTCTCGGTACATAAATCAAATCGTTACCATTTACACCATCACGATTAAAATCAGCACCATAAGTATATGAGAATCTTCCCTGGATTGACCCTTCATAGAATAATGAAATGCTTGAGGCCAGTTTTTTAAGGTACTCTTTACGGTAAGTTACGGCAGCCACAAAGCGATCAGGCACAACATAACCCGCATAACTCATTTCAGGGTTGTTTGCCTGGCCTACAATCGGTGTCAATGACCATGTGTTGAAAAGCTGATCGCCTACACCATCGTAAAGAACATTTGCCTCACTACGTGTATACGCTACAAAAGCTGAAAAATTGTTGTTGAATTGTCTATCTAACTTAGCCGTAAGAGACCAATAATGACCCCTGTTGGAATTACCCAGCGTTACCGGGTTAAAGGCTGCATTACCGGGTGTATTATCAGCATTATTTTGATTTGGTAATCCTTGATTATTCAGGTAGTTAATAAATTTCTGATTGTTGTTAACAGGATAGATAGGGCGTGTATCCGGATAAGCTCCATTGGCATCAGAAATTGACAAGTTTGTTGGATTTACCAGGTTGTAATTTTTTCCTTGCGCAATATTCAGGTCTTTATTATAGATGGCCTCAATACTTGCAATAAATCCTGCAGGCAGACGCTTATCAACTGCAACGCTGGTTTTCCAGGTTTGAGGAAACCTGAACCCAGGATCAATAGCACTCATGGTAGCAGGCAGTGTAGTTCCTGCTGCAGGAGGTGTTGCCGGACGATATGGGGCTACCTGAAAAGGTCCCGGTACGTTGGCCTGACCGTTGAAATTCTGAGTTAATTGAAGCAATCCTGCATCTCCGGATTGCGATACTAGCCAAACTGTTGGAACCCTGCCGGTAAAAATTCCTGTTCCACCACGAACCTGTAGCGAACGATCGCCAAGTGCATCCCAGTTAAAACCAATTCGTGGTGACCAAAGCGGTCTTACCTCTGGCAATACACCGGTATCAAATTTCCTTCCTTCAGCAAAAGTTAAACCTGCTGCCAGGGGATGAGTTTTGATTTCAGGAACACTAGGAAAAGTTGGTAAATCTACCCGCAAACCAGCCGTTAATTTCAATTTGTCGTTAACTGAAAATTCATCTTGTGCATAGGCTGAGTACTGCACAAACTTAATGGTAGGGAAAGCCTGTTCAAAATTCGGTAGCAATGAATAGGTGATAGCATAATCAGTAGGAAGTTCTCCATTCACAAAATCATCCCATGAGTTGAACCGATACAAGCCAGTTCCAAAACGTTGAAAACCATTTTTTGTATCCTGAATATCCAGTTGCACACCTGCCGTAATGTTGTGCTTACCGGTAGTCCAGCTCACAAAATCCACAATAGATATTGAGGATACATCACGCAGGTTTCCAAATGAAAACGGCTCATATCCAAAAGAAGTAAAAGGAGAACCATCTTTCATAATATCGACCAGTGGAAAATCAGAGCCGCCTGTACTTCTTGGGTCATTCTGATTTGTGTATGTAGCGCGTAGTGTGTTGGCAAACTTGTTGGCAAACAACGAGTTTAACTCTGCTGCCAGAGAATAGAAGTTTGCTTCCTGGAAGTAATTCGAATTACTGAACCAAAGGGCATTGTTGTTTGTACGGCCTGCACCAGCAGCATAGAAAAATCCTGTACCAGTAGTAGAGCCGCTGATAAAGCGAGGATCCTTGCTTTCTACCTGGCTGTAGCGAATATTGAATTTGTGGTTTTGATTGATGTTCCAATCAAGGCGTGCTACAAAGCGTGTGTTTTGCGCTTCGAAATCATAGTTGTCGTAAGGGCCGGTTTCATAACCGTAGTTCTCGCGAAGGAATTGGCTAATGTCATCAAGCTCAGTGCGTGTAGGGCGGCTGATGTTTGGCGAGCTGCCAAAAGGTGCTTGTGGCGTAGCTGCAAATTGAGTCTGACCGGGACGTACAGAATTTTCCGTTTCAGCATTGATGAAGAAAAACAACTTGTTCTTGATGATAGGACCTCCTAATCTAAATCCATAAGTGTTGTAGCTAAGGGGCTGTCTTGGCAGGGGGTCATTGTTGGCCACCTGGTCACCCTGGTTGTTTTGGTTTCTCCAAAATGCATAGGCCGATCCTGAAAAATCGTTTGCGCCCGAGCGGGTTACTGCATTTACAGCACTACCTATAAAGCCGGAGTTGCGAATGTCATAAGGAGTAATGCTTACTGATATTTCAGCAATGGCATCCAACGAAATAGGAGAACCGTTGGCCGGGAGGTTGGTTCCGATTCCAAACGTGTTATTGAAATCAGATCCATCAACGGTAATATAGTTTTGACGATAGTTACCACCGCCAATGGCTCCATTGCTGGTTGATGAGGCCTGTGGTGTCATACGGGTCATATCATTGATACTACGGGATATAGTTGGCATGGTGAGAATCTCACGCGTACCGATAGTTGTTACCGCACCGTTACGATCACTATTCATGATCCTATCTTGCACACCGGAAACAATGATTTCCTGTAATTGAGTACCTTCTTCCACCATGGCCGCAGTGATTACATAGGGCTCACCAATCTTGAGAAAAATATTGGTGTACTGCAGCTCGGCATACCCAATAAATGTAATCTTCACATTGTATGGACCACCCACCCTCATGTTAGGTAAATTGAAGCGTCCATCGGCAAGCGAAACAGTACCGTAAACTGTTCCGGAAGGCTCGTGTGTGGCAACAATATTCGCACCTGGAATAGTTGTTCCACCCTGCTCTCTCACCACACCAGTAACTGATGATGTGGTTACGCCTTGCGAAAAGCCAGCAAAGGCTACAGACACAAAGCTGAATAACAGTAAAATTCTCCTCATAAATTATGGGTTTAAGTTGTTAGTATAGGGCA
The DNA here is from genome assembly GCA_019638255.1 of Cyclobacteriaceae bacterium. GTDB lineage: Bacteria > Bacteroidota > Bacteroidia > Cytophagales > Cyclobacteriaceae > UBA2336. The sequence goes on along the minus strand of JAHBUD010000003.1, from coordinate 49,342 downwards.
ACAAAAATATCCCGTTTTGTCAGATGTGGTTTTAATTACCCTTTAAATCTTTCAACAATTTTATTCACAATTAATTAACAGTTGCCGGTGCCACTCATAAAAATGTACTGTTGAAAGTTGGTAAAAATCAATCCTTTACCCTATTTCAATCGATAAACCTAAATTGTATGAAGCTTGTGAACATAGCCTTGGTACTCCTGGTGCTGATTGCCCCACCCTTAAACGCTCAACCCGACCTGTCGTATTACCTGCCCGAAGGGGTTGCTTACAACCCGAACGTGCCCACTCCAAAATCCATTATCGGGCATGAGGTAGGCGAGTGGCACATTACCCACGACAGGCTGGTGAACTACATGTATGCCGTGGCCAATGCCTCCGATCGGATCAGCATTCAGGAAACAGGCCGCACGTATGAAACCCGGCCGCTCCTGCTGCTTACCATTACTTCACCCAAAAACCACCAGCGCCTGGAGGAAATCCGTCAGCAACATGTTGCGCTTACCGATCCTTTGAAATCGGGAAATCTCGACATAAAAAATATGCCCAATGTGGTGTACATGGGCTTTAGCATCCACGGCAACGAGGCCAGCGGAAGCAATGCTGCACTGGCTGTGGCCTACCACCTTGCTGCTGCACAAGGAGTTGCCATGGATAAACTGCTTGATGAGGTTGTTATTCTTTTTGACCCCAGTTTCAACCCTGATGGACTGCAGCGCTTCTCCAGTTGGGTGAACTCCCGAAAAAGCAAACAGATTTCAACGGATCCTAACGACACCGAGCACAATGAAGCATGGCCGGGTGGCCGGTTTAACCACTATTGGTTCGACATGAACCGCGATTGGCTGGTGGCACAACTACCCGAAAGCCAGGCAAGGATAAAACAATTCCACCTGTGGAAGCCCAACATGCTTACCGACCATCACGAAATGGGAACAAATGCTACCTTCTTCTTTCAACCGGGTGTACCCTCACGAAACCACCCGCTAACACCTGAACGCAACCTGACGCTAACCCGCAAAATCGGTGAGTACCATGCCAAGGCGTTGGATAAAATAGGATCACTCTATTATACACAGGAGGGCTTCGATGACTTTTACTACGGCAAAGGTTCAACCTTCCCGGATGTGCAAGGCGCAATTGGTATTTTGTTTGAACAGGCCAGCTCGCGAGGACATGCGCAGGAAAGCATTAACGGAGTACTTACTTTTCCCTTCACCATTCGTAACCAGTTTGTTACAGCCCTTTCAACACTTGAAGCTGCCCAGTCAATGCGTGAAGAACTACTAGCTTATCAACGCGACTTCTTTAAGAACAATTTGTCAGAAGCTGCCAAAGATCCGGTTAAAGCCTATGTGTTTGGTTCCAACCTGGATAAGTACAGAAGTTATCACTTGGCAGAAATCATTGCCCGGCATGATATTGAGGTTTACCAACTTGCCACCAATCAAACCATCAACGGAAAACGCTACGATAGCGATGGAAACTACATCGTTCCTTTGAATCAAAAACAATACAGGTTAATCAAGTCGATGTTTGAGAAGCGTACCTCATTTCAAGACAGTCTCTTTTATGATATCTCAAGCTGGACACTCCCCCTTGCGTTTGCATTGGATTATGATGAAATTAAAACATCACCTACATCGTTGTTGGGTGAGCGGTTCAATCAAGCTAAAAAACCCAACGGCAAAATTATTGGAGGCAGCAGTGATTACGCTTATGTATTCGAAAGTTATGGCTATTATGCTCCGCGGGCGTTGTACCGGTTACTGAGCAAGGGCATTCGCGTAAAGGTTGCCAATGGAGAATTCAATCATTCAAATGGCAAAAAGTTTTCTGCCGGTTCAATACTCATTCCGTTGGGCATTCAGGAAAAACCGGTTGAGTTGATTGAATATCTCATAAAAGAAATTACTACGGAAGATGGTGTTGATGTTTATGCCTTTACTACCGGGCTAGACTACAAAGGGCTAAGCCTTGGCAGTAATAATTTCGCTACCCTTCGCGAACCTAAAATTGCCATGCTGGTTGGCGATGGTGTTAGTCCGCTGGATGCCGGTGAAATCTGGCATTTGCTTGATACACGGTTTCACATTCCTGTTAGTCTTGTGCCGGTAGATGTCTTTAACCGGATTAACTACGATAAATACAATACATTAATTCTTAGCACTGGGTCGTACAGCGGCTTATCGGATGCTGCTAAAGAACGACTAAGGACTTGGGTGCAGAATGGTGGTGTTATCATTGGACTTAAAACTGCGCTCACCTGGTTAAACGCTTCAGGCCTAGGAAAATTTGATATGAAGAAAGACGACAAAAAAGATGAACCCGCTAAGCCTAAACCTTATGCCGACATTGCGTTTTCAGCAGGGGCTGAAGCGTTGAGTGGTGCCATTTTTGAAATACAAGCCGACTTGTCGCATCCATTGTTTTATGGATATACCCATTCGCGACTCCCGGTTTTCAAAAGCGGTGCATTGTTTATGGAACGCTCAAAGAATGCATTTGGAAATCCGGGTGTGTTTACAGCAAACCCTTTATTGAGCGGATACATTACCAAGGGTAGTTTGGACAAACTGAAGAACGCTTCTTTTACTGGAAGTTCATCTATTGGACAAGGCCGTGTGATTGGCTTTACAGAAAACCTTGCGTTCCGCGCATTTTGGTTTGGCTCAAACAAAATGCTGATGAATGCAATTTTTTACGGACACACCATTAATCCTGGTGCAGGCAGAGACCGATAAAAAAGTTTAGTCAATTTATTTTGATGGGTACGCCTAACGAAGCAATCCAATCGTTGATGAGGCGGGTTTCCTTAGGCGTTACTTTTGCATCGCGATGCAACCAAACATAGGTCTCAAGGGGCATCCATCCATCGGTAACCGCTTCTGAGAGTTCCTCCAATTTATGGTTGGCCTTCTTCTCAGGATAAGTTTTAAAAGATGAAAAGTCAAGGTGCTTTTTGCCCTCACTGATGTGCGAAGCCAGCCACCAACCAACAGGTTGAACATGCGCATACCAGGGGTAGTGTGTATTGTTGCTGTGGCAATCGTAACATTTCTTAATCAGGATCGCATGAACTTCCTCGGGCATTTCGTAGGTAAATGAAATATCATTTTCATCAAGGCCTTCAGATTTGTTTTTTGCGGGTTGGAGAAGCTGCATAACTACTAAGCTCAGTAGCACAACTGTAACTATTTTCTTTACCATATAAATGGACTTAGGTATACGAAAGATAATCACCGGCTTGCGGTTTTCCTATGTACCCGTTATCTTGATTGCCTCAGTCACTAAAAAAACCCTATGAGAAAGATCTTCATCCTGAGCAGCATTGCAGTTACTGCCCTAATTCTGGTTTGGGCTTATTTCTGGATTGATGCCCTTTTTGCTTTCATACTCATCGGCCCGATTATTTACATGGGTGTGGTTGATATGGTGCAAAAGCGACAATCCTTAAAGCGCAATTTTCCATTGGCCGGACGGTTGCGTTACGTGTTCGAAGATCTTCGCCCGAAAATCCAGCAATACTTTGTAGAATCGGATACCGATGGTGCCCCAATCAACCGGATTGACCGGTCAGTAATCTATCAGCGAGCTAAAAAACAATTGGATACTGTTCCCTTCGGAACACAGTTGGATGTGTATGCCGAAGGTTATGAATGGATTACCCACTCCGTTACTCCGTTGGATCATCACAAATTAGATCACAGTCCGAGAGTACTCGTGGGAAACAAAGACTGCAAACAACCCTACTCTGCCAGCATTCTTAATGTATCGGCTATGAGCTTTGGTTCATTGAGTGGCAATGCTGTTGAAGCCTTGAATGCAGGCGCCAGGATTGGCGGTTTCGCGCATAATACAGGCGAAGGTGGTATTAGTCCGCACCACCTTAAATACGGTGGCGACCTGATCTGGCAAATCGGTACCGGTTATTTTGGCGCCCGCGATGAAGCTGGAAACTTTTCACCGGAAGCCTTTCGAAAAAACGCTACACGGCCTGAAGTAAAAATGATTGAAATAAAACTTTCGCAAGGTGCCAAGCCCGGACATGGCGGAATTTTACCGGCCAAGAAAAACACACCCGAGATTGCAGCGATTCGTGGCGTTACACCGGGCACCACTGTTTTCTCGCCACCGTTTCATAGTGCATTCGGCACGCCCATTGGTTTGATTGAATTTGTAAAACAACTACGCGAACTCTCCGATGGAAAGCCGATAGGTTTTAAACTATGCATCGGAAGAAAAAGTGAATTCCTGGGCATCTGCAAGGCCATGGTGCAGCTCAACATCTACCCCGACTTCATTACCATTGATGGTGGCGAAGGAGGAACAGGCGCTGCGCCACCTGAGTTTACCAACTTTGTAGGCATGCCCTTACTGGATGCCGTTGCCTTTGCCGATGATGCTTTGCGTGGCTTCGGTATTCGCGAACATATTAAACTGGATTGCTCAGGAAAAATTCTTTCCGGCTTCCACATCTTCCGCGCTATGGCCCTCGGTGCCGACTTTACCAACTGCGCACGCGCCATGATGATGGCGCTAGGATGTATACAGGCGTTGGAGTGTAACAAAAACACCTGCCCGGTGGGTGTGGCTACCCAAGATCCTTACTTCGCTAAAGGTTTGGTGGTGGAAGATAAGAAAGTGCGCGTTGCCAATTACCACAAGCACACGGTGGATAGTTTTGTTGAATTACTTTCCTCCACAGGATTGGATAGCGCTGAAAAAATTAACCGCACCCACGTTTACCGCAGGGTGTTTATGAACATGGTGAAAACCTATGCAGAAATTTATCCGCCTATTCCTACAGGGTGTCTTCTCGACAAGGCCGATTCACCGATTGAGTTTGATTATTATTTAAACCAGGCGAAGGCGGAGAGTTTTGGAACGTAGCAAAGACAAACCATCATGTTGAATTGGTTCATCTTAAAAATTGCATTAACCGTATCATTATCGATCTTGCTGATAAATACAGTATTTGTTCAAGAAAAGGAACCACATCAACTGCAGCCGGATAAAAGAAAAAAGTGGATTAGGGTTGACGAAGTTATTGTTGAAACCTTAAACATTTCGTTAACGCAGCTTGAAGAACAATTGGCCAGGGCCGAGTCGGGAGAGATAAAGGCATTGCTTAATAGAGATACTACTGCTTTGAAAAATATCTGGTTGCAGGATTTTACGCTTATTGAATCCCACAACGAAGTACACCACGATCACAATCCATTGCCTCATTACCTATCCTTACATCGTAGGATAGAAAAAATTCTGGTTACTGGTGATCATGCCTATGTTTCAGGAATAGAATACGCTGTACAGGTTAAGGAAGGCAGCAGCGTTGACACACAGGTTGAACAGAAGTACACCCACATGTGGATAAAGGAATTATTCGGGTGGAGGCTCGCAACAAAAAGCTTCTAAATAACCCAGCATCTATTCTGAATCAAGATTTAAAGGTTCAAAATTCAGTATCCAATGTTGTTAATGTTCAGGATTGTTAAATGTTGAATTTTGAACTTTGAATTAACTATCTTTGTGAAACCTTTATGCCCGTGGTGCGCAAATTCTTTCCGTTAGACAAGAATTATATTTTAGAACAGGCACAATTGTCGGTGGCCGATTCCCTTCTTGAATACCTGGTAGACTATGTTAAAGTGCAGTATATGCTGCAGCATAATCCGTTGGGTCTGGTGGATGAAACGGTTAACCGTATCCAGCAGCATGAAATCCACGACTTCAGTAGACTCCAGGATTTTTACATTACACTGGCCGGTATTTTCCGATTCCGGCATTACCACGACAACCAGTTGGAGTTTATCTTCTCAGGCGAAGAGCCCTACGACCGTTACTGCCGGGAGTGGACGGAGGCTTTCAAAAAATGGGTGAAGCAGTTTTCGCAACACAAAAATTTCATCATGGGTGTGCTGGAGCTTACGGTGTTTTATCCGCATGAAGCTGAAGCACAATTTATCGGCAACCGGCTTACAACCTTTGCCACTCAATTTTTTGAAGTAAGAATTCATCCTCAAAAGGGTGTTATCAAAAGCGCATGAACACAAAGCACTACAGATAGTTTAGAAGAAATCACTTATAGTATTCCAACTTCTCAACTCTCCATAAGGCAATGTTTGCACTGATTCACCTCCATAAACGACTTTACAGTTTTTTCCGGATACATTACTCAAATCACTCCAGTATCTTAGGTTTTTAAAAAAATCTGGCGTAAAAGTCTTGCCAGCTTTGATTTCTACCGCCAACGTATCCGCTCCATTTTCAACCAGCAAATCAATTTCTGTTCCCTTGTTGTCTTTCCAATAATAGAGCCCATCACGAATACCTTTGTTCAGCCTTTGTTTGTAGCACTCCATTATCACAAAATTCTCAAACAAGTGACCTACTGCAAAATGGTTTCGGATTTCATCAGCTTTTCGTATTCCTAAAAGATTGCACACCAGGCCAGTATCTGTGAAATACAGTTTCGGAGATTTAATAAGTCGTTTGTTGAAATTTTTATAATGTGGCTGAAGTCGATACACCAGGTAGCTTGCCTCCAGTACAGAAAGCCATCCTTTAGCCGTGTTCACAGAAACTCCCGCATCATTGGCAAGTGAACTTAAATTGAGTACCTGGCCAATACGACCAGCACATAGTTTAAGGAAAAGTGAAAACTGTGCAATATCGCCTACATTCTTTAGTGTACGGACATCACGTTCAAGGTACGTTTGAATATAGGATGGGTAAAATAATTCTTCGGGAATGCTTCTGTTATAAAGCTCAGGATAGAAACCCTTAAACAAGTATTCTTCAACCGTAAGATTCCCGTGTTTTAATTCGCCTATCGTAAGAGGCAACAATGAACATATGCCGGCTCGTCCGGCTAGTGACTGGCTGATCCGTTCGTTGAGCAGAAAATTTTGAGAGCCTGTGAGTACAAACCGTACGTCACGATTGTCATCAACTATTCCCTGTAAGTATGAAAACAAATCCGGCACATTCTGCACTTCATCCAGAATAGCACCAGAAGGATAGTTGGCTAAAAAAGCTTTCGGATCTTCTCGCGCAAGTTGTCTTGATTCAGGGGTTTCCAATAAAACATACGGCAGGTGTTTAAAAAGTGCCCGCACAAGTGTAGTCTTTCCCGATTGTCTTGGCCCGGTTACAAACACAACTGGAAAATGCTTGAACAACGCCCTGATATGGGATTCAATTTTTCGAGCTATCATTTCATAAATTTAGTACAAATTTGCATTTCAATTGCAAAACTGTACTAAAAATCATTCATTTCTGATTGAATAGGTGTAATCTGGAGTATAATCACACCCCATTAAAGAGAGTAAAACTCTCCAGGTATTGCGGCACCACTGCATTCCAGCCGAACTGTTTACGGATTTCACGTGCATAAATTTCGAGGTCGGGCATTTCACCATGCGTTACAAAAGTAAGCTTAGGCTTATCAGTGATGTGGCTCATCCAGCGAAACAACTCACCCTTGTCGGCATGGCCACTCATCGAGCTGATGTATGCTAAGGCACATTTCACCTGCACCTCTTCACCAAAAATTTTTATTTTCTTCTCACCATCAAGCAATCGTCTGCCACGGGTTCCTTCCGCCTGAAAACCGGCCAGTAAAACGGTATCTTGTTCACGCGGTAACCGATGGTACAGGTGATGCAGGATGCGGCCTCCGGTAAGCATGCCGCTGGATGAAATGATTATAGCATTCTTGCTGATTTCGTTTAATCCTTTGGAATGTTCGTTTGAACGTACAAACACCAACATATTGGTTTCGGCTTCCTTTACAAACTCCTGCAGATCGAATCCCTCTTTTAAAAATGAAGTGTGCTTGAAAAATAAGTACGTAGCCGAAATCGCCATCGGACTATCAATATAAACCGGCACATCAGGAATCTTGTCTTCTTTCATCAACTGACGCAGGTAGTACAATATTCCCTGCGTACGACCGACTGCAAAAGCAGGAATAAGCAGAACACCACCACGATCAAATGTTTCGTTGGCAATCCTTACAAAATCATTGGCTGGGTCAGTATATGGATTGTCCTTGTTACCATAAGTTGACTCTACAATTAAAACATCCGCTTGAGTAATCGTTGTTGGCGTGTGCAGCATGGCACTGGTTTCGCGACCAAGGTCACCAGAAAAAACCAGCTTCTTGGTTTGTGAATGACCGGTAATAAACACCTCTGTAATGGCTGATCCCAGCAAGTGGCCTGCATCATGGTAAACGATCTCCACCGTGTTATGAATTCGAATTCGCTCATTATATCCATACGATTTCAGCAACGGCAACACGGCTTTAACGTCATCCACTGTATAGAGAGGCTTTGGATGCTCGTGCTTTGAATATCCTTTCTTTTCCGCAAACTGCGCTTCTTCTTCTTGCAGTTTAGCCGAATCGAGCAACATGAGTTCTGCCAAATCTGCAGTAGGATGTGTACAATAAATGGAGCCGCTAAATCCTTCCTTCACAAGCTTGGGCAGATAACCAATGTGATCGATATGGGCATGGCTGAGCACTACACATTGAATCGTTGCCGGATCAACCGGAAATTCATCCCAGTTACGCAGGCGATAATCTTTTAAACCCTGAAACAGTCCACAATCAAAAAGAAAACGAAAATCACCGGCATCTACCAGGTAACGTGAGCCCGTTACCGTTTCTGCAGCCCCTAAAAATTTAATGCGAACATCCATACTGAAAGTAAATTTTTACACCAGACCAACGCGAAACGCTATCGTACAATTTCAAAACGATAAAAGTTTTTCACTTTATCATGCTCAGTAATTTCCACATCATTCACCTGTGCCCGTGGTGGCCCGATTTTGCACCAGGCTATTAACTCTTTTAACTTATTTTCATCACCCTCGGCTTCAACAAAAACACTTCCATCAGACTCATTGCGAACAAGACCCTTCAAGTTTAGCTGATGCGCTTTCTCGACCGTTGATGCCCTGTAAAATACGCCCTGCACCTTTCCGCTTATCCGAATGGAAACACGTTTCATTGGTTTACTACTACATAATATAGTCGGTGCTCAGAAACACCGACTCGCGATTACGGATAATAGTGCTGATAATTTGCTTGTTCGCATCGGTAGATTTAGTGGCTACCAAAGTGCGGATGGAGAATACCCGGAGTGCATCGGCTACAGACAATGTTCCTTCGGCAGAATCTTTACGGCCATTGAATGGAAAGGTATCCGGCCCACGCTGACATTGGGTGTTGACGTTTATCCGACCAACCTGATTGGTAAACATATCAATGTAGGAAGCAATTTTTTTACTGTCACTTCCAAAAATACTCACCTGCTGGCCAAAGTTTGAGTTTACTACATACCGGATCGCTTCCTCATCTTTCTCAAACGGCACAATGGGAACAATCGGACCAAATTGCTCTTCATGATAAACTTTCATCTTTTCATTTACCGGGTACAGCACCGCAGGATAAAAAAAGGAACTCAGGATTTCGCCACCATGTTCATTCACAACTTTTGCTCCATGCTTCTGTGCATTCTCCATCAATCCACGCAAGTAATCGGTCTTGCCCGGTTCAGGCAAGGGTGTTAGCTGAACGCCATCATCCCACGGCATGCCCGGCTTTAGCTTTGCCACTCCGGCCACAAATCGTTTGATGAACTCATCAACAATACTGGTGTGCACATACAAAATTTTAAGTGCCGTGCACCGCTGGCCGTTGAAGGAGAGCGATCCGGTGATGCATTCAGAAACCGCATTATCCAAATCGGCATCGGGTAATACAATGCCGGGATTCTTGGCATCCAACCCTAATATGGATTTAAGGCGATGGGGCTTGGGATGAAGGCGCTTCAAATCGTTCGCGCCCTTGTTTGTGCCGATGAAAGCAAAGACATCAATCTTTCCGGTTTCCATCAGGGCACCAACTGTATCGCGGCCTTTTCCATAAATGATATTAATAACCCCAGGCGGAAAACTTTCCTGGAATGATTTCAACAGCGGGCGAATGAGCAACACGCCATATTTAGCAGGTTTAAACACCACTGTGTTGCCCATGATCAATGCGGGTAATAATGTACTGAAGGTTTCGTTCAGCGGATAGTTAAACGGTCCCATACATAACGCAACCCCCAGGGGCACTCTCCTGATCTGTGCCATGAACCCCTGCTCTTCTACAAGTTTAGCCGAATTACGATCGAGTTCTTTGAGTGCTTTTATGGTGTCAACAATGTAATCGCAAGTACGGTCGAATTCCTTTTCAGAATCCTTTAGCGGTTTACCAATCTCCCACATCAGCAATTTCACAACCTCTTCACGTTGCAAGCGCATCATGGAAAGAAACTTCTCAATGTGTTTGATGCGCTCCGAAACAGAAAGTGTGGGCCATAAACCATGCCCCAGGTTGTAAGCCTCCACGGCAGCATCAAGCGCCTGAAGCGCTTCAATTGAAGTTAATAAAGGTGTAGCACCAATTACCTTACTGCTGTATTGGTTGCCTTCTTTCACATGCACCGGGCTACTCACTTTATTCAGTGCACCGGGCCAGTGTTTCAGTTCACCATTGATCAGGTATTCGCGTTGTTCAACATACGACACATTGAATTTCTCCGGCACTGCAGATGCTTCCGGAAATACATTCGCCAGAAATTTGCTCATGATTAACGATTAGGAGGTTGTTACAATTTTTACACCCGATGAAGTACCCAGCCGATCAGCCCCGGACTCAATCATTTCCACGGCCTGTGCTTTTGTTTTAATTCCGCCCGATGCTTTAATGCCAACACTGGAAGGAAGTACACTGCGCATCAACCGGATATGTTCAACCTTGGCTCCGGCAGGTGCAAATCCGGTAGAGGTTTTAACAATATCTACTCCGGCATCAGCACACAGTTTACACGCCTGGATAATTTCATCATCAGAAAGATACGCGGTTTCAATTATAATCTTGATAATCTTCTGGTGGTCATGACAGAGTTTGCTGCACTTGGCCAATTCTATCTTCGTCCAGGGAATACCCGTTTTGAACGAAGAAACATTCCAAACCACATCTACCTCATCTGCTCCGTTATCGATTGCGCGCTTAATTTCATCAAGTTTTGTTTCTGTCATGTTGTACCCAAGCGGAAATCCGGCAACGGTTACCAGCGAAATTTTACTCTTGCCGATCTCACGCTGAGCACGCTTTACCCAAAAGGGTGGAACGCAAATGCCAAAAAATTTATATTGAACGGCCTCTTCAACCAACTTGTCAATATCCTGAATGGTAAGCGTTGGCGAAAGGTGAGTGTGTTCGATGTAATCAGCAAGGTTCATTGCTGAAAGTTACGATTCGTTCAGGAAATTGTCAGTGCCGAATACCGCACTCTTTGCAGTATTTCATTTTATCGACCGGACGTCTTTTAGGCGGACGCTTATGACCAAAGTACGTGGGATCGGAATATTGAGGTTTTGATAACTCCTTCTCTGCTTTTCGGTGAGCCTTGGCCACTTGTTCCGCACGATCATAGAAGCGTTCGCGCGCATCGTAGGTTACTTTTTCGGAAGATTTTTTCTTCTGAGGCTCGTAGGTTCGTTTTGGATAATACGGTTCAACCGAACTTGGTTGCTGGGCAGGAGCAACGTTCTTCTTTTTTTTAGAAGATTGGGCAAACCCGGAAGTGGCGCCTGCAAAAAGAAGTAAGATCAGCAACCTGTTCATAGCACAAAGATATTAACTGAAACAACCCATGAAAATTGTGCATGAATATGGCCTTCCGACTAACCGACATAATTTACCGACAAACAACGGGCTAGCCTGCTTTGGGCTGCATCATGGATTGTTGCCTGCGATAAACCCAAGGCGGTGTGGGCGATTCTTCCTGCCACAACCCAGCTCCCTGCTCGCGGGCCTTTTGCTGAATTTGTTTGAACTCTTCGTTCGTTTCCTTTTCGGTTACCCATGCCAAACCATTGGTGAGCAATGCTTTTCGCAAATCAGTTCCTTTATTGATATATACCACGCCAACGTAATTCCCCCAGCGGTCTTTTCCCTGAAGCTCTACCTGAATAGGCTTATCTTTTATTGTCTTCTCCAGGAACTCCCTTGCTGCTTCACCAAACTCCTGGCCCAACTCGGGGCTATCAATACCCGACAATACTACGCGATAGGTTTCATGCTGATCGGAAACCACTTCGAGGGTATTGCCATCGATAACTGAAATAACCTTACCACGAACCGTGTTGGCTATTGAGAATATGGCCATTGAACTCAAGATGATGATTGCACTCAGCGTTTTCATAACTCCTCCTTTATTTTAAACAACACCGCAAATTAAACGCGAAATAGTTAGGCCTCCCGACACTCTGATGCACCATCAGGCGTGTGTAAGGTTTTAATCGAAAAGCATGAATGCAAAAATAATTCCGAAAGTAAGGGAATGGTCAAATGCGTGAATACGAAAGAAAACGACTGCTTCTCATTCCAAAAAAGAGAATAGAAATCTTTACTGAAGAAAAACTTTTAACCTGTATGGTTATTTTTTTCGGCAATATTGATCAATCTGGAAACGCGCTTTGGCATCGCCCAACTCAACGGCCTTGCGCCAGTCAAAACAGGCCTTGTCCGTTTCTTTCAGTTGATAGTAGAAATTACCACGCTGTTTGTAATATGATGCATTCTTAGGTTCAACACGAATGGCATCATCCAGATCAGAAATTCCCGCTCCAATATCATCCATCTCAGCCTTGCAATTGGCACGATTGTAATACGCAAGCCCGTCATCCGGATTGATGGAAATGGCCCGGTTATAATCCAGTACGGCACCTTCGTAATCCTTTAAATCCTCCTTAATCATTGCCCGATTGAAATATGCGTTCGCGTTATTCTTATCGAGGGAGATGACATTACTCAGTTCGGCAATGGCCGACTTTCCATCATCGAGGCCCAAATAGGCTTTTGCTTTATCGAGCAATAACTGAACAGAGTTATCTCCTGCCTTTTGGGCGGTCTCAAAATCTTTCAGCGCGGCTGCATAATCTTCCTTTTCCAATAACACACGACCTCGCTTGTAGTATGCCTCCTTATCGGTATAACCAGCCTTTATCAGTTTATCGAAATACTCAAGCGCAACAATGTAGTTTTTTGAATTGAAGTATGAATCTGCCAAAAGCTTATACAATTCAGCATCGGGCTTTTCCATCAGTTTTTCGGCAGCACGCAAATCTTTCGAAGCTTCGGCATACTTCTTCATTTCAAAGTAAGTCAGTCCTCTGTTTTGATAGGCCTTGGCAAAATCTTTATTGATTACCAACGCTGCAGAAAAATCGTTGATAGCATCCTGATGGTTTTGCTGTTCCAGAAAAGCCTTACCCCGATTATTGAATAACACAGCATCCTTAACCCCCAAGCCTATAGCTTGTGTGTAATCCTGTATAGCGCCACTCCAGTTTAAAGCCCGGAAGAAAGCATCACCCCGATGAAAGTAAGCCATGGATAGCTTTGGATCTTTCTCAATGGCTGCAGTAAAATCTTCTGCCGCACGCTTGAAATCACTCGCCTGGTAACGACAATACCCACGCATGTCAAAGAGCATCGCATCGGCTTTACCTTGTTGAATAGCGTTATCTAAATCCGGCAACGCACCGGCATAATCGTTTAAGAAATACTTTGCTGTGCCCCGCGCAGCATACACCTCTGGTGATTTATCTCCGGCATTGATCGCTGCAGTCAGATCAGCAGAGGCTTTTTCATACTCTTTGGTTTCAAGGTATGCAATACCGCGACTACGAAACACTTGTACATCCTTGCTGCCTCCTTCAATTGCCTTTGTTAAATCGGTTACAGCATTTTTGTAATCTTTTAAGTTAAAGCGCGATAAGCCAAGGTTGGCATAGTCATTTGCATCAGCTTGGTTGCGTGCAACCAACACGGCAGCATCGGTTACTACCCCGATGTAATCTTTCAGTTGGAATTTAGCACTCGCTCTGTTTTTGTATGCCAGCCAATATTCCTGTTTGATGCTCAGTGCACGTGTAAAATCCTCAATGGAACCGACAGCATCACCGTTGTTCAATTTTGTCTTTCCACGGTTATTGAAAATCACTTCATCGTTTGCTCCCAGCAACACCGCCTGATCGTAGGCTCCAATAGCCCCATCATAATTATTTTGCTTGAAGCGGAGGTTTCCTATCTGATAATAGATTTCCTTGTTTTTGCTGCCCATCGCTACTGCCTTCTCCAGATGAGGAACTGCTTCTTTATCTTTTTGTAAATTGAGATAAGCCAACCCGAGTGCTTCACAGGAGGCTAAATCAGTCGTACCGCTTTTGATACTTTTTTCCAGATCGGCTACTGCGGCTGCATAATCCTTAAGCTGAAAGGATGCTTTGCCACGCGTAGTATATAAGTTGTTTTCCTTTTCGCCACCAACCTCGGCAGCCGTTAACGCATCGACTGCACCTTTGAAATCATTGTTGTCAAAACGCAGGTAACCTGTGTAGAGCAGTACTTTTGAATCTTTAATTCCACCTTTGAGAGCAGCTTCGAGGTTTACCCTGGCGGCATCCTTCAATCCTAAATTGTACTTGGCTATCCCCAACATCCGCTGCAATTCAGGTGAATCGCCTTCGGAAGCTTTCGACTTCTCAATGTCTTCTACAGCTCCTGTATAATCCTGAACATTGTAACGGGCCGTTCCCCGATTGAGTATTGCTTTTGAATAGGTTGGGTTCAATTGAATTGCGCGATCAAAATCCGCAATAGCATTCTTGCTGTCACCGGTACTCATTCTTGCTTTACCGCGATTGTTAAACACTACAGCATCTTTGTCTGAAATCGTTATGGCCTGATCGTATTGCTTGATCGCTCCTGCAAAATCATTCTTCGTAAATCTGATGTCGCCAAGATTTTTATACACATCAAAATCTTTAGCGCCAAGTGAGATGGCCTTTTCGTAATCCTTAGCAGCGTTTTCATAATCCTTCTGCTGGTACAGGCAATGTCCCCGAAGGGTGAAGGTTGTTACGGTATTCTCGCCTAAGCCAATAGCACGACTTAGCGATTCAGTTGCGGCAACATAATCCTTGGCCTCAACCTGACAATTACCGAGTTGCGTAAATATTTCTTTGCTGGCTGCACCTATGGATGTAGCGGCAGCCAAGGCCTGGATACTTCCTTTGCAATCGCTCAGCTTTCCTAAACTCAAGCCAAGCATACTGAATACTTCTTTATCCTTTACGCCACGCTGCGCCACTTTGTTGAAGGCATCGGCTGCACCGCGATAATCCTGCAGCGTATATTTTGCCGTTCCGATTTTTTGATAGATCTCAACATCTGACCTTCCGCTGGAGATTAACTTTTCAAGGTCTTCAATGGCGCCTTTCCAATCGTTTAATGCATAACGTGTAGCTCCACGATACTCATTGAGCTCAAGCGTATTTATTCCTGCTTTTTCCGCACGCTCAAAATCACCCTTTGCTTTATCAAAGTCTTTTAGTTGTGTATAGGCAATTCCTCTTTTCAGGTAAGCCTCCGGGTTGCTGTACCCTGCGTTCAGCAATTGGGTAAGCTGACTAACCGCATCGCGGTAGGCACCCTCCTGCAGCTTCTTCACTGAAGCTTCGTACTGAACCTGAAAAAGTGAATCCGACTTCTGGGCTATTGAAACCCCGGCAAGGAAAAAACAACCTGCAGCCAACAATATTCTCATCATATGCATCTTCATGAAACAAAAGTATTAAATCTGAAAAGCGGAAACTGTTAAAAAAGTGTAAAAAACTAACCTCTTGTAAAGCCTGTTGAATTTTAGTTAAAAATGAAGATCATGAAGGTTTTACCCCAAGATCAAGTCTAAAAATAACCGTGCCTTTAAATAAAAAAGCCGGCACAACCGGCCGGCTTTAACGAATCCCTTATGGGTTTATTTAAAGGTGAATTACTTCATCGTAAGCTGCTGCTGCTGCTTCCATTACGGCTTCACTCATCGTAGGGTGTGGATGAACCGACTTGATTATTTCATGGCCTGTTGTTTCCAATTTGCGGGCAACAACAACCTCGGCAATCATTTCAGTTACATTGGCTCCAATAAAGTGTGCGCCTAACCACTCGCCATACTTCGCATCAAAGATCACTTTTACAAATCCATCGGCTGCCCCAGCTGCCTTTGCCTTACCGGAGGCGGTGAATGGGAACTTGCCAACTTTAATCTGATATCCCGCCTTCTTCGCGGCTTCTTCGGTGTAGCCAACGGATGCAATTTCAGGTGAGCAGTACGTACAACCCGGAATGTTGTTGTAGTTCATCGGTTCAGGATTGTGACCTGCAATTTTTTCAACACAAATGATCCCTTCAGCGGAGGCTACGTGTGCCAGGGCAGGGCCTTTTACCACATCGCCTATGGCGTACACTCCGTTTACATTGGTTTTGTAAAAGTCGTCAACTAATATTTTTCCTTTGTCGGTTTTCACACCAACATCCTCCAGGCCAATGCCTTCCAGGTTTGTTGTTACACCTACTGCAGAAAGCACAACATCAGCTTCGATCTTGATCTCACCGGAAGGAGTCTTCACGGTTGCCACACAACCTTTTCCTTTTGCATCGACAGCGGTTACTTCTGAGCTGGTATGAATCGTCATGCCAGACTTCTTGAATGATTTTTCTAATGCCTTTGAAACTTCTTCATCTTCAACCGGTACAATGCGTGGCATGAATTCAACAATGGTAACTTCCGTACCGATTGAATTATAGAAATATGCAAACTCAACACCAATAGCACCAGAGCCTACCACCAACATTTTTTTAGGCTGGCTTTCTAATACCATCGCTTCACGATAGCCGATAATTTTTTTTCCATCAATTTTCAACGCTGGCAATTCACGTGAACGGCCACCTGTAGCTACAATAATATGCTTAGCGTCATAATCTGTCTTCTTACCTTCAGCAGCAGTTACTTCTACTTTGCCGCCTTTCTTCAATTTACCATGCCCGGCAATATGATCAATCTTATTTTTCTTAAATAAGAACTGTATGCCTTTGCTCATTCCGCCTGCTACATCGCGGCTCCTCTTCACCATACCTTGCAAGTCTGCTTTTGCATCTTTTACTTCAATGCCATAATCTTTCGCGTGTTTGATATATTCAAATACGTTAGCGCTCTTTAACAACGCTTTGGTGGGAATGCAACCCCAATTAAGACACACCCCGCCCAACTCAGCCTTTTCAACCACCCCTACTTTCATACCCAACTGCGAGGCACGGATTGCAGCAACATAACCACCCGGACCAGAACCAATGACAATAAGATCGTATTTAGACATAAACAAATCAGGTTAAATATTAAGTGGCCAAAGATAAGACCAGCCGTGGCTCTTTCAAACAAAAAGGGCTAAGCTGAAGCCAACATGAATGGATAAAAATCCATGAATTTTGATGGAATTGGCTATTTTTGACCATCAAACCAAATAATGATGAAATTACTTCAGGGAAAAAACGCACTCGTAACAGGAGCATCTAAAGGAATAGGAAGATCAATCGCGCTCAAGTTTGCTGAGCAAGGTGCCAATGTGGCCTTCACCTATCTATCAAGTGTTGAACAAGGGCTGGCACTGGAGGCTGAGCTTGCTTCAAAAGGCGTGAAAGCAAAAGGCTATCGCTCCGATGCTTCTGATTTTGTACAAGCTGACAAACTCATTAATGACGTAGTTGCTGATTTTGGTTCATTAGATGTATTGGTAAACAATGCTGGTATCACCATGGACAACCTGTTGCTCCGCCTGAATGAAGAGGCATGGGATAAAGTGATTAATGTAAACCTGAAGTCGTGCTTCAACACGGTGAAAGCTGCCACCAAACCGATGATGAAGCAAAAAAGTGGTTCCATTATCAATATGACATCGGTGGTGGGATTAAAAGGAAATGCCGGGCAATCAAATTATGCTGCCTCCAAAGCCGGTATTTTAGGTTTTACAAAATCTGTTGCGTTGGAATTAGGCTCACGCGGTATTCGTTCAAATGCCATCGCACCGGGATTCATTGAAACAGAAATGACCGGGAAACTGGATGAGAAAACCGTACAAGGCTGGCGCGATGCCATTCCATTAAAGCGTGGTGGTAAACCCGAAGACGTTGCCGATGCTTGTGTGTTCCTGGCATCGGATATGTCAGCTTACATTACCGGACAAGTTCTACAAGTAGATGGTGGCATGCTCACCTAAAACATGCAAGAAATAAAAAACCTAAGTAACCTTATTCAACGGGTTTACGATGGAAAAGCCTGGCACGGACCTTCCGTAAAAGATGTATTGAAAGATATTGATGCCACTACGTGTAGAAAAAAAGTAGGTGACAGCCACAGCATTGTTCAATTGGTACAGCATATGGTGTCGTGGCGTACGTTCGTAACAAATCGATTACTGGGCAACACCACATTTGAATTATCCGATGATCAAAATTTCCCTCCTGAAACCGATTGGCCAACTGCTTTACAGCAATTAGAAGAAAGTCAGGTGGCACTGCTCAATGCCATTGAAACCATCTCATCCGAAAAACTTTGGGAAGAAGTAGCCAATCGTAAATACGATTTCTTTGTGCTCCTGCACGGCATTATCCATCACGACATCTATCATATTGGGCAGATACAGTTGATTAAGAAGTACCGATAACTGATTTTGAAAAGTACTTCTAGCCAAATGATTAGCACGAGGCCCCAATCAAAACGAAAGACTATTCACAAATGCAATTAGGTTTTATTTATTGGGATATCAATCCTGAGATTATCAACATCATGGGCTTCTCATTAAGATACTATGGGATACTATTTGCTGGCGGAATAATGCTTTGCATCTTTATTTTAAAATGGATTTTTAAAAATGAAAATATCCCGGTAGAAAACTTAGATACACTAACAATATATGGAGTGATCGGAATTATTATTGGCGCAAGACTAGGCCATTGTTTGTTCTATGAACCATCCTACTATTTGTCAAATCCTTTAGAAATAATTTTACCGTTTATAATTCTTCCTGAAGGAGGAGTTGAATTCATTGGTTATCAAGGATTAGCCAGTCATGGCGGAGCGTTGGGATTAATAATTGCTTTGTTTTTCTACTCAAGAAAAACAAAGCACCCAATGATTGATACAATTGATCTGATTGCTGTTGTTGCGGCTTTAAGCGGGGGCTTTATCAGGCTTGCAAACCTGATGAATTCTGAGATATTGGGAACCCCTACAACCAGACCTTGGGGCTTTATTTTTGAAAGAGTCGATAATGTTCCAAGACATCCTGCTCAATTATATGAAGCCATTTCATATTTTCTGATTTTTATAATTATGATTAGCCTTTATAAAACTAAGCAAGCAAAACTTAAAAACGGATTCTTCTTTGGTTTTGTCTTGGTTTTGATATTTGTGGCGAGATTTTTTGTTGAGTTCTTTAAAGAAAACCAAGTAGGATTTGAAGACGGCTTGATCCTTAATATGGGACAACTTTTAAGTCTTCCTTATATATTCATTGGGTTGGCATTTATGATTTATGGATTAGTAAAAACAAATCACACAAGAGTGGTAAATTATTAACAATACCTGATTTGTTGTTTATGCATCCAAGCCGCTCAATACCTCCTCCCCCCACTATCTTTCATTGGCACAAACCTAACCGGTAGCTTGCTTTGTCGTTTCAGTTTTCCCTTCTCTTTGGTAATCAACACCAATTCCTGTGTGTGCGATTCGCCCACAGGAATAATCATCCGGCCTCCTTCAGCCAGTTGATCCTGTAAGGGCTGTGGAATTTTTCGCGGAGAGCACGTGACAATGATCGTCTCAAACGGTGCAGCTTCCGGCCAGCCCTCGTAGCCATCACCAATCCGAACGTGAATGTTTTCATAACCCAGTTCTGTCAACACCTTCGTGGCCTGTAAGCCTAAAACCTCAACGATTTCAATGGTGAATACTTCTTGCACAAGTTCACCGAGTATTGCTGCTTGATAACCCGAACCCGTTCCGATCTCCAACACCTTGTCGGTAGGCATAAGATTTAAAGCTTCTGTCATAAACGCAACAATGTAGGGTTGCGAAATGGTTTGCCCTTCACCGATGGGCAACGGATAGTCATTGTAGGCCTCTTTGATCAGGGCTTCTGGAACAAACTTATGTCGCTCAACTTTTGTCATTGCATCTAAAACAGCAACCGATTTAATGCCGCGATTACGCAATTGTTCTGTCACCATTTTGTTGCGTAACGCATTGAAATCCTGCGCTGAAGCAGTGGAAGTCTGTGCTGTGAATAAGCTTACCAACATCCACGTTGCCAAACGATTGTTCGCTATGCTACTCATAAGTTTTTTCTAAATTTTTTAACGCTTTACTTGGAAACAATAATTCCAGCCTTTACGTTTGTCTCATCAAGTCGAAGAAAGCACATCGCTTAATCGATTTATAAAGAAGCGCTGAGAGAACAGGCTCTAAGACGCGCTAGCAACCCCCTCCGATAAGGAGAACAGGTGCTAAATCCTGCCACACGAAGGTCGTGTGGAACTATAAACCGATGAAAAAATGAAAAACATCATCAACACATTCTCTGAAGCAAGCCTTGAAGGCTTACGTGCTTTATCCTCAACTTTCACATCCTTATTCAACAACCTGACAACGCGAATGCAGCCTTGCTGTATTTGTATTTGTTGTCCGTGTTGTTGTTAAGCATCCTTTTTTCATAGCCTAACAACATCACGATCAGTACACTGACCGTATCGGGTCATCGTGTATCTGCCTGTATCCATTTTGAAAATCAATCATTAACCATTAAACACATATACCCATGTCAAACTATCGTTTCGAAACACTTCAACTTCATGCCGGGCAAGAGGTTGACCCTGTAACACGCTCACGCGCAGTTCCCATTTATCAAACTACATCGTATACGTTCAAGGATTCTGAACATGGTGCCAACTTGTTTGCCTTAAAAGATTTCGGCAATATTTACACACGCATCATGAACCCCACTACCGATGTGCTGGAAAAAAGAATTGCAGCATTGGAAGGTGGTGTGGCTGCGTTGGCGGTTGGCTCCGGCCAGGCTGCACAGTTCATTGCACTGAATAACATTCTGCAAGCCGGTGACAATTTTGTTACGACTTCATTCCTGTACGGAGGCACGTACAATCAATTTAAAGTTTCATTCAAACGCCTCGGTATTGATGCACGCTTTGCTGAAGGTGACAAATCGGAAGCATTCGAAAAACTGATCGACAAAGACACAAAAGCAATTTACCTGGAGTCGATTGGCAATCCTGGGTTTAACATTCCGGATTTTGAAGCCATCGCAGCACTGGGAAAGAAGCATGACATTCCGCTGATTGTCGACAACACGTTTGGAGCCGGTGGCTATTTGTTCCGTCCGCTTGAACACGGAGCCAATGTAGTGGTGGCATCGGCTACCAAATGGATTGGCGGTCATGGCACATCTATCGGTGGGGTAATTATTGATGGAGGAAATTTCAACTGGAACAACGGAAAATTCCCGCAGTTCACTGAACCTTCTGAAGGGTATCATGGATTAAAATTCTGGGATGTGTTCGGTGAAGGCAACCCGCTGGGCTTACCCAACATTGCGTTCATCATCCGCGCACGCGTTGAAGGGTTGCGCGATTTCGGACCGGCTTTGAGTCCGTTCAATTCATTCCTCTTCCTGCAGGGTTTGGAAACTTTATCACTACGTGTTCAACGCGCGGTTGATAATGCTCTTAACCTTGCCGAATGGCTGGAGCAACATCCAAACGTGGAAAGTGTAAACTATCCCGGACTGAAGAACTCCACCTACCACAACCTTGCAAAGAAATATCTGAAAAATGGTTTTGGCGCGGTGTTATCGTTCACCATCAAAGGCACGAAAGAGAATGCCACCAAATTTGTCGATAACCTGAGGTTGGTGAGCCACCTTGCCAATGTAGGCGATGCGAAAACGTTGATCATTCAACCTTCGGCCACAACGCATCAACAACTCACGGAAGAAGAACAACTTTCAACTGGCGTGTTGCCAACGCTGCTGCGCATTTCGGTTGGCTTGGAGCACATTGACGACATCAAAGCCGATTTGCAGCAAGCCATTGAACTGGTGTTTGTAAAAGAGTTGGTAGAAAATTAATCGGATATACCTGGAATATGGAGAAGCACACACACACCTTTCACTACAACAAACCGTTCGAACTGGAGTCGGGGGAATACCTTCCCGGCTTCCAGCTTCGTTACACCTTGTTCGGTAAGCTTAATGCTGACCGTTCGAATGTTGTATGGGTGTGTCATGCGCTTACCGGAAATTCAGATTTCACATCATGGTGGAAAGAGTTGTTTGAACCCGGTGCCGCGTTTGATCCGCAGCACTACCTGATTGTTTGCGCCAACACGTTGGGCGGCTGTTACGGATCGACAGGGCCCTTGTCCATAAATCCTGAAACAGGAAAACCATTTTTCCATTCGTTCCCAGCCATAACCAACCGCGATATTGTGCGGGCATTTGATTTGCTGCGCCAGTCGTTGGAGTTTGAAAAAATTCACACGCTGATAGGCGGATCGCTAGGCGGCCAGCATGTGTTGGAATGGGCCATTCAGCAGAATGAACTATTCGAACACATTGTACCGATTGCCTGTAATGCACACCACTCACCCTGGGGCATTGCCTTCAATGAAGCACAACGCCTGGCCATTCAGGCCGATCCAACCTGGAAGGAAAGTCATGAGCGGGCTGGACTCAATGGGCTGAAGGCTGCACGAGCTATTGCCATGCTGTCGTACAGAAACTACGAAAGCTATGGCGAAGCACAAGCCGAGAAGAGCACGGAAAAAGTGGATGGCTTTCGGGCTGCAACGTACCAGCAATACCAGGGTGAAAAACTGGCTTTGCGATTCAACGCGTTTACGTACTGGATTCTAAGCAAAGCAATGGACAGCCACAACGTAGCGCGCGGTAGAAAGAACGTACTGCTCGCCCTGCAAAGCATTCGGGCCAAAGCGTTGGTGGTTGGCGTGGAAGATGATGTGCTGTTTCCGATCCAAGAACAAAAATTTCTGGCGGATAATATTTTGAAGAGCTCGCTCATTACCCTGCAATCCAAACATGGGCATGACGGATTTTTAATTGAATTCGAACAACTCAACAAGGCCTTAAAAAAAATTCTGAACACAAAACAAGAAGTATACTGTTAATCCAAATTCATAATCCTTAACGCTTAAACCAAATGCCACACCCAACAACTAACCTCATTCATTCAGTGCCTGTTGATGCATTAACCGGCTCTATTTCTGTTCCCATTTATCAAACCGCCACCTATGTGCAGGAAGCACCTGGTGTTAACAAAGGTTTTGATTATGGACGATCGAACAACCCAACCCGGCTTGCACTGGAAAATATTGTGGCCAAGTTAGAAGGGGGCCTTGCTGCATACGCATTCGCCACCGGACTTGCCGCAATTGATGCCGTGTTGAAAACCTTGAAAACCGGTGATGAGATTATTGCTGTAGATGATATTTATGGAGGCGCTTACCGGCTCTTTACGCACATCTACGAAAAGTTTGGCATTACCATTCATTATGTTGATACCACCGATGCCGATAATATCCGCGACTACATCAGCACAAAAACAAAATTGGTTTGGCTGGAATCGCCCACTAATCCAACCTTAAAAGTTTCTGACATTAAAAAGATTGCGACTCTTGCTCATGCAAAAGGTGCGTTGGTGGTAGTGGATAATACCTTTGCCTCTCCGGTTGCACAACAGCCCTTTAAATTGGGTGCTGATATTGTTATCCATAGCGGAACAAAATACCTAGGGGGTCACTCCGACCTGGTAGCGGGCTTGGTGGTGGTGAATACTCCCGAGCTTGCTGAGCAAATCAAATTCATCCAAAATGCATCAGGCGGAATTTTAGGCCCACAGGATTGTTGGCTTACTATTCGAGGCATTGAAACCGTAACGCTGCGCGTTGAGCGCCAATGCAAAACCGCACTTCGGGTGGCTGAATTTCTTCAGTCGTGCGAGGAAGTTGAAAATGTTTATTACCCCGGATTGCTTTCTCACAAGAATCATGCATTGGCCAAAGAACAACAAAACGGTTTATTCGGAGGCGTTATCTCCTTCTCGCTAAAAGAGGATACCGAAGAAGCTGCTGTTGCCTTTGTAACCTCAACGCAATACTTCAAGTTGGCTGAAAGTCTTGGTGGGGTAAAAAGTCTCATTTGCCATCCGGCACAGATGACGCATAAATCCATTCCACACGAAAAAAGGTTGCAATCAGGTGTTGTTGATTCGCTCATCCGTTTGTCGTGTGGGATTGAAGAGGCAGAAGATTTAATAACCGATATCAAACAAGCATTTGAAAAAATAAAAAAACGAGAAACCGTAGAAGTTTTTAATTAATCAGTATGAAAAAGAATTTAAAGTTAGGCCTGTTCGGATTTGGTTGCGTGGGTCAGGGCCTTTATCACGTGTTGCATGAAACAAAGGGCATAAAAGCAGAGATAAAAAAGATCTGCGTAAAGAACCCAGACAAAAAGCGTTCATTACCTGATCATTTTTTTACACTCCACGCAGATGATATTTTGCTTGATCCGGAAATTGACGTGGTGGTGGAGTTAATTGATGACGCTTCTGCCGCTTTCACCATCGTTAAAAAAGCGTTGCAAAACGGGAAGCACGTAGTAACCGCCAACAAAAAAATGTTAGCCGAAAACCTGGAAGAAATTTTTCACCTGCAGCAGCAGTACAATAAATCGATATTGTACGAAGGTGCGGTGTGCGGCAGTATTCCCATTCTGCGCAACCTGGAAGAATATTATGATAACGATTTGATCTCAGGTATAGAGGGAATTTTCAACGGCTCAACCAACTACATCCTCACCAAAGTTTTTGAAGAGCGTAAAAACTATGCCGATGCACTTCGGCAGGCGCAAGAGCTTGGCTTTGCTGAAAGTGACCCCAGTCTGGATGTAAAAGGGTTTGATCCAAAATTTAAACTGGTGATTGCGATCGCGCATGCGTTTGGTGTATTCGTTAAGCCGGAGCACATTTTCAACATCGGCATTGATGGCATCAGCGACCTGGACTTAAAGTTTGCCAGAGAAAAAGGCTATGGCATTAAACTGGTAGCGCGCGCCATCAAATCCGGTAACGAAGTATTTGGATTAGTCGCTCCGCAATTCGTTGATCCGCATCACCCCCTGAGTTCGGTGCGTAACGAATACAATGCAGTAACAGTACAAGGCGCTTTTTCGGAAAAGCAGCTATTTGTAGGAAAAGGTGCGGGCAGCTACCCGACTGGTTCGGCCGTACTGTCCGACATTTCAGCCCTTACGTACGATTACCGCTACGAGTACAAAAAACTGCACCAGCAAGCCAACCTGGACTTTTCGAACGAAACCTCCATCGAAGCGTTCGTCCGGTTCCCGCATGGTACGGCCATTTCTATTCAGGATTTTGAGGAATTTCAATCGGGCTATGCCTCCAAGGGGCAGCATTACATGCTGGGTCGGGTAAGCCTGAAAAAACTGGCGGACTGGGCAACCTGGGAAAATGTGAGTATTATACTTTCACCAGAGGCCCGGTTTATCACCAAAACTGAAAAAAGTGAAGTGTTGACATACTCTGCCGCCTGAAATAGTGCTGCGACTTGAACATGATGAACATCAGGGCAAAAAACTGTGTTTTTATATGCAGTTTCACCCTTGGGAGCAATATATTTGTGACCCATAAAACCTGATTTACATGGTCATTACAGCGTCAATTCTTGCTTTTACCTTCATTATCCTGTTACTGGTTGCCCTGCTTTTATTTGCCCAAACCAAATTGGTGCAGTCGGGCCCGGTTAAGCTGGTTATTAATGGCGATGAAGCAAACCCGGTAACGGTATCGGCTGGCTCGTCTTTGCTAACTACGCTTGCCAACCAAAAGATATTCATTCCATCAGCTTGTGGTGGTGGCGGAACCTGTGCCATGTGCAAGTGCGTGGTGGAAGATGGCGGGGGCGATGTGCTGCCTACAGAATTGGGCCACCTGAGCCGCAAGGAAAAAGGCGACCATGTGCGCTTGAGCTGCCAGGTGAAAGTAAAGCAGGATATGCGCATCCGCATACCCGAAGAAATTTTCGGTATCAAAAAGTGGGAGTGCGAGGTGGTGTCGAACTACAACGTATCGACCTTTATTAAAGAGTTTGTTGTAAAACTCCCTGCAGGAGAGACACTGAACTTTGAGGCCGGTGGATATATCCAGATTGATGTTCCTTCCATAAATGTTGATTTCAAAACTATGGACATCACCCCGCATCCGGAACTGGGCCACAAGCCCGATGTATTCCAGAGTGACTGGGATAAGTTCAAGTTGTGGGATTTAAAAATGAAAAACGATGAGCCCATTTTCCGGGCATATTCCATGGCCAACCACCCGGCCGAAGGAAATATAGTGATGTTGAACATACGTATCGCCACACCACCGTGGGATCGCGCCAACAACAAATGGATGGATGTAAATCCAGGTATCTGTTCTTCGTATGTATTCTCCCGCAAACCGGGCGATAAAGTAACGATCTCCGGTCCTTACGGTGAATTCCACATCAACCCTACCCAGCGCGAAATGGTATACATTGGCGGTGGTGCCGGTATGGCTCCGCTGCGCGCACAGGTTTTCCACCTGTTCCATACTGAAAAAACAAAACGCAAAGTTTCGTACTGGTATGGTGGCCGCTCCAAAAAAGAACTTTTCTATGTAGAACACTTCCGTAAAATCGAACAAGAGTTCCCGAACTTCCAGTTCAATATTGGTTTATCGGAACCGCTTCCGGAGGATAATTGGAAAGTAAAAACAAGTCTTGACGACAAAGATGCAGATGGTTACGTTGGTTTTATTCACCAATGCTTGTACGATAACTACCTTAAAAACCACCCGGCTCCTGAGGATATTGAATTCTACCTGTGCGGTCCTCCGCTGATGAACGCAGCGGTATTGAAAATGCTGGACGACATGGGTACACCGAAAGAAAACATCCGCTTTGACGACTTTGGCGGGTAATACATAGTAACAAACACCTTAATATAAGGAGAGGACAAAGTTACTCTCCTTTTTTATTTCTGCTATCTTCACCTTAGATTTTGGAACCATGGACCTGACCATCTTCTTCTCCCCGCTTGACGAATTCATTTATTCATCCATTACTTCTCCTTCATCCTTTTGTAAAAGCATTCACCTCTATGGCGATAAAATGCCGGAATATAAA
Organism: Cyclobacteriaceae bacterium; assembly: GCA_019638255.1. Classification (GTDB taxonomy): domain Bacteria; phylum Bacteroidota; class Bacteroidia; order Cytophagales; family Cyclobacteriaceae; genus UBA2336. The sequence continues at coordinate 22,124 of JAHBUD010000003.1, read as the reverse complement.
GATGCGCACATTGCCTTGATCGGGGTAACGGAGAACCGCGGTGCCGGAGCCAATGCCGGAACAGCAAAGGCTGCCGATGAAATCCGAAAAAAACTTTATGCCCTGAAAAAAGGAAGCGGCAAGTACCGCATTGTTGATCTCGGCAACCTCAAACCGGGCCATGATTTACAGGAAACCTACACGCGCATCAGCGAGGTGTGCCGAATACTACTGGAGAATAATGTACTGCCGATCATCCTGGGTGGCTCGCACGATCTCGACTATGGTCAATATTCCGCATACGAAACCATGGAAAAGCTCATCAGCTTTTTGAATGTGGATGCTTTCCTTGACCTGGATGACAGCCGTGAAGTGCTGGCACAGCGCCAGCACATCCATAAAATATTATTGCATGAACCTAATTACCTGTTCAGCTATACCCACTTGGCGTATCAAAGCTACCTGATCGATCCGCTTTCGGTGGCAGTGTTGGAAAAACTTTACTTCGAGGCTTTTCGCATCGGGCAAATGCGCACCAACCTGCAAGAGATGGAACCCGTTATCCGTAATGCGGATATGCTTTCGTTCGACATCACCGCCATCAAATCGGCTGATGCACCCGGCAATGCCAATGCACAACCGTTCGGACTAACCGGTGAAGAAGCTTGCCAGATTTGCTGGTATGCCGGCCAAAATGAAAAATTAAGCTCGGCAGGATTTTACGAATACAATCCCGACCTGGATGATGCTCACAAAAAAACTGCAAGCGTTGTAGCAACGATGGTCTGGTATTTTATTGAGGGCTATTATCACCGCAAAAAAGAACAAAACTTTAAGAGCAACGACTTCTTAAAGTACGTGGTAGCCATGCCGGTAGAAACCGAAACCATTACTTTTTATAAGAGTAAGTTTAGTGAGCGTTGGTGGATGGAGGTTCCCTATCCCGGAGGCTTTGTACGCTACGCTCGCAACAGCATTGTACCTTGTAGCTATAACGATTACCAGGCCGCCACCAAAGGCGAAGTACCCGAACGGTACATTAGCATGGTGGCGAAGTTGGGTTAAGCCAAAAACAACTCTGCTAAATTCTGTCCCATATGGCATCCGCAAACAACTCAGCAGCGGGTGGATGTTTTCTGAACCATAGCTCAGGTTCTATCAATTCAAATTCAGAAACGCACAACTCATGCTGGTTATTCCAGATGCAATCCACACGGGCATAAGCCGGAGCAGGTTGGCAATACGCCACTACGCTTTCGGCAAACTCAATCTCGCTTACTGAAGGATTGTATTCGTGCACGGTGCCGCCAAAATCATCCTGCACACGGAAGTCACCCGGTTTGGCTTTTTTCAATACAGCATGACTGAATTTTCCGCCAAAGAGCATGAAAGCAACCTCGCCCTTCGCCAACACCGGATGCTGAAATTCCTGCACCAACATAGACTCGCTTGCAATCAATTGTTGAAAAATGGACTCGTGCGCTGAAGCGTTTTCCGCGACAAACCTGTAGGTGTGGCGTGCGGTACCCGAAACAGTGGGTTTGAGCACATACTCCGGCCAGCCGGTTTGCCTTACAATTTCAGTTAACGATCTTTTATCACCCTTCTCAATGAAAACGGTTGGCGGAATACGGATGCCGTACTGCTCCAGGTCGCGCAGGTAATGCTTATCAATATTCCAGCGCACCAGCGGCAACGGATTAATCAGTTGTGTTTGTGTGCCTACGCGATCCAGCCACTGCGAAAATTCCTCGAAACGTTCAAAGTAATCCCAGGTCGTTCTGAAAACCGCAAAGCGAGTTTGTGTCCAGTCGTATGTAGGGTTATCCCAGTTCGTTCGTGTCACGGTAAGTCCTCTTCGCTCCAGTGCTTCGCGCACCAGTTTATCATCATCCAAAATATTTTGTTTGTACCAATCCGGATTGGGTGGATTTACATAGCGTGCATCCGTAAGTAGGATAATGTCGATCATTAAAAAATCAAATAAGGGAGTAAAATTGTAATAGTTGAAAAACGGCAAGACCCATTCCTGCAATCACCAAATAACTATTGACTGCTTTGCTAAAGGCATCGTAACTCTTCCAGGCGCGCCAGCGATTAATTACAAAGATGATGGGGACCAAGGCTGCCACCTGGCCTAATTCTACACCAACATTAAAACTGACAATCTTCGCGAAGATGTTTGTCTCGCTCATCGCGAAAGATTGCAAGCGTGTTGACAGTCCTAATCCATGAATGAGCCCGAATGAGAAGACCATGCCTAAAAGATTGGGGGAAGATATCTTGAACACTCTTTCAAATCCACCCAGATTCTCAAAACCTTTATACAAAACACTCAATCCGATTACAGCATCAACCAGGTGCTCATTAGTCTGGATACCCAGAAAGGTTGCTCCAATAAGCGTAATACTATGGCCAATGGTAAACACGGTGATAAACTTAATGATGTCATTAAATCCTTTTAAAAAAAATATCACACCTACCAGGAAAAGGATATGATCGTAGCCCGTAACCATATGCTTGGCACCAACCCACAGGTAGGCAAGTAGGCCACCCTGATCTAAAATCTGTTGGTCGCCAGCACTAACACCGTGCGCAGAAAGCCACAGCGGTATTAACAACAAGACAACGAGAATGCAAATTGGTTTTTTGAACACGTTACTTTTTTCGGTTAAACCAAAAGAACAAACCAATCACCAGCAGCAAACTGGCGATCCAGTAGACATACGAGGGTATGCCACTTTCTCCATGGCTGTGTTCATGCACATGTCCATCGCCTACTGCAAAGGTCAGTGTGGCCCAATTCGATTCATGGGTTAAGCCTTCTTCTTGAGAGTGTACCAAATAAATCGTTCTGAGATACCAAATACCTTTAGCAGCTATGGCGATACGGATAATACCATGATCGTCTGTTCGTAACTGTTCAATATCGGCATGCTGGTGGTCAGCCTCCTCAGTTGTTCCATGTTCATGCGAGTGATCCGTGCCATCCGCATGGCTATGACCGTGACCGGAATGTTCGCTGGCCGTTACTTCATGGCCTACGTAGACGAGTTGATTGGCCAAGGGTTTGCCACCAAAAAGTAGCTGAACAGGAAGGGCGTGGCCAGGGTGGATATCGTACGGGTTCTCGAGCGGAACAAATTCCAAGGGATAATCCAATACAGTTTTCCAGTCCATCGATAAAGCATCACCTACCTGAAAAATTGTTTTTACGTGCTTTGAGTAGCGCTCAACCGCATCATCTTCAAGTGCGTTGTTCTCCGTTCTCCAGGTTAACATATCCAGCACACCATCGTGCTCTAAATAGTGGTTGAAATCCTTGGCGGCCAATGCAATGTTTCGAGGCTTGGTTGAAACCCCGGCAACCCATGTGCCTTCGCTGCCCGATTGGAACCTCAAATGCGTTATGTTATCCCTTTCATACCATTGTGTCGAGTCCACTACAATCCGCTTACCATTTCCTACTAAACTAACATCGAGCATCCGGTTCCTGGCAATCACATTCTCACTCGTTTCATACGTGCCGTTAAATAGTTTAATCGTATTCTCGGTGTTGGGCCTTAAAAAATAGCCGTCCATTTTTAAAAACATATCATGGCTGCTGAGAACCAACACCAGCAGGGCACCGGACAAAACTCTTTTCATAGGGTTATGCGCTTAAATAAAATGAATTGATCTTCAATCTTAATATTAGATAATTAGAGCAATACAAACCAACCACATTTCAGTTAATTCTTTTTCGGATGTAACTAAACACTTGTCCGTTGCCGTTTTCATACAATATGGCATGTTTTGGGGTATAACAAACAATATATCAGCATTGAATATCTCTCCCCTGCATCATTAATTCAAAAAACTACTACCGTCTCACCCGGTACACCCACAGCCCCACAAACACCACCAGTACCCCACTGCCCCACATCAATATGTTAAAATAACTTTGTGCTAACACATTAAATGCAATCAATGTCTTCTCCACCTGGTTTAGTCCGATCAACACTGCACTGCCCAACATCAATACCAACAAAACATTGTACACGAAGCCGGGCTGATGCTGTGCCTGTACTGCGTTACGGTGGTTGATCACCATAATCAACAACATCACCAGTAGGGGCAGCATCAATCCATTCAACGCCTGCACGGTAAGGATTACCGGTATCGGCTTAATGCCGCTGATGCCGAACAATAAGCCAATCAACAACACAGCGCCCCACACCCACCGCAGTTTGTGTTGATCTTCCCAGCCAAATACAACAGAGGCAATGATAGAAGAAGCATAAGGTGCCGTAATGGAGGAAGAAAATCCGGCAGCAAACAAACCAACGCCCAAGGCAAGTGAACCTATGGAGCCAAGTTTTTCGCGGAGTGAGTCTGCTAATTCAGGAAAAGAAGAAAATGCCTGTACGGACGTACCGGCTATGAGAATGACTGAGGTAATCAAGCCGCCCATCAAAACCGAAACCGTAAGTCCGATGCGCATTAACGGAATGGTTTTTCCCCTGCTAATGCCTGACCCCAAAAAAATATTGTACGGAACAATGGTAGTACCGATCAAGCCCAGTATAAGCAGGCCGCTTCCGGATGGAAAGGACGGAACAACAGCATGGACAAAAACTTCTTTTAGCGAAAAAGGCTGTTGCAACGCGAGAATAAAAAAAGCAATGCCCATTAAACCCACGAGTACTGTCATCAACCACGATATTACCTGGCGCTTGTTCGTCCACAACACTGCAAACGTTGAGGCTGCTACCAACACCGTAAGTATTTTCAAGTCAAACGCAGTTAACAGGTTTAATCCGGAAACCGCGCCCAGCATATTTCCAGCTTCATAGGCTGCGCAGCCCAACATAACGGTTACACCCACCAATACCATCAATGCTTTTCCCCACGTATTGCCAAAACACTTTTGAGAAGCTTGCCCAAGATTCAACCCACTGATAATCACAATACGAGCCGATGTTTCCTGTAACATCAAGCACCCAAGCGTGCCCAGCACCACCGCCCACAACAATTGAAGCTGATGTGTAGCCCCTGCAGTAATAGCCGTTGTAATGGTACCCGGCCCGATAAAGGCAGCGGAAATAACCGAATACAAGATAACGCTGGAGAGTTTGGAGGGTGGGCGCATACAGAACTTGATGGTGTAAGATAAGTTATCCCGAATAGAAATAGAAGATGGTTTCCTATATTGAACAGGATTAAAATCATGCGCATGTGTGAGCATTTAACTTTACTCGATAACGAACTCCGCACAAAAGGCATAAAAGAAACCTATCGCGGTCAGCCCTGGTCGGACAACTGCCGTGAGTGGGTGTATTATGATTGTGTGCTGGGTGTTGAAAAATTAAAATCGCGTTACAATTTTTCTGCTTGTGTTGCCATAAGCCGTAATGATGATCAGCGATCAGGAAGAGAACTGGGACTTTATTGCGAGCAATGTCACGATGCGGTGATGGGATTTCATCCGGAGGATGGTGTTGGAAAAGTTTATGTAGAATAATTCTGTATTACAGTTTCCAAAACATTTTATCACGCATCAGCTTTGAAATCAGTTTACTTCTGCTTTATCTTTGCATCATGCTAAAACAAATAGGGACATATCGTTTTGAACTGCCGGGTAGCAATATTCGGTTTATGCCCTGGTTTTTCAGTTGATCAACATCTGATCGCCAACTGAAAACCCGGGTCGTCCGGGTTTTTTTATTTCTCTCGGACTGTAGTTTATAAATTTAAATTGTCTGAAAAGACGAGTGGAATGATTTTGCCGAATCCATACACAGGGTTGCACAAAATCAGAAAGGAGTACATATGAAAAGAAAAGTATTAAGCGGGAAAGACCTGATCAAATTAGGTTACCCGGAAGGAAAAGCAATCGGGATCGCTATCAACACGGTGTTGAAATATTTTCGCAGAAGCGAGAAGGAGGAAATCTACGCAATGTTGAAAGCGGTGCTGGCCGATCCGAAAACTTATATCGAAGATTCAATATGGAACAAAACAGCTTTGGCATTAGTGCCTGCTGAAAAGAAGTCGCGTGTACATGAGTTGTTGAAAAATCGATTGGAGTACCCAATTTATGGCGCAGCTGAAATAGAAGAAGGTGCGCGCAACCAAATGGAAATTGCGATGAAGTTGCCGATAACCATTGCAGGAGCACTGATGCCGGATGCCCATCAAGGCTATGGATTACCTATTGGCGGTGTATTGGCAACACACAATGCAGTAATTCCATATGGAGTTGGAGTAGATATTGGTTGCCGCATGTGTCTTACCGCTTATCCGTTGGATGAGAAATTTCTGGAGCGGCACCGCAGTAACCTGAAGCAACTGTTGTTAACCAACACGTGTTTTGGTCGTGAAACATTCAAACGTCCGAAAGAACACGAAGTGCTCGACCGGAAAACGTTTGATGAAATCGCGGTACTGCGAAACCTGAGAGGGAAAGCAGCAGCACAAATCGGATCATCAGGAAGTGGAAATCACTTTGTGGAATTCGGGCTGATGGAAATCGGTGCAAACAACGAGTGGAAATTACCAGCGGGCAATTATCTGGCGGTATTATCCCATTCGGGTTCACGCGGATTGGGTGCTGAAATAGCACGGCACTACACGCGGGTGGCCAAACAACTTTGTCACCTGTCGAAGGAAGCTGCGAATCTCGCCTGGCTCGATTTGAACACCGATGCCGGACAGGAGTACTGGATCGCTATGAACCTCGCGGGTGATTATGCTTCGGCCAATCATCACCAGATTCACGAACGCATGGCAGAAAGCCTGGGTGAAAAACCGCTGTTGATGGTAGAGAACCACCACAACTTTGCTTGGAAGGAAGCACTGGTAGATGGCACCGAGGTGATTGTACACCGGAAGGGAGCAACACCTGCCGAAAAAAATGTACTCGGTATTATTCCAGGATCCATGACGGCTCCTGGTTTCATCGTGCGCGGTAAAGGATCACCAGCATCGTTAAATTCTGCTTCGCATGGCGCGGGCCGTGTAATGTCGCGAAGTGCAGCGAAGAGCGTGATCACCAACAAAATGGTGAAGCAGGAATTGCAGAAGCATGGTGTTGAGTTGATTGGTGGAGGATTGGATGAAGCACCGATGGTGTATAAAGATATACGGAACGTAATGCGCTACCAGCAAGAATTGGTAGATGTGCTCGGAGTATTTACTCCGAAGATTGTACGCATGTGTGGCGATGATTCGCCCGCAGAAGATTAACCTCACCCTTAACCTCGCTCCAAATTGGAGAAAGAAATTTCGGGTGAGTAATATTCACCTGAAAATTAAACGAAGGGAATGAGAATCGAATGGATGGAACAATACTTGATGGAAGCTGAAAAGCTCATCTACGAAAACAAGGTTAATGATGGTTTGACGTTGTTGAACAACCTGTTGTACGATGAGCCAGGTTATGGTAGCCTGCACAACCATTTGGGTTGGGCTTACCTGTACTATACAGCTGATACAGCGAAAGCAGAACTTCACCTGAAAATGGCGGTTCAGTTTGATCCTGCGTTTGCTGCGCCTTACCTGCACCTGGGTACATTGTACCTGCGTAACGGAAGGTACAGTGATGCATTGGGTTACCTCGAGCAAGGTGTTTTGAAAAACAACGCAAATCGGGTAGCGTTTTTGGATTGCATCGGTCAGGCGTACGAACTGCGCGGTGAATTCCGTAAAGCGATCAAAGCGTACAAAGAAGCTATGTTGGCCTCTGTGAACAGCTTTGAAATCAACAACCTGACGGATGGCGTTAAAAGATGCCGGAAGAAAAGGTTAGCATTTTTTTTACGATCTAAGCCTGGCACGTAGCTAATAGCCTTGGTATTTATGCTGCTGCAACTCTTGGTTCGTATCATGCTTTATTAACCCCATGGTCTGTGTCACCACAGACCATGGCTAAGTTTCTAAAATTAAAATGGAAAAAATAAAATGGATGGAAGAATACCTGCAGCATGCGCTGGAGTTTGCCTGGCTTGAAGGACATGAGCGAGCCATAAAACTGCTCGACCGGCTTCTGTACGAAGAGTCCGGGTACGGCAGGCTGCACAACACACTTGGTATTATCTATTTCCATTACGCAGAAGATATTAGAATGGCTGAAGGTCACTTTAGGATGGCCATAAAATTCGATCCTGAGTTTGCTGATCCATATTGGCATTTGGGCGAACTATTGCGCCAGGAAGAAAGACTGGAAGAAGCGATTGATGTTTACCTGAAAGGTACTCAGGCAAAACATGCACGCAAGTCTGATCTGTTGGCCGGTGCCGGACAAGCCTTTGATTTAAAGTAAAAGTACAGCAAGGCGATACGGCATTATAAAGATGCCTTACATCATTCCGCTGAATTATGGAACTGCCGTGTATTGGAGGAGAGCATCAAGCGTTGTAAGCGTAAGCAACGGTAGAAAGGAACGTCATTGGTTAGGAGCAGATTTTTTATCTGCCACCAATGACGTTTTTAAAAACCACCTATACAAAATGCCTTCTTTTGAATTTTGCTATAATCTATATTTGATCCAATTCATTTTACATGCCCTCTAAAAAAGTTTTAATTACACGCCTCATACCCAACATCGCCAAAACGATGCTGACCAATGCCGGCCTGGAAGTAATGGAATGGCAAGGTGATGGTCCGATGACTCAACCCGAATTGATTGAGCGAGCCAAACAAGTAAATGCATTACTTTCGCTGGGCGCGGATAAACTGGACAAGCATTTTTTCAACCAATGTTCTCACTTGGACATCATCGGTCAGTTTGCGGTTGGGTACGATAACATTGATGTTGAAGCTGCTACCTCGGCAGGAATTCCGGTAAGCAATACACCTGATGTACTGAGCGAGGCAACGGCTGATGTAGCCTTTGGCTTGATGATCGCTGTTTCAAGAAAAATGTTTTTCAATCACAAAACCATCATCCGTGGCGAGTGGAAGCAATTTGAGCCTTTGAAAAACCTTGGCTTTCAACTGAGCGGAAAAACATTGGGCATTTTCGGCATGGGCCGGATTGGCATGATGCTGGCCAAACGTTGCCAAGGCGCATTCGACATGAAGGTTATCTACCATAATCGCTCACACAATACAGAGGCTGAAAGATTATACGGTGCAACGTATGTAAGCTTTGATGAACTGATTCGCGAAAGCGATGTGCTGTCTATACATTGTTTTCTGAGTGATGAAACACGAGGATTGTTCAACCGGGAAGTGTTCAGCAAAATGAAACCTTCGTCAATATTCATCAACACATCACGAGGGGGCGTACATAACGAAACGGATTTGATAGAAGCATTAAACCAGGGATTGATCTGGGGCGCAGGATTGGATGTTACCAACCCGGAACCAATGAAGCCGTACAATCCACTGCTTGAAATGCCGAATGTTGCTGTTCTTCCACATATTGGTTCGGCCACTGTTGAAGCACGCAATGGAATGGCGCGCATTGCAGCTAGAAACATTATTTCATTTTACCAGCATGGAGAGGTCCCGAATTGTATTAACCGACAAGTACTGAAAGGCCGGAAATCATAACACATTTCCCAATTGCTCCTTAATCTTCTCCAACTCCTCTTTCATGGCCACTACGTGTTTTTGCATGGATGCATCGTTGGCTTTTGAACCGATGGTATTGATCTCACGGCCAATTTCCTGGGATATAAAGCCAAGTTTTTTACCGTTTGATTGTGGTTCTTTTAACGCCTGTAAAAAATAATCCAGGTGAGTCTTTAACCGCACACGCTCTTCATGTATGTCCAGCTTTTCGATATAAAAAATTATTTCCTGCTCAAGTCGATTCATGTCAAAGCCTTCTTCACCAAAAAATGCAGTAATGTTTCCTTTTAACTTTTGTCTTACCTTTTCAACCCGGCCCGTGTCCAGCTTTTCCACTTCTGCAAGCGAACGACTAATCGAAACACAGTACTCTTGCAGTTTCTTTTCCAGTACATTCCCCTCATCGCATCGGAAGGTATCGCATCGGCCAACAGCTTCCTGAACGGCTTTGCGTACTGCTTGCCACTCATCATCATTTGTATTCTCGCTCGTTTTATTCTGAATAACATCAGGAGAATTCAATGCAAGTTCGAAAAGCGAATCGTAAGGTGCCACCACCTTGTCTGCCAACTTTTTCAATGCGGCATAATAGGCTGTAAATAATTCTTCGTTATATGTTTGCTTGATTTCGGCTTCACTATGATATGTTACATCCACGGTAAGCGACACCTTTCCTCGCTCCAACTTTTCGCTAATCAGGTTACGTAGCTCAGGCTCCTTGTCCGATAGGGTTTTAGGAAACCGTAATATCAGGTCGAGAAATTTTGAATTAAGGCTTTTTATTTCCACACTGATTTTAACCCGGCTATCCTCGTGTACAACCTGGCCATAACCCGTCATCGATTTTATCATGCTGTATTTCGTAAAGTGTTAACTGCAGCAAAGGTAAACGAATTGCTGCAGGATGCTTCTAAAAAAAATCAGAAGTCGAAACCAAGGGTAAACAAAAAGCGTGGTTTACCTACCGTGTAATTTTCAACCGGCCAGGCCAGGTCAAACTTCATAAAATACCCAAACATTACGGTTCGCATGCCCAACCCGTAACTGTAAAGCCAGGGGTTCAAAAAGTTTTTGATGTCAATTTCAAAAGGTCCGTTAATAATCCTATCAATTCGAACACTTTGGCCAGAGCTAAAGGGTGGCGCTCCCGACCAACTCGTACCAATGTCATAAAATCCAATGAACTGCATGTTCCTGAAAAAGTTTGATGCTACAGGCGCGTCACTCAAGGCTTTTACGAGCGGCAGCCTGAATTCAGCATTCAACAACATCACATTGTTGCCAAACAAGGTGGCGTAATCAAAACCACGAAGGTTGGTTGCAAACTCAGCAAACAAGATGTCTGGGTTCATGGCTTGTGTGCCCAAAATATTTTCATTGCCTTCGCTATCGCGACCCGACTGTGAGATTTGATTGAATGCCCAGTTATCCATGCCGCCTAATAAATACTGCTTGGGCGAACGGCCGAAGAAGGAACCTCCGAAACCGCGCACAGCAAACACAATTCCGCGATAAATTTTCTGATAATGACGAATGTCGACTGATAGCTGACTGAAGCTTTGCTCTGAATTGCTCAATCCCTGATAGTGGTAAAAATTAATCTTACCTCTTGTGCCCTCTATAGTATTTAAACCGGTGGCAACAGAATTGTCGTACACGAGTTCGGAACGGATACCTGCATAATAATCGTTAGTGGGTGTTCCCCTGGGGGGTTCGTTCGGGAACGAAACAAGACCGAGGCCAGCTGAACGTGCTATGGCACCAAATGGTTTTAACGTTAACCTAATCCGATCAGATATGGGCAGCGATGCACCAACTTCAATACGGTTTAATGAATAGTGGAACAAGGTGTCCTGGTTGGAGAGACCTCTGTCCCATCGGATTCCCCTGCGGTCGACCCGGGCGCTAAAATCAATGAACGATGGCAAGTACTGAAATTCAGCAAAGAAATCACCGTTGCGCAAATCGATGGATGACATAACCCCACCATAGAAGCGGTAGTTCTCGAGCATGTCGTTTAATTGTGTCTCTAATAAAAATCCAAAACCCCGCAATGGATCAATCACAAATGAGGTTACAAGGTTATCGATACTGAATTTGGGTTCATATGGGAAAGGACCGAGAATCCGGCTTTTCTCCCGCGCCTTCATGTACCGGTTTAAAAAGGTTTCGCTGGGCTGAGCCTGCTTTACTACCTCATCTTCAAAAACATAATTATCGGTATTGATGATGGGTGGCTTCTTTGTGTCGACTGTGTCTGACCGAACTTCTAGAGGTTTAGCAGCAGTTGTATCGGCTTTTGTACGAATTGAATCTTGTTTTGCGGCAGTGGTGTCGGTCTTACCTTGAGCTTCCTTCAATCGAGCATTGATTAAATCTTTTATGCTCATGGACTTGTCCTCATCCTGCCTTCTTCGCTCCTGCAACACTTTAACTTGTTGCAGTTCACGTCTTCGTGTAGCCGGTGTAAACACACTTCGGTTCAGGTTGTACACTTTGCTCAGGTAAATATCATCGCGCAATCCATCACGCATGGTAATTGCAATTACACTTTGATCAAAATTGAAATCATATTCTCTGATGCCGGAAGAAAAATTGGAAACCTGTGTGTAAATGCTTGTGGAGCGGTCGTACTTGAATAAATTAATGATACCACGCTGGTCGCTTAAATAGAAGAAAACATTTTCGTTCAGTGCCTTTGGCGCATAGTCCTTGCTCAACGTATTGGTAACCCTGGCCAGCACCTGATTGGTGGTATCAAGGTCAAACACAAAAAGATTGTAGTTTTCAGTCAGATCACCCAATTGCTTTCTATCGCCAACAGTAAGTGAATCAGAAATCCGGTTTGAGCTGAACACCAAGGCATTTGTGCCCGGTATAAATGAGGGATCTACATCATCGTACACATCATTGGTCAATCTTCGTATCCTATCCCTGCGTGTACTCAATAAAAACAAATCGCTTTGCCCCTCAAAATCTCCACTCAGTACCACCAGACGACCATTGGATGAGAACGTAAAGCTTCGCACATTGCTGAACCTGTCTAGCTCACGCGGTAATTTGGTTTTTGTATTTAGATCGTACAACCAAAAAGTATATTCTCCATGCTTTACACCAACAACACCAAGCGTATTTACATCCGACCAACTGATAATGGGCAGCCTGTAGTCAACACGTTGGCCAATAACTTTAGATCCCCCTGAAAGTATAACGGTTTCCTTGCCTGTAGTGAGTTCTCTTACTTTAACTATATAGCGTCCGCGATCATTTTCGGCAAAAGCAAGGTAACGGCCATCAGGACTGATTTTCAGTGTAGTAAATTCTGTGGTAAGATTATGGTGTCTGGTGAGCTTGAGCGAATCGGCCGGACGAATGTACGAGCGGCCAACAACATCACTCATCTGACTGTAAAATTGATGCCAATCGTTAAGCAACTGAGGAAAACTAACGCCCAGCGTAATCAGAATACTCTTTTCCTCATTCCGGGTAACGCGCGTATAATTTAAAATATTTGAAATGCTACTTTTACCGTAGCGCTCAACAATATAATTCCACAACGATTGGCCTACATACGCAGCCTCTTGCCCGGTGAACCTGTTGATTTTCTTTATGTTCCTCGACTGAATTGCCTGACGGATATAATCATCCATTTCAGCAGTCCAACCATGGGACACATATTGAGCCGCACCACTAACAAACCATTCGGGTAAATTCATAAGTAAGGCGCTCTGAAAAATATCTTTCAGGTTTCCGCCATACATCATCTCATTCAACAGCAACTCTGTAATCTTATAAAGGAGTTCATTTTTCAACTCTTGTGCAGTGCCCATGTGAGCAACCTCAACATAGGGTTTTACAAAGTCGGTTTCTCCACCAATGTTAAAATAGGTTTTGTTCAATCCAACATTGCTTTGCCGCAAATCGGTCAATGAGTTGTAGAGAAATATTTTTGCTTTGAAATAGGGCGGATAACCAATCAGGTCTGTAATGCGGTCGAATTCAAGTTCAAGGTATTGCAGGGCTTCCGTTGCAATGGCCCTTCTGCCTTCGTAATAATACACGTCAAAATTCTCACCACTAAGATATTGCCAATCGAAGGTTCGGTATTGCTGCCGGTTTTTACCAAAAACTTCGCGCGCTTGCTGAGCCATTGCTTCAGCCGCGAACAGAACTATCGAAAGCACCAGGAATACACGCACTAATCTCACAGAACCAATCATGCTAAGTCGATTTCGAAAATAATGATTTATAACGATTAATATCCACCAATTGGTTTAACGGGGTGCCATTTTCCAGCCAATGCACCAATTCCTCGGAAAAATAAGGAGCTAAACTTACACCTTTTGTTCCCAAACCGTTAAAAATTGCAATTTGTTCATGCACCGGATGTGATCCTAAAATGGGCCTCCGGTCGGGGGTGGTAGGCCGAAAACCCCATTGCTGGCCTATTATGTTGTAGTTAAAAGCTACCAGTTCATCCAGTTTTTGCATCAGTTCAAGCCTCCCCTCTTCCGTAACATGCGGGGTTTCCTCGCGGGTATAGGTAGCTCCTGCTTTCCATAAATTGGGAACAACGTATATACCACGGTTATAAATAATTTCAACTGGTTCTGTTGTTTCCAGTGCCAAGGTTTCGCCTTTCAACGGGCGGATGGGGAGCCATGAAAAGAATGAATTTGATGTGTTGCTCGCACCGGTACAGTATATAATTTTTTCGGCCTGCCATTCCTTGTAGCGAATAACTTGTGGCGTGATTTCCAGGTGCTGTTCGTTAATATCTTCATCCAGTAGAGAATCAATACGTTGCAATTGCTTCCGAAGTGCTGTTAAAAACAATTGTGTGTCGATGTAACCACATTGTTTCAATAGAAGTCCTCCAAAGGGATTTTTAACCTGATGATCAAACACTGAATCAGTATGCAGGCTTTCGATAAAATTGCTAAACATCGGATCTTCACTTCGCCCCATCCATTCATTTTGCTCTTCAACAGAAACAAACGGCCGATACAACGGCATCGGAAAAAAGAAATTTGATTGAAGAAATTTTTCAGCTTCCCGGTAAAAAGAGTGCAGGTAAGGAAACAGGGTGTCGGCCATCCAGGTCTTCATCATTTGCCGGCCGGTAATGGGGTTAAAAAGCCCGGCCGCAACCCGGGTAGCTGAATTTCCCCGAATGCGGTCAATGATCAATACCCGCTTTTTTCGAAATAACAGTTGTAATGCCAGGCACGAACCGGCCAATCCCTGCCCTACTATTATAAAATCGACTTTTTTAGTGGTCATTTAAAATATGCGAATAACAACGATTACCTTACCTGAAACCATGAGTTCTCGAAATCCGAAGTAATTTTGCGATTATACTCTCTGAATGCTGCAAATTAAGTCTTTTGAGTTCAATCCATTTCAGGAGAACACTTATGTTTTGTATGACGACTCCAACGAGTGCGTGATTATTGATCCGGGCTGTTTTGGTAAACCGGAAGAAGAAACACTCACTCGTTTTATAACCGATAATCAACTAACGGTAAAGAAACTCATTAACACCCATTGCCACATTGATCATGTGTTGGGCAATGCTTTTGTAAAAAAACAATTCAAGGTTAAACTTTATATCCATCCGCTGGAAGAAGCGTTGCTGAACGCAGTAAAGACCTACGCTCCGAATTATGGATTTTTTCAATACCAGGATTCATCACCCGATGAATTTATAGATGAAACCAACACTGTGGAGTTCGGCCATCAATCACTACAAGTATTATTTGTTCCCGGCCACAGCCCTGGGCATATTGCGTTGTACAATAAACAAACCCGATCGCTTATTGGTGGCGATGTTTTATTCTACAACAGTATTGGAAGAACCGATCTGCCCGGGGGCGATCATGACACTTTAATTAAGAGTATACATCAGCAGTTTTTTATCCTGCCTGATGATGTTACCGTATATTGCGGACACGGCCCAACCACCACCATTGGTTATGAGAAAAGTACAAATCCGTTTTGCGCCATAAGCTAAGCCGATCATGATCAAGCATCTTCCTAACCTGCTTACCTGCTTTAACCTGCTTTGTGGCTGTATTGGTATTGTCCTCGTCTTTGAAAACCGATACATCCCGGCAGCCTACCTGGTGTGGGCTGCATGTGCATTTGATTTCTTCGATGGCTTTGCAGCGCGCAGCCTGAAGGTTAGCTCGCCCATAGGCAAAGAACTCGACTCGTTGGCAGACGTGATCAGTTTTGGGGTATTACCTGCAGCTGTCATTTACAAATTCTGGCCTGCAAGTTCGGGAGCATACCTGCCCTTTTTATCTTTTTCGATTGCGGTATTTTCGGCCATGCGTCTCGCCAGCTTCAATATTGATGATACACAGAAAGACTCCTTTCGTGGCTTACCTACACCGGCCAATGCCTTGCTGCTGACAGCCCTGCCGCTACAAACCGAATTAGTGACGAATTGGCTTATAAATCCATGGATTTTGATCACCATTGTAATCCTCTCGTCATGGCTATTAGTTTCACCCGTTAAACTATTTGCCCTGAAATTCAAAAATTTCAGCTGGCAGGAAAACAAAATCCGGTTTACTTTCATTATTCTTTCAGTATTAGTATTGGCGCTGTGGCAGGCTGCCGCAATACCCTTGATTATAATTTTTTACATCATTTTGTCGTTAGGTGTACAACTGTTTTCCCGGTAAGAATTTATAGCCTTTTCGTGCTGAAAAAATATACCATATTCTGGCGTTCGGCCTTCATCATTTTTCTGGTGTTAAATGCAGTCAGGCCGGCTGCTGCTCAAAGCTCAGTGCTCGCAACGGGGAATTGGCATAAACTCGCAGTTGATAAAAATGGTGTCTACCGGATCGATCGAAATCTTCTTAACAGTATGGGCTTTAATGTCAGCCAGATTGATCCACGGAGAATAAAAATCTACTCACAGGGAGCCGGAATGCTTCCGCAAAAAAATAGCGATCCTCGTCCGATTGATCTGCTGGAGTGTGCCGTTTATGTTCAGGGAGAAGCCGATGGTGTATTTCACTCACAAGACTTCATTTTGTTTTACGGAGAAGGGCCCAACAACGTGAACTTCAATGAAAGTCAGCAGATATTCAATTATGAAAAGAATTTATACGCAAAAGAGAACTACTACTATATCACCGTAAGCGATCAACCGGGAAAAAGAATCACAACGGTTGATAACATAACCGGTAGTTTTCCTGTCATTCGTGAATTCGATACCTATGTGTATCATGAAATTGATCAGACCAACATTTTAAAATCAGGACGTGAATGGTTTGGCGAACGGTTTGAACTCACTACCGATCAAACCATCCGATTCAACATCAGCAACATTATAGAAAACTCTCCCATTAAAGTAATCTCCGATGTAATGGCACAGTCGTTCTCCACAACTTCATTCAATGTTTTTCTGAACGGTGTGCAGATTGGTCAGCACTCCATAGCCGCAATTCCCAATGCGCAGTATGGTATTAAGGGACGTCATTCAGACGATACTTTTGTTACCACCAGCTCAGCAGTTGGTGCCAGTGCAAGAAGTCAACAGGAACTTCGCTATCAATACGTTAAAGGCGCTGCTACAAATTCAGTAGGCTACCTCGATTACTGTATGCTGCAGGTGCGGCAGCAACTCAGGTTATATGATAACCAAACTATTTTTAGATCGGCTGCGAGTGTACAAAACGCAGTATCAACTTTTGAAATCAGTCAGACAAATGCGCAGGTGATGGTTTGGGATATCAGTAATCCATTCGAACCTGGCATTCAGGCATCGACAATTAGCGGATCAACAACATTGTTTTCAACGCAAACTGATCAACTCAAAACATTCATCGCCTTTCGGCAAGATGCCCCAACCCCAAAGCTTATCGGAAAGATTACAAACCAAAATCTTCGTAGTACATCCACCCCCGACCTGGTAATCGTTACACACCCTGACTTCAAAGTAGAAGCATCACGGCTCCAGACGCACCGCCAAAACGTAAGCAACCTGGATGTTGTTCTGGTTACAACCACAGAAGTTTACAATGAGTTTTCAGGAGGCAAACAAGATGTAACAGCTATTCGCGATTTTGTAAAACTGCTTTACGACAAAAATCCCAGCAAACTCAAATCACTGTTGCTCCTTGGCAAAGGCACATACGATTACAAAGACATACTGATTGATAACAAAAATTTCGTCCCCACGTATCAATCCGTCAACTCGCTGCACCCGTTGTTAACCTACTCTTCCGATGACTACTTTGGATTTCTGGAAGGTCACGAGGGCGAATGGCTTGAAAATCCTGTACAGCAACATACTTTGGAGATAGGTGTTGGAAGAATCCCGGCAAAATCTGTAGCCGAAGTAAGGAATGTAGTAGATAAAATAATCTACTATGATACAGACTTAAAGTTGTTTAATCGTTGGCGCAAGAGCATAGTGTTTGTTGCTGATGATGGCGATTCCAACATCCATAACAATCAAGCCGATATCATGGCTCGGAACATCGATCTGAACCACTCCCGATTTGATGTTAAAAAGATTTACCTCGATGCTTATCCTCAACTGGCGGGTGCCGGAGGACAAGTTTCTCCTGAAGCAAAAAAAGCCATTGA
Source organism: Cyclobacteriaceae bacterium (assembly GCA_019638255.1). Classification (GTDB taxonomy): domain Bacteria; phylum Bacteroidota; class Bacteroidia; order Cytophagales; family Cyclobacteriaceae; genus UBA2336. Next base: position 3,977 of record JAHBUD010000003.1, on the reverse strand, counting down.
AAAATCGTTTTATGATGGAGCGTTGGTTATCAACTACACCGGTCATGGAAGTGAAAGGCAGTGGGCGCAGGAAAGAATTTTTGACGAGGTTCAAATTCAGAACCTAAAAAATGAACGACTGCCCTTATTGGTTACGGCCACTTGTGAGTTCGGCCGGCAGGATGATCCAACCTTTCCCTCCGGTGGTGAACTTTGCATGCTGCAGCCAAAAGGCGGAGCCATTGGCCTGGTAACAACTGCACGCCCGGTAAGCTCTAGCACAAACTTCGAGTTAAACCAGGCATTCTATGAAGCATTTTTCCAATCCGATAATGGAAACCCATTGTCGCTAGGTGAAATATTCCGAAGAACAAAAAACAACAGTATCTCCGGAGTGGCAAACCGGAATTTCTCATTGATTGGTGATCCTTCACTTGTTTTGGCAATTCCTCTTCACGACATCCAGATCAATTCAATCACCACATCCGATAACAGTGATGTTATAAAAGCGCTATCGAAAGTGAACGTAAAAGGTGAAATCATCAATAGTCATGCTGATCGCTTAAGTGATTTTCAGGGAACACTTCAAGCCTCGTTATTTGATAAAGAAACTTCATTCGTAACGCTTGGCAACGAAAATTCCCCCTTTGCCTACTCACAATGGTTTAGTGCACTTTTTCGTGGAAGAGCCACCGTTGAAAATGGAGCCTTTGAATTTGAATTTATAGTACCAAAAAATATCGCCTACGCAGTTGACCCCGGAAAATTCAGCCTTTACGCATTTGATCAAACCAACCGAGTGGATGCCTCGGGCTATTCAATTGATTTTGAAGTTGGTTCGAGTATTACAACTGCACCGGTTGACATTACACCACCGGTTATCAGCCTGTACCTGAATGATGAGTCGTTTGTAAGTGGTGGCATTACCGGATCATCACCACGCTTACTTGCAAAAGTATATGATGAAAGTGGAATAAATATATCAGGTTATGGAATTGGTAATAGCCTTGTTGCCGTACTGGATGATACTGAAAGCTTCATTTTAAATGACTATTTCGAGGCAGAAACAGATGACTATAAAAATGGTGAAATAAGCTTCCCCCTAGCTGGATTAAAACCCGGTAAACATTCGCTGCTACTTCGTGCTTGGGACACCCACAATAATCCCGGGCAAGCCAGGATAGATTTTTATGTAACAGAAGGGAACACAATCGTAATTGAACAATTTCAGAACTACCCAAACCCGTTTAACAGCATTACGCAATTTACTTTCACCCATAATCAGGCAGGTAATGATTTGGAGGCTGCCCTCGCCATTTATGATTACACCGGAAAAACCGTTCAGCAATACAGCTTTTCAATTCCCAACAGTAGCTATCAGGTAAACTTGCTTGAATTGGACCGTGGCGGGGATTTTAATGAAAAACTTATACCCGGGTTATACTTGGTCCGGTTAATTGTTCGTTCTTTAGCGGATGGCTCTAAAAATGAGCGGGTTACAAAACTTATTATTTCGAATTGATTATCTTTAAGCCCTTGAAAAATAAACAAATGAAGTTAAGAGGCCTTGCAGTATTGGCAGCCGTAATAGTGGGTAATTTATCCTTCGGGCAGTCCATTACAGGTCGTGATACAACCAATAGAGTTATTACCACCGCGGTTCCGTTTCTTACGATCAGCCCGGATGCCCGAAACAGTGCCCTTGGCGATGCCGGTGCGGCCAACTCCCCAGATGCTAACTCAGCCTACTGGAATCCCGCTAAGCTCGTATTTATCGAAGAGGATTATGGAGGCGGATTATCCTATACACCTTGGTTGGGTAAGATCATTAACGATATGTGGATATCGTATCTGACTGGTTTTTACAAGATTACCCGCGAACAAGCTGTAGCCCTATCGTTAAAGTATTTTGATCTTGGGGATATCAGCTTCAGAGGGCCAAACAATGAACCCCTTGGGGATTTCAGGCCCAGGGAATTTTCACTTGATCTGACCTATTCAAGAATGCTAACAGAAAATCTTGGGGTTGGCCTTACAGGTAGATATATCCATTCAAATCTTACTGGTGCATTAACATCTCAAAGTGGCACCGTTGATGCCAGGCCCGGTACGAGTGTTGCAGCCGACCTTGGCGTTTACTACAACAAACAATTGCAAGGTACCCGCAACAACACCCTTGCAATGGCCGCTGTGATCTCCAATATTGGAGCAAAGATGACTTACACCGACAGCAACAATAAAGATTTTATACCCACTAACCTTAGGCTGGGTACAGCATTTACCACAGAAGTCGACATGTTCAACAGTTTTACTTTTATGGTTGATTTTAATAAACTGCTTGTACCCACTGTTGATGAAGGACAAACAGTATTAGCAGGTATGTTTGGTTCGTTCACTGATGCCCCAGGAGGGTTTCGTGAAGAGCTTCACGAAATCATTGTAAATATGGGCATCGAATACTGGTACAATAAAACTTTTGCTGGACGAGTTGGTTATTTTCTTGAAGCACGTGACAAGGGCAATAGAAAATACATGACCATGGGAGTAGGTTTCCGTAAAGATCGTTTCGGAGTTGATGTGGCATATTTGGTGCCCACAAACGGCAAAGAAAATCCTTTGGCAGAAACTGTTCGTTTCTCGCTCTTGATGCAAGTAGAGAAAGCTGCAAGCAGCAGGAAATCCGTCACTGACTAAGGTAATTATGCTTGATCGCAAGTCCCCTCCTGTCTATAATGAGGACTCAACATTTCATTTGTTAAAACCTGAAATCCACGAATACTCCACAGGCAACAAGATTTTTTTTATTCAGGGAGGAGAGCAAGAAGTTATAAAACTCGAATTAGTCTTTACTGCAGGGCGGTGGTATGAAACTCAAAAAGGTCAAGCGCATTTTGCTGCCATACTATTATCGAAAGGAACGTCCAAACAGACAAGCTATCAAATAGCTGATACTTTAGACTACCATGGCGTGCATCTTGAAATTCAACCTGGTCTTGATTTTACCTCAGTCACACTGTACGGTCTTTCAAAAAATATTCTAGCTGTACTGGATCTATTTATCGAACTAATTGCTTCAGCAAATTATCCTGATAATGAACTTTCACAGGCAAAAGAAATTTTCGTTCAGGGACTAAGAATTAATCTTGAAAAAACCAGTTACCTGGCAGCACGCTACTTTAGAAGAAGTCTTTTCGGAGAAAATCATCCATATGGAATCGATTTTGAATTAAGCGATGTAGACAGCATTGATCAAAGTAGTTTGATCGCATTTCGTAATAGCTTTTTTAAGAATTTCAACGGTTTTGTGTCTGGGAAAATATCCGAAACGCTAAGGCAAGCCATCTCTGGTAAACTTGACCAGCTCAAGGCTGTAAATATTCCGGATCAGACTTTTAAGAGAACTCCTTCAAAATCAAATAATCAGCATACTGAAAAAGCAGGAAGTATTCAGGCCTCATTAAGAGTAGGAAAAATAATGGTGAATCGAGATCATCCCGATTACCCAGGCATCCTCTTGTTGAATCATCTTTTGGGTGGTTTCTTTGGTTCGCGATTAATGAAAAAGATAAGGGAAGATAAAGGACTTACCTATGGAATTCATTCATCAATTCATGCACTTAAACACGATAGCTACCTGGCCATTGGAGCAGATGTTAATAAAGACAATAGACTAATTACAGTAGAAGAAATTAAAAAGGAGCTGGAACGATTACAGACTGAATCGATCAAAAATGAAGAACTTAGAGTTTGCCGAAATCATTTTATTGGTAGCCTTCAGTCAGATATGAGCACATGCTTTGCTCACGCAGATAAAATTAAAGCGATAACACTCTTTAAGCTACGTCCAGATTATTATCAACAACTCGTCAATACAATGCTTAAAATGACTTCCGAGGATCTCAAGTCGTTGGCTCAAAAATACATGTCCCCATCTGACTTCCTGATTTCTACTGTTGGTTGATTAATGAACCCCCTTGTCAAATGAGTTTTTCTTAAAC
>JAHBUD010000002.1 GCA_019638255.1 Cyclobacteriaceae bacterium | reverse complement strand
CGTATGCCCAGGGTTATTTCATGCGCAGTGTAATTTAATCCTATTGATTTATTGGTTGGCAGCTCAAAGATGTAGCCCAGGCGTAGCATATCCCCCAGGTTAATTTTCATCATGGCGCCATAGGTATGCAGGTTGCGGGTAAATAATCCGAGCGTATAACTATCATCGGCATTCAACGCTACACCAAAGTCGGTGCTGGCCGGAGCACCTGCGGTTAAGCGTGTCAACACATACGGTTTAAGTTTCAACCGGTGCGACAAGGTAAACAGGTAGGAACCCATTCCGTAAAATTGCTGACTGTAGAGAACGACATCAATGTTATCGGAAGTAGTGGTTTTACCGTCAAGCATTTTGGGCACAGCCAGGCTAAGAAAGAGTTTATCGGATGAGAAGATGATACCGGCACCAAAACTAGGACTTAGTTCGCTTATGCTGTTCTGAAATTTCGGATCACTTCGGTCAATGGTGAGTTCATCAAAATCGTTGCGGTAGTTCACTACCCCGGCCTGCAGACCGAAAGAAAGACGACTGCCCTTGCTCATCTCCACATGGTAGGCATAGGAGGCCAACACTTCAGTAGTTTTGTTGGTTCCGATTTTATCCTGAAGCAAAGTGAGGCCGAGGCCCATACGGTTATCGTGCAAAGCCATGTGACCGGTGGCATTCATGGTAACGGGGCTGCCATTGAAACCGGCCCACTGCACGCGGTAGGCAGCCAGTGCGGTGAGGTCTTTGGAAAAACCTGCATAGGCCGGATTGATGATGAACGGATTGAAGATGTATTGTGAGTAGAGTGGGTCTTGTTGGGCGTGAGTGAAACTGAACTGTGTAACAATGAATACAAAAACCAAAAGGGTGCAACAAGGCCGACCGTTACAATCGGCCTTGTGAGAGGGTAGAAGTGTTGCACCAGAAATGACAGCTGAGGGTTTCATATTATCGCATTAAGGTGATGAACCCGCTAAGGGGTTTGTTATTGCCAGCCAAAACGATTTTGTAATAGTATGTTCCGGAAGGAAGCTCCGATCCGCTATTGCTGAGCCCGGTAAACACGCGGTCGAAATTGTTGTAGTTTTCAATATCAAAAACCACATCACCCCAACGGTTGAAGATGGTGACTTTATTTTGAGAAGCGCCATCCACTACATCAATGTATTTTAAGAACAGGTAATCATTAAAACCATCTCCGTCAGGGGTTATACCATTATACACCACTATTTCGCCAACCAACTCGATGTCGATAACCTGTTGCACACAAAGTCCATCCAGGTCGCACACTTCAATGGTCACGCGATCTGTTCCGGTAAACGGATTGCCGGCATAATCGATCTGTAAGAAATAGGAGCCATCAATCGTTGCAGTAATACCACGCGCAGTCTGGTTGTTGATTACCCGCAGGGTAGCGAAGTTGATGTTGTTGTCCGGGTCACTGACTACTTCGGTAAGATCAACCGATACCTTACCTTCTATTTGTGAGGCGAATGGCGTTGACAGAATAACCGGAGGCGCGTTGGTTGGATTACCACCCCCGCAAGGAGGGGTGAGCACCGTAACCACTACCGGATCAGATGATAAACTTGGACAGTTGGCACCTGTTGTTTTTACGATGAGAAAGAAGACACCGGTTTGCGTTACAGTAATGGTTTGTGTGGTAGCACCATTCGACCATGCATATTCAAATCCATTTGGCCCGGTCAAATCAACAGTACCCGTTCCGCAAATAGTTGTATTTCCGGTGACTGTAATCACCGGTTTGGATGGGGCAGGAATAACCGTAAGCGTAACTGCATCAGAAGCTTCGCTCTGGCATGTTCCGTCACCTACCTGTACGGTATAACTACCCGATTGTGTGGCCAGTATTTGTTGTGTGGCTTCGGTTAGGTTAGCTCCGTCTTTTGACCATATATATTGAGTGAACCCGGCTGGGGCAGAAAGAAATATCGAACTGCCTTCACAGATGGATAAGGTTCCGGATGGATTGATAAGGGGTTTGGCAATGGTGGTTACGGTGGCAGCTACAGTTACCCGCGCGCTTTCACAATTCGTTCCCGGGTCAAAAATGCTGACATAATAATTTTTTGAGGCGGTGAGCGAAGGCGTGGTAAATGAAGATCCGGTAAATAAGAGGTTATTCAATATCGGGTCATCATACCAACGGTACACTTGGGCACCGGTGGCACCTGATGCGGTTAAGGTAACAGTGCCCTCATTACACCGGCTTACACCGGGGGCCACAGGGGGGGAAGGTGGCGTACAGGCCGATACCGTAAAGTTTTCTGTTTCCAGGTGGCTCCACGCGCCCTGTGAATCTTTAAGGCGAATGCTTAATGTATGGTTGCCGGTGGGAACACCGGTCATGTCCAACGCCACAAGTTGATTCAGATCAGCTGCAGGTACAATACCCGGTATGCGCGTACCGGTACCTGTACCGTGTACGTCATCAACGAAATATTCGGCTGCCACAATTTCACGGTTGGATAAAGCAGTTGTGTTTAGCACATAAAACGTTCGTGTTTCAGCATGGCTCCACCGGTTTTTGTTATCGCAGTAGCGAAAGCCAATTTGATGAAAACCGGGCGCAAGTGTTCCGGGTATGGTAATTGGCACTAAATTGCTTTGAGGGTTTCCTGCTGTAATCGGTATGGAGGTGTTGTTACCCGGCCCCAGATCGGTGTTGAAAAAATATTCCATACGTGTAAGGCTGGTAGCCAAATCAGAAGTTACCGGTGGTATGATATAAAAACTGTGCGAGCTGGTATGTGTCCACTTGCCTCTGTCATCACGAAAGCGAAAACTAATAAAGTGAAAACCTGGCGATAAGGAACCAATGTTTACATTCAGTGCAGGAATGTTTACAGCGTTACCCGGGGTGAACGAAAAAGATGTACCGTTTCCAAAGCCTGGGTCGGCATCGAAAAAATATTCAGCACTTACCAGGTTAGTAGCCGTGGTTATTACCGGTGTGATAAAAAATAACGTGTGATTGGGATGCGACCACGTGCCATTATTTTGCCGCACCCGGAAACCCAATCGGTGAAAGCCGATGCTCAGGGAATTTGTATTGATTGAAAAGTTGAAGTTCACAGTGGCCGCTGGGGCTGAAACGGTAACACTTGTTCCATTCCCGTTTCCTGGATCAGTATCTATGAAATATTCCGCGCGGTTGATGGTTTGGGCGAAGGCTGTTATACTGAGTAGACAGCACAGGATAAAAAGTCCATAGTTTTTTAGTCGATGGTCCATAGTCGATTGTCTGCTATGGACTATCGACCATGGACTATTTGCTAACAACCAATACCAGTTTCGTTTCATTGCTTGAAGCCTGTTTATCACAGCGATCAATTATTCACCCTTCCTTGTACCTGCACATTCAGCGTACCGTTGGGTGCAATAGTTGCATTTTGGATGTTCACCGCTGTTACTTGCGGAATGGGTGGCATAGCTGAAGTATCAAAGCCACTGCCCGGAGTTCCACCCGATGGGAATGGGTAGCTTCCGCCATAGATACCTGCATCCGAACCATCCGTGCTAAAAGGTGCTTTACCCGGAGAGCCTGCCTGCAAGCGATAATTGTAGGTCGCATCATAGGTATTGTTGTTGGGCACGTTCACAAACAAGGGGTTAGTGCCTACCAGGTTGCCACTGCCGGAGTTGGAGCCACCGCCTGTACTGGTATAGGTTGATTCGAAAATATTGGTGGGACTATACGTAGAAGCCGGTCCGATCGTGTTTTGTAGTGAGATATTTTTATTGAAGGTGTTGAAGACTACTTCACTCGAAAAGATATCACCGCTGGAGCGCACAAAAATATTGTTGGTTATAACAGCATTCCAAAGACTGTAGAGATTAGATGATCCCAAAAATAAATTATGATCAATTAAAACCGCATTGCTGTTAAAGTTGGTAACACTACCAGTTATAATATTGTTTGAGATTAGAATATTAGTTGCTGATGCCGAGGTTCTGGACGTGGCATTAGCTAATATCTGAAATACTATATTGTTATATATCGTCCAACCTGTGGCTTGAAGAGAAGAATTGATATACAGATAGATATAACTGTTTATCCGGTTACGGAATAAAGTCACGTTGTTGGTTATTAATGTTCCGGTGCAGTTAATGATCCCGCTGATGAAAAACCCTGTGATTATCGAACCGGAAGGATCTGTAGAGCCATCACGGAACAAACTGATTTGACTTGCCCGTGTGGGTTGCCCGAACTGGTTGTTGGGTCCATAGCCCGCACCAATTACCACAAGCCTTTTGCTAATGGTTAAGTTACCATAATCAAAAGGCGAACCATACACATAAATTGTATCACCTGCCGAGGATGCTGTATGGGCCGCAATAAATCCTGTGCTCCCAGCTCCATTAAACTGTGCCGGGCGCGTAGCATCATTACTTACCGTACGCACGGTGGCCATTGCTGCTATGGAAAAAAGTGTAAAAATGATGATTAGATAGGTTTTCATATCTGAAAGATTTATTCCCTAAAGCTCACAAATAGCCCATCATGCCGCCTCCCCGAAAAAGGGGATTTTGAAGGCAGTGTGGTAACTTGTGCGGGCTGCTGGTTAATCTAAAAAATCACCAAAAAAGGGGAGGTATTATGGTGTTGCAATTGCCTTTCTTTGTGAATCTGAATATGAAGACCATCTGTATATGGGCAATGCTTCTCATCACCACGGCCATAGCAGGCCGGGCACAACAACAAACACTTGAAGCCCAGGAAAACCAGATCATGGCGTTGCCAAATGATACCAGTAAGGTAAACCAGTTAAATAAACTGGCAGCTAAAATTCAGTATGAGGATCCTACACGGGCAATAGGCTGGTTACAATTGGCTTATGAGCTTGCGGAGCAACTGAAGTACGACTACGGACTTTCTGTTGCGCTTGTCCATCGGGCTACTTTATTTTTTTATGAAATGAAAGTAGATACGGCCAAAGTAATAATGGATAGAGCCCACCAACTCGTTCAGGATAAAACGGATTATGCATCACGTAAACATTCAGCTGTGATCATTCAGCGATATGCCTCCCTCTATCAGCAAAACCAAAAATATGATTCAGCGGTGCTCATGTACCAGGATGCCGTGGCACGTTTTAAAGAGCTTAATGATCCAAGCATCCTTATTGTCAGCTATTATAATCTCTCCAACATCTATAATGCTCTGGCGGATACGGAAAATGCCCTGCTATACGCACGTGAAACAAGAAAGATTGCCCGCACATTGGTTGATTCAACCTACATCATGCGAAGTTATATGGCCCTGGCCGATGCATTTTCCGGAGCGAAGAATTACGATAGTGTTTTTGTTATCTCTAAAAAGGGATTGAATATTGCCAACCGATATAATCAGCTTTTTCCGATCGGTAAGTTTCAGTTGCTGCTGGGAACCTACTTTGATTATAGAGCGCAGTATGATTCAGCGATCCATCACTTTACGTCAGCCTACAATGCTTTCAATACGATCAATCTTGGGTATGAAACTTCTCTTGCCTTGTATCATATCGGCCATGCTCATCTTCAAAAGAAGAACTTTGATGTGGCTACGAACTACTTGCAGCGGGCGCTGGCTAAAAGCAAGGGCCTGAAACTTGATCAGGTGATGCGACTGTGCCTGGTGGATTTGGCAGTTGCAGAAGAATACCTTGGCAATTTCAGGGAATCCTATCGCTATCTGAAAGAGTACATTGCGGTGAACGACACCATTGTACAGCGTAATAACCGCAAACTGGTGTACGATCTTGAAACAAAATACCAGGTGGAACAAAAGGAAGCACAGTTGTTACTGCAGCAAAATGAAATCAAGCAAAAAAATCTTCTTAATTACCTGTTAGCCGGAGCCATAATCAGCATTTTGATTATTTCCTTTTTTATGTTTTACGCCTTCCGGCAGAGGCGAAGATTGCAAGAGCAACGTATACGCGAACTTGAGCGTGAAAAACAACTGATGGCCAGTGAAGCCATCATTAAAGGACAAGAAGAAGAGCGTGGACGTTTGGCGAAGGACTTGCACGATGGATTGGGTGGGTTGTTATCCGGAGTAAAATTTTCACTTACGAATATGAAATCAAATGTTTTTTTAGATGCCGATAGCGCATTGGTATTTGAGCGTTCATTGGATATGCTCGATCATTCCATTGCCGAACTAAGGCGCGTGGCTCATAACATGATGCCCGAAGTGCTGGTGCGATTCGGATTGGAGGAAGCCGTAAAAAGCTATTGCGAGTCGGTGCGTCAATCGGGAATATTTCAAGTTGATTTTCAGGTAGTCGGTACGCTCCAACGATTCGACTCAAACAAAGAAATCATTGTGTACCGCATCATTCAGGAATTACTGAACAATGCAACCAAGCATGCCAATGCTACCCATGTGCTGGTGCAATTGGCTGCTCATGAAAATGAGTTGAGCCTTACGGTGGAGGATAATGGTGTTGGATTCAATACAAATAAGCTCGATCACGATATGGGGTCAGGTTGGACCAGTATACAGTCGCGAATGGATTATCTTAATGGGGGAATAGATATTCAATCTGGAACGGGTAAGGGAACATCCGTTCAATTAACAATTCCACTATGAAGAAAGTATTTGTTGTCGATGATCACCCCATGGTGATTGAAGGTATGCGCAGCATGCTACAACAGTTACCCGATGTGCAGGTTTGTGGGTTTGCCATGAATGCGGCATCCTGTATAGGATACTTTATAAACAACACAGCCGATATTATTCTGCTGGATATTAATCTTCCGGACCAAAGCGGCATTGAAGTATGTAGTGCATTACTGAAGAAAAGACCCGGATTGAAAATCATAGCGCTTAGTAATTTCGATCAACTTACCTATTTGCAGAATATGAAGGATGCAGGCGCCAAAGGGTATTTGTTGAAAAATGCATCGCTGGAAGAATTATCGAGAGCATTAAAGGCCGTTAGTGCTGACCATGAATATTGGTTGGGAAAGGACACCCTGCGTGACAGCATCAGCAATCAACAACAGCTCTTACTGACCAGGCGGGAGATTGAGGTGCTGAGGCTCATTGCCGAAGGAATGACCAACCATGAAATTGCCGAAAAACTTTTTGTAAGCGACAGTACGGTGGATTCACACAGGAAGAGTTTGATATCAAAATTAAATGTAAAAAATACCGCTGCCCTGGTTCGCACTGCCTTGGAAAATAAAATAATCTGAACACTACCAGGCCAAGGGTGTATGTAAAGCTAATCAACAATAGTAACTTTTATTTTGCCGATCAGTTCGGCATCTGCATTTTGCTTATCGAATACACGGGCTGTAATCGTATAGGTTTCGCTAACCTGCATCGGAGTGCCAACCGTTAGTGCTGCCTGGAGAACCGAAGCATCATTAGGAGAAAGCCCTTCAGTATAGCTGGCAAGCATGTCATCAAAAACAACAACCTCTTCTCCCGATTCATTGAGTACGGTTAGCGTCATGCCGGGAAAAACATTCCCGTCTTTCAATGTAAAATTACTGATGCCTTCAAAAACGAACGAGCATTCAGTATTCATACTAACTTGTTTGCTGGTGATGGGTTGATTCTGTTCATCCACAAAGTAAACAGATTCAGCATTCAGACCATTCCAGGAAGTGCTCAAGCCGGATACCATGTTGGCATTGGTTCCAACGGAGAAATTGCATGCGGAAAGCGTGACGACAATGCCAAACGCTATAAAGTTTAAAACTTTTTTCATAGGTCTTTTAGGGTTAGGATTTCATACAAGGTAAACACTTTCAGCTAATGATTTACTGCAGGTGAAAATTCAATGATGTAGGTAAACCACTAATTTAGAAATCCGCTATAGTCAACAGATCATGAAAGCGCAAGGCACGGGTACGTATGCCCAGGGTTATTTCATGCGCAGTGTAATTTAATCCTATTGATTTATTGGTTGGCAGCTCAAAGATGTAGCCCAGGCGTAGCATATCCCCCAGGTTAATTTTCATCATGGCGCCATAGGTATGCAGGTTGCGGGTAAATAATCCGAGCGTATAACTATCATCGGCATTCAACGCTACACCAAAGTCGGTGCTGGCCGGAGCACCTGCGGTTAAGCGTGTCAACACATACGGTTTAAGTTTCAACCGGTGCGACAAGGTAAACAGGTAGGAACCCATTCCGTAAAATTGCTGACTGTAGAGAACGACATCAATGTTATCGGAAGTAGTGGTTTTACCGTCAAGCATTTTGGGCACAGCCAGGCTAAGAAAGAGTTTATCGGATGAGAAGATGATACCGGCACCAAAACTAGGACTTAGTTCGCTTATGCTGTTCTGAAATTTCGGATCACTTCGGTCAATGGTGAGTTCATCAAAGTCGTTGCGGTAGTTCACTACCCCGGCCTGCAGACCGAAAGAAAGACGACTGCCCTTGCTCATCTCCACATGGTAGGCATAGGAGGCCAACACTTCAGTAGTTTTGTTGGTTCCGATTTTATCCTGAAGCAAAGTGAGGCCGAGGCCCATACGGTTATCGTGCAAAGCCATGTGACCGGTGGCATTCATGGTAACAGGGCTGCCATTGAAACCGGCCCACTGCACGCGGTAGGCAGCCAGTGCGGTGAGGTCTTTGGAAAAACCTGCATAGGCCGGGTTGATGATGAACGGATTGAAGATGTATTGTGAGTAGAGTGGGTCTTGTTGGGCGTGAGTGAAACTGAACTGTGTAACAATGAATACAAAAACCAAAAGGGTGCAACAAGGCCGACCGTTACAATCGGCCTTGTGAGAGGGTAGAAGTGTTGCACCAGAAATGCCGGATAAGCTTTTCATGATTATCGGATTAGCGTGATAAAACCTGTAAGGGGTTGTAGGTTACCCGTAAATTCAATTTTATAGTAATAGGTACCGGAAGGCAACTCAGCGCCTTTGTTGCTGAGCCCAGAGAATACGCGATCGATGTTGTTATAATTTTGAATGTCGAACACAAGATCACCCCAACGGTTGAAGATGGTGACTTTGTTTTGAGCCGCGCCTTCCACAACATCGATGTACTTGATAAACATGAAATCGTTCTTGCCATCACCATCGGGAGAAAGTCCGTTGAATACCACGACACTCCCCACTACTTCAATATCAATGAATTGTTGTGCACAGAGTCCACCCAGATCGCACACTTCAAGTGTAAGCCTGTCGTTTCCAGTGAATGGATCACCAGTATAATCAACGTTTAGGAAGTAAGCAACATCTACTGTAGCTGTTGCACCACGAGCGGTTTGATTGTTGATTACGCGCAGCGTAGCAAAGTCGATGTTATTTTCGGAGTCACTGAGGATTGTAGTCAAATCAAAATTGATGTGCCCTTCAATACCTACCGTGAGTGTAGTACTGGCAACAACGGGTGGCGTGTTGCTTCCACCGGTTGGAACACAGGGTTGACCTGTGCTGATTACCGTTACCGGATCTGACGGAGGCGACAAACAATTGGGTGCATTGCCTACCTGAACCGTATAACTTCCCGGTGCACTTACCGTGATACCTGCAGTAGTTTGTCCGTCTGACCACAGGTAGTTGATGAAGGATAGTGGAGCAAGAAGTGCTACGGTGTTGGTGCCGCATAGGGTTGTGTTTCCAAAAATCTCGATCCCCGGTTTTGATGGTGTGGTGTTGGCTGTCACCGCCACGGCATCCGATACCGCACTGGCGCATCCGTTGGTGTTGGTAATCGTTACGGTGTAGGTTCCGGAAGTGCTGACGATAATATCCCGGGTGGTTTCGCCATTCGACCACAGGTAAGTGAAACCATCCGGTGCTGACAGTGTAACCGTTGCGCCATCGCACAAGTTGGTTGTGCCCCCGGCTGTGATCACCGGTTTTGCCGGGCGGGTGATCAACGTAACCACTGCCGGAGCTGACGCAATGCTGGTGCATGCTCCTTGTGTAACCGTTACGCTGTAATTTCCTGCAGCCGTTACCAGTATTTCGCGGGTCGTTTCTCCATTCGACCAGGCGTAAGCGGTGAAACCTTCCGGGGCACTAATCACGATGGAACTTCCTTCACACAAGTTAACTGAGTTGATGTTCAGTACCGGTTGTGGAAGAATGATTACCGTAGCAGTAACTGCTGTGCGGGTGCTTTCGCATAATGTACCCGGATCAAAGATGCTAACATGATACGTAGTGGTAGTCGAAAGTACTGGCGTAGTAAACGATGCACCGGTGAAGAGAATGGTCGGATCGGTGGCGCTGGCATACCAACGATACACTTGTGTTCCGGTGGCCCCGGAGGCTGTCAGGATTACCGCGCCTTCATCACAGCGCTCGGCTGCCGGTGCAATTGGCGGATCGGGAGGGATGCAATTCAATACCGTGAATACTTGTTGTTCGGATGTACTCCAAGTTCCTGCGGCATCGCGCACCCGAAAGCTAATGGTTTGCGGCCCTTCCGGTAAGCCGGTTATCGGCAAATCAAAATCCTGAACAATGGTTGGCCCGGGTATTACACCATTAACGACAATGCCGTTCCCTTCCTCCGGATCAGTATCACCGAAGTAGTACTCCGCGGCTGCCAGGTCGGCAGAAGAATCTGAATCGGTTGAAACAAAAAATCCACGTGTTTCAAATAATCCCCACTTTCCATCGGCACGCTTTACGCGGATAGCCAAAAAATGAAAGCCCGGTGTAGTTGATGATGGAATGTCCGCTACAAAATTTACCGTACTACCAGTTGTGATCGGAGTAATAGGTTGGCCGTTGCCGATACCGGGATCGTTATCAATAAAATATTCTGCCGCTACAATGTCCGAAGCGTCTGCTGCGATTTCGCTGATGTAAAAGCTACGCGCTTCAAACAAACCCCAACGTCCGTTTGCACCTTTTGTGCGGATGGCCAGGAAATGAAACCCTCCACCTAAGGTTGTGGTAGGAATAGGTACAACAAAGTTTACGGTGGAACCTGTTGTAACCGGGATAGCGATACCGTTACCCTGACCGGGATCGCTGTCGAAGAAATATTCGGCTGCCGTAATGTTGGGTACATCCAATGCAGTCTCAGTAATGTAAAATCCACGCGTTTCAAACAAACTCCAACCGCCCGGAGATTCTTTTACGCGTAAACCTATAACGTTAAATCCTTGTGGTAAACCGGTGGTGGAAACGGTACGCGTAAAGGTTACATCACTGCCGGAAGGTATTGAAAGTGCTGTGGCATTTCCCTGTCCCGGATCGGTGTTAAAAAAATATTCGGCAGATGTAATCACCTGTGCACTAACAGTAACACTCACCAGCAGCAATGCAATTGTTGCTGCAGGCAATACTTGTCTGATGCCATGACAAACTATGTTAGCCGACAGAAACACTATACCGAATAGTTAGTACGGAACACATAAGTTGAGTGCTAGTCATCAGTTGCTCTTGCGGGCATCTACTGTAATGCTCAGGTTGGCCCCAGGTGCCACGGTAGGTGAGGTAACATTAAAACTGTAGATTCGGGGTATGCGGGCGCTGCGGCTGTTGTTCCAGTTTAAGCTGCCGGTGGTGTCGAACAATAAGCCCATGTCCTTTCCATCGGAACCGGAATTGTTGGCGGGTCCGCTGGCAATGGTGAAGTTGGCCGTTGGCACCGGAGTGCCGGCATTAACTAAGGTTTGGTCAGCCATACCCGGGTTTTGGTTGGCCACATTGCCTCCACCATCTACATTATCGTTCACTGCCCAAGGTGTAGCATTTGAAACGGCATTGGTACCGCTTAGCAACAGGTTATTGGTCAAATTATTATTGAACGTGCTAAAACTCAGTCCTTGCCCGACATTGACCTGGTTGAAAATATTGTTGGTGAGTGTAAAAAAGCGGCAATTACTAAAGAACGGGTAAACGCCTCCACCTCCATTGTTGTCACTGTAGAAAAGATTATGATCAAAACGTATGTTTACGGCATTGACTAGATTGAAAAACTTGAAGGTGTTATTCATGTAAAACAGATTATTCTGAAATAAAAAATTCTCGTAGGTTAAGAATGAAGTGAAAGTAAATGTGTTGCTGTTAAAAAAGCAGCCTTCAAAGAGATTACCCGCTGCGCCATAACCCCAGGTTATGTTGTTATTGAATTGGCAACGCCTGATGTGAATGTCATTAACCGGAATGTCGCTGCCAATCTGACTTCTGGACAGATCAACTGTACTGGTAAATATTAGCCCATGGAGTTCTGAACCATCCGGACTGCCAACAGCCACTGAGTTTCGTATCGTGACTCCAGTGTTAACAGTAGCTTGTAAGGGAAGATTTTTGTCTGGTGCCCAGCCAGGCCCGATGATGGTAATTTTTTTATCCAGGATGGTAAATCCTGCATAAGGATTAGGACTTCCGTACACATATACAGTGTCTCCATCTGCACTGGCGTCAATGGCCAACTGGATGGTGGTGAACTGGGCAACGTTGGGGGCGTTGCTAACGGTGCGAACCGTAGCCCATGCATATGTCAGCATGCATAAGGAAATGGCAAGGGTAAATATGGTTTTCATGGCATTGTTGTTTTTCATTTCAGTTATCGGATAAGTATGAAGGAACTGTTAAGTTTTTATAGCTTTTATATTTTTTTACGCCCTGCGTGTATGATCACCTCGCGCTTAGCGAAAACCCCGCCAAGACGAGTAAAACAGTCTTTTTCATAACCAGGGATTTTAATGGAAGCTACTTGCTAAAGTAACTCCACTCAATACCTGAATTCCGGTATTTTTTGCGCCTAAAAACTACCTGAATTCCGGTAGTTGTCGCCTGATTAAATCGTATATTGTAATTCATGTCTGCAAAGGTTCGGTATTTAATCCTGGCAATGTTTGCCGTTATTTTTTCTCCTGTTTCGGGGCAAAATTTTAGCGTGCCCTATACAGACAGTCTCTTGAAGATTTTTAATAAACCCCAGCAAGATTCTACATCTGCACAAGCAATAATGTTGTTGCAGCGTTACTACTTTGAGCGCGGTCAGTATGATTCATCCCTGAAGTACGCCCGGCAAGCGGTTGGGCTTACCAAACGCCTGTTGCTTCAGAAGCAGACAGCCCGAGCATATTATAACATGGGCATGACCTACACCAACCTGGCCAATTACGACAGTGCCCGTTTTTATCTTGATACTACATTTGATTACTGGCCTGTACTCCGTGATACGTTGCTGCAGGTAAGTGCACTCCACGCCATGGGGATTTTGAATAATTATCAGTCGGATTACAGTACAGCCGTTGAATACTTATTAGAAGCAGAAGAGCTGATAAACCAGTCTGGCTCACCTGATGTGCGAAAGCTTTTTCCGCAGATACTCAACAGCCTCAGTCGTAACCTCAACCAGCAAAAGCAATATGACCGGGGTATTGCATATGCCCGCAAGGCGCTAGGCATAACCGGTTTTGCTTCCGAAAATCGTTACCGTACAATTCTGCATCTTGAGCTTGCACATGCATTATTGCAGATCGGTGACCTCCAGTTGTCCAAAACTCATCTGGATTCGGCCCGGAGTTACAATCGAACACTGGACAATATCGTCATCACCAACTTTGTGTACACGAACGAGGGTAATTATTATCAGGCGATTGGCGACATGACCAAAGCTTTGTCCGCCTACCGTGAGGCTTACCGGCTCAGTAAGCAAACTAATAATGATTATCTGATTGCATCGGCTGCCAACAGTTTGGCCAACGCATGTTACCTGACGGGTCGGTACGATGAAGCACATCAATTGGCAAATGAAGTCATCACCCTAGGTAAACGATTAAAGCAATACGAAGAAATAGCGGGTGCCTACGATGTGTTGAGACATATTTCGGTTTCGAGGGGTGATTACCGTAGTGCATTGGAATATGCTGAGAAGAATAAGGTTTATGCAGACAGCAGTACCAATTCGGAAACACAAAAGAAAATTCTCAGCCTGGAATCAAGGTACCGGCATCAAAAGCGGGAGCAGGAACTTGCCACGCTTAAATCGGTAAATGCAGAACGTGAACTGGAGGTTGTTCGGAAAAACAGAATGTTTCTCGTGTTGGGTATTTCGTCAGTAGCACTCATCGTAATACTGATTGTATTTGTGGGCTACAGCAAACAAAAGCAAACTGTGGCAGAGAAGGAGAGAAAAATTCAGGAAAACCGGGTGAAGTTTCTTGAAAACCAGCAACGGTTGGTCTCTATGCAAGCTATGATTAACGGCCAGGAAACGGAACGCACACGCATTGCCCGCGATCTGCACGATGGATTGGGAGGCATGTTCTCCACTATAAAAATGTACATGAGTACGCTCGAACATGAGCAACCCGGTCTGCAGCAACATGACCTATTCCGGAAAAGTTATGCACTGGTAGACAATACAGCGGAAGAGATGAGGCGCATTGCCCATAACATGATGCCCGAAGTGTTGATGAAGTTGGGGTTGGTTAATGCGCTACAGGATCTGTGCATGAGCATTAGTGCGGGTAAATTGTTAAAAGTTTCGCTTGAGATTCATGGTCTGGAACAACGCTTGAGTTCCTCCACCGAGGTGATGTTGTTTCGTATTGTGCAGGAGTTATTGAATAACATCATTAAACATGCCCATGCTACCGAGGCCATTATTCAATTTATCCGTGAAGGCAATCGATTAAGTGTAATGGTAGAGGATAATGGAAGAGGTTTTGATACCGAACGTGCAGACAAGGCGAAGCAAGCTGGTTTAGAAACCATAGAAAACCGGGTGGCCTACCTGAATGGAAAATTGAGTATTGATTCGCAAAAAGATGTAGGGACTACAGTGATGATGGATTTTTTGTTAAATGAACATGGAGATATTTAAAACGAATAAATAAGTATGAGGATTTCAATACTTTTGGTTGATGATCATCCGTTGGTAGGTGATGGAATTAAGACCATGCTGGCAGGTGAAAACTCCATGGAAGTGATTGGTGTATGCAAGTCGGGAGCAGAGACATTGGAATTTATTCGTAAAAAATCACCGGATGTGGTTTTGCAGGACATCAATCTGCCCGATGAGAATGGATTGGTACTGTGCGGGCAAATAAAACAACACGATGAACGTATAAAAATTATTGGACTCACCTCAGCCAATGAAGCCGGAATTGTAACCGATTTTTTGGCGCGTGGTGGAAGTGGCTATTTGCTGAAGAATGTAGACCGCAAGGAGTTGATCGAAGCCATTCGAACAGTGTACGGTGGAAAAGTTTACCTGAGCCGTGAGGCCAGTGATAAAGTTATGGAGCAGATTCATGGTAATAATTCTATGCAGCCTGTTATCATCCTTACACGAAGAGAGAAACAGATTCTGGAATTGCTGGCCGAAGGGATGAAGGGTCCAAAAATTGCGGAACATTTGCACCTTAGCACACTAACTGTTGAAACACACCGCAAGAACCTGTTTCGTAAACTGAATGTCAGCAATGTTCAGCTATTGCTGAGAATTGCGCACGAAAAGCGATTGATCTGATTTCGTGTAACCGGTTATCGTCTTAATGAAATGTATCCTGTTTTAGCCTGACGACCAGAGGTAAATTCAATCCGGTAGAAATACGTTCCGGCCGGTAATTCATTTCCATTCTTTCCGATAATCCCATACCCGATAGTGAATGTACGCAGATAGCAGGAGATTGAGGCTGTCAGTTTTATGGTTGTTCTTTACATGCCCGAAACTCTCCACAACCAACAGCAGTACAAACAACCCAATTGAAATACGCATGGTCACAAGGTATGAATAAACAAACCTGAATATACCTACAATTGGGTGTCATACAAAACCGCAGCGAATGGTGCCTGATAGTCTGTAATAATTCTTGTTTAATGAAGTACAGTTACTTAAATGGTTAAATCCGTTTTATCAGGGTTTGGGATTGCAAATCCCGAACAACGAAAGCCTGTTAAGAGTTACTCTTTAATAAATTGACTAAAAAATTATTTTGTCAATAGCAGGACAATTATTTGGTAGCAAACAAATACCCAATACGCAATGCGAAGTGATCTTCATTTCCAAAGTCTGCTCCTTCACCGGACTGATTGGTGATGCCTCTACTGTAGTTGAAATTTAGTTTTAACTTACCAAAAGCATAACCCGCCATAACATTAAAGGCGAGTGTTATTCGTTGTTCTCCTTCTTCAGTCCCGAATACATAATCATCACTTCTTGTTTGAGTTCCATCAATGGTGACGGTGCGTTTTCCGGAAAGCCCGTAAAAAAAGGAAGGCCCCAGGCCGACAAAGAAGCCTGATTCACGTGGTTGTCGTAAAACCAACTGCACAGGTATTTCCAGGTAGTTAATAACCATTTTTGTTTTTGTGATTTCAATGCCATCATCAAGTTCATCGCTCCAGTTTTTACTTACCCAGTTTAGCGCTGGCTGCAATGAAAGAGTGCCTGTTAACGGTAGTTCGAATAAAATCCCTCCTGTAAAACCGTAAGGACCTCCAAGTGTACTCAGTGAGTCATTAGTAATAAAGCCTTCACTATGATTCAGACCAATAAAACCTCCCTGCACACCAATCTGAGCATGTGTATTTGCGCCAAAGAAGGTACTGCCTGCCAGCAGGAGTAGGGTTAAGATGTGTGTATGTTTCATATAATTTTTTTAAGTTGAGAAAGTTGTTCATTCAATTGCTTTTACAAAAAACCGTTCACCGTTTCCGGTGAGCTCGTTTGATGCAGTACGTTGTTCCAATATAATTTCCTGCATGCCTTTTTTGTTTCCATTAAGTATCAGCACAGCTTTGTTACCTCGGTTCACAATTTTCCAGGTTCCCTGATCGCGATCGTTGTCGCTACCGTAGAAACTATTCGAATTGTAGGTGTAGGTATATACATAGTCATACCGCCCGTTGCTGTATAAGTTATAGTAGTACTTGGTGCTTCCGCCACTAATGGTTTTCAGGTACAGCAACTGTTTACCGCGTACGCGGTTGAGCCACGTGTTGTCTTCCACCTGTTTTTCAAATACCACCGTTTGGGCAATTTGCTCGATCAAACTAAAGTATTCCTGCACACGGTTTTTGTCGTAAATGACGGCCCCTATCAGCGCACCCCCGCCATGGGGCGAGTAGAGCGCCAGGGTTTCAATTAGTACATTACGCCCTTTTATTTTACCCTGCGAGGTCGTGCGAACGTGTTGCGTACCATACGGTTGTGACGTTATTTTAATGTAGTTGAAAATATCCTCAAACTCTTCGCCATTTCCTTCCGTAAGCAGTTGCTGCCGATCGGAATAATGGTGCGCGTCAATCCTGATTTCCGTTGTTTCTCCTGCTTTGGTTAGCACATACACATCGTCTTGCACATTCGATTGCCAGCCATCGGGTATGTTTATGGTAAACGTGCCACCCGGATCTTTGATGACTGTGCTGAAGTTTTCCGGGATGATCACCTCGGCAGATGCTGCTGTGGAAGTTGCTGCAACAGGTGCTGTATTTGATGTGGCTGCCTGTTGTACGGGAGGCAAACTGGATTTGGTAACCTGAACCGCTACTGGTGCGCCAGCCGGAAATTCTGCCTGGGATACTTTCTTTAATGTGTAATCCTGATTATCAATGGTAAAGGTCCACACGTCACCCACGCGGTATAAAGAAAAGGTCAGGTCCGCTCCATCGCGTTGGTATTCACCGGTCATTGCACCTAACAAGGTGAAGGCTTTTATTGGGATGATCACGCCCTGGTATAACATGCGTCCACGAAAATAGCCATCAACTTTGGGCTCAACCTGAAGCAGGATTTTGTCTGCTGGGCTTTCGTAATAACCAAGCCATTTGTCTTGCGCTGGTGAGGCGAAGCTGAAAAGCATTGCGCTTACAGAAAAGCAAAACGTAAAAATTTGTTTTGCGGTAATGGTGGAAGGTATCGTTGGTTCCATAGTACTAGGGTTTGTCTTCTGCTCACGTGCTGATGTATCACTCGGGTCTGTGCCTACACAAACCAAACGTGCATTACCGTTTCATTTCTTCAACGCCAAATATCCCGTTTGCATCGCCCGCCCGCTGGTAAACTCTATTTTATAGTAGTAGGTACCCGATGGCAACGCATTACCGTTTTTATTCAACCCCTTAAATACAACAGTCGTGTTATCATAATTTCTCCCTTCCCACACCACATCGCCCCAACGGTTGTAAATCGTTACGCGGTTCTGTTGTGCATCGGGTAAGGTGGTTATGTATTGAATAAGCAGGATTTCATTTTTCGCATCGCCATTGGGCGATACCGCATTGAATACCTGAATATCACCACCCACTTCCACTTGCAGGGTTTGTTGGGTGCACACGTTGAATAAATCGCACACGAGCAGATCCACAAAATCAGATCCGGCAAACAACACCCCGCTATAATCCAGCGTAAGCAGTTGATTGGTTAACGATGTGGTAGCCCCGCGCTGCGATTGTGGGGTAAGCACACGCAGGGTTGCAATATCCAGGTTATCATCCGGATCGCTGATGAGCGGGTTCAGGTCGATGGAAACTTTGCCTTCAATCCATACAGCCGTAACAGTAGCTTCAATTTCTGGCGGACGGTTTAAACATGGCAAGGCCTGAATGATCACTTCAAAATTTTCGGAGGGTACACTCGTGCAGCCTGTGGCATCAGTAACCGTTACTGAATAAGTGCCCGAAGCCGATACGGTAATGGATGGCGTAGTGGCTCCGTTCGACCACGTATAACCGGCAAAGCCGCTGGGCGCTGAGAGTATCATGCTGCTGCCGGCACAAAGTGTTACCTGGCTGCCATTAACCGGGAAGGAGGTGGTGATGACCGGTTGTGCGCTGAACGAAAGTGTAACCGGTATGGCGGTGCGGGCCGATTCGCACGTACCGTTGCGGATTGAAACGTAGTACGAAGTGTTGGCCGCTACGGGGGGAGTAGTATACGCACCGGTGGCGGTAACCGACAAGGGTTCTCCGCCAGTGGCTGCCGCATACCAGGCATATTGTTCGGCACCCACGGCACCGGTGGCGGTTAAGCTCGCGCCCGTGTTGAGGCATGTGGTAACAGCCGAGGCAGAGGGCGTGGAAAGCGGATCGCAGATCACAGCCGGAGTGATGAAAGCATGCTTCGCTTTTTTGCTGCGCTTGTTGCTGTTATCCACCGCGGTGATGTACACATCGTAGCTCGTGCTGGGTTGCAACTCGTTGAGCGCTGCGTTAAACGAAAGATCAACGTTGGCAGCCGGTGTAAAAGCCGAGTAGGTACGCGGAGCGGTGGTGGTTGTGCCATCATCAAAAAAATATTCAAATGCCGTAATTACGGTGCCCGGCCCCGACTGCTGCGCATAGAAGGGTCGCGCGAGGGGCAGGCTCCAGCGTCCGTTTACATCCTGCGTGCGCAGGTAGAGTGTATGAAAGCCATCCGGCACACTGGCGAGGTTGATGACGATACTTTCGGTAATGCTGGAAGTAGATAACGCAACCTGTTCGGCATTGCCGATACCCGGATCGGTATCGATAAAATACTCGAAGCGTTTTAAGGCAGGCGTGGGTGCCGACTGCGCATTGTTCTGGATAAACACCGGATGGATGACCGGAATACTCCACAAGCCGTTACTGTCTTTAGCGCGGATGTATAGTGAATGAAAGCCTTCACTCACCGTTCCCAATGGCACCGTAAAACTTTGTGTGATGTTGATGGCACTGGTGATGGGTATGTTGATGCCATTGCCTAAGCCGGGGTCGGTATCAAAAAAATATTCTACCCGACTTACAGGCACCACACTGGCGCTTTGTGCGGAGAGTTGCACATAGACAGGATGTATCACTGGAATACTCCACAACCCATTGTTGTCTTTAGCGCGGATGTACAATGCATGAAAACCCTGACTTACCGTGCCGAGCGGAACGGTGAATGCTTGCGTGATGTTGATGGCGCTGGTGATGGGGATGTTGATGCCATTGCCTAAGCCGGGATCACTATCAAAAAAATATTCTACCCGACTTACAGGCACCACACTGGCACTTTGTGCGGAGAGTTGCACATACACCGGATGAATAACCGGAATGCTCCAGGCTCCATTATTATCTTTAGCACGAATGTAAAGCGAATGAAAGCCTTCGCTTACAGTACCTAGTGGAACAACAAAACCTTGTGTGATAGTAGCTGCATTGGCAACAGGAATAGAAGTGGCGTTACCAAAGCCGGGATCACTGTCAAAGAAATACTCCACACGCGTAATGGTTTGAGCATGCAGTGTAGTGGTTAGCAGAAGCAGAAAAAGAATGCGGAACGCCATCTACTCAGTTGTTTGATTTTGCTTTGATCTCAATGGGCAGCCCGGTATTCTTCTCACCCGTTAGTGGAGCTTCCAGGCCGTAGATAGTAGGTATAGGTGGAATCCCTGAAAGTACGTAGGGTTCTGCACCGCCAAACATGCCCATGTCTACGTCATTGTAGCCGCTGCCAATAGCTGGGGAGCCATCTTTGAGTTTCCATTGGCCATCAATGGTACCCGTGCCGACAACTATGCTAGATTGAGGGACATTCACTATATTCCCATTACCACCAGGTAATGAATTGCTGGCAACAGCTATATTATTCCTTACTATCGTATTAGAAAAAACAGGAGGATTCCCGGTTAGGATAATATTATTTTGAAAAAGTGCATCAGTAATGTTAACTGTCGTGGTGAGCACATTATGTTCAACCTGTAAACCTGAACCTGACGATATTATGCCGGTTAAGCCATTGCTAGCAATAAAGTTGTTTTGAATGAAAACATTTGAGTTACCTGGATTGACCCTAATATTAATCCCATTTGGGCTATTTTGATTAATGTAATTTTGAACTACTTGTATGGAACTTCCTGAAATCAAAATACGATTTAGCTGATTAGGACTGCATGAGCCGGGAAGGGAAAAGTTATTTCGCTTAATGAGAATGTTATTAGTCGATACGACTACATTAGATGATATTGTGGTGCCAATTATAGCTGAGCCTTCTGATCCGGAAGCGAACTCAAGCCCCACATCACAAACATCAGGTGTGAGACTAAGGCGGGCTGTCAGCAAAGAAACCTGCGTCTCCGGGTTATTCAAAAAATAGCCAGGCCCAATAATAACGAGGCGTTTGTTGATGGTCACTTTTTCGGTGATGTAACTCACCCCGGAGCCAATCAGGTACAAGGTGTCTCCGGCATTAGCGCCATCGTGGGCGTCCTGTAAGTTCGTAAAATCTTTACTGGCACTGCCGGGGTTACTGTCTACAATCCAGATTTTAGCAAACAACGTAAGTGGCAGCAGCAGGGCGGAGATTAAGAGTAATTTTTTCATACAAAAACGTTTTTGGTTTTATGGATTTATAAATATCAACATGAAGCGCGCTGTTAATTGTTTGCTTTCGCCTTTACGGTAATGGGCAGCCCGGTGTTTTTCTCGCCTACGGCCGGGGCATTGAGTTGGTAAATGGAAGGTATAGGCGGAATACCCGAGAGCACATAGGGCTCAGTACCACCAAACATGCCCATATCCACCCCTTCAAAACCTGCGCCTATGGCCGGGGAGCCGTCTTTGAGTTTGAATTGGCCATCAATGGTACCCGTGCCAACAATTATATCTCCTTGGGGAACAGGACCAGTGTTCCCATTACCGGTAGGCAGGTTATTAGATATAGAAATATTATTACGAACAACACAATTATTAAACGTAAAGACATTGCCTGTCAGAAAGATGTTATTTTGAACGAGTGTATTGTCTGCTCTAACTGTTCCTGTGAATATATTGTTAATTAATTCGCCACTTGATCCGGTGGATGTCAAAGCATCAAAAACTGCAGCTTGGATAAAATTATTGCTAATTATTACGTTGGTGAAGCCAGGATTAACCCTTACAGGAAGACCATTTGTATTCAGACCAATAAAATTTTGCACTAATTGAATGGATGATCCTGATATTGTTATTCTTGTATGAGTAGGGCAGTTTGTGCCATTGCCATAAAAGAGATTTCGTTTAAATAGAATATTATTAGTAAGTATAGCAATTGCTCCAGCATGTTGTGTGCCCATCATTGCGGATCCTTCTGAGCCTGCGGCAAATTCCACCCCTACATTACAAGGATCAGTCGCGAGGCGAAGAAAAGCAGCCGCAAGCGAAACCTGCGTCTCCGGGTTATTCAAAAAATAGCCCGGCCCAATAATGATGAGGCGTTTGTTGATGGTTACTTTGGATGAGATATAACTTACCCCGGAGCCAATCAGGTACAAGGTATCTCCGGCACTGGCGCCATCGTGGGCTTCCTGTAAGTTGGTAAAATCTTTACTGGCGCTGCCGGGGTTGCTGTCTACAATCCAGATTTTGGCAAATAACGTTAAGGGCAGCAGCAGGGCGGTGAGGATAATGAGTTTTTTCACGGGTGTTGGGTTTAGTTTATGATTGTTAGTTCTTAGTTCTCAGAATGTACGGGCATGTTTAACAGGCTGTACATTTCGGGGGTAATGGTAATGTTAAAAACATAGGTATCATTTTTATCATGGTAGCGGTAAATCACTGTAGCCTTATGGTCGTGGAATACCTGGGCTCCCGGATGGGTTCGAATAGTGTTCGTCAGGTCAGGTTCCAGTTTCCGTTTAACATCAACGGTATCAACTTCTGTTTTCGTTACGTTCACCAGCGTGTAATTGTACTGAATGGTAGTGTTGGGCAGTACTTCCGCCCCGTCCAGTCGGGTTTCTGAGTCCACCATCATGGGCGCAGCTTCATTTGCTTGTTGTGCTATTTCCCGCAAGCTCATGGCAGCCGCCAGAAAGTTGTCAGTATTACCATCATCATTACCCTCATCATCTTTCTCTTCCAATTCCATGAGTCTTTGCTCTAACTCCGATGTATGTTGTGAATATGTCTCCACTCCGGGCTGAACAACAAAAAAGTAAATCAGTATTACGGGCACTATTCCACCTAATGACCCCATCATCCATGAATTTTCCGGACCGCTCATTTTTTTTACATGTGCCAACGCTACCGCGATGACTATTGCCGGAACGATGAGCCCTGTAATATTCCACCAACCTATACCCATAATGATAAAGACCAGAATTTGATTGAGGACTGCAAATGCGGTGTACGCAAACACGGCCCATTTTTTCATTTGCCATATACCCACCAGGCATGCAAAGCCAATAAGGGCACAGAGACCCAGGTAGTTCGGATACCAACCTCCATCCTCAACGATGTCTGAGAAAATGGTGGAAATAGAAATGGCAAATCCAATAAAGCCAACGATACAGATTACCGTAATGGCTGCCGGTCGTTTAGGTTGTTCGGCTTGTGTGTGTTGTTGTTCGTTTACCGGTTCATGTTCCATATTCAAGAGGATTTAAAATTCTTTCCGATCAGGGATGAATGATGAAGAAGTACATAAAGACTGCTACTACTACTCCGCCCAGTGTACCGATAACCCATGAATATGCCGGTCCGCTCATTTTCTTCGCATGCGCCCAGGAAGCAATAACCAGCAGCCCCGGCATTAGGAGCAGTTGCCAGACCCAGAGCTCGGCAGTCAGGAGAATGACCTGGTGAAATACCACTAACACCGTGTACATAGACACCGCCCATTTTTTCATTTGGCGGATGCCCAGTATGCATGGTATACTTAACAATGCGATAAGCGTCAGGTACAGGGGGTACCAACCTCCTTCTGATATGACATCAGAGAAAGCTTGTCCAGCGATTAACGCGATCAAAAGGAGCTCGAATACACTGACCATCGAGATGATGCCGGGGCGTTTGGATTGCTCGGGTTGCGTGTATTCCTGCTCAATCATGTATTGAGTTTCCATGGTGTTGTTTTATTTAATTTTTCTTTAACAGCCTTCGTCAAGTTTGCTTGCCGCAGGCTCAGGCTGTTCAACTTGTTTCTTACCTTATAAAGCTAAGGCCAGTCCGCACGCGACTCAATACCGGAATACCATGAATTTTTACGTTAAAAAACTACCTGAATTCCGGTAGTTTTTGGTTGTGCATTAGGATGCCGTACATTAAAAGCGCATTAGTTTCAGGGTACCTGGTGTTTCTAATTAATAAATTTTTTTATCTTGAATCTATAGGGATTTATCCCTATGCTGTTGCATGCGGGGCATGATTTAATACACCAAACGTTAGCTATGGTTAAACAAACCCGTATTCTCCCCAAGGTAAATGTGGAGCTCTTTAGTCGACAAAAGCCGAATGCCCCGCATCCCGATGCTGACCACTTACTGGCACAACTTCGGGCTCGCATAGAGCATATCCATACCTTTTCCATAGGCCGGTACTTTTGGTTTATTGCAGACACAACAAGTTTTACACATGCAGATGCTGGAGGGGCGTTGGAAGAAATGTTGCCGTTGCAACTTCATGAATTTGTGAATGCTCCTGCACAGGTGTTGTTTCAGCATATGCACCCGGAAGATGCCGAGAAGATGTTTGCCTTTTCGAAATATTACGCCATGCATTGCAGCAA
Organism: Cyclobacteriaceae bacterium; assembly: GCA_019638255.1. Taxonomy (GTDB): domain Bacteria; phylum Bacteroidota; class Bacteroidia; order Cytophagales; family Cyclobacteriaceae; genus UBA2336. The sequence goes on along the minus strand of JAHBUD010000002.1, from coordinate 501,317 downwards.
TTTGCTCGAAGATGAGCGCAAACACATCCGGACCTCCATATTTATACGTTTGAAAAACAAGCAAGGAGAATTTTACTGGGCATTAATTCAATACCTGGATGCGGTTTTTAATGAAGCTGGTCAATTGTTGTATATGCTTACGTTGGTGACGGATGTCTCACATGTAAAGCAAGGTGGTGTTGCCTCCATGACGTTGCTGGATTTACGCGACAACACCAGTCGTATGTTTTTTAGTTTCAATGGTGAGGCAAAAGAATCTGCGCATTAGGAACTTCCGAAAATTTCCACCCGCGAACGAGAGGTGCTCAAGCTGCTGACGAAAGGTTTAAGTAGCAAACAAATTTCCGATGCGCTGAGTATTTCACAAAAAACGGTTGACAACCACCGGCAAAGCCTGCTGCGCAAAACCGGCAGCAAATCAACTGCAGAAGTAGTGGCTTTCGCGATGGATTATGGGTTGATGTAAGAATTTTTCTTGCGCAGAGTCCCTTGCGGAACCCTGCGAAGAAGAGAGGGATTCGGATTTCAATTCCGAACAGGGTGACGATAAGTTTAGTATTAGGGTTCAATGCCTAACCAGGCACAGGTGGCGTAATAATCTTCCGGGTTTTCGGGTAGGCGTACCCGTCCCGTTGAGGCTGGAGGTATGATAACATAGCGTACCTGGGAGTTTGGGAAACTTACTTCAATTCCATTAGAACCAACGGCAGGTGGGCTAGTGAAAACACCAAAAGTCCCTATTTGAAAAAATCCATCAATAATATAAACAATAGCACCCGTGGTACCACTATAAAGTGGATTTGGAATTAATTTAACACTCGAACCTGTTGAGCTAGTCTTGAAATAAATGAATAGACTAGCCTTGTCTAAGATAGCCTGCGTAATTTCGGGGGCTGGAATATTGGTATGAGTTCTAGCTCCATTTGATTGTACCGTCCATACATTGGTAATCCAATCACTGGCAATCACATTGGCATTTCCAGTTGGTCCGGGAGGACCTTGTGTGCCGTTAGCACCGGCTGGACCTTGTGCGCCAGCAGGTCCGGCAGGTCCAACAGGGCCTTCCGGCCCTTCGCATGAGGTTACAAAAGAGAAAATGCCGATCAATACGATCAGCGCCATACCGTAGGTGTTATGTTTTTTCATAAAAGGGATTTTTTTGGTTTGAATTATTTAAACACAACCAAATCAACCTGTTTTTTTAGGTTTAAACCATAGGGATTTATACTTACCGGAAAGCAGGTATTTTGTTGAATGAAAAACTACCGGAGTTCAGGTAGATAGCTCTGTGTCCCTCCGTGGTTCTTGGTGTTGGGCTGTGGAATAGCTACAGCACGAAAAATAGAACCATCATTGCGTAGTTAATATAAAATCTGGTTGATCAGCGCTACTGTAAAAATACTCAACAAGAACCAGCCGATTAATCCTTGTACAACGCATACATAACGGGCAAGTCCTGAAGCTGGGATGTTGCCAAAGCCCAATGTAACAAAAGCATTCAGGCTTAAGGTTAGTGCATTAATAAGGCTTATGAAAAAGCCGGTGATCAGTTTAAAAAAGGGTTTAATGTATCCGTGCTCATTCTTCCGGATAAAAATTCTAAAATCCTGCAAGAGCATTTTCTTACTTTTTATATCCCACTCGGATGGAAAGAAGAAATAGAACAAGCCGAAAAGCAAAATAATGTACACAGATCCAACAATAGCATCTGCCGGGTCAGTACCATACACTGTATATTGTTTAAGTAATTGATTTAACCTCCAGCGTGTCCAGTTTTTGAAGCCACCATACTCTGAATAATTTCCCTGATACCTTACTGTTTCAAGATCTTTCAGTGTGATATAGCACGCATTAGAGAACTCATCATATCCAAGCTCCTTAAAAATATTGTATAGCCTTCGATAGGAACCAATCAGATTATAGTGGAAGTCTTTTATTGAGGAGTTGTAGTACGATCCATCATAAGCAGCAATAGGAGAATTAAGAAAAAGTTCTCCAAGCCGGGGCCAGTATAACCCCACTTCGTTCTCAGTTTTGAAGTGAACGATATTACAAAGCTGACGGGAATCTATGGTTGACCAGTCAATTTTTGAATTGGAACTAAGTTCAGGTAAACTGCAGTTTGTAATGTCGAGGTTGCTGAAAAAGTTATTACCGGTTAACTCAAATCGTTTTTCAATAAAACATTCAAGTTTTAACCATCCATTAAAACGGTTATTAGAGACGTCTAAATTCGCAATATTCCCATAAACCGACACACCGCGGTGTAAGGGTTCCCGAAGCTGTAACTCATTATCCGTAAAACTAAAGTATTCACCATTTTTCAATGATATCTCTACTGCTTCAAATGCGAGAGTATCGGTCACTTGAAGTTGATATTCTCTACTTGGAACAGTATCAGCGCTGGCGGGATCAAACGAATACTTCGGAAAGGAAAAAAATTTTGATTCATATAGTTCAAGCTTTGCATCATCTTGATATAAACGTATTATCGTAAATGACTTAAACTCGCATTTCTCTATTTCGAGGTTAATATAATTTTTGAAAATGAAGTAGGAATCAAATGTTACATTTTTCAGATGAATGGCATAGCCATTTTTGTCAGCCGTGAGTCTTAATAGAATGACCGATTTTTCAAAATGAATGTTTGTAATCTCATCAAACCCTCCCTCGCCTGTGTTTTTGAACACACAGTTGTCCAACCGAAGAGATGATGGAATAATTAATTTACCATCCTCGTTAAATCGACCCAAGCCTTTTGCTTTGATGGCATCAACAAGCCAGCTTTCTGTTGTTAACGGCTTACTTTTTCTTGCTTCTGTTTCGTTTTCGTGAACGAGGATATCGTAATCGGTATAACTGACTACATTGGATTCACCGGTGATTGCCTTCTCCAGTATTTCCAGCAGTGTTACCTGGGGCCTGTTTTGCCCAACCAGCAGTTGCGAGCAAGAGAGGAGTAGCAGCAATAAAATGAATTTAATAACGCTCATGCCGGGTTTTAAAATTAATGATTGTTAAAGCTAATCAAATCATTGGAGCACAACCAACAGGTAAATGAAATTGTACCTTTCAGTGTGACACTTAGGAATAACTGTATTACATCGTCACCAAATAAAATCACCCCAGCGGTACGGAATAAGCGTAGTAATTGTTAAATTCATCTACTAATCGCTTCATCATTTAAACCTGACAAACATGGCAAACGTAAAAACCCGTATTGATGAATGGTCGGTAAGGGACCTTGAAGACAATTCCACACTCACCATTGCTGTTGACAGTTGCACCGAATTGGGCAATCATGCCAAGCCCGGCATTCAAGTACATTTTATGGGAACGATTGTGAATTATGAACCGTTGGCGGTTGAACGATGGAATTACTTGGCCAAAAAAGAAGGCGTAACGGATTACCTTCTTGAGAAGCACTCGTGGATGTATTATCCCGATCGTTATGTGAAGACTTATCTGGTCACCGGAACTCCGCTTAAGGCAAAAGTAGAAGTGAAGACACGAAGTTCTGAACCGGTCATTAAAGAATATGTGTTGCCGATGCAGTTTTAGGTTTTACTGCGATGAACGTTGAAAGATTAATGCACTGATAATTTAAGGCTTCATCGCTTCAAGGAAAGGAAGCCGTTGATAGTGGGCTGGCCACTGGTAAATTCTATTTTATAGTAATAGGTGCCTGAAGGAAGTTCGCTTCCGCTATTGCTTAATCCTGCAAACACCCGGGTGTCATTGTCGTAGTTTTCAATATCAAAAATCAAATCGCCCCAGCGGTTGTAAATGCTAACCCGGTTTTGTTGCGTTAACGGGCTTGAATCAATAAATCAGACCAAGGCAAAATGATAACTGACTTACTGAAGCGTCAAGGGTATGCCTGCTGTTAGTTGGAAAACTCTGTTTTTTGTTTCCAGATTATTTTCCGAGTCGTAAAGATTCGACAAGCCTAATCCATACCGGGCTTCAATCAATATTTTCCGGGCAATCAAAATACCTCCACCCAACTGAAGCCCGAAGTCGAGGCGATTGTCGATATACATACCTTCAGCGCTTTCTGGCCTGTCACCAAACTTGATATTTCCTTCACCGCTATACGTAAAGGTATCTGAAACATCATCGTATGACTCTGTTAATTTGCTGTCATACGTATATTTTCCTCCAAGGCCAATGCCAAAAGATGGACCTGCAAGGACATAGAATTTTGTGTCGCCTCCGAAAGAGATTTTCACCAATGCTGGTATTTCAAGATAGTTTAATGTGTTTTTTGTTGTGGATGTAGTTACCGAGGTGATGATACGCCCATCATCATCTTCCATCCAGGTTGAAGTGGACTTTTCTGTATAGCCTTTCTGAATAAAGTTGAACTCTGGTTGTATTGAAATCCTGTCATTAATTGAATAGTTAAGTGCAGCACCTATTGTAAAACCGATTTTCGATTTGATTTCATCTTCAAAGCCTGGAAAGGATACAATATCAGTTTCCTCCACCGAAATAGTTGATACCGTGATACCGATTTTGGGAATTACCGAAAGTGTTTGAGCGCTTACACTGATAGAGATTATTGCGATTAACAAAGCAAGCAGGTATTTTTTCATGGCTGAAAGGTTTTAGTGTTACACAAAATTAACCCCGGTATCCCCCAGCACCGTTACGGATTTGTAACAATGTCTTGCTGATTTGTAACAAAATGACTAAGGAAGATGATTCCCTGATCCTTTATCAATTCAAATCACTTTTTTAAAGACAAATACCCGACTTTGACAGCCCGCCCGCTGGTAAACTCTATTCTATAGAAGTATGTGCCCGAAGGGAGTTCATTACCGTTTCTGCTCAACCCCCTGAACACCCGCGATTGGTTGTCGTAGTTGGCCATTTCAAACACCATGTCGCCCCAGCGGTTGAAGATGGTGACTTTGTTCTGCTGGGTGTCGGGGAATAAGTTGATGTAATCAATCTGGAAGAAATCATTTTGCCCATCGCCATTGGGCGAGAAGCCCGTGCGCACAATAATATCACCTTCAACATAAATAGTGAGTTGCTGCTGCGTGCAGGCTCCTAACAAATCGCATACTTCAATACTGATCCTGTCTTGACCGGTAAAGAGCACTCCACCGTAATTGAGGATGAGTTCGTTGGCGGCATTGATGGACGCAGATGCCCCCGCTGTAGTTTGTGTATTCAACACCCGCAAGCTGCCCAGGTCCAGGTTATCATCCGGATCACTTAATAAAGGAGTCAGGTCAATCCGAACAACACCTTCAATGGACAATCCTGTTAATGTAGAAATAATTATTGGTGGCTGATTGCCGCACGGCTCGGGAATGATGGTAACGGTGAGCGATACCGAAACGGGACTGACACAACCACCGGCATTAGTTACCGTAACGGAGTACGCTCCGCTGGAGGCCGGAGAAATTTGCTGTGTGGTTTCCCCGTTAGACCATAAGTAAGAAGCGAAGCCTGCAGGCGCAGTTAAGGTGAGTGTACTGCTGCTGCACACACTCACGGCATTGGCGACAGGCGTGATGCTTGAAGCAATGACCGGTTGCTCAGGCACAGATGAAATGATGGCAGTTACCGTTACGCGGTTGCTTTCGCAGAAAGCATTGGCAATAGAAACGAGATAGTTAGTTGATGCAGCAAGAACAGGCGTAGTAAATGTTTCGTTCACCTCACCGGTAATAAGTTCAAGCGGGGTTTGCGTGTACCAACGGTATTCACCCGGTGCACCACCGGAAGCGGTAAGTGTAACCGAGCCTGGTCCGCAGCGGGTCGCGTCCGATGCATCGGGAGGTAAAGGCAAAGCATTTACTACAAGTGTAGCCACATTGGTAAATATATCCGCTGCGAGATCGCCTTTGATGAGACAACGATAGTCACCGGCTTCAGAAGCAGAGGCATTTGCGATACTCAACGAAGCCGTGGTGACACCGGAATACGTTGTGTTGTTGACAAGATCAACAAACACACTGCCATCAAACTTCTGCCATTGGTAGGTGATGTTGGTCGTACCGGTGGCTGCTGTAGTGAACGAAGTGGAACTTCCTACGCAGACGTTATTTGGTGTAATGGGTTGCGTTGAAATTGTGATTGAAGTGGTGGGTATAAGGTTTTCGTAAACAACCAAAAATCCTGCGGCACGAGTAATGATTATTTCAGGTTTACCATCCAGATTTAAGTCGCCTGTGGTTAACCCGCGTGGGCCCGTAACCGTTGTGTTAAACGGTGCTGCAAATGAAGCTGCTGTCAACGCTCCAGAAGTATGAATATTTTTAAAGATCGAGAAACGATTACCACTTTCACTGGTGGTAATGATTTCAGGTTTACCATCACCGTCCAGGTCAGCAACATGGGCAACGGTTAATGCCGATGTGTTGGTGAGGTTGATGGGGGCACTGAATGAAATAGTACCGGGTGTACTCTGGTTTTGCAGTATGGTAATTTGTGTTGTGGTTGTACCGGTAGCGTGGATAATCAGCAAATCAATTTTTCCATCCCGATCAAAATCACCAGTATAAATTCGGGAAGGATTATCACCAACAGCAATGGTTGGCAATGCGGTGAACTGGGTGTTGGTGATTCGAAAGGCTCCATTGTTTCTCCACACCGAAACATTATCTGTAGTGGGGTTTGTGGCCGCGAAATCAGTTTCTCCATCGTTGTCGAAATCAGCAGCAACTACCGATCCGCCATCGGAAGGTTTTGGATAGGCAATGGCATTGCCGAAGGAGCTTGCATAACCAAGTCCCACAAATTCGCCTTCCCTTGTCCTGTTTTCAACCAGGTAAACAGCAGACCAGGCTACACTAATCAAATCAATTTTACCATCTTGATTGAAGTCAGCGAAGCCATTGAAGTAGAAGCCACCAGGAGGTAATGTAACCGGTGAATTGTATTCAATAGGATCTGCCGAACTTACATTTCTGTAAATGTTGCTGCCTCCAACAAGGTCAATTCTGGTGTCTCCGTCAAGATCAAATAATGTTGGAGTAGTTGCATTTGAAATTGGGCCGCTCATGGATAAAGAAGACGCTGTGATGTTTCCGTTACTATGTGTGTTACGGAAGGCAAAGCTACCCGATGTTCCATCCGCCATGATATCGGGTTTGCCGTCATTGTTTAAATCGGTAACAACCGGATCATATCGTGCACCGGAAAGCGTAAATGAAACAGGAGGTGCAAAATGGGCATCCGAAAAATCTACACCAGCGCCAAAGGCAACGGTGAAGGGAAGATGATACTGGCCGGTGAGCCCATCGCGTGTAACGCTAACCATGCCCTGTGAAGCACCTTCGGGAACAATTACCTTGAGTTCATCAGGCGTAGCTGATGTTACGGTAGCTTTTACACCTCCAATGGTAACATGGTTTTCATCAAGCACGGTTGAAAAATAGTTTCCGGTAATGGTGATGGTACTTCCTACGGGCGCGGATAGGGGTGAAACTGTGTTCAATGAAATAACCGGAGCATGGGTATTTTTATTTTCCATTACCATGATGCGAATAGGCGTAGTGTTCATGGCAAAAATGAGATCGGGCTTGCCGTTGTGATTAAGATCAGCAACCGCAGGGGCGGAAGCGTTGCCATTTATGTATAATCCAACCGGAAGTAGAAATCCGGGTACAAGGGCATTAGCATTAAAAGCGCCTCCGGAAAAGACGTTTTCAAAAATGGCCATCTTTTCACTATCCGTGGTGATGAGATCTGGTTTTTCGTCACCATTGATATCACCAATGGTAACTGCACCACCGTTGAAAATATCAGTATCGAGGATAACTTCGGTAGCAAAATCAGCTGCTGTGATTACTCCCCCGGTATTTGTATTCAACCGGATCCGCACATCATCATTGTTAAACCCTTGTCTCCAGGCTATATCCAGCTTGCCATCTTCATTGAAATCGGCAAGTACAAAAAAATCCCCGTTCGAACCCTGGCTAAATGAAGCCGGACCTTCAAAGGATATTGCTCCCGGGGTTGAGGTGTTAGTGATTATTGAAAAAACACTGCCAAACCAATGTCTTACTACAAAATCCGGTTTTCCATCACCATTCAAATCCCCTGCGGTTGCACCAGCACCTGCATCCAGCAGCGCAGCACCGAAATAGCTAATGGAGTGGGCAAACCGGATTTTACCCGGTGTGCTGATATTTTGCGCGATCCAAAAATCAACGGCACCACTACCCGCACCATGCTGTCCTACTAAATCGGGTAATCCATCACCGTCTACATCCACTACATCCGAGAGCCTTCCTGAATACACAAGACCTGACCACAGCGCTACCGGTTCAAATGACAATGCACCTGGTGAGCTTGTGTTTCGGAAAGTGGTAAAGGACATTAGCCAGCCGTCTGAGTAGCTGCTGATAATGTCGGGCTTTCCGTCACCATCGAGATCTGCTATGCGCAAGCTTCCGCTATTTCCACCGCCACCCAATATCACAGGAGCTGCAAATGATGTGGATGTAATTTCTCCACCTGCACCGAGATTGCGGTAGACAGAAACGTTGTTTCCGGATGACGAAGCAATGATATCACTCCATCCATCGCCATCCATATCGAAAGCCTGAATACCATTGATACTCCCTGATGCTGTATTACCTAAAGCATCAGAAACAATGTCGAGCGCAGGTTTGAACGAGGCCGGAATGATCCTTCCGCCATCTTTAAACGTTGGGGTAAATGGTTTTACAGTTTCATGTATTAGCCCGGTGGCCTTATTTATTATGGTAACGTTTCCATACCGTGCACCTATGGGTACGGTAACCGTAAGTGCGCTGGAAGATGCTGCGGTAATTGTGCCTGAGATTCCTCCGAACTGCACAAGATTTTCTGAAGCGATTGGACTAAAGTTACTTCCGTTGATGGTGATGGAAGTTCCGGGTGCACCGGAGTTGGACGACATACTACTAACGGCTGGTCTTGGCGGCAAGGGGCTACGCTGCTCAAGAATAACATTATCAATTCCGCTGATGATGGGTTGCGTGTTTGTATACTGACCACTAATGCGAATCCCTCTTACATCAGTAAGTACAGTCATAATTTGTTGGCGAGTGGCAACCGGCCCATTTGCACCTCCCCACCTCCAATCGACCGTTTCATCTAACCGTACCGAAAAGGATTGCCAGCCGGGAGACACAGCAGGAAAATCAGGGTGTGTGTATACAATTCGATGCCCGCTGGTTGCGTCAATCATCACATCACCGTAAATGCTGTGAACGGTTGGCGTAACATTAATTTGAAGATCGTACCGTAACAATTGGCCATACGAGCGGTATGCAATGTTGCCATTAAATTTAGCAGGGGATGTCCAGTAGTGTCCATAGATGGAGGTAATTACTGCCGATGCGAATCCTCCCGGGTTTCCACCTGAAGCATTGAATGTTATACTTTGAGGAGCCTGGTTATTGATGTCTGTCACTACCCAGCCCTCCGTATCCGTATCAAACGTACTTGTAATCTGACCTTGTACAAGGCTACTTGCTGACACACAAAGTAAGCCCGCAAACAAAAATTTCACTAATAAATTACGGGTATGTAGCGGAGGGAATATGAACATGAGTAATCAGGTTAGGAACTATTCAAATTTAACGGTAGCCTAAAATCAGACTATTACGAATTTGTAACAATGTCTTGCTGATTTGTAACAGATGGGCTTGCAGAACCCTCATTTTGCTGAAATTCGGAAGGGGTAACACCTGCCCAGGCTTTAAAGAGTCGGCTGAAGTTGGGTAGGTTATTGAAACCGGATTGCCAGGCGGCCTCGCTCACCGAAACACCTTTAACGGCCAGCAGCTTTTTGGCACGTTCCAACCGGAAGAGTCGTAAAAAATCACCGGGCGATTGATCGGTAAGGGCTTTGAGTTTACGGTGCAACTGCATGCGGCTCATGCCGATCTCACGGGTAAATTCATCCACCCCGAATTGCGGATTGGAAAACTTGTTTTCCAGTATGGCAATGACCTTGTTCAGAAAAGCTTCTTCGGGTGCGGGATTGGCAACAGGCGTAAACGGTGCAGCACGGTGTGCGAACAACACTTTTAATTTTTCGCGTTGTGCGATCAGGTTTTGAACACGCGCCTGTAATTCACGCGCATCGAATGGCTTGGTCAGGTAATCATCTGCACCGGTGTGCAGTCCCTCCAGTTTACTTTGCTGGTCGGCACGCGCGGTAAGCAATATCACCGGAATGTGGCTGGTGGCTTCATGGTTTTTAATTTTTTTGCACAACTCGTTGCCATTCAGTCCGGGCATCATCAGGTCGCTGATTACCAGGTCGGGAACGTGTTGCAGAATTTTATCCCAGGCATCTTTTCCATCTTCAGCCAATATGATTTTATATCGATCTGCCATTACCTGGCGAATAAATTCACGCATGTCGGATTGATCTTCAGCAATCACCAATACCGGCAGGTCAGTTTCAGCATCAACGGCTGTGTCATGGATCACTTCATCTTCCAGGTACGTTTTAAATGAAAAATCAGCAGGTGATAAAACCGTTGGCGATAATTCATTTTTATAGTAGCCCGATGTGATGGGAAACGTTAATGTAAATACACTTCCGCCCGATTTCTGATTGGCTGCCGTTAATGTTCCGTGATGTGCATGGGCCAATTCTTTTGATAACGCAAGCCCTAAACCTGTACCGCCATGCATGCTTACCGATTCCTCTACTTGAAAAAAGCGATCAAAAATGTGCGGTAGTTTTTCTTCCGGTATGCCCGGGCCGTTATCTGCAACCTGTATCGTTAGTTGGTCTGTGTTAACCGAGGTGATGAGTTGTACCGTGCCACCTTCTGGCGTAAACTTTAACGCGTTGAATAAAAGATTATAAACAATCTTCTCCACTTTATCGCGATCAAAGTATCCGACAATAGCCGCATCCGGTAGTTGTAATGAATAGTTGATTTTTTTCTGGTTGGCCAGCGATTCGAAGGAAGCGTACGCAGTTCTTAAAAATTGTTTCAGGTCACCTTCAACAGCCTGAATTTTCATATTGCCCGATTCAATTTTTGATAAATCGAGTATCTCATCAATTAGCCGATGCAGCCGAACAGCGTTTCGATGCATCATTTTAAAATCCTTTGTTTCTGCTGATGAAGGATTTTGTTCAATTTTTTGTTGGAGCGGCCCAATAATCAGCGTAAGTGGCGTGCGAAACTCATGCGAAATATTGGCGAAGAACCTGGATTGTGTTTCGTTGAGTGTTGCCAACCTTTTATTAAGTTTTTGCTTTTCGCGATATAAGTAGTAGAACATGCCGATCACCATAAGCGAAAGAAGGAGAAAGCCGATCAGGTAGTTTCGTTGACTGCTTTGTTTTTGCAGTCGCAATTGGTTTATCTCATTCTCAGCTTTTAATGTCCGGATTTCATTTTCCTTTTTCTCGTTCTGGTAACGTGCTTCCAGCGCGGCAGCCTCCCGTTTGTTTTGCATTTGGCTCAGGCTGTCGCTTAATGATGCATAGCGCTGATGATACGCATACGCAAGCTCATAGTTTTTCTGACCTGCATATAATTCACTTAGTGCCTGGTAGCCATCCATGATCAATGGAAAAAGTTTTAGCTGTCTGGCCACACGAATAGCTGAGTCGAAATAGAGTACTGCCTCTTTATTGCGCTTTAATTCATAGGAAGCGAATCCCAAAGCCGAATAGCTGTATGCCATGTTGGCTGAATCGGAAATGGTTTTGCTGATCTGCAGGGATTTCAGATAATTTGCTTTTGCTTTCTCCAGGTTTTCTTTTTCGTAATAGATGTTTCCGATGCTGGTTAGGGTTTCTGCTACATCGCGCTTTGCTCCGGAAGTTTGATAAACATGCAGTGCCTGATCATAGGCAAGCAGCGCATTATCAAACTGGCCAAGCCTCCGATAGATTCTTCCCAGCAACCGGTTTGAATATGCGATGGATGGTTGCTTGTTAATCTTTTCAGCAATCGCCAGACTTTTCAATGCGTAGTCAAGTGCCTTGTCGTAATCGCCCGACAGGTTTTGCAGATTGCCAACGTTGGAAAGACTTTGTGTGAGTCCATCATCGTCACCCGTCTGTTCAAAAATTTCAGTGGCCTTGAGGTAGTAGGTTATCGCTTCCTTGTAATCGTTTTTTTCCTTCATCAGGTTACCCATCATGTTATACAAGGAGGCCTGCATGTGTGAATCCGGATGTACCGAAGTGATGTCGATACCTTTTTGTAAATAATATTCCGCTGAGTCGAGTTTAGACAAGCGAAGGTAGGCAATGCCCAGTTCAAGATAGGTATCTAGCACGGCAGGATTGTCCGGGTTGTTGATAGCACGCAGCGCATTATTATAGAGTGGGATAGCCAGCAGGTAATCACTGTGCTGGCGATGATGCTTGCCCAGGTTCGTATAAGCTTCCGCAATCAGGTTGTTGTTTTTGGTTTGCAGGGCAGCGGTAAGTGCCTTTTGGTAATAGTCCAGCGCAGTGTTTTTATCCGCAGAATGCCTGGCTAGTTGATGATAAAGTTGAGCGGTTGATTCGGGGGTTGTGGATTTGTCCAGCAATTGCAGCAGACTGTCGGTTTGCTGGGCTATGGTTACATGCCCTGAGCCATGAACAAACAGCAACACACAAACCAACCGGATCGAAAAGCGCATGGACAGAGAATAATAGGACTAAGCGAACCTTAATATACTGACAATTGGATATTACACCAAAACAGCTTTATGCTGGAATAGCCAAGTGATAACTATTCAAGGTGAGGTCTGAACGAAATTATTTTTTTAAAGACAAATAACCTGTTTTGGTGGGGCGCCCACTGGCAAATTCAAGTTTGTAAAAGTACGTTCCCGAAGGAAGTTCATTGCCATTTTTGTTCAACCCTCTGAACACCCGCGACTGGTTGTCATAATCGGAGATATCAAACACTAAATCGCCCCAACGGTTGAAGATGGTGACTTTGTTTTTCTGGGTGTCCGGGAATAATTCGATATACTGGATGAAAAAGAACTCGTTTGTATCGTCACCATTGGGCGAGAAGCCATTGAACACCACAATGTCTCCACCAACTTCGATTGCTAATAGTTGTTGTGTGCATGCACTAAGCAAGTCGCACACGGATATTGAAATACGGTCAGTACCTGCAAAGGGTGTACTGCCGTAGTTAAGTTCTAGTATAGTAGTTCCAACAAGGGTAGCGCTTGCGCCACTTTCGGTGGTGCTGCTTAATAAACTCAGTGTCGACAAATCCAAATTGTCATCCGGATCGCTGAGCAAAGGCTGTAAGTCAAGGGAAACTATTCCGTTTACCGGAACAGTAGCAACCGTTGACTGGATTACCGGTGGCTGATTAGTACCTGTTGTTACAATAAAATTTGTTGAACTGGTAGCGGTGTTTCCGGCCACCATTACAGTAATGGGGCCAGTTGTTGCGCTTGGTGGAACAGTGGTGGTAATGCTGGCAGTAGTGCTGGCGGTAACCGTTGCTATAGTTCCGTTAAATCTTACTGTATTATCTGCAAGCGTGGTGCTAAAATTTGTTCCTGTGATTGTAACAGTAGTGCCGACAGGTCCTGATGAAGGAGTAAAGGATGTAATGGTGGGAACGGAAGGTGCCCCTATAATAAAATTCGTAGAACTTTGAACGCCTATGCAATCGGCAATTACAGTTATTTTGCCAGTAGTAGCTCCGGTTGGAATGGTGGTGGTAATGCTGGTAGTAGTGCTGGCTGTGATGTTTGCCGCGATTCCATTAAACTCCACAATATTATTAGCGGGTACCGGAGCGAAATTAGTTCCGGTAATAGTTACTGTTGTACCCACATTACCCGAAAGCGGAGAAAAAGATGTTATGGTAGGATCGCCTACCAAAGGTTGCTGTCTGAATTTCATTACGAATATTTCATCCTCGGTATTTGCAGTTAATGTCCGGACACACGGACCTGGGTCAAAATCAACACTGTTCCGGTAATGCCCCGTCAGGTAAATATTATTGCCACCATCAACGTATATTTTAGCTCCTTGATCCCAGTCGATGCCACCCACTCGTCTGACCCATTCAAAATTTCCTGTAGCATTTAGTTTCAAGACAAAAATATCCAACGTGCCTGCTGAAGTTTTATTAACAATTCCAGCTCCGGGATCAAAATCTACAGTGCCTTGGAAGAAACCGGTTGCATAAACATTTCCATTGGCATCAACAGCAATATCCCTTCCATCATCGCGAGCTGCACCACCTATATTTTTAGCCCACACTAAATTTCCGTTTAAATCTAACTTGAGAACGAATATGTCCCGATCTCCTGCTGATGTCAGGTTTAAGACACCTGCTCCCGGATCAAAATCTGCAGTGCCCTGAAAATAGCCGGTAGTATAAACACCTGTGTCGTCAACGGCAATCCCTTGGCCTGTGTCGAAGTTGGCTGCCCCTATCCCTACAGCCCACACGAAATTACCGTCTGCATCAAGTTTAGAAACAAAGATGTCTTCACTACCAGTCGAAGTCAGGTTGAAGACAGCAGCTCCGGGGTCAAAGTCAACGGTGCCCATAAAGAACCCGGTGGTATAAACATTGCCCATATTATCAACAGCAATTGACCGGCCGTCATCGAGCTGGGTCGACCCTATTCGCTTAGCCCAAATAAGTTCTCCGTTCGTATTTAACTTAGTGATAAAAATATCGCGACTCCCAGCCGAAGTTAAATTGAATACGCCTGTACCCGGGTCGAAATCAACAGTACCATTAAAGAATCCGCTAAGGTGGATATTGCCTGATCCGTCAAGAGCTATGCGATAAGGAGCACCTGTTTGGTTTGCCCATAAAAAATTACCATTAACATCCCATTTGACCAGAAATCCACCCCCACTTGCGGCTGTAAGATTAAATGTAGCTGGCCCTGGATCAAAATCAACAGTTCCATTAAAGGTACCAGCCATATAGATATTACCAAGGTGATCTATTGCAACAGCGGTGCCTTGATCTTCACCCGTTCCGCCTATTTGTCTTGCCCAGATGAGGTTGCCATTCGGATCAAACTTAGTGATAAATACATCACGACCACCAGCTGATGTTAGGTTAAGGACTCCTGCACCCGGATCGAAATCAGCAGTAGTTGTAAAGAAACCAATTGTAAAAACATTTCCACTGGCATCTACCGCTAGGTCATCAGGACGATCAAAACTGGTACCGCCCATTCTACCCGCCCATTCTAAGTTAGGTACCTGACCAAGCCCGAACATATAGCTGAGAACGCTTAGCAAGATGGTTATTTGATATTTTCTCATTGTCTTTAAAAACATTTTTTAATGCTCCAACCGATTTTTTTGGCCAGTAAAACTCATTCATACAGGTTGGTATCCTGGTAACGTCCTGAAATTAATAATATAATAAAAGAAAGGAAATAGGGAATAAGGTTTTCATGCACTAGATCTCATTTGAAGTGAGCAAAATACAGAATGAATAAATCTTTACGTTTCATGGTCGGGTGTTTGTAAGGCTAAACTAGCCAACCCTTATGTCTTCGTATAGTAAAAATCCGAATAACGCTAACGGGCGTGCAGATACGACTGCCCCATTTCAAAATTTTGTAGCAAGTAGCTTGAAGGTGTTTGCCCGGTGAAACGTTTGAAGTCTTTTATGAAATGATTTTGGTCGTGAAATTCATTTACAAACAGCATGTCTTTCCAATGCACTCTTGATGAGTTTCTGATATGCTCTTCGATGCGCTTAAATCGCATAATCAGTGTATAGGTTTTGGGTGATAAACCAATATGTCTTTTAAACTGCACCTCCAGATGGCGTTCACTAACATGAAGTTTTTTAGCCAGTTCTTGTACTGAACATGTTGGTTGGTGATGTATGGCATGCAAGGCATAGTCTACTACATTGGGTTGTTGTGCAATGGGTAATAATACTTTTGAAAAAAAATTGTTCAGGATTTGAATTTTTGAACTCATTACGAGAGTGATCAACAATTGTTCATGCAGTTGTCGTAGATCGTTGCGCAGCAAGGTTCCATCCGTTGCTTTGTTTGTAAACTGAGCAGCATCTTCTCGCAATAATCTGGCTAAAATGGTTGGGTGAAGTAATACACCTATCGAATAAAATCCCGGTTCATGAATGGCCGTAAAGTAGTGGTCGATCTGGCCAAAAACACTTACATCAGGTGTTCGCTGGTTTTCTCTTTTTACATGTAAGCTGCTTGCTGCTCCGAAATTGAAAAACACGCCCGAGTATCCGTTTGGAAAAAGTATGTACTCGCTTTTGCTTTTGGTGTGCAGAGCATTCGCTTCAAGGTAGCATTGAATAAATGGTCTTAGGACGGATTCCGGTTTGTATAGGTTAAAAACCATTACCCAATATAGGTATTTGTAGCAAGTTAACGTCTAAGTGAAAGGTACCCTGCTTTGGCAGTCCGCCCGTTCGTAAACTCAATTCTATAGAAGTACGTGCCTGAAGGCAATTCATTTCCGTTTTTGTTCAGCCCGGTGAATACCACCGTTGTGTTATTGTAATTTTTCCCTTCCCACACCACATCGCCCCAGCGGTTGTAAATGGTTACAGTGTTGTTTTGTGTTTCGGGCAAGGTGTTTATGTTCTGGATAAACAAAATGTCATTTTGGGTATCGCCATTGGGCGATACGGCATTGAACACAATCAAGTCGTTTTCAACCTGAGTATTTTCATACCAGGCAATTTTGCCATCAAACCTTGAGGCAGACAATACATCCATGTCTCCATCACCATCCATGTCGGCTGTATAGATATCCCAAATCAAATCCGCATCGGCTGTAATGATCATACGGGTGAAGTTTTGAAGGCCATCGTTCAGGTACAGTGCAACCTCATCCAGTAATTCATGCGCCACCACTACATCCATATCTCCATCACCATCTATATCTACTGCGTGTATGGCACGAGGTTGCGATTCATTTGAGCCAATTTCGTGCTCGGTAAAGTTTTGGTTACCGTCATTTTCATACCACCCAATAAAGCCCAGCAATCCTACAAGAAGAATATCAATATCGCCATCACCATCCATATCGGTGGCATAGCAATCAGTTTGGAGGTGTGAAACATCCGAGATAATGCGCTCAGTAAAACTCTGGTTGCCGTTATTTTCAAACCAAACCAATTTACTTGTGAAAGATGAGAACGGTGATACCTGTGAAGTGGCAACAATATCTATATCACCATCACCATCTACATCCAGTGGGTAAGCACTAGTGCCGTTGATGTCTGGAAGTTGTATTTGTGTAAAGTTCTCGTTACCATCATTCTCATACCAATCCAGTCTTGCGTTGCCTACTATGCCGGTCGGTGTGAATGATGTAGCCAGAATATCGATGTCGCCATCTCCATCCATATCAATGCTGTAAACTTTGTTTGGTGATCCGGCATTTGTGCTAATCGTCCGTTCGGTAAAGTTTTGATTTCCATCATTTTCAAACCAAAGGATGCCTCCGCCATTTTGATTGGCCACCAGAATGTCGATGTCACCATCACTGTCGATATCATCGGCATAAACCGCGGTGGGTCCGTCCAGTGTGTTGCTCACGAGACGGTTGGTGAAGTTTTGATTTCCATCATTTTCAAACCACATAAGACTGTTGTTGTCTGCTGCTGTGTAAACAATATCCATATCTCCATCACCATCCATATCGACCGGAAATAAAGCAAATGTGTTGCTGGCACTGGTTGTGAGTACATGCTGCGAAAAAAATGGCGGTGAGGAAGGGCTCGGTTCTGATTGGGCCGTGAATCTAAAACTCTGGCTGTTGAGGAGAGGAGTTCCGCTCACTGTTTCCAGATTATTGGTTAAGGTTACACGGATCACTTCTCCATTTTTATAGGGAGTAGAGGGTGTAAACTGAACTGAATTGGTTCCTCCCCCTGTAAGCAGCCCGTTTAAGATGCCGGTTTGCTCTCCACGCACAATGAATGACGCAGTAGATAATGATGACGCAGCAACTACTTCATTGAAATTGATGGCAATATTTTCATTTACAGAGAGTGCATTTGTATTTAATCCGGGAAGAACGGACGCAACCGTTAGCGGTGGTGATGAACAATCTAAGCCCGCATCATTTATCGTCCAACCGTAGGTGCCAATAAGGGTATTACGCGCAACTTCACCGGCACAATAGGTTAAGAATTCTGCGCCCAGAATGACCCCGGTTTGAAGTGATGGTAAATTTGCCCAGCCCATCAAGGTTGCATCGTAGTTAGTGGTGGATAGCCCTGAAAGTCTGAGCATGTCAAACATATCGGTTATCTGACTTACATCCCATGCGGCAAGGCTTTGATTAAATGCCGTGGCTCCACGGAACATTCTTTGTATAAACTGAACCCCGCTTACATCCCATGAGGATAAGTCCTGGTTAAAAATCGGATTGGAACTGAACATACCGTCCATATTAACAACTGAACTAACATTCCAACCGCCAATGCTCTGGTTAAAAGCCTGTGCACCGCTAAACATAGAGCTCATGTTGGTCACGCCCGATACGTCCCAGCCGGTAATATCCTGATTGAATATAGCTGACCAGTTGAACATGCCACTCATATTCGTCACATTCGATACATCCCAACTGCTGATATCCTGATTGAATGAACCTGTAAAGCTGAAGGTGCGATCCATGTTAACAACACTACTCACATTCCATCCACCAATATCCTGATTGAAATCGTTTGTATTGCGGAACATGTTGCTCATGTTGGTTACGCTCACCACATTCCAATTACTAATAGCCCCATTGAAAATGTCGGCATCGTTAAACATGCTGCTCATATTGGTTACATTACTGACATCCCAACTATTCAAATCTTGATTGAAGACATCGGCCGAATTGAACATGCTTGACATGGTGGTAACATTACCTACGTCCCAACTTGCTAAGGGCTGGTTAAAATTTCTTGCCGAGCTAAACATTTCCGACATATTGGTTACGTTACTAACATTCCATCCGTTAATGTTTTGATTGAATGCTGTGGCGACATTAAACATTCTCGACATGTTAGTAACACTACTGGTATTCCAAGAGCCAATATTTTGATTGAAGGGAGTAAAGACAAACATCTCAAACATGGTAGTTACGTTGCTTACATCCCAGGATGTAATATCTCCATTAAATGCGATGGCGTTCCGGAACATGGAGGCCATGTTGGTTACATTACTTACATCCCAATTGTTGAGATCCTGATTAAATACATCGGCACCAAAAAACATGGAGTTCATGGTTGTTACATTTTCAACATTCCAATTATTTAGCTCTTGATTAAAGTTGCTGGCTCCATTGAACATGAAACTCATGTCGGTTACGTTACCAACATTCCAATTGTTGAGCGGTTGATTAAATCCGATGCAACCTCTGAATAATGAGTTCATGTTGGTTATCGTAGAAACATCCCACGAGTTTATATTTTGATTTAGGGCAGAACATCCCTGAAACATGAACGACATGTCGGTAACCCCGGATAAGTCAGGCGTATCGGTTGCATTGATGGCCAGGTTCTCGCATCCCCGAAAGGCATTGGCCATGGATGTCCAGGCAATTGTCCCCCATTGTTCAATGCTTATTATTTTTCTGCGATCGCCAACACTTGCAAAAAATATTCTGGGAAAACTCCCGGATATAGTAACGGTATAAGTACCCGGTGTTGCATATGTGTGGGTGATGCTGCCGGTGACATTGTTATCAGTGAAGCCATCACCCCAGTTCACCGTGTAGTTATAGCCTGCACCTGTGGTAGGAATGGTAATTTGATTGTTTGCAGAAGTGCCAAGGTTGTCTGTTTTCCACGTGGTGACGAAATCCTGTGCGAAAGAGGCTGATGAAACGAAAAACAGCAGCACTACAGAAAACTTGAGACGATAATACTGTAACATTTGAGAGGGGTAAAGCTATAAATGAACTAACCGTTACAGAGTCAGGTGATTTATACTGTTTTTAAAGAAATGAAAATTGCAATTCAGATCAAAGTTAAATTTTCATAATGTCCCATGTGTACCGGTTACGGCAGGGAATTTCTCAACGTTTTAGCGATACAAATCCAGTTTCCATTTTTCGCCCGCTGGTAAACTCTATTCTATAGAAGTATGTGCCCGAAGGGAGTTCATTACCGTTTCTGCTCAACCCCCTGAACACCCGCGATTGGTTGTCGTAGTTGGCCATTTCAAACACCATGTCGCCCCAGCGGTTGAAGATGGTGACTTTGTTCTGCTGGGTGTCGGGGAATAAGTTGATGTAATCAATCTGGAAGAAATCATTTTGCCCATCGCCATTGGGCGAGAAGCCCGTGCGCACAATAATATCACCTTCAACATAAATAGTGAGTTGCTGCTGCGTGCAGGCTCCTAACAAATCGCATACTTCAATACTGATCCTGTCCTGACCGGTAAAGAGCACTCCACCGTAATTGAGGATGAGTTCGTTGGCGGCATTGATGGACGCAGATGCCCCCGCTGTAGTTTGTGTATTCAACACCCGCAAGCTGCCCAAGTCCAGGTTATCATCCGGATCACTTAATAAAGGAGTCAGGTCAATCCGAACAACACCTTCAATGGACAATCCTGTTAATGTAGAAATAATTATTGGTGGCTGATTGCCGCACGGCTCGGGAATAAC
Organism: Cyclobacteriaceae bacterium; assembly: GCA_019638255.1. Classification (GTDB taxonomy): domain Bacteria; phylum Bacteroidota; class Bacteroidia; order Cytophagales; family Cyclobacteriaceae; genus UBA2336. The sequence goes on along the minus strand of JAHBUD010000002.1, from coordinate 480,730 downwards.
TGTAACATTGAGTGAAGCAGAAGCCGGACTGGCACAACCCTCGGCATTGGTAACGGTAACAGAATAATTTCCGCTGGTAGCAGCCGTAATCTGTTGAGTTGTTTCGCCAGTCGACCAGGTGTATGCTGCAAAACCCGCAGGTGCGGTTAACGTAAGTGTGGCGCTGCTGCACACGGTAACGGCATTGCCAACCGGTGTAATGCTTGAAGCAATTACAGGTTGTGTTGGAATGGAAGACACCGTTGCAGTAACCGGAACACGAATACTTTCGCAGAACGCATCTGCAATGGAAACAAGGTAAGTAGTGGTGGTTGTAAGCACCGGTGTGGTGTAGGTTTCGTTTACTTCACCTGCAATCAGTGCGAGTGGTGTTTGTGTGTACCACCTGTAATTGCCTGGTGCACCACCGGAAGCGGTAAGTGTAACCGAGCCTGGTCCGCAGCGGGTCGCGTCCGATGCATCGGGAGGTAAAGGCAAAGCATTTACTACAAGTGTAGCCACATTGGTAAATATATCCGCTGCGAGATCGCCTTTGATGAGACAACGATAGTCACCGGCTTCAGAAGCAGAGGCATTTGCGATACTCAACGAAGCCGTGGTGACACCGGAATACGTTGTGTTGTTGACAAGATCAACAAACACACTGCCGTCAAACTTCTGCCATTGGTAGGTGATGTTGGTCGTACCGGTGGCTGCTGTTGTAAACGAAGCCGAACCACCTTCGCAAACATTAACTGTGGCAATTGGTTGTGTGGTAATGCTGATAGCTGTTGTGGGAATCAGGTTTTGATAAATTTCCAGAAATCCGGTACGCGTAATCACAATTTCGGGCTTGCCATCTACATTCAAATCGGCTGTAACGATGGCGCGTGGTGCCGTTACAGTGGTGTTGAAAGGCGATGCAAATGAAGTTGCCGCCAATGCACCCGAAGTGTAAATGTTTTTAAAAATGGAGAAACGGTTTCCGGTCTCGCTTGCGGTAAGAATATCCACTCTTCCATCGCCATCAACATCGGCAATATGTGCTGTGGTAACTGCGCTGGGGTTGGTAAGGTCAATTCGGTTAAATACAATGTTGCCCGGTGTACTTTGATTATGTAATAAAATAATTAGGGTACTGCTGGCACCTGCTCCATGGTACAGTAATAAATCCTGACGGCCATCATTATCAAAATCGCCTGTGTAAATGCGGGATGGATTTGTTCCAACAGCAATATCGGTACGGGCGAAGCTGGCCGCGGTAATACGGGGTTGTTGTTGGTTGTGATAGACACTCATGGAGGCAACACCCGGATTGGTAACAGCAATATCCGGCCACCCGTCCCGGTCGAAGTCGGCTGTTACAATACCACCGTTGGTGCTCGGTTTTCCTAGAATAATATTCGGACTTAATGAAGGAAAAGTTCCCGCAGTAAATGGCCCTTTACGTGTCCGGTTTTCTTTTAGTATCAATTGATTACTTCCATTACTTGGATGCGCTAAATCCATCTTGCCATTCTGATTAAAATCGGCAAAGGCTATGTTGGATCCACCGCCACCAAATGTTACGTTGGCATCAATTTCAATGGTGCTGCCGGTGGAAATATTTTTGCGAAGTATCCCGTTTACCGTAGCAACATCTAATAAACCATCCCCATCAATATCTTGCAGTTTAGGATTGAGAAATGATCCGGTAATGCTTACATCAAGCGTTAAAGCATCGGCTGTGATAGCACCACCGGTATAGGTATTTCGAAAAATTCGTGCAGCATTGGTGATCTCTACTAATAAATCGGGAAGACCATCATTATTCATATCACCTACATCAATGTCATAATCCGCACCGGCCAGCGTAATGGTAACAGGGGGTGCAAAGTGGCTGTTGTCAAAATTCACACCCGCGCCAAACGTAGTGGAAAAGGGTTGATGATAAAAAGATGTTAACCGATCGCGTGTAACACCTACCGGGGCATACGTACTTCCGGCAGGGGCTTCTACGGTAAGTTCTGTTTTAGTTGCCGTAAGCACGTTGGCCTGAACACCACCAAACCATACCGTGTTCTGTTCCGGAACTGTTGAAAAATTTTCACCAGTTATGGTAATTGTACTACCGACAGTAGCGCGAAGAGGTGAAACGGTATTTACCAAGATAGTTGGCTTAGGGACACTTTCGTTTTGAAAAATTACCAATCCACGACCACCACCTCCTGAACCAAAGGCAACCACATCGGGTTTACCATCCCCATTAATGTCACCTATTTGTGGTGCATTAAGCGCGATGCTTGCGGGAAAATATAATTCCGGCAGAAATGAATTTACGTTGAGTTCTGCGGTACTCGTTACATTCTCAAAAACTGCGATGCTTGTAGTTACACCCATCAGAATGATATCTTGACGATTATCGCCATTGATATCGGCCACGCGTTGTGAATACGCGCGATTGATTTTGGATAAAACAATTTCGGGGGCGAGTGAGGCTTCCGTAACCGGACCGGTGGTATGGATATTTTTTCGAATTACCAGATCGTAATCGTTAAAGCCGTTTATCCTGTAAAAGGTTAAGTCTTGCTTGCCATCACCATCCAGATCAGCAACCGTAATTCCACTTACCATACTTCCCGGAAAAGAAAATGCTTGTGTAAGAATAATGTTTCCTGGTGTTGACTCATTCTCATAGACAATATTGGTATTGCTTGGCCCTGGAGCAATAACTTCAGGTTTGCCATCACTATTCAGGTCGCTTATCGTAATGAAGCCGGCCGTATTGTTAATACGCCTGGCCGCAGCAAATTCGATACTGCCTGGTGTACTGGTATTTTGGAAAATTACGAGACCGGTAGAATTGATGAGGATATCTTGCCGACCGTCTCCATCCAGGTCGGCAACGGTTATGCCACTTTGAAAAATACCGATTTCAAAAAAACGCCTGGCAGGTTCAAAGGCTATGTTTCCCGGTGTACTGATGTTTCTGCTAATAGCAATTCCACCGGAGTTGGCAAAGCCATCAAAGCGACCGCGCGAATAGGTGACCAAGTCTGGTCTTCCATCATTGTCAAAGTCGGCTAGTGCCAGGCCACCAGAATTTCCCTGGCCCTGCTCACCCGATGGAATGCCTATGCGCGGATCAAATGTTGTCTGATCGATTTCTCCTTCTGCACCTGCATTACGGAAAATCCCAAAGGTGGCGCCACTTTCAAGTGTCGCTACGTCAAGCCACCCATCGCCATCAATATCGCCCATCACGGAAGCGAGCACATCAGCAGTATATGGCACTGTCACATTTAACCCAAAAGTGCTGGACGTTATTCGCCCACCGATGTCATCGGGATTGTTGAACTGTGGTTGAAAAAAAGTAGCAGATTGTGCAGAAAGTCCGGTGGTTGTGTTGAGTACGCGAACAGGCGCAAAGAGAGCAGCTTCAGGCACCGTTACCTGAAGTTGTGAGGTGTTGGCCGCAGTTACGGTTGCTTCTTTGTTGCCAAAGAAAACACGATTGGCCGAAACAGATGCGCCAAAGCCTGAGCCGTTGATGGTTACGGTTGCATCCGTTGGTGCAGTGGCTGGAGTGAAGGAAGTGATTGCAGGAGCAGTTCCTAAAACTGTTTGTTCAAGCATAACATTGTCAAGCTGACTTGAATAACCTGCCACGTTTATCCACTTGCAGCGAATTTGGATTTGGGTAATGTTGGCCAATACCAGGCGGATCTGATGCTCGTAAGCCACAGTTCCACCCGCAGTGTTCCAACGCCAGTCAGCGGTTAAGTCTAACGGAATGCTGTATGAAGTCCAATCAGTTCCCGGCTTTTCCGGAAATCGGTAATGAATAGAATTGTTACCATTGCGGAGAATGACGTCTGCAACTGAATTGTCAGTGCCAGCAGTTGATTGTTTTACATCGAAACTGATTCTTTTGCCGTAGGTAAAATCATTTTTACCCAGGAATTTTTCTGGAGCAACCCAATACCAATGAAAATTTAAGTTGACCGAGCCACCGGAAGTAGGGGGCATGGCCGATACGTGCCCGCCCGGGTTGCCACCAGTAGATAAGTACTCAAAAGCTGAGGCAGTGCCATCGGTGTATGCAGCTGTCCACCCATCGGCATCGGTATCAAAAGTGCTAATGATTTGAGCCTGGCTAATAGAAATAATAAACAACAGCGGGAGGGTTAGGAACTTTTGCATGATCAAATCTACCATTTGACCCATCGAAAGGGTATCACATAATGATGTGAGGACAGGAGTATATAAGGAGCGCTTTGTCTATATTTCAATGTCCGGTAATTCTTAATTCTATACCTAAGCTAAAATCATCAGTCTATGCTGAAAAGAATTATTCACGTTAAAATTTTATCGTGTTCAGAAATTGAGAACAAGAACAATACGATTAACCTTCTTTATACCATTAAAGTTGAATACTTAGAGGGTTCTGAAAAAATAGAAACCGACAAGGTGTCAGATGATACTGATGAAGGAAGTAGGACAGCGGAAGTTTCAGTAGACGAAATTTTTACTTGCGAATCCGGCAAACCGCTTCCACAACTGAAGGGGCAAAAGGCTGTGTTACAGGTGAATGATAAACTTGAAATTACTGCCGGTTATATTCCCAGCGCGAAGAAAGGTTGGGGAAATGAAAATGATGTTCGCGCTGTTAAAAAGGAGTATCAAGCGTTCGCGAAAAGGAAACGAAACCAGAAAGATGAAAAGTACATTTATTTTTCCGGCAAGGTTATCGCTATGCAAGCCATTTCAAGTATTTGGGATTACAACAAAGATGATATCTATAAGGAAATAGCGTTTAAAGGTTTCACTTTTCAGATTGAAGGATTTGAGAAAACCCTTTACGCTGATGCTTACTGGGATAGACTTAAGCCCGGAAGTTATGTTTCCGGTATTGTTGAGTGGAGCAACAAAAGCAGGTTAGGGGAAAAAGTTTGGCTGTTATACACGGAAGATAAAAACTCGGGCCAAAAATATGGTAAGGGATCATTTACATTTCCCGTAGGGGTAGTTCTTATTGTCTGCGTACTTATTGCTGCAAATATTTACGGCCTTTTTTATGATTCGACCGACAGGCATATTGTCTGGCAGTTTCTGATGAAATGGGGTTTGATAAATATGTTTGGTGTGTTGCTGCTAAGCACGGCAATATGGTTTTACGGGCTAAGCCTCAACTATGCCCGTTTTCATAAGCTTCATTTTTCCCAACGAAGCAACCCCTATCAAAGGGAATCCGTGGAACCTGGATTAAAGTTTTTTAAAAAACCTGTCTTTTATTCGCCTTTATTGCTGCTTATCTTTTTTGGTTCATTTTGTTTTCTCTTTTTCAGCAATGAAAATCTTGTTCCTGTAAATTGCGCCAACGGTAAGCCAGATTTTATTCAATATCTTACCGATAATAGATTGCTGGTGGTTTCCGCGAACGAAACGATTGGTACTTATTACCATGACCAGGATTTTGGTTACAGTAATCGGCAAACCACTTATTTATTTGAAGGCTATTCTTTTAACTTATTAGATGGTGCTACTGGCAAATCAATCAATTCTCTTTGTTGGAACAGGAAAATGAATGAAGGGATTATGTCTGAAAAGAATGCTCCCTATAACAACCCGGCTAATTACACCTATCTGGTGAATGACAGTAACGAGATATTTATTCTTTTTCATCCCGATCGTTTGAAAATCGCTGACGATAGCAAAGTTTTATCGTACGTAGCGCATTTAAAAATTCAAGGTGATAGCATAGTTACTCTTCCTGATGTTGACTTACAGGGGATGAGTTTTGAACTCGATAATGCTAAAGCTGTTGCAGGACGCGAGGATGGTTATGCGCTTCTTAAAAATGATTTTGGAGAAAGCCGTTATTTAATATTTTCTTCAGGTGATATAACAGAAAAGCCCGGCACTGTAAAGTCCAGTGTCGGCAAGAATAACATGCAGAAGGGAAAACCTTTTCAGGATGTTTTCTTTTTCTGCCCTAAAGAAGAAGGTTCTGTTAGAACGAGTGCTTTTTTTATGCGATACGCTACGCCCGGAAGCAATACGATGTTTAGTTATCTGGCTGACTACAAGCCACTGTCGGCAGGGGCGCGATTAAAAGCAAAATACTTTACCGACTTTTCTGAAAGGCCGAAATACTACCCCAGCGATATCACGAATTTTTCGCGGCCAGGAATAGCAACAGACACTGTAGCCATCAAAAGCCCCGAGCGGATAAAGAGGATTAAAAGCGCTGATGGCAAAGACATATTGTTTGTTGAACCGAGTGTACTTTTCTACACCGATAGCACGCTACTGTTTATGGCAAAAGAAAATAATGAAAGCATACTCCACTACGCAAACACCACCCAGGTGATTTGGAACGCTCCTCTACAGGAAGCAGATAGGAAAGGTAATTCTTCACGAGACCCGGCTGATTTTGTTTTTATTGGAATTGAGAACAAACAAATTTTTATTTTAATAAAGGGATACCGATTGTTTTCTGTTGATATTACTTCAGGAAATGTTTTGTGGGATTATACCGGAGAATGATTATAAAAATTATTTATTCTTCAGACTCTGAAATAGTTTGATTAAACAGCCTGCCTTATTTTTCTTACGCCAACGTATAACCAAAAGCAAATCAACGGAAGCAACCAGGCGGCCGCATCTGATGGGATGAGTGCAATAGATTTATCCGGAATAATCCACTCAATAAATTTCATCGCAAACCAATCGATGATGTGTATCGTAACGAAGTATGCCACACAGGTAAAACTGCTGATTATATACCGTTGGTGCAATTCCAGATTTTTCTGCCTGATACCATACCATACCATGCCAGCAAACAAAACAATAACCATAGAATTGAAGCTACTGTTTGGGAAGGACGGCACAGCACGCATCACCTCTGGGAATAATATCAAACCATAAAATCAGTACACTGATAATGGAATAGAACACATACAATTTCCCAAACAGCCGATGTGTGGCGATGTTACGGTTGCGAAAATTTTTATTGAATTGCAATGTAGCCAGCGCAACAATAAGGGTTCCGGTGATGATGTGCGAAACAAACCAAACAATATCTAACGTGTTGATTCGGTTATAGTCTGGTGGCATGCCCTCCCACACGTAGCGCATACTAGCTAGAATGATTGCTGTTGCGAAAAAATAAGAACACAGACCAAAGGAGTAAGGTGAGTACATTTTTCATAGCAGGTATTTTATGTGCGATGTTACCTCAGAATAGTCCTCAAGGTTAGTCTGCTACCACTAGTATTCATAGCATCAGAACAATTTTAAAAGACCTATTCCAAGCTCAGTTTCCGCTACCAAAAAACTCAAAGCCGTAAATCCCCAATACAAAGCAAAACACAGCCACGATACCGGATAGATTTTTTTGCGGGTACGATAGTCGTGCACCAATAGACTAACAGTAAGGCCAAGTAAGAGGCCAACAGAGGTCGCGGGTCCTAAAACGGGTATTGTTAAATCGCTAATAATTCCACCAAGTCTGAATGCAGCTGCGAATAGAAATACAATGCCTGTGTAGAGCATCACACGCTTGTGGATGTGCGGGGTGTTTCGTTTAAGGATGCCCGTAAGGATTAAGGCCACAAACAAGGTACTCATGAAGATGTCCAGCCACAGAATCTGTAACAAGTTAGGCTCCAGTTCTTCCACTGTTGAATGGGTTTGTTGTGCCAGTGCCTCCATACGATCGGGGAAAAGGGAAATGACCCAAACCGTGGATGCGATGACCAGCACTGCCCACACGGCTCCAAACCATCCTGACTTTCGATGTGTTGAAATGGTTTTTATCTTAATCCATCGAGCCTGCACCACCAAAAAGATATACCATACGGTTAGAATGATACCATGGATAATGTGTGGAGTAGGTAAGCCATTTGGATAGAAGGGTTGATCAGCGATTAAGGGCTTTAAATAAAAGCTGGGCGCAAAACCAAGAAATACCAGTACAAGGAGAGCAATATGCATGAAATAAAAAAAGTTTTTAGTCATGATTACCTGGTTTGTTAATTTTCTCAATCACTGAAACAAAGTATTTATAATGATAATCCATATTCCCTTCTGGAATTTATTGTAGTGGCTGAATCTCTTTCAGATCAAATCTACTTTTTACAGTTTTAAGAAAAAATCACGTATAGATGCGATGGTTCTTGAAGGCTAACGTTTCAACGATAAGTAGCCGACTTGCATTGGTCGCCCACTAGGGAATTCTATTTTATAAAAGTAAGTTCCAGCTGGCAGATCGGATCCATTGTTGGATTTACCGGTGAAAAAAACAGAAGTATTATCATAATTACGTCCATCCCAAACCAGATCACCCCAACGATTGTAGATGCTTACGCGGTTTTCGCGCGTATCGTTAAACTTTTCAATGTGCTCAATCAGAAAAATGTCGTTGCGGGTATCACCGTTTGGTGAGATGGCAGTGAAGACATTGATATCGCCTACTACCTCTAGCGAAAGTACTTGTTGTGTACAGGCGGCAAATACATCACACACTTGTAGGGTAATGTTTTCAGTTCCGGTAAACGCCATACCCTGATAGTTGATAATCAGGTTGAAGTTACCATCAATGGTGGCCGTTGCTCCGCTGGTAGGCTGACTGATAATGGTGAGCGTTGAAAAATCCACATTGTCGTTGGGGTCACTGATCAGATCAACCATGTTTATGGTAATGATTCCTCCTATTGGCGTTACCGAAGTGACAGGTTCAATTATCGGGGGTTCATTGTCGCAACCCGGAGTTGCAATAGTTGCCACTACCGGTGTGCGGGTGCTCTCACACGTTCCGTTATTAATGGCTACATAATAGGTAGTTGTTACGGATAATACAGGAGTAGTGAATGCATTGTTTGTTTCTCCAGCCAAAGCTGTTCCGCCCGAGGCAACCGTGTACCATCTGTATTGACCATTTGTGCCTCCCGTTGCGTTTAGGGTTACACTTCCGGGCAGACAAGACTCAGCACCCGTTGTAGTGGGCGCAGTTGGCAATGAGTTGACCGTTGCAGTTACCGGTGTACGTGTACTTTCACATGTTCCGTTGTTAATGGCAACATGGTAGGTAGTTGTTGTGCTGATTGATGGGGTTGTGTAGGTGTTATTTGTTTGCCCGGCAATTGCAGTACCACCGGAGGCTACCGTATACCACCGATATTGGCCTGCTGCGCCACCGGCAGCAGAAAGACTTACACTTCCTGTTCCGCAGCGTGCAGCACTTGTGGTAGTAGGTGCACTTGGAATAGTGTTGATTGTTGCAGTTACTGCCGTGCGGGTACTTTCGCAAGTTCCGTTGTTGATGGCAACGTGATAGGTTGTTGTACTGGAAAGCGATGGGGTTGTGTATGTATTGTTGGTTTGTCCGGCTATGGCTGTTCCACCAGTTGGCACAGTATACCATCTGTATTGACCTGCGGCCCCACCTGCAGCGGATAGGGCTACGGTTCCGGTTCCGCAACGGGACGCACCTGTTGTAGTTGGTGCTGCGGTGAAGTTAACTGTGAGCGTTGCTGAATTAGTTAATGCATCAACAACGTTTATTCCTGAAATACGGCACCGGTAATTTCCGGCACCAAAATTTCCGGTAGTATTAATAGTAAGGGTTGCTGTCGTGGCTCCGCTATATCCTCCGGTGTTTGTAACATTTGTCCAAACCGAGGGGCTGGTTTCAATCTCCCATTGATACGTGATGGTTGGATTACCGGATGCAGCCGTTGTAAGGGTTGTGATGGCACCGCTGCAAACTGTTGCATTGGTGGGTTGTGTATTGATAATGATTGGAGGAGTAAACCTAACATTGTCTAATCGGCCATTAACATTGGCATCGCGGTACAACCCACGTATAGACAGGTTGGCCAGGTCGGCCAACACGCTTTGAAGTTGAACTTCAGTGGCAGCAACACCAGCTGGATTATTTGTTGTTTTCCAATATCCAAGGGCATTATTCAATACAACTGAATAGGTTGCCCATGAAGGCGCAGCGGGAGGTTGATTAGATACAGGTGGATAATAGTAGAGTACAATACCCAAGTTGTTCGCAATGGATACTTCAGCATATTGATTGGGGCCCCCGGTTGTGCTTTGTTGAACATCGTAGCGTAGGGTTCCATTATAATATGCGCTTCGGTTTCCGTAATATAAAGTGGGTGCTACAAAATAGAAGGGAACATAAAGTGTAGTAGCTCCAAAAACAATTATAAATGGATTTCCAGAAACGTATCCCCCAGGATTGCCACCTGCAGCACTGTATGCGATGGCAGGGTTAGCATCGGGCGCAGTCCACCCATCAGTATTTATATTGAACGTGCTGCTGATTTGAGCTTGAATAACGTAGCTGACAAGAAAAAAGACAGGCAGCAGAAGGTATCGCATTGAAATGAGGGTTTGAGCGGGATAAATTTCGGAAAATTTTATAAGTATACCGCGTTAAAACTTGACTTAAGGGAATTGTCAGCTAAACAGAAAAGCAGACAACCGGTTCCACAAGGGATGAAACGGCATAGTATAGAAGAGAAAAATTCCCAGAGCATGAATTACCAGCACGGTCACAGTTGGCTGTAGTTCTAAGTTTTTCTTTTTATGCATAAATAAAAGCCCGACAAACACTGCGGCCACTAAACCAAACACAAAGTTGCCGGCAACAGCATTAAAGGGCCAGTCCAGCGCATCGCAAATATGATCAATCAACCGGTCGCCTGCCGGACCGAGAATAGTAAGGGTTGCCGCCAGCATAAAGGTGGCATGCGCTACCGCAGTTTTTCTGAAGTAAACACCAAGTGCATAATACACCATTAACCAAACCCAATACACGCTACCAATCACTACAAAATCAGCTGCTTTAATGTGCATGGGTAAATCTTCCGGATAATAATTTGGTGGAACAACAGCTTCACCCGACAATGCGCGGTGATACGAGAAGCGAAGAATGAAATAGCCACTCACGATAATCAACGGCATCAGCGCATAGCTAACTTTTCCAATAGTTTTATGAAGCTTAATGTTGTTGAAGTGAATTAAAAAGGGTTGTGCAAGGCTCATTGCTAACCATAACAGCATTGTACCACTATGTACATGATAGATAGGTGGAAGTGAAGAAGTAATCTTACCGAAGTACGAAGGGTAGAAACCAAAGAAAGTGATGGGTAGCAATAACAGTAATGCCCAGGGAAACCAGGGAAAGGTCACGCGTTTCAGTAATGATGCTCTCATGAAGCCATTTGGTTTTATAGCCTACAAAACGCTTTTCGATTCTAACGACTCAACACCAAAAGTTAGTTCAAGGTAGTTATTTCAATTTTGATTAGTTACTCCGGTGGTCGCAGGTTGGCCATCATTTTACGCGCAATACCGGGAAAGTATTTGGCAATGGTAACCATAAACTTTCCATGCCCGGTAAACACATAAACCTTTTTACGTTTGGCAATAGCGTTCACCATTACGCGAGCTGCTTTTTCAGTAGGCCACATTAAGTTGGCCGGGCGCGGGTCTTTTGCATCAGGATTAAAGTTACCGTCATTGTCAACCCGGGTAATGTTGCTATCAACAAAACCGGGATGAATGGTGGTACAGCTCACACCACTGCCGGCTAATTCAACTTGAAGTGTTTCGCCAATCGAGTGCACCGCAGCTTTAGAGGCGCCATAGGCACCAACACCTGGATTGGGAATAAACGCAGCCACACTTCCAAGCAATACGATTTGTCCTTTGGTTTTGCGTAAGTGGGGCAGTGCGTGTTTGCACGTGAGTGCAAGGCCTGTAACGTTTAAGGTTAGCTGCCGTTGCCATTCGGTTTGCGAAAGTTTTTCGATGCTGCCGATTACTCCTGCTCCGGCATTGGCAATGGCCACATCAAGTTTGCCAAAATCGGTTATGATGTGTTGCACACATTGTTGAATGTTTTCTTCTTGCGTTACATCTACCGGATACGCTTTGGCTTTTCCGCCCTGCGCATCAATTTCGTTCACCAAGCTTTCGAGCAGTTCGGTGCGTCTGGCTGAAAGGGCGAGCGTTGCACCTTGCCTGGCAAAGGCTAATGCCATAGCCCGACCTAAACCTGAAGAGGCACCGGTGATCCAGATGATTTGATTGGTGAATTTCATTTAGTAATTCAGTTAATATGCTTTTTAGGTTTTTGGATTTTGTTGCATATGCCTGTAAAATCCAAGGGCAATGGTAATGCAAGCTAACAAAATTGCCAGCGACAGAGAAATCAGCAAAAAGTTAATGACAGCTTCTACCGAAGCGCTTCCTTCTTGTCCACCTGCGATGGGCATCATTTTGCCTGCACCGGTAATAGCTGCAATCAACACGGCTAAAAAGTTGGCGAAGCATTATCAAGCGCTACTTTTAGTTCTGCCGCTACCACTTTACCCGTTCTGTCTGTATTCCCCTTGCCGGATTTGCCCAAAAAAGCACGGTCGTAGGTGACCACGGTCCCATACCTGGTGAGTGAGTCATCCAGCCCAAACCACCATTCTAATTGCATCCCCAAACCTTGCTCCATAATGATGGTTGGCCCAGTGCCATTAACTTTTTTTACCATGCGTAGATCAAAACCACCGGCATCAACATAAAGGGTGTCTTGGGCCTTGGACTGGTATTGGAAGCAGCATAATGAAAGTAGTAACCCGGCAATTTGTAATTTAAAAGTTGTATCCATTTCCGTAATTTTTATGGTTTAATAGATGTATGGCACCTCTGTGATGATATTAATCTTACTTCGGCTCAACCTGAAGTTCTTTATCTCTAAAGGTTTTCTTTTGGCCGAAACAAAAATAGAATCCTGAGCTATTTGACCTTTGAATGTGATATGTATTGAATCCTTGGTTTCAAATTGGAAGGGTATTTTAAGATTGCGGGCAATTAGTACAGAATCCATGGCAACTTCATCACTCAATTCTTGCATTATGATTTTCTGTTTCATGGATAATTCTGTTCTGTCACCAAAGAGCAAAATTTCTTTTTTGTCTAGCGATAAATCGGCAAAAGCAATGCTATCATTGGGGTAACGTACGGAAGTCCACCAACCTTCAAGAATCACCTCATCCCATCGCATCGGGTTATCTACGGATAAGGTATCTTGGTTCACCACAAAATCCATGACTTCATAAACACCTCTCAAAGGGGCCGACTCTTTCGCTAACCTTCTCTCAGGGGCTCCGGCATACCATAAAAAGCGTGGAACAAGCTCAAAGGCGATGATTAGTATTTTTAAAATCATGAGGGTTCTGTTCTTCCAACGTTTTTGAAACACGGGTGCTTGTTGAATGGGGAGCGCTACCGCCTTTCCGGTAAAAAAGAATTTGAATATACGTTGTATATAGGGTAGCAAGAGAAACAAAGCCATCACCAGCATCATAGAAGCAAACACCTTGGCGTGAATGTCATAGCTGATATTGACTGCCACTACGTTGGCCATGGCCCCTACTGTAACCATGGCGCCAAAAGGGGTAGTCCTGCGAAATAAAAGCAGCAATCCTGCGCTTTCTGCCACCCCCATAAAGAAATTGTAAGGATATGAGTGCCCAAAAAAAGCCCAGGCCAAACTCATGGGTGTCATATCACCCACCGGCTGCGCAAGCTGGTAAAAATTAAGATCGCCAAACTGGGTTTTAAAGAATTTCTCTAAAGCAAAAGAAAATAGATTGGCCGCCAGATAATAGCGAATTAACACGGTCAACCAATAGTATAATATATTATAATTCAACCGCTTTCTGTCCAACAAACTCCAGAGAAGAGCCCCAATAAAAGCCGCTACAATGGTGACAAAATACTGGATATAAATAAAAGTACTGTCGCTGTGATTGCCGAAGGTTGGAGAAGTGATGGGGTAATCTATTTTAAAGATGTGTAGGCCAATCCATGGAATCAGCGTATCCAAAAGTTTATCAAGAAAAAGGATTTCAAAAAGGATAGCCGTAATGCTTAGTCCATACCAATCCAACAAGGCGATGAACAGGAAGAAATAGATAAAAGCAAACCTGAAGGAAAGTCTTTTTGTAAGATTCCAGGTTGAATGATTTTGGCGTGTATGATCTCCGGTAGCAAGATTCATGTTTTTCTCAGTAAGTTCCTATTTTGATCTTTTCAAAGGTTCCTGTTGTGTACTGCAATGAATACCACCACCACCCCAATTGAGTCGCATGGCATCAACAAATACAATCTTCCTTCCCGGGAAAGCTTTTTTAAACAATACCTCCACTTCTTTTTCCCGCTTGATGGAGGCTTCGTCTTTGGCATACGAAGCCGTTACTACCACTCCATTGGTTACCAGAAAATTCATATAGCTGGATGCAGCCACATGCGTCAAGGTATCTCCGACTTTAATCAAATGGCGATCTGCGTAACTGAAATCTTTCACCCTGATATGATCATCATTAGACAACGAATCTGAAACTACCACAGGTTTTTCCTGATAGTAAGGCATAGGGATTTTAATGATCTTGAAAGGCTTGCCATCCTGATCGGTTGCTTTTTTCAAGATTTCATAGCTCTTCGACATGCGTTCATAATTAAGCTTATTGTAAGGGTGCTCATCCAACTCGCTTTCATTTACCCAAGCCAAAAGAATGGTACGGGCATCTGCAAAACGTACAAACTCATCGGTATGCCCTCCTGTGCCTATGCCTATGTATTTACCCAGATTAAAATGCGCGATATGTCCATCCTCCGCGAGGCCCTCCGGCAGCCAAATCACTTTTTTAATTCCCAGAGTCCTTTTGTATTCCTCTTCAAGGGCTTCCTTTGTCCAACCCGGATTGCGCTGCAGGGTGACTGCCTCACATTGGATCAACACCCCTTTTCCATTGACCTCTATAGCACCGCCCTCAATGGTGAGGTTTCCTTTGATCCATTTGGCATGAGTGGCACCAGCCATCAGGCTATCTACTTTAGCCCTGTCACTTGTTCTGGTTTTTTGTCGAAAAACCGCTACGCTATCCAGGATAGTGGAATCCCTGAGTATCCGCCAATCCAGGCTTCCATAACCATTCCATTCAAAATCCACAGCGCCTAATTCCCCCTGCCTGTTCACCACAAATGATGCTCCATGATCTCTGATCCAATGTGCTTCACCCGGCATGATGTGGAATTCAATTTTAGCAGTATCTACCCCAAGGCTATCGAGCTGCCTTTTCGCAATCTGTAACACACTATCTGATGGTGACGCCATTTTGATCTGTACATGGCCATCAATGGCTTTCATCACTTCACTCATCACACGTTTGTAGTCACTTGCCCACTCACTCATATACCAAGTGCCGAACCATACCGCTTCATGGGGTTCAAATTCTCCGGGCATAAAGAAGGCGGCCGGGTCGGATTTATCCTCGGATTTACATGAAAAAATGGCCATGCCGATAATCAGCAAGCAAATTAGGACACTTATATGATTTCTATCTTTCATTATATTGATGATTTACCTACCATGATGCCTATCAATTTCCGCCTGACTCAATCGAAGAAATCGAGCAGCGTTGTTGTATAGAATGTCACGCTTCTGTTCTGCGGTGAGAAAGTCTGCTGTTTCAATTGCCTCGATGCCTGCATCTATGGCATCGGGCCAGTTCATTTGATCAGAGCCAAACATGATACGTTTGTGAAAACCCGCCTGCACAATACGTCTTAGGTAATCATGAAAGGCAGCCCTGGGCAGTGAGTAACAAATAATGCCCACATCGCAGTACACCTGCGGGTGATTGTAGAGCACGGCAATCAAATCATCTGCCAAGGGCCAACCGGCATGCATCAAGTTGATGCGCAATTTGGGGTGCCGCAGCGCTACTTCTTCAATTTCGAAAGCACTGTGCATGCGTGCCAGGTGCTTAAAGTTTCCGGGAAAATATGACACACCCGGAGGGCCTGTGCCGATATGTATGCCTAAAGGAATATCGAGCTCTTCCAATATAACCAGGTAAGGAGCGAAACGCAGGTCGTTGGGTGAGATGCCGGCATATTGCAGTACAACTTCACCAAACACTTTGTACTTGCCTGTTTCGAGTACTTTTCTTACTTCTTCAGGGCTGGGCCATTTATCGATATCTCTACTCAATTGCCAGGCATTATAAATGCGTTCTTTACCAGCTGCTTTAAACTCTTCTTCTCTGGGGCCGCTGCTCACTGCATAGATATTTCTGCGCTTGAGAATCTCCATGTTTTTATCGAGCAGTTCTTGGTTGGAAGTCGGTGCCATAATCGGATTTTCTCCTTGCGGATTCGCCATCCAATTCATGAAAGTGGCAATCCAGGGTTTATCTGCTTCGTAAACAGGATACCCGGTATTTACTCTGAAAATGCCATTGGGTGGTGGGCCGTTATCATCAAAATTGGCCGCATGAAAGTGCATGTCGATGATGGGTAGGGATGACTGTGCAAATGCACCATGTGAAATTACTGTCAGAAAGAGAAAACTTATAAGTTGTTTCATGGTGTTTGTGTTTTGTGATTCATTTTTTCAATCAATAAAATCTTACCCTTTTCCAACAAAACTCCATTCGGGATTCGGGTATTCAATAATTGCAATGTCAGTAACTGAAATTGAAAGAACTCATGTTACATGTTTCCAAGGAAATGAAAAGAAGCCAAATCTTTTCCAATCTCAGTTGCAGCAATTTGCACCGAAAGCAACATACCGACCGATACAGAAATAAAGCTGATGATGGTTACTCTTTGAATGCTTCTGGTAGATAAAAAATCATAGAGTGGCACGCTCAACATAATGCAAAAAAATATACCCCATGTAAGCGGCCAGTTGATTCCGCCAAAGCTATCGGTCTGTGCAATTTGTGCGGTCAATCGGCCCAGTGCGGGTAACATTACAGTGAAACCAGCAAATAACATGAAGCGCTTGTGCCACACTGAATTTTTTCGGTAGTAAATGGCTGCACCAAACAGGCTGGGAAAGAGAATAAGTGAGAATACGTCAATCCAGAAAAGTAGGGAAAGTCCTTCGCGTAATACTGGAGGCGGCACACCCAATGCCAGCAGGCGCGGCCCGAATCCATTCATTACCATAATGCCCGTAGGAATTACAAGCAGGGCCACAGCCAGTCCAACCCAACCCAACGTCATGTGCACTTTAATGTTTTTTGTTTGTACCAATCCAGTTTGCACAACCAGCAAGAGCATCCAGGTGCTCATTACAATTCCATGAATGAGGATGTAAATGGGTAAACCTTCTGGGCCAAATCCGCCTTCTGTTGACTTGCTGTTTCTGAAAAAGAAACTTGGGCCGAATCCTTTCAGCACAATAGCCAGTAACAGCAACGATATGAGTGGAAAAAACAGATCTTTTGATTTTTTAGTCATGCGAATACGGGCTAAACCAATTTTTCATTAATGGCCTTGCTTACCGCCTCCGTTTGTGAATGCACTTGTAATTTCTCGTAAATTTTCTTGATATGCGTGCGCACCGTATCAATACTTATTTCGAATTGCGTGGCAATCATTTTATAACTGTTGCCCTGACTCAAAGATTTCAATACTTCCTGCTCCCGTGGTGTAAGCTGATAATTTGTGGCATCCGGAGTGCGCATCGATTCGATTACCATGCGCGCAATGTTGGGTGACATAGGCGCGCCACCGGCAAGGGCCTCTTCTATGGCTGCAAAAAGTTTAGAAGAGATATGTTTTTTTAGCAGATAACCCGTAGCGCCTGATTTCAGGGCATCAAACACATGCAGGTTATCATCAAATACGGTGAGCATAATAATGTGCACGGTTTGATTGAATTTTCTGATTTGCTTCACCGCCTCAATGCCAGTCATGCCGGGCATGTCTATATCCATCAGAATAATTTCGGGTTGCAGTGTTTTTATTTGTTCGCTTACGGCCAAAACATTGTTGTATGCTCCGACCAGTTCGTACTGTTTAGCGGTGGCTAATAGTGCGCATAGACTTTCCCTCAACAGACTATTATCCTCAAATATGACAACCCTAAGCGCCATTGGTAAATTTTTAATAAAGGACTGCTATCTTTTAACAAGTGCCAATACCCTAATCATGTGATGGGTGCCCAAAGTTCTACCGATGTACCCTGGTTGGGTAAACTCTTTCGTTTCAGTGTTCCGTTCATTTGCTGCGCACGCGACTCCATATTGCGCAACCCATTGCCCGGCTTAACCTTAGCTTCTTCAAAACCTTTACCATTGTCGGCCACGTGAAGAATCAGCGCTTCATTTTCAAGATGAAGGTTAACAGTAACCGTATCGCCACCGCTGTATTTGGCTGCATTGTTGATAGCTTCTTTAAAAATCAGGAATAAGTTTTTTCTTCGCTCTGCTGTTAACTGTACAGTTGCCGTATTTTCCGGACTATTGAATTTTAAAGAGAAACCTTTTGGCTCCAGTATTTCTGCAGCAAACTCTTTCATTTTTACCACGAGCTTTTCAAGGGTATCGTTTTCAGGATTGATAGACCACACAATATCCGACATGCTTTCCATCATGCGCGATGATTGTTCGTTGATCCGTTGAAAGTGAGGTTCGGCCTGTCCGTTGTTTTGCGTAATACCCATTTGACTAATGATGTTGATGCTCGACAGGGTAGAGCCTAAATCATCGTGAAGGTCGCGAGCGATGTCGCTTCGCATTTTTTCAATTTCGAGTTGCCGCATGGTACGGTTAAGTACGCGGTAGCGGTTCACCAGTATCAGGCTGATGAGGATTACAGATATCAGGGCAATAGCAATGATGATTTGATTAGCGTGTTGCCGGGCGAGTTCAGTTTCCTGTAACTGTTGTTTTGCTTTAAGCAACTCAATTTCATTTTCTTTCTGTTCAACTTCATATTGAGATTCGAGTTGAGAGATGCGCAGTTTTACTTCCTTGCCTTCCAACGAATCGGTAAGCGCATTTTGTTGAATGAGTGTTTTGTAGGCTTCCTCATAATTTTTCTCCTGGAGGTAGAATTCTTTAAGGAATGTAACCGCATTGAGTTCGCTGGATAGCTCCCCGCTGACTTTTGCTTGCGCAACACTTTCCTGAAGTTTTTGTAAGGCTAGTGATTTTCTGGATTCATCACGCTGGGCTTGCTGGGTATAGATGCGACCCTTTTCGGCAGAAATAAATGCATCGAAACGGTTTATGCCTAGTGTTGCAAAAATTTTTTCAGCCCGGTCAAAATAGTTAAGTGCTTCTGGCAGGCGGTTCATTTTTTGATAAACCTTGCCCAGGTTGATGTAGTTCTTTCCGATATCTTCCTGCAGATTTTGCTCCTCATTAATCTTTAGCGAGGCCTGTTGCAGTTCTATTGCGTGCGCAAAACGATCTGTATCCATGGCAATGTTGGCCAGGTTGTTATACATAACTGCTATTCCGCGCTGGTCGTTGCGCTTAATGCGGATATCCAGCGATTTCTGATAATAGTGTTCGGCTTTTGTGTAATCTTTTTGTTCATAGAAAATGCTACCGAGTGCGTTATAACAAAACGACAAACCCATTTCATTTTTGATTTCTTCGAAGATGGCAAGCGCCTTAAAAATTGCCTCTTCTCGTTTGGATGCCTGGTTAAGCCGGGCATACACATTTGACATATTCAGGTAGTTACCGGCCATATTCTCTTTTCCAATAACCGTCTCACCTAATGCTTCATTTTTTTCATAAGCAAGTAGCGCTTCAGCATAGTTTCCTATGTTGTTATTGAAAATTCCCCATCCTGCTAAGTAAGCAGATAGTGCTTTATTATTAGGGTGCTTATCAAGATAATTCTTTGCTTCACTAAAAAAATATATGGCACTATCGCGAATGCCCATAGAAGCATAAACACCCGCCATCCGAACATAGGCTATTCTTATCCATGGCCCTTGTACACCCCTTTCATATAAAGCGATCGATTCGTTGAGATAGTGTTTGGTTTTTTTGATATCACTTCTTTCATAGGCTACCCCAAGGTTTACCAGAGTTTTGGCGTGCATGGAGTCATTCTGGTTACGATTCACAATGCTGAGCATACTATCAATCCTGTTCTGCCCACAGAGTGTGGAGCATAAAAGCAAAAAGCAAAATGTTAGTAAGCGAATCATATGGATTTTCTAAGATACGCAATCAAATTGAACAAGACCGTTAGGATTTGAATGAGATGTTTTAAATTATTTAGTATTTAAAACAACCTTATCGCTCATGAGGTCATTTTGCGCGAAACGGGCGATACGCTATACTTGCAACGAAATTACGCTATGCGAAAGTTTTTAACGTACTGGTTGGTCATAGCCCTTTGTTTCCCCGGATTTTGTACTGTTGCACAGGATCAACTTAAGCTCGATAGCCTGCAACTGCAGCTTCAGTATGCAAAAGCAGACACCACTAAAATTCAAACCCTTATTGAAATAGCTCGGTTTTATCAAACCTACAATTATGCTTTGTCGGCAGAGTATGCACGGAATGCTTGTGATTTGGCTGAAAAAAAGGGCCTTAAAGAATGGGAGGGAAAAGCGAACCGTGTGCTTGGGCTTACGCAATTCAACATGGGCGACTATAAAAAGGCCACGGCCAGTTACCTGAAATCGCTAAGGTTCTATGAAGATGCAAAAGATACCAGTGGCATCATGGCCATCAACAATAATCTTGGTGTGGTGCATGATCGCTTAAAGGATTTTGATCGCGCATTGGAATATTACTTTAAAGTTCAGGATTTGTACAATAGATCAAATCCGAATAGGCCAAATCCCTTTCCGCTTCCATCGCTGTATAACAACATTGCCAATATCTATCAAACAAAGGGCGATTTTAAATCAGCACTTCAGTACTATGAAAAGTCGCTTGCGCTTGCGATGGAAGGCGGCAATAAAGCAGTGCAGGGTGTTGCACTAAACAATATCGGAAAGCTTTATTTTATCGACCTGGAACAGCCTGAACTGGCACTTGAATATTTATTGAAAGGTTTGAACATACGTGAGGAGACAGGTGATAAGGCTGAGATTGCCAAGTCGCTGGTTTTTCTAAGTGGCTATTATAATCAGCAAGGTAATTTTGAAGAAGGGAAGCGTTATTCCAACAGGGCAATAAACTTAGGCAGCGAAATTGGTTCATTAGAAGTTCAGCTCAGTGCGTACTCCGGTTTATCGGATGCTGAGAATGGGCTGGGTAAGTTCAAAGAGTCGCTGGCGGCATTCAAAAATTTTAAGCGCATCAATGACAGTATTCAAAGCAAGTCAACTTCAAGCGAAATAACACGGTTGCAATTGCAATACGATTTTGAGAAAGCCGAACAATTGCAAAAGCAAGAACAAAAGCAGGCCCGCGATCGCTATATCGCCACGATTATTGTCCTGTGTGTATGCTTGCTTATCGCTGTTCTGGTTGTGGTGCTTATCCGGTCAAGAGCACGCCAAACAGAATTGAAGCAAAAAAACCTGGTGCAGGATGTTGAAATTAAAAACAAGGAACTGACAACCAATGTGATGTACCTGATCCGGAAAAATGAACTCATTAATAATGTAGCCGAACGTTTACTCAGCGTTCAAAAAAATGTTCATCCCGATAACCATAAGGTGTTTCACGATATCATACTTGATTTGCAACGCGAAGCAGACAACGACAGCTGGAAGGAATTTGAGCTCAGGTTTAACCAGGTACACAACGATTTTTACATAAAACTCCGGAATCTATACCCGGATCTTTCTCCGGCAGAGGAAAAACTATGTGCCTTTTTGCGCCTGAATATGAGTTCAAAGGAAATTGCCGCCATTACTCAGCAAAGCATTAAAAGTGTTGAAGTTGCCCGTGCCCGCCTTCGTAAAAAGCTCAACCTCACCAATACCAACTCCAACCTGGTAACGCATCTTTCTAATCTTTGATCCATTTTTTCGAGCAATAGCAGAAATCGCTGTTTTTGCATAATTCAGCAACCTTGTTAAGGTGTTGTTAAGGTGCTTTTTGCGCTATATAGGGTATTTCTATGGCCTTAATTCAGCCGGTAGTAGTTATTCAAAGGATGATTCTTTCGTAAGAACTGCGAACCAAACTTCATTTGTCGATTCATTGTAAGACCCAAAGATCATATGGAGAAAGAGGACAAAAATGAACAATTGATAGACAAACTAATCAGGAAGCGAAAGGAGGAAAATGATGCCTTTACAAAACTTCTGAATGCCATTGGCAGTAAAACTACATCTCCTGAAAAGGACAAAAACCTTGACCCTAAGAAGAGTAAACCAGATGTGTAGATAATTCTGCGGACGGATTTCAAGTTCCTTAAACATATTCAACCTGAACCTTAAAATAGTCAAACCCTAAACCACATGAATAAATCTCTACTTACAAAAAAAGGAATCCTGCTTATTGTT
The DNA here is from genome assembly GCA_019638255.1 of Cyclobacteriaceae bacterium. GTDB lineage: Bacteria > Bacteroidota > Bacteroidia > Cytophagales > Cyclobacteriaceae > UBA2336. The sequence goes on along the minus strand of JAHBUD010000002.1, from coordinate 458,466 downwards.
CTGCTTTGGATGTGCCTGTCTTCGGCATGGTCCCAAACAGAGTCCTTCAAAAACGGAGTGCGGTCTGGAGTGGTAAAAGTGAAGTTCACTTCCGCCATGACTTCCACGTTAAGCACCATGGATCCTCAGGCCCGCAATGGCAAGCTGAGCACTGGCATTTCAACCTTTGATGTTGTGGCGCAAAATTCCGAAGCTAAAGACATGTACAGGCTTTTTCCGTACAATGCACGCCATGAAAGCAAGCTTCGAAAACACGGACTTCATTTATGGTATGTGTTGGAAATTGATGCAAAGGCAGATCCAAAAACTGTTGCTGCTCAATTTCGACAATTACCGGAAGTTGAAATAGCAGAGGCTGATTATGAAAAAGGACTAACACCCTACACGGTTAGAGACTACACGCCTGGTGCAACCACTTATAGCTCACCTCCATTTAACGATCCTCTTCTCAAAGATCAATGGCATTACAACAATACGGGCCAGACAGGTTTTGGTGATGCCGATGTAAACCTGTTTGAGGCATGGAAAACAATTACCGGTGCCAATAGCATTATTGTTTCTGTTCATGATGAAGGAGTTGATGTTAATCACAACGATTTGAAGGCTAACATCTGGATAAATGAAGCTGAGTTGAACGGTTTGCCCGGTGTTGATGATGATGGCAATGGATACATAGATGATATTCATGGATACAACTTTGTCAAAAATAAGGGTGCCATAGATGCGCAATACCACGGAACGCACGTAGCCGGTACCATTGCGGCTGTCAACAACAATGGTATAGGAGTTTCCGGAGTTGCCGGTGGAAACGGTAGCGGTAATGGCGCAAAAATCATGTCCCTGCAAATAATTGGTGGCGGCTCAATAGAGAACTCATTTATATATGCCGCTAACAATGGCGCTGTTATTTCCCAAAACAGTTGGGGGTACAGTAATCCTGGGTTTGTTGAACAGTCGGTTTTGGATGCAATAACCTATTTCATTGAAGAAGCTGGAGATTATCCGGGCAGCCCGATGAAAGGCGGCATCGTAATTTTTGCAGCAGGTAATGCTTACTCTGATTCAGAGTGGTACCCAGGATATTTTCCGGGTGTACTGGCGGTCGCAGCCATTGGCCCTGAATGGAAAAAAGCTGATTATTCGAATTATGGTGCATGGGTTGATGTATCTGCACCTGGTGGCGATACCGAATATGGCGCTAAAGGTGGCGTATTAAGTACAATCCCGAATAATCAATATGCGTATCTGGATGGTACCTCTATGGCTTGCCCGCATGTTTCGGGTATTGCTGCGTTGGCACTGGCTAATCGTACAAAGCAGTTAACCAATACTGAGTTGTGGAATAAACTCTTAACCGGAGTTGTTGATATTGATCAGCACAATCCCGACTTCGCAGGTAAACTGGGAAGCGGAGCCATTGATGCACTGCTGGCTATTCAAAATGATCAGGGAAAAGCTCCTGCAGGCATTACAAACCTGGCCATCACCGGTATTGCGCAAGAGTTTGCAACACTTTCATGGACGGTGCCTGCGGATGAAGATGACAGTCAGCCTGTTTCATTTGAATTGTACTACCATACACAACCGATTACTTCAGGCAATCTGAACAGTGCGGTAAAAATTGTGCTCAAAAATTCTTTACCTGCCGGAAGTGAGTTTGCCTATGAAGTGGATAACCTGCTTGGTTTAACAATGTATCATTTTACTGTTACTTCTACTGATCGTTGGGGAAATGTTTCGGTGCTTTCCAATGTCGTTTCCGAAACCACTAACCAGGGGCCTTCCATTGCGGTAGATGAAGCTAGTCAGGAAATTTTTCTTGAGATTGATGCGGCTACATCAACCATCGCAACACATAACCTGACAATTTTAAATAATGCATCAGGCATATTGCGCTGGAACCATTTCATGCGTCACAAAAGCGCATCGCTTTCATTCAACGCTGCTTCATTAAACTATCCTGTTGTTACAAAGCGAAAAACAGCCAATAGTTATGTAGCCATGCGCAATGCGATTGTGGGTGTGAAGGCCGAGAAGTTAAGAAGCAATGAGCCTGTACCCATGGCTTTCACAACAATCGAGAAATCATATTCAAGCTGGCCTACAAACATTATTGGAGAAACTGACCTTGAGCTACCGAATTCTGCAGCAGCTAAATTTTTTGTTTCGGAAGCTGATGGCTTTAACCTCACGCAAGTGCAGATGTATCTCAAACATGATCCGGCAATCGGGCCTGTTATTGTAGAAGTATATAAAGGCAATTCACCAATAAAAAATAACCTTGTTTATGCGCAAGAGCATAACAATTGGAGTGCCGATGAGGCAATGGCCTACATTACACTGAATGAGCAACTCTATTTTGAATCGGGTGAAACGTTTTGGATTGTTTTCCATGTGCCGGCTGGCAATTTGTTTCCGTTAGGCATTGGCTATGAAGATGATCCAGTATACTCCACGTATTGTTATCTGTCAAACGACATGGGCAACACCTGGATTCCGCTTGAGACAGCAATTAATAACAAGAATTTTGCCTGGAACATGACCGCAGCCAGCTACAATCAGCACTTGGGTACATACCTTACGCTTGAACCCGCAGCGGGCGATGTTGCCGGCAATGAATCAATGGAAGCGGCCCTTACTGCGCAGGCAATGACATTGATAAACGGTAACTATTCTGCTAACCTGGTGCTGGCATCAAACGATGCACAGAATCGAGAACTCAGAATACCCGTGAATGTGACGGTTGGTGGTCATACGCCACAACTTAAACATATTGATATAGCCGACTACGGAAGTGTATTTAAGGGTACATCTAAAACACTTGAACTGGTTGTTGAAAATGCCGGGTACGGAAATTTTAATGATCCATTTTTCTCAATTGATAATCCGGATTTCAGCATAGATGGTTACGCGCCCTGGCAAATAAAAGCCCGCGAAGAAGTTATTGTAAAGATTAAGTTTTCACCTTCCGCATTAGGCAATGCCAATGGAACGCTTACGATGACAAACGGTGACCAGACGTATCAGATTCTATTGTTTGGTGTAGGGACAGAAACATCAACCATTTCTATTTCGCCAGTAAGCCAGGTTGTAAGCAATATTGCCATTGGTGATGTAGTGAATGCGCAAATTACGGTTGAGAATGCCGGTGCATATCCGTTAAAATATTTTATCCCGGGTTTTGACGACAGAGGCGTAAGCAACAGCTGGCCTTCAACGTTTCATTCCTATGGATACACATTAAGAACAAACTACAGTGATGAGCCCAGCCCGATTGGGTATGAGTTTCAGGATATTTCTTCATCCGGAGTGAACATCACTAGCTCGCTTCGTAGTGACACCTACTACACGCTGGATATGGGCTTTGAATTTCCTTTCTATAGCGATAAAATGAAAACGATCTATATCGCACAAAAGGGATTTACAACGTTTGACAACAGTGTTCGACCTATTAATTCTCCCTCTATACCTGGAAATGAATGGACACCTAAGGGTTATATCTCGCTGCTTGGCGCACACCTGAACTATGTTGCACAAGGTGATATATTTTACCAGACAGAAGCTGATCGTGTCATTATCCAGTACAACAACGTGTGGGATGGCTGGAACCCCGAGTCCATCACGGCACAAATGGTATTGTATGCAGATGGTAACATCCGTTTCTTCTATGACAATATGGGCTGGTCAGCGTACAATCAACAGGGGCTCACCATTTTAATGGAAGATATGAATCAAAGCGATGGAATTTTAGTCCATAACTGGAGCAATCCTATTGAACTTTACAGTGGACTTGCCCTTGGTTTTGATTACCCCGGACCAAATATTATCACCGCGATTGAAAATGGTTCCGGAATTATTTCTCCTGGTAGTACATCCGTTGTAAATGTAACCATGAACACCAGCACATTGGCAGAAGGGTTGGTGAACCGTTACGTTAATTTTATCAGCAATGACCCATTCAATGCGCAGCAAAATGCCCTCATTCAATTGGAGGTAAATGCTGGCGGAACACCTCAACCTGAAGTTTCTGTTGAATCGATTGAATTCGGAAATGTATTTCAGGGTGCTATACGTTCGGTTTCGTTTACCATCAAAAACTCCGGCACAGCTAACGTTGGCATTAACAGCATGAGTCTGCTTAACAGTGCATTTTCATTACAAGGTGAAACGGTAACTACGATTAAACCCGGTTTGTATAAGAAGTACACAGTTACCATCCCTACCGATAACATTGCTTCGCTGGTTGATGAATTAACCATAAGCTATGCCGATGGAAGCGAGTACATCATTCCGGTAACAGGGAATGTGGTTGTACCGCCTGCCATCAATGTAGATTTATCCTTGTTGCAGGAAACGCTCGCTTATGGTGAAACATCAAGTGAACCGTTTACCATTGAAAATACCGGATTAGCCAACCTTGAAGTTTCGTTGGCGGGCAATCAATGGCTTTCATTCAACACAACCGCTACATCGACAGATATTGGTTATACCTATGAAAAACATAATGATGGAAGTTTCTATCAGTGGATAGACATTCGTAATACAGGAACGCAAATGCCCTTCATAAACTTTGAAGACTATGATGGTACGTTCTGGCGTGAGCTTGAATTGCCTTTCCCGATTCAATTCTACGGACAGACCTACACATCCATAAAAATCGGTGACAATGGTCTCATCTCTTTCGAAGATGAACCTCAGGCATCTTTCTTTACCGATTACATTCCTTCAGAAATGCACGCTGGCCCATGCATTATGCCATACTGGACGTTCAGCGGATTTTCTGATTACCTGTATCCGATTGAAGATATTGGTATCTTCTACCAATTCTATGAGGATAAGTTTATTATCACCTGGAGTTACTTTACCAACAACTTTGGTGGTATGGGCGATCCGGTTTCTGCGCAGGTGATCTTCTACAAAAACGGAACCATGAAGTTCCAATACAAGCGGGAAGAAGGTGGTGCAGACCTTACCTCACACTTTGGTACAATTGGCCTGCAAAAGGATAACAACACAGGCCTTGCTATTTCGCAATACGAAGTGTTGGATCATGGTAGTGGATTGGCTTTTGTTATTTCTCCGGTAAACATGTACACGGTGAATCCCGGAGCAACACTTTCCGGAAATATAATTTTAGATGCTACCAATATTTATGGCGGGCAATACAATGCTTCACTAAAGATTCACAACAACGTTCCGAATATGGAGCTACTTGAAAAGCCGGTTGAACTTACCGTTACAGGTGAAGCACTATTGGAGGTACCGGAATCAATTGAGTTCGGAAGAAAAATGATCATGGTTGATGGCTGGTCAAACGTATCGTACTATCAGGATGTCAATATTCCAAACAATGGGTCAGCTCCAGCAACTATTACCTGGGCACAAATGACAGACGGAATGCAAGGCTTAAGCTTGCAGATATGGGCATTGGTTGATGGATGGTTTGGTCCCGAATGGCGTTGGACTGATATTTCTGAACTCTATTCACCCTGGGCATGGCAAACACCTGTGTTTACAATCAATCCCGGTGATGCATTGAAAGCCCGCGCTGTGTTTACTCCTTCGTTTGCTGAAGACTTCACGGATGAATTGGTGCTGACGACCAGCATTGGAGATATTCATGTTAGCTTAACCGGAACAGGCTTTGAGCCACCGGTAATGAATGTTGATAATACGGCTATTACCAGGTCGATGAACGTAATGACCGAAACGGCAACAGCCAGCATCGCTATGGATAACATTAATGGTGCTTCTGAATTAACATATGAAGTAAGTATTGATTTTGGACGTGTTGGCACTTCATCCAATCAAACAGAAGCATTGGCAAGCTCAGCATCAGATCATATTTCGCTTTCTGCTAAGCAGGTACAGGTTGCAGGCGGACAGGCACGACTGACGTCAGATTACAATCGTATTATCAAGCATACAGAAAAAGAAACCCCCGATACATTTGTAGGTACTGGTGGTGCTGCACCCTTTACATTGGCCACTAAGTTCAATGCAGGAGCTGAAGGGTTTAACCTGTCGCATGTTGAAACATGGTTCAGGGCTGAAAATCTGTTACAAGGTGTTGTGAATGTTGAAATCCGGGCAGGGGGAAGTTCTATTGCTGATGCCATTCTGCTTGCATCCGGATCGGAAAGCTTTTCGATTTCGGGTTCAGATAATGAGGGTAACTGGCTCGAGATCGCCATGAATCAGCCGGCAGGAATTTATCCGAACGAAGACTTTTATGTAGTCGTTACTTACCCACTTGGTATTCAGTTTCCGCAAGGAACGGTTACGGGTGAGCCATCCACGCCCGGACGATACTATTACTTTGATCAGGGTTTATGGTATGATGTGCAAAATGTTTCTGGTTTCGGCACAGCAGGATGGTTGATGTTTGCCGCAGAAGAAACAGAAGGCAACTCCTCGTGGTTGACCATAACATCACCGGTTTCCGGTACACTCAATGCTGGTGAAACGGGCAGTATTAATCTGCTTCTGGAGGGCGCTTATGCAAAGCGAGGCAGCCAGGTAGCGGACATCGTAATCAAATCAAATGATCCGAATAACGGGACCGTTCGTGTGCCGGTTACCCTGCTCGTGAATGAAGGTCCACGTTTCAATAATGTTCCGTCAGGTGTAATTGTAGCTGAAGGCGACACGAAAGTATTCAACATTGGTGTTACAGATGTTGAAGGACATGTGTTTACAGTAGTGGCTGCACAATCCTATGCAGGTTTAACATATACCTTTTCCCAGGGTGTGCTAACAATTACTCTTTCACCGGAATTCGGTCATGCAGGAAATTACAACTACAAGTTCATCGCCACCGATGAATACAATGCTGTAACTGAAATGGTGCTGCATGCTGAGGTATTACACACCAACCGTGCTCCAGTTTACATTGGAACAACAGAACCTTGGAGGTTCGACCCCACCGGTGAACTTATCGAGTACGCAATTACTGATGTTTTTTCTGATCCGGATGGTGATGCAATGACGTTCAGCGTAACCAGTGCCAATACGCAGTTGATCGAAGTATTCACATCAACCAATAAGCTTCTGTTGAAGCCGAAAAAGGCCGGTGAGACTATGTTGACTTTTACGGTGCGCGATGTGCATGGCGCTACCACATTGAAAGTAATTGATGCAATGGTTAATGTCATACTTTCGGCAGAAGAAGACATTGTAAACAATGGCGTCAGACTTTATCCAAATCCGGCTGATAGTTATACCCAGGTGGCCTTGAGCAATGATTGGAATGGCAGGTTTTTGCTGGAGGTAATCGATATCACCGGAAGGAAATTCATCAGTCAGGAAGGAGACACCATGCATTCAAGAACAACTACATTGAATGTGTCAATGTTGAACAAAGGAATTTACTTCGTACGGGCGACTTCGTTTGATAAGACTGTAACAATCAAATTCATTAAGAACTAAACAACAACTTGGGGGATCATGTGCCGACTAGAGGGTGTCGGCACACCTCAGGTTTCTTAACTAATTAACCAACAATCATGAAAAGTATACTCACCATTTCAGCAATAGCATTTCTATTAGCATTTTCGGCCTGTTCGAGTGATGATGCTGTGAACGAACGCGATCAGCAGATTAACTTATTAACATCAGCACCTTGGATCACACAAAGTGTAATGCACGCAACTGATGGAGACCTCACAGACCAGTATCAGAATTTCTCCATTACCTTTATCAAGAATCCAGTTTCTGGCTTTGATGGCGATTACTTCGTAGTTAACGGAAGTTATGCATTTCCTGAACCCAGCGGAAAATGGAAATTTAGCAACGATTTAACCAAACTTATTTTTATCAATGGACAGGATTTGGACGCTTCTGTAACCAATTCGCTGCTGACCTTGCATTTCGTTGTGGCTTCACCGGGAGGAAGGACAACAGGATTGTCAGGTCAGTTCACATTTGTTCTGAAACACTGATAATTTCTTTTTAGAAGGTTGGTTGGATTTGGCCTGATGCCAACGATAAAATGGCCATTGTAATGAAAGAATCCTAGCGGCAAAAGCGTGCAACAACAACAGCTGTTGCGAAGCTAATTGGCTGTTGTTTCATTGTTTTTCTGTAGCTTTGAGTACTTTTTAAACTTTTACATGGCTCAGAATACCTACCGATCCAACACTTTTAAGAAACCAGACAAAGAACGAAAGAGCAAGGCATCGAAGAGTAAGTTTAGTTTCGAGTTTTTGAAAGATCCAAAGCTGTCGTTAACCCTTGGGTTGATCTTTCTTATTGCATCTATTTTTTTGTTCGTAGCCTTTGTATCATTTCTTTTCACCGGGAAAGCCGATCATAGTGTAGTAGAAGGTTTGTGGCAAAGCCAATTGCTTGATCTGGGCCGGGAAACAGAAAACTGGCTGGGGTTGAGTGGAGCTGTGGTATCACATTATTTTATTTTTCGGTGGCTGGGCATATCCGCTTTTCTGGTTCCCTTTGTATTATTTCTTGTCGGTTTCAAGCTAGCCTTCAAGCGCTCATTATTGTCGGTTTCAAATGTTTTGATTTTTAGTGTGTTTACAAGCCTGTGGCTTTGCCTGCTTTTCGGTTATTTAACACTCAATGTTAACGGTGCTCCCGAGTGGAGTTTTCTTGGCGGAGGGTTAGGGTTTCAATTAGCCATGCTCGCAAACGGATTGTTGGGCTGGGGAACTTTTTTGTTGCTGGTGCTTTCCTTGTTCATCTTTATCATATTCTTCTTCAATGTAACCTCAATACCTGTATTCAACCCAGCTGATCCGAAGCCAATGGGCAACGATGCCATACTTGCAGGAGAGGAACTAACTAAAACCTATACTGATGAGCAGGATAACTGGCCCCAACAAGTGGTACAGGTTGAACCTGATCCTGTACCCATACCGGTGGTGACTCCTGTGGAGCCGGAGAAACCTATACAGGAGATTAAGCTTGATGTGAATAAGCCGGAAAGCCAGAAAAAGGAGAAAGCAGAAAAGGCAGAGCCTGATTTTATTATTGAGGAGCGAACCGAAACGGATGAACTGGCTGAGAAATTGGTGGAAGACAAAGGACAATACGATCCAACGCTTGATTTGAGCAACTATAAATTCCCTCCGCTTGAGCTGCTTAACGAGTACGATACCAGCAAAGTGCAGGTAACGCAGGAAGAGTTGAATCAGAATAAGGATAGGATTGTCGCTACGCTTACCAACTTCAAGATTGGTATTTCCAGCATCAAAGCAACCATTGGCCCAACCGTAACGCTTTATGAAATTGTACCGGATGCCGGTATAAAAATTTCCCGGATCAAGAACCTGGAGGATGATATTGCATTAAGTCTTTCGGCTTTGGGTATACGGATTATTGCACCCATTCCCGGTAAGGGCACAATCGGTATTGAAGTGCCAAATAAAAACCGTGAGATGGTGAGCATCCGTTCGGTATTGTCGACTGTTGCTTTTCAAAAGACTGATAAAGAGTTACCGGTGGCGTTGGGTAAAACTATTTCTAACGAAGTACTTGTTATCGATCTGGCTAAAATGCCGCACTTGCTGGTGGCTGGGGCCACGGGCCAAGGCAAATCCGTAGGATTAAATGTAATCCTCGGCTCTCTGTTATATAAGCGTCATCCATCGCAGTTGAAATTTGTATTGGTTGATCCGAAGAAAGTGGAGATGGCACTGTTCAGTAAAATCGAACGCCACTACCTGGCTAAATTGCCAAACAGCGAGGAAGCAATTATTACTGATACACGCAAGGTTGTGCATACACTCAACTCACTGTGTATTGAAATGGAAAACCGGTATGAAATTTTGAAAGATGCCGGGGCAAGAAACTTAAAGGAATACAACGCGAAGTTTATAGCCCGTAAGCTTAACCCGAAAGAAGGCCACAGGTTTTTACCCTACATTGTTTTGGTGATTGATGAGTTGGCCGACTTGATGATGACAGCCGGCAAAGAGGTTGAAACGCCCATTGCGCGGTTGGCTCAATTGGCCCGTGCCATTGGCATTCACCTGGTGGTTGCTACACAACGGCCTTCGGTAAACGTAATTACCGGGGTTATCAAAGCCAACTTCCCGGCACGATTGTCGTTCCGGGTAACTTCCAAAGTTGACTCCCGCACGATATTGGATGCAGGAGGAGCCGATCAATTGGTGGGCATGGGCGACATGTTGCTGTCATCAGGCTCGGATGTTATCCGTCTGCAATGTCCTTTTGTTGACACACCTGAAATTGAACGTATTTGTGAATATATAGGCTCACAACGCGGGTATGACTCAGCCTACTTGTTGCCGGAATATGAAGATGAGGAGAGTGGTGCCTCCATGGTTGACCTCTCTGAACGTGATGCCTTATTTGAAGAGGCCGCCAAGCTGATCGTTATGCATCAGCAGGGCAGCACATCCTTGCTTCAGCGAAAGCTGAAACTGGGCTACAACCGGGCCGGAAGACTAATTGACCAACTGGAAGCTGCCGGAATAGTAGGGGCATTTGAGGGTAGTAAAGCCCGTGAGGTACTCATTAAAGATGAGCTGAGTTTGGAACAATTATTGAATGGATTGAAGGAAAAACACGGCCAGTAACGTATTTTGCGGCCGCAATAGTCAATCATACATCCAGTAATAACCACCATGAAAAAATACGCTATCGCATTCCTCCTGGCAGTTTTAGCCACAACTTCGTTCGCTCAATACGATCCAAAAGCCCTTGAAATCCTTGAGGCGATGAGTAAGAAGTATAAGGCCTTTACCTCATTCGAGGCCAATATAACCTCCAGCATGACCAACGAATCAGAAGGTATCAAAGAAGAGTTCAAGGGAAAAATAACCGTTAAAGCCGATAAATTCCGGTTAGCCATGGACGATCAGGAGATCATCAACAACGGTACTACGGTATGGACTTATCTACCTGCCGCAAAAGAAGTAAACATCGATAATTATGATCCGGATGCAGATGAGGTTAATCCGTCAAAGATTTACGAATTGTATAAAAAAGGATTTAAGTACCTCTACATTGAGGATGTAACCGAAGCGGGTGTATTGTGCGAGGTGGTTGACCTTGTTCCGGAGAAGAAAGATGCCCAATATTTTAAAATTAAGATGAACATCGCCAAGAAGGATCGCAGCATACAAAGCTGGACCATGTTTGATAAGAGTGGAAACCGGTATAAATACACCATTACCAAATTCACCCCAAATGTGAATGTGCCAGATTCTTTTTTCACATTCGATCCTAAAAAGTATCCAGGGGTAGAGGTTATTGATTTACGATAACCAACACCTTAAAATTCATTGACCGATCCCAATTATTGATCTTCCTTTTCGTTTAACTGAATCAATCGCTCATCCCGAAAAGGCTTTCCTTCGCTGGTAACACCTTCAATCGTGATCAGGTAAGGGCCTGTTGAATCTGAAGCAAAAAATTCAAGCCAGGCGGGTCCATGATTTATTTTATAAATCACCTGAGGTGCCCAAAATAAAGTTGTTCGGTAATCAGACTCTTGAGGAATAAAATCTGTAATGTGATTGATGCCAATAAAATTTCTAGTTGTTGTGTAACCCTTTACTCCAAATGTTTTAAAGTCAGAGTCTGTTTCAAATTTTCCGCGTAGCCCACCGGTTTTTGTATAAACCGCGATCACTCCGTTGCCTCCAGATGCACCTAATATTGGACTCACCGTAGCCATCAGCTCTATCATTGCAACATCAAAAGGGTTAATGGATTGAATGGCGTCTCTTACAACCGGTTGATCATCCAAAAAGTAGGCAGGTTCAGTGTTTAGTGAATACGAACGGCTTCGGGTAAACTTTGCAATGTATGACATCCCATCATTAGTAATCATTAAACCGGGTACCCGCCCGCGCAACATTTCAAAAACATTCACTGCCGCTTGATTGAGCTTGTCAGGGGTGTAACTGTAAGCCGGGTAGCCCCATGGTCGGAAAATGGTTTCTTCTTTCTTTCTTACTGATTCTTCTTCGACAATTCTTTTAGCCTTAACAACTACCTCGTTCAGTAGGGTGGTATTTTTATCGATCTTAAAATCAGCACGCTCTACATTCTGAATTTTAGCGGGCCAATTTAATTGCAATGGTAATGGCGTTCGATCACGAAGTTTTATGGTCCCATAAAGTGGGACTTTTCCTGATTTAGCCCTATACACAACGGTTGCTGAGTCTGTGAAATCGAGGCCTGAAATGTAAAATTGCCCATCCAAATCCGTCTCAAACTCAAATGTCTGACCGAGTTTATCGGAGGAAAATACAATGGATGCCATGGTGGGTTTTTCCTGATGATTGAGAAATGCACCATTAATACTTATACCCTTTTCAATTTCATGCAACATTCTGCCGGGTTCATCAAAGGGTTTTATTGGGTACTGATTCAGGATGGTCGGGGCGCCATCCAAGGACCTTACCATGGTTTTGTCGGTTACCGATACCGACATCCATGCCGACACAGGTTTTTCATCTTCATTGGTCACAGCAATTCCCATTCTTATTTTTTCGCGAGTATTGAAGTTAAGCTTGGGGAAGTAAACTTGAACCTGATTATTGGGTTGAAGTACCCCTCGACTATCAATCAGATTATCGGAACGAGAAAGTATTGGGTAGTAATTAATGAACACCTGGTCACTACCAAAGTTTTGTTGCCAAAGTGTGTAGGCTCTTAGCGCAAAATAATCCGATGTAATCGAATCGGGAATAATGAACTCCCCATGAGTAAGTCCGTCATTTATTTTAAGAATACATTCTTGAATAATTCTTCCTCCATTGTGTTGATCAATGAATTCTACATACAGCACTTTGCTTAAAGACTCAATAAGGGTAAGGTTTGCATAATTGATATAACCCTTAAACCATACGGTATCGCCTGGAAAATAATAGGGCTTATCAGTATGCAGATAGGCTTTCTCAAAGTACGATGAAATATTAAAGTATTTCTTATCTAAAGGCGGGCTGTATTCAATCGGAAGCATTTCCGCCAGACTTCCTTTGCTGAATACACCTTCAAGTCGGACATTGGCCGGGTTGAGGATCAAACCATAATCGGAAAATAGAACGCTGTCTTTTGTATAAATCGTTGATTCGTACATCTGTCCACTGTAGGAATAATGTATGATAAGTGGTTGTTGTGGATATAGTGTATTGGGCTCGTTGCTAAAACCGATTTTCAAGACAGGTGGGACAAGTGATGCAATGTGACGCTCCTCATCTAAAACCTGATATCCATGAAGCGATGTTGTGTTTTGCAGAACAGCCTCAAGAAAGTTGTTGACAGTAAGCTGATGGCGCATGTATCGGTTATCTTCCCACTGTTGCTTCTGTTGATCATTCCCTGCGACCAGCGGATAAAAGTAATATAGTACCACAGGGTTGTCAGCCGTATAGTTAAAGAAATGACAGGTTATCCGATAACCAAGGTTATCATTATCAAAGACCATTCTTCCTGAAATAACAGAATCGTATTCATGAACCAGGGAGGAGGCTTTAAACCTGCAACTCGTGCTCCATTCCGGAAAAAGGCTGTTGTGGTTGATTAGTCTGCTGATGATACGTTCCTGTAAATCTTTGTTTTTTAACTTTTTACGCTTCTCCTTTTTTAATCTGAACAAAACGAGGTTTTCACCTTCCTTTATCTTGAAATCGATTTGAATCGACTCGTAGCCATTCTTTGTGCACACCAGCTTGAATTGTCCTGGATTGAGGTCATCAAGTATGAAGTAACCATTCTCGTCCGATACAGCCTTAACCATCGATCGATCAATGAAAATTTCTGCGCCTTGGATAAGTTTCCCGGTTGTATAATCTTTGATTTGGCCGGTAATTTGGTTGGCATGCACATAAAATGGCATTAGTATAATCAGGATGAAAAGATAACGCATGATTTATTCTACTAAATTTGTCGGGACAATGTATTAAAACGAAAAACAAGGATAATCCTAATGACTCGAGAAGAACTATTCATTCAAATTACTAAAAAAAAATCATATCTGTGCGTAGGCCTTGATACTGATCTTGAAAAAATCCCCGAGCATATCCGTGCAACCGATGATCCGGTTTTTACATTTAACAAAGCCATTATTGACGCAACACATCAATACTCCGTAGCCTATAAACCTAACATTGCTTTTTATGAAGCGCTTGGCCCTAAAGGATGGGAAAGCCTGCAAAAAACACTTGACTACATTCCAAAGGATTGCTTTACAATAGCCGATGCCAAGCGCGGTGACATTGGTAACACATCCGCATTATATGCGAGGGCTTTTTTTGAGCAAATGAACTTTGATGCCGTTACCGTGGCACCTTATATGGGTGAAGATTCAGTTAAACCTTTTTTGAAATTCAAGAATAAGTGGGTGATTTTATTGGCCCACACCTCAAATCCAGGTAGCGCTGATTTTCAGTTGATGGAATCAAAACTTACACAGCGCAAATTGTATGAAGAGGTGATATTGAAGGCTTCTACATGGGCAACAACTGATCAACTGATGTTTGTAGTTGGGGCCACTCAAGCCGAAAAAATAAAACACATTCGCGAATTGGCTCCCGATCATTTTTTCCTGGTACCGGGTATTGGTGCACAAGGGGGCGATCTGGAAATGGTTTCGAAGAATGGCATGAATAAAGATTGTGGATTATTGGTTAATTCTGCACGGGCCATCATCTATGCTTCGTCAGGAACTGATTTTGCGGAAGCGGCAGCTCGTGAGGCTAAATCAGTACAGGAGCAGATGCGTGTGTATCTGGAGTTAATGGAAAAATTGTAGCTTTGTTAAGCTACGAGGAAATTTATGGATGTAACTACATTTTTAAATCGATTTGAATCCCTTCCGAAGAAAATTCAACGACAAATTGTTGATCTGGCAGAGAATTTAATTCGACAAAACGTTAAAAAACAGCAAAAGAAGAGAGTCTTCTCATTCGATTGGGAAAGCACTTTGAACAAGGATCAAAGCGCTGTGGATTTACAGCACGAAGCCAACTCCTGGCGATGAAATATCTGGCCGATACAAATATCTTTTTAGAGATATTGCTTGGTCAGCAGAATAGTTCGTTATGTAAAGAATTTTTGACTGATATCAAAAATGAAATTTTTATATCAGATTTCTCACTACATACGATTGGGGTTATTCTTTGTATAGCCTCTGCTTTCAATTTGCGAATTAAAACTCAGGATAGGGACTTTAAGCGGATTAAGTCTGAAATCACCGTTGAGTTTTTTTAAGTAAAGATGACCGAATTCTTCCTTCACTACCTCTGGCAATTCCAGTACTTCGACAAAAGGGAATTGAAAACTACTTCGGGCGAGTTGGTGCAGGTAATTCATCCGGGTATCCGTAACACCCATGCAGGACCGGATTTCAGCGATGCAAAAATTAAAATTGGCACCCTATCGTGGCGTGGAAGTGTGGAGATACACCTTGCTGCTTCAGGATGGATGGATCACCGCCATGACGAAGATGTTGCATATGAAAAGGTAGTGCTTCATATTGTGTGGGAGGATGATAAACCTGTTATACGGGCAGATGGTTCTATCATGCCTACTCTCGAACTGAAGAACCGTGTTGACGTTGCGCTTTGGGATACGTACAAAAAGTTGCTCATTAATCCTGATTCAATTCCATGCGCTGCCTTGTGGAGTCGTGTGGATGATGTTGTGAAATATTCCATGCTTGACAAAGTGATGATTCAGCGCCTCGAAACGAAGGCAGGTGTTGTGCTTTCTATGTTGGAAGAAAATCTAGGCGATTGGGAAGAAACAGCGTATCGATTGCTTTGCCGAAACTTTGGCTTTAAAGTTAATGCAGATTCATTTCTAAGATTAGCAGAAGTTGTTCCGTTTAAAATTATCCGCAAGCACACTGACAATGCCACTCAGGTAGAGGCCATTTTATTTGGTCAGGCTGGATTTCTGGATGGTAATCCGGTGGATGATTATATGGGTTTATTGGCAAGGGAATACAACCTGTTTGGTAAAAAGTATTCCCTGTTGGACAAAAAGCTCCATTCGACCCAATGGCGATTTTTGCGGTTACGCCCGGCTAATTTTCCAACGATCAGGCTCGCTCAGTTAGCAGCTTTTCTGATCAACAATGGAAGTATTTTCTCCGCCTTTATTGATACAGACGCTTACGAAGATTTGTATGCGAAACTTCGGATTAGGCAATCGGATTATTGGCAAAAGCATTACCGTTTTGGAAAGGAGACAGACTATGTTTCAACGTTGGGCAAAAGCAGTATTCACAATTTGATGATCAACACCGCTGCCCCGCTATTGGTTGCGTACGGATTACAGCAGGATGATCAACGCTATATGGAAAGAGTAATCCGTTGGCTGCAATGCCTTCCGGCTGAAAAGAATAACATTACCCGTCAGTGGCAAACATTGGGTTGTAAAATTAAATCAGCATTCGACTCACAGGCATTTATAGAACTCAATAATGCTTATTGTTTGAAAAGGAGGTGTCTTGATTGTACTATTGGAGCCTCATTGATTAAGCCTGTATCATGATTGTTGTTTTTTTTCATCTGCTTATTCTTTTTACGCTCGCTTTTCTGTGGTTCAGGTACAGTGCAGGCGATAACCGATTGGTTTATTGGGTGGCCTTGCTAGTCAAACTAGGTGCGGGAATATTGTTGGGTTATGTTTACAGCGCACATTATTCCGATAGCGACACATTCAGTTTCTTTCAGGATAGTGTTGAGCTGGCATCAATGGCCAAAGCAGACTGGTGGAGTTACCTGAATTACTTATGGTTTGAGAAGGATCAGGCATTTTCCGGAGAAAACCGTACACTATTTTTTGTAAAGTTGGTGAGTTTGTTCACCGTTTTTACGCAGGATAGTTATTGGATTGTATCACTATACTTTTCGTTCTTTTCCTTTGTGGCTTCATGGTGGCTGGTTTCAGTAATCAGCTGGTATCATCCCATGCTTCGGTCATCCGCCATGCTGGCATTTTTATTTTTTCCTTCCTGTATTTTCTGGAGTTCCGGCATCATTAAGGAGAGTGTTGCCATGGCAATGCTTTGTATACTCAGCGGTCTATTTGTAACGATCTGGAATGAAAGCAAACTCAGCGCCATTCAGGTGGTAGTTATTTTTGTTACCACATGGGTGTTATGGAGTTTGAAATACTACTATGCTGCAGTCTTTTTTCCTGTGGCGCTTGCAGCACTGCTTACACGGTGGTTCGTAACCCAGCGTATGCGTGCTTCGGCCATTTCGGCTTATCGCGAATTTGTGCTGTTGGTTGTTTTGCTGATGGTGTTTGTGTTTGTGGTTACGTTTGTTCACCCAAACTTCTATCCGCAGCGGATTTTTGAAGTAGTGGTTGAGAATTACGATTCCTTCAGCGAAAAATCAGAGCCCGAAAAGATGGTTCATTTTAAGAACCTTAAACCAGCCGTAGGTAGTTTGCTGCGCCATGCCCCCTGGGCATTACTATCGGGGTTGTTCAGGCCGTTTGTTTGGGAAGCCTCCAATGTCTTTTCATTTTTTGTGAGCCTTGAGAACCTGCTGTTATTAACCCTCACTTTTTTTTCCGTTCGGCAATTTCGTGTATCCCTTAATTCGCCTCACCGCTTATTGATCTTCGCTGCCCTGTTGTATTGTGCTGTCTTGTGTATCTTTCTGACCTTATCAGCCCCCAACTTTGGCACGTATGTGCGTTATCGGGTTGGATTTTTGCCATTCTTTGTCATGCTGATCATGTATAAATCCATCCCTGAACAATGGTTTAATAAACTTTTCAGGATGAATTGATTTCAACCTTGTGATGATCTTTCAATGAAACTACATTTGTTATTCGCAACTACGTATGGATAACCCGGTAATAATTTTTGGAGCAAACTACCTTGGCCGAAGCGCCCGTGAAATTTTTGAAACCAACGGAAACGTAGTGTACGGATTCCTGGACGATAACCGTCAACTTCACGGCAAGGAGATCGATGGTCTGACGGTTTTGGGCAGCACCGATGACGATGGTTTTTTAAAGCTGATTGGCAAGAAGTGCGAAGCTTTTTTAGCGATTGATGATAATCGATTGCGCAAAAGCCTTGTTAAGATGCTCAACGAAGTACGTCATGTTCAACCGGTAAATGCCATCCACACTCAGGCCCTCTTGGCTAGTCAGGTAACGCTGGGTCATGGCAATTTTATCGATGCCAAGGTGCATGTTGGTGTGGGTGTGAAACTTGGCAGTTATTGCATTGTTCAAGCCGGTGTGGTTATCGGGGCGGAGGCAACCTTGGCTGACTTTGTGCAGGTGGGTGCCGGAAGCATCATCAATGCGGGTGTGCATATCGGGGACGAAGCGTTTATCGGATCAGGAGTTACTATTGTATCGGGCATAAGCATTGGAAAGGGCGCCCGTGTAGGGGCAGGCGCAGTAGTTATTGCTCCTGTAAAAGATGGTGAAACTGTATTCGGTAACCCCGCACAACCGGTAAAACGATAAACGTATGGGCAGAATTTCTGAAACGGATTTAATACTCAATAAAGATGGAAGCGTTTACCATCTTAACCTTCTTCCAAAGCATGTTTCCGACATCATTATCGCTGTAGGCGATCCTGGCCGCGTTTACAAAGTCAGTCAGTATTTTGACGAGGTAGAGTTTGAGATGAACAAACGTGAATTCATTACACATGTTGGTCATTTCAATGATAAAAAGATTACCGTAATCAGCACCGGTATCGGCACCGATAATGTGGAAATATTTATGACCGAACTTGATGCGCTGGTAAATCTTGACTTGAAAACACGCGAACCCAAGTCGCGTAAAAGAAAACTGAAAATCATCCGCATCGGGACTTCCGGTGCGTTACAGGAAGATATTCCGGTAGGTTCACATTTGGTTACCGACTATGCTGTTGGCTTGGATAACCTGATGAATTTTTATGAATTGCCGGAAACGGATTTTGAGAAGTCGATTGCCAACGATATTCAAAAGAAAGTAAAGATTCCCTTCCGTCCCTATGTTGTTCAGGGATCAACAGCACTCCGAACCCGCATCGGTCATGATATGATTCAAGGCAACACCATTACAACACCGGGATTTTATGCCCCTCAGGGAAGAAAAGTAAGGGCGGCAACGCGAATGCCCAAGCTGTTGGACGACCTGAATTTTTACCACAACAAAACGAGCGATTTCTGGCTAACCAATTTTGAAATGGAAACAGCCACCTATTATGCCTTGGGCAGATTATTGGGTCATGAAATGCTAAGCGTAAATGCCATCATCGCCAACCGCATTAAGAATAAGTTTGCTAAGGACCCGGAAAAAATTGTTGATACATTGATTGAAAAGGTGCTGGAGCGAATCTGATTAATCACCATTCTTAACGGCATCCATGCCTACAATGTATCTTCCTGAAGTAAGCGGGTCATCATTATAAAACCCGGATAGTATTCTGTGGGCAATTTGTTCTACGATTAGCTCCTGATCGGTTTTGCTTTCCTTACCTTTCCAAAACACCCTCTTCGGATGACGCCTCATGTCCTCTACGTAGGCTTTGGCCCTGGAAAACTGTTCATCGGTAAACGTAATGGTAAAACAGGTTTTAATTCGTTGTGTTTCCATGCGCATAAAGTTTACAATTGATATGCCATAAATTTTATTGTGAATTAAGTGAAAATCACGAACATCAGGCAACAGTGTGCCCGTGTGCGGTCACTTATGTGCGCGGTTGGGACGATTAGTGTTTACATGGTAATTTTAGACCGGTATGAAAGAATTATTTCAGATGTCCTTGAGCAATGGCATTCGCCTGGTTTATCAGCAGGTTGAAAACACCAAGCTGGTACATTGTGGGGTATTTTTAGATGTGGGGAGCCGTGATGAAAATGAAGCTACCCAAGGCATTACCCATTTCTGGGAGCATCTTGCATTTAAAGGTACCCGTAAGCGCAAGGCTTATCAGATCATCAACAGCATTGACTCTGTTGGCGGTGAGCTGAATGCCTATACCGATAAGGAAAAAGTAGTATTCTTTGCTTCAGTACGCGATCAATACCTTGAGCGTAGTATGGATGTGCTAGCCGATATAACTTTTCATTCTGTTTTTCCTGAACAAGAGATTGAAAAAGAGCGAGGTGTAATACTTCAAGAGATGGCCATGTATATGGATAATCCGGATGACTCGCTACAGGATGAATTCGAATCGGTTATCTACAACAAACATCCGATGGGCATGAATATTTTAGGCCGTCCAGAAACAGTATCTTCCTTTAAAAGAAGGGATTTTAAAACCTTTTTCAAGCAGCGTGTTGATACACGAAAAATTGTCTTTAGTTGCATTGGTAGTTTGCCACATATACAGGTTGAAAAATTGTTTCGAACATATTTTAATGTTAAACCATCGAAACGCACTGCGAAAAGAAAAGCTTCAGCGCAGTATAAACCACAACACAAAGAATTGTTTCGGCCTGTAAAGCAAGCAAAATGCGCCATCGGTCGCCCTGCTTATCCGATTCATCATGAATATCGTATTCCATTTTATCTTTTAGTAAATATGCTAGGAGGCCCGGGGATGAATTCACGACTGAACATGGAGTTGCGCGAAAAGCATGGGTATGTCTATTCTATTGATGCGCATTATATCCCTTATACTGACACCGGAATGTTTGCCGTTTTCTTTGGAACAAAACCCAGTAAACTCGACCGATGTATTGCGTTGGTTCAGCAGGAGTTGGAAAAGTTTTATGATAAGCCACTCAATGCCCAACAATTAAATTCTGCCAAAGAACAATTGAAAGGGCAGATGGCTATGGCAGAAGAAAACAATCAGGCCATGATGATGATGTTGGGGCGATCAACCCTTGATTTAAGCCGTGTACCAACCCTGGATGAAGTATTTGAAAAGATAGACTCCACCACATCAAAAACATTGCAACGCATTGCCGCAACGATGTTCGATCCAGCCGGCCTTAGCTTTCTGAAAATGATTCCTAAGTAATATGGATATATTCAATACTGATCTGGTACAGTATTCCGAAGGGCATACTTCGCCTGAGCCCGAATGGTTGGCACGCATCAATCGTGATACGCATGCCTATGTATTAAAACCCAGAATGCTCTCAGGGCACTTGCAAGGCCGGTTATTGACGATGATCAGTCATATGATTAAACCAAAAAATATTCTGGAAATAGGAACCTACACCGGATATTCGGCCCTATGCCTTGTAGAAGGCCTTGCGCCTGGCGGGAAGTTGATCACGCTCGATGTTAATGAAGAACTTGAAGAGCGGGTTCGTCAATATTTCCATTCAGCAGGCTTTCAGGATCAGATTGATTATCGCATTGGCAATGCCCTTGATTTGATTCCTCAGTTAAGCGGCCCCTTTGATCTTGTTTTCATCGATGCCGATAAAGAAAACTACACCCGCTATTACGATTTAGTGTTCGATCTTGTACCTTTGGGGGGTTATATCCTGACAGATAACGTGTTATGGAGCGGCAAGGTGCTGAACGAAAAACCGGATAAGGATACTCGGTCCATCCAGGAGTTCAACCGAAAGGTGCAACTGGATGAGCGGGTCGAAAATTTACTGCTTCCGGTTCGTGATGGTATAATGATTGCTCATAAAGTCAGGAATTGATTTTTTTAAGGCTGCCATTTTTTAACCTTATCACCATGCGATACACAGCCATTTTTTGTTTACTGCTGCATACGGTATTGGCCCAGACGCCCGAAGTTCCTCATAAGATGAGCTTTGCGGGCATGACCCTTACCATCCGCGATGATGCACGCAGGGAAATTCAAAAGGATGTTGATGCCCTTACGCAGTACCCGAAATATTTCAACATTAAAGTTGAACGGGCAAGAACTTATTTTCCCATCATCGAAAAAATATTTGCAGAAGAGCGATTACCGGATGATTTCAAATACCTGGTGATACAGGAAAGTGCACTGATATCGGATGCAGTTTCGGTTTCAAATGCAGTTGGGTTCTGGCAGTTTAAAGACTTTACAGCGCTCGAAATGGGTTTGCGTGTCGATAAGGAAATTGATGAGCGCATGAACATTGCTTCATCAACACGGGCAGCGGCACAGTATCTTAAAAAGAACAATACACATTTCGATAACTGGGTGTATGCACTTCAGGCTTACCAGATGGGTGCAGGGGGGGTAATGCGATCAGTAAAGGATTACCAAAGTGGTGCCCGCCACATGGAAATTACCAGCCAGACCTACTGGTATGTAAAAAAGTTTTTGGCCCATAAGGTTGCATTCGAGGGTGCCATCAAAGGTACGGCTGAAGTGAGCGTAATTGCTTATCAAACAAAGAGCAGAAACTCGCTAACTGCATTGGCGAAGGAAGTAGCGGTGCCAGAGGAAACACTGCTGGAATACAATAAATGGGCGCGTAAAGGAGTGATACCCGATGACCGGAGCTACATTGTGTCGATTCCGGTTAAAAATGAAACCAATGCAGCCTATGCTTCAGTAGCGAAGTTGAACGCAGACCAAATCAAGTTTGGCAGCGATCATAAAAAATTGGACGCTAAGCCTGCACAGGCTTCAACGAGTGACAAAAAGAAACTAAATGGGATACCGGCTATCCGGGCAAATGCCGGTGAAAATTCGGCTACATTGGCCAAGCGTGGTGGTGTTGGCTTGTCCTATTTTCTTGCCAGCAACGATTTATCAATCAGCGATCCACTTGTAGAAGGGCAATACTATTATCTTAAAAAGAAGAGGTCTAAGATTCAGCAGCATTCGCATCAGGTTAAATCCTCTGACGAAACATTATGGTCGTTAAGCCAGCAATATGGTGTACAATTAAAAAGAATATCGCGGTTGAATCCTGGTTTGCCCACCTCAGCGTTAAAGCCGGGCACCGTGATTATACTATCCAGTGCAGGCCTAAAAGCTGGCTCAAGTGAATTAGTTGTATCAGCTCCGGTGGAGGTAGAAACGGGTGAATTTTTCAGTTGGTCGTTACAAACAACTGCATTGGCCAGTAGCGTTGCAATTGCTCCTATTGAGACAAATCAACCAGAAAGCAAAGAAGAAAGCGGTACAACAGTTCTGCCCGAATCAGTTGTAAATAGTGCACCGTCAGTGACACAGGAAAATGAAATAGAGAATAAAGAAGTTAGTGCAATTCCTGCGGAAGAGGTTGCAATACCTGGCCAGCATATTGTTGCACCGGGCGAGACGTTGTATGCTATCTCAAAAAAGTATGGGGTGGGTATAATGGACATTGTAGACTGGAATCAGTTATCGCTTGCGGATGGCATTAAGCCAGGTCAGATCCTTAAGCTGGCTGGTTCCGATACGATTGATCGTGAGCCGGAGGCCGTTCAAAAAGCCGATTACATCATCTATGAGGTTCAATCTGCTGATACCCTTTACAGCGTGGCACGAAAGTATGGCGTAACCATCAAAGAGCTAATGGATTGGAACCAGAAGAAAGACTTCAACATTGCCAATGGGGAGAAGCTGAAAATACAGGTCAAATAACTCCCGGAATTTTTTCCTTTTTCAGTGAATTTATTACCTCAACTTGCTGATTTTGACTGCATTTTCAATATTGTTGGCAAAAAAGAATATTTTTGCACTTCGCGCTGAGGTTACGTGTGCCAGTAGTGCTTTTAAAAAGATTTAACGTAAGGAATGGAAACGGATACAACATCCATTGATTTAGTAATGTTGGTAGATGACAATGATACCGACAATTTCATCAGTAAGCGTATCATTGAAATAACCAGGTTCTCAAAACGGGTTGAATCAAAAAGTTCCGGCAAAGCTGCCCTTGACTTCATAAGGGAAAATGAAAATAATCCCGAAAACCTCCCGAGTTTGATTTTTCTTGACATTAACATGCCCATTGTTGATGGGTTTGTATTTCTGTATGAATTTGAGAAGTTCAATGAAATTGTACGCAATAAGTGTAAAGTCATCATTCTCTCCAGCTCCGATAACAAGCGCGACATTGACAAGATTGTTAACAACAATCATGTTATAAAATTCATCACCAAACCGCTTACCGAAACTGCCCTAGAAGAAATTAAATTGAACAATATTTAGTTTTAACTTCCCTCAATAATCATCATCAATTTTTATTTTATGAAAAGACTCTTTACCTCAGGAATCATTTCTTGTTTATTCCTTTTAGTATCGTTTGTGGTTTCGGCCCAGATAGTTAAACCTGATACTACTTCGCATTGGAAAAAGAAATTAATTTTTAATGTGAATGTTAATCAGGCTGCCTTTTCTTCTAACTGGAAGGCTGGGGGTATTAATTCAATTGGTTTGAACACATCTTTTAACTATAAGGCCAACTACGACAAGAACAAAACCACCTGGGATAATGAAGTTGATCTGCTTTATGGATTTGTTAACAACAGTGGCCAGGGATTTCGTAAAACACTAGACAGGATATACCTTGATACAAAGGTGGGTCATAAGTTATCGGATAAATGGAGTTTGTTTACCTCGTTAAACCTCTTAACCCAGTTTGCAACAGGTTATCGATTTGACGATGATGATAACGCAGAATTGATTTCTGATTTTATGGCTCCGGCTTTCATCACCTCAGCATGGGGTATGCAGTATAAACCTGCTGATTTCTTTTTTGTACGAATGTCCCCTTTTGCTCCAAGGGTAACCATAGTGAACGATAATAATGGCAGGTTCAACGCTGTGGATGTTGATAGACCTTATGGCGTTACAGTAGGTGAGCCTACCCGATACGAATGGTTGGCATTTCAATTACTGGCTGATTTTGATAAAGAAATTGCAAAAAATATTACCCTGAAGTCTCGTTACATCATGTTTATGAATTACGAAGAGCTTGAGCTTAAAACAATTGATCACCGTCTCGAGTTTTTGCTTACAGCTAAAGTTAGTAAGTACATCAGTGTAAGTATGGGCGGTATACTATTGTATGATTACGACCAGGATCCGGGCGCCCAGTTTAGCCAAGCATTTAATTTTGGTTTCCGGTACACATTCCAAAATTTTGAGGATCCGAAATAGAAAAATCAGTAGTCGGAGTCAAGCCCCAGTTTTTCTTTTAGTGTAAGCAGGTTCGGGTTTTTACTGGCCAGGTGTTCAAATTTTTCCCGGTTGGTGTAGATAACTTTTTTATCGGTTTCACTTTTCAATTCTCCGGTTACGGTGATGGTGAAGTTGTTGAGTTTCTGCCGAACATGGAGCATTAAATCACTTTTCAAGTCATTTAGCAAGGTCTCCTGTACGGGATTTAACAGGTGCAGCACAATGGTTGTATCACGAATTTCAATTTCCTGGGTGAGTAATTGGTACTCTGCGCGATACATTTTTCGCTGATCAGCAAACTCCAGCCAGGCATTCTTCAATTGTTCAGGAGTAAAAGGTTGCGCGGTTGCCGGGCGTTCAGCTTTTTCTTCCGATACATCATTGTTAGCCTCCGGCTCAACCATGTTTTTCAGAGCCGATAGTTTCGGAGTACTTCTTGCGCGGGGCGTTTGTCGGGGTGAAGTATCAGTTGGTGGAGTGACAGCCTTTTTTACAGGTTCTGGTGAAGGAGATGGGGTTGGGCTTTCCGGTGATGATGCCGGAGCTTCGGTAATTACTGCGGGTTGGTCGCTAGTTTTTTTTTTACTGACTCCTGCGAAGAAGTAAGTGAAGTCAGATCAAGAACAGCCTGAACATGTGCCATTTTCATCAAGGCCAATTCAACCGACAAACGTTGATTCTTACTGCTTTTATATTGGATGTCGCACTGATTGGCAATATTCAGCCAGGATAGCAGCAACGATGGTGAAGCAGCATGGGCTTGATCAACATATTTCTTTTTAACCCGGTCGGGTACTTCCATCAGTTCAGTGGTGCGTGCATCTTGTGATACGAGTAAGTTTCTTAAATGCTCGCCAAGACCAACGATAAAATTTTGCCCATCAAAACCTTTTCGAAGGATCTCATCGAAGATCAGTAACGGCTGGGTATGATTTTCGGTAAGGAGTGCATCTACAACGGTGAAGTAGTAATCATAATCCAATATGTGCAGGTTGCGCAGCACATCCTGAAGAGTTATGTTTTTGCCCGATGAGTACGTAACCATCAGATCAAAGATGGAAAGGGCATCGCGCAGGGCGCCATCAGCTTTTTGAGCAATGAGGTGCAGTGCCTCATCTTCCACTTCTATTCCCTCTTGTTTGGCAATAACCTTTAATTGATCGCTAATGTCAGAAATCTGTATGCGGTTGAAATCATAAATCTGGCAACGCGAAAGTATGGTTGGTATAACCTTGTGCTTTTCGGTAGTGGCCAGGATAAATATGGCGTACGATGGTGGTTCCTCCAGCGTCTTCAAAAAGGCATTGAAGGCCGCATTCGACAGCATGTGCACTTCGTCAATGATGTACACTTTAAATTTTCCGAATTGAGGTGGATAACGAACCTGGTCAATCAGGCTCCGGATATCTTCAACCGAATTGTTGGAGGCCGCATCCAGCTCGAAAATATTGAGTGCATTGATATCAGCCTTTTCTTCAAATCCATTGATTAATCGGGCAACGATACGGGCGCAGGTTGTTTTGCCCACGCCTCTAGGTCCGCAAAAAAGTAAGGCTTGGGCAAGTTTGTTGTTGTCGATGGCATTCTTGAGCGTGGTCGTGATGTGCTCCTGGCCAACAACTTCAGCGAAACCGGTAGGGCGGTATTTTCGTGCCGATACAACAAAGTTATCCATGGGCTGCAAGATAATTTTCAATTCACAATTAACAAGGTACAATGATCAATTATCAGGTGATTACTTGTCAGCCAGTAGGAATTTTGTTGAACCTTTTAAAGGCTATATTTGTATGTTGATTTGATAATCAATCCATTATTCATTGAAAATCAACACATGGGGCCGACCGGTTTTGACAGGATGCGTTATGACGTGTGTAAGCATGCAGGCTCATAGGATGAGAGCCTTAAAAGATAGTCCTAAACCATACGTGGCGAGACTAACTACGCCATGGCTGCTTAATCTGACGATATGTTAGATTAGCTTGTCCCCGATAAGATCGGGGAAGCCATCATCGCTCAGTGCGCTGTTCTGCAGGCGCTGATTCAGCGGTGTCGTTTTGCGGAACTGCTCTGCGTGGCGTTACACCATGCGGCTAAGACTCGTAACTAAGGAGTAAGTTGGTTGTTGCCTGCCGGCTTGTTCCCGACAATTAAAGTCAACTAAGCATGTAGAAGATACGATTATAATCTTCTCTGGACCAGGGTTCGATTCCCTGCGGCTCCACCCCAAGAACAATCAAATAAATTATGCCATGGCCGTCCGGTCATGGCATTTTTTTTCGGCCTTAGTCCTTTTTCGTAACTGAAATACCCCGATTGATTTAACTTTCCTTTTACAAACGATTGCATAATTTTAACGAAGTAGTGCAACTGCTAAAAGTTTGTTTGTTATCCTGACAAATAACATCTTTTTTAAAGTGGAAATGCTACATCTTTAACTATAATATTTACAGAAACCCAACGATTAAATCATATGGAAATATCGCACATTGAACACATTGGAATTGCCGTGGCCGATCTGGAAGGGGCCATCGCATTTTATGAAAATACACTCGGACTAAAATGTTACCGGATCGAAGAAGTTAGCGATCAGAAAGTTAAGACTGCTTTTTTTCAGGTAGGTCAAACCAAAATTGAATTATTGGAAAGCACAGCGGCCGATGGCCCAATCACCAAATTCATTGATAAGAAAGGTGAGGGATTGCACCACCTGGCGTTTGCTGTAAAGAATATTGAAAAACAACTCGAAGAAGTTTCAGCCAAAGGTGTTCAACTTATCGACAGCAAGCCCAGAAAAGGTGCGGAAGGATTGGACATTGCTTTTCTCCATCCTAAATCAACCCGAGGTGTGCTGACTGAATTATGTGAAAAGCGTTAGATCAAGAATGATATGTCAGTAAACAACGAAAAAATCCGGCAACTTGTTGAACGGAGAAACGAAGCCCGGTTGGGAGGCGGACAAAAGCGAATTGATTCCCAGCATCAAAAAGGAAAGTTAACGGCACGCGAACGCATCGAACTGTTGTTGGATGAAGGCAGTTTCGAGGAGTACGATATGTTTGTGATGCACCGCACATTTTCTTTTGGCCTCGATAAAGAAAAGTATTACACCGATGGTGTAATTACCGGCAGAGGAACAATTGATGGTCGTGTCATTTATGTTTATTCACAAGACTTCACCGTGTTTGGTGGCTCACTGTCAGAAACGTTTGCCTTGAAAATTTGCAAGGTGATGGATGAAGCCATGAAAGTTGGTGCTCCCATCATCGGTTTAAACGATTCCGGTGGTGCGCGTATTCAGGAGGGTGTACGATCCCTGGCGGGTTATGCGGAGATTTTTCAGCGCAACATTCTCGCTTCCGGCTTGGTGCCGCAGCTATCGGCCATCTTTGGCCCATGTGCAGGTGGTGCTGTTTATTCGCCAGCGCTTACCGATTTTATTCTGATGACGGAACATACATCGTACATGTTTGTAACCGGCCCTAAAGTGGTGCAAACTGTTACGGGTGAAGTTATCTCAACGGAAGATTTGGGTGGTGCTCATGTGCACGCTACAAAGTCAGGTGTCTCGCATTTCCTGGCCGAATCAGAACAAGAGGGCATTCTGCTCATCCGGAAGTTACTCAGCTATATGCCACAGAATAACCTGGAAGATCCACCTATATTAAAGAATGATGATCCGATTGACCGGTTGGATGACAACCTGAATGAAATTATACCCGATAGTGCAAACAAGCCCTATAACATTAAGGATGTTATTCGCACTACCGTGGACGGAAATGAATTTGTAGAGGTTCAGCGCAACTACGCTAAGAATATCGTAGTTGGTTTTGCGCGGTACAACGGCCGCCCGGTAGGCATCGTAGCAAATCAGCCCAAGTACCTTGCGGGTGTTCTTGATATCAACGCATCGCGCAAGGCAGCGCGGTTTGTTCGCTTCTGCGATTCATTCAATATTCCCATTGTAACGTTTGTTGATGTGCCTGGATTTTTGCCGGGTAGTGGTCAGGAATATGGCGGTATAATATTGCATGGAGCCAAGTTGCTGTTTGCCTATGGCGAAGCCACTGTGCCGAAAATTACCATCACCTTGCGCAAATCGTATGGTGGTGCACACGATGTGATGGGCTGTAAACAACTTCGGGGTGATGTAAATTATGCATGGCCTACGGCTGAGATTGCCGTGATGGGTGCCCGTGGCGCAGTTGAAGTGCTGGAGAGCCGAAAGCTATCGCAAATTACGGACGAGGAGGAGCGTGTGAAATTTTTGCGCGAGAAGGAGGAAGAATATACCGACATGTTTGCCAATCCGTACCAAGCGGCCAAGTTTGGTTTTATTGATGACATTATAGAGCCGCGCAGTACACGTTTCAGGATTATCCGATCCCTGGAAGCATTAGCAAGCAAAAAGCAGGTTAATCCACCCAAGAAACATTCGAACATTCCACTTTAACAATCATGAACGATTCGATCTTAGCTAATATTGATGATGGGTTGGTGATTTTGGTGGTGGGTATACTCATTGTATTTTTCTCCCTTTTGTTGCTGTTTATTTTCTTTCAATATGTTGTGCCATTTGTTTTTAACCTGATCAAGCGCAAGTCGCGTAAAGAAGAAGGACAAGCAGTACAGACAAAATCAGCGAAGGTTTCGAGCGGAGAAGAAATTGCTGCGGTGGCGGCTGCGGTGTACCTCTACCTGGAAGAAACACACGATCTGGAGAATCCGATCATCACGATCAGTAAATCACCTAAGGACTATTCCCCATGGAGTTCAAAAATTTATACGACACACACGGTCTTGCGCACAGGCCTTAAATATTGAGCACGATGAAGACTTACAAACTAAAAATAAACGGTAATCCCTACGATGTGGAAATCAAAGAGGCTAAGGATAACACCATTACAGTAGAAGTAAATGGTTCAGCTTATCACATTGAAATGGAGAAGGAAGTAAAGGCCACGAAAACTCCTGTACTGGTGCGAAGTGGTACACGGCCAACACAGGTTGAAATACCGATTACCAACACGGCTGTTCCCAAGAAAATTGTTTCCCCGCTACCGGGTGTAATTGTAAAAGTACGCGTGAATGTAGGGGATACGGTTAAAACCGGTGATCCGTTAATTATCTTGGAAGCGATGAAAATGGAAAATACTATTCTTGCGGAATCTTCTGGTAAAGTTGTATCCATTACCACCCAGGCCGGCAATTCAGTTTTGCAAGGCGATGTATTAATGGAAATCGGATAGTTAGTCTACGGGTTATGGTTAAGAAATTATTTCCATTCATCGCCACGGTAATTCTTATGGTTACCATTAGTGGGCTTGTGTTTTCTCAAGGATCCTCCGCAGTTGAATCCGCTGGTACCAATAGCTTGATTGATCAGGCGATTAACGGTGTACAGCGCTTTTTGTCCTATACGGGCTTTTATAATGTAATGCTAGGGAATGTCATCATGATTGTGGTGGCCCTGGTGTTTATTTGGCTCGCGATTAAATACGATTACGAACCCTTGCTGTTGATTCCGATTGGTACAGGAATCATTATCGGCAACATACCCTTTGTTGGCGGTAATCAGATTGGCATTTATGAGTCGGGCTCGGTACTCAACTACCTTTATTTTGGTGTGGTTAAAGGAATCTATCCACCGTTGATTTTTCTGGGCATTGGTGCGATGACGGATTTTTCATCACTCATCTCTAATCCTAAATTGATTTTATTGGGAGCTGCTGCGCAGATCGGAGTGTTCCTCACTTTTTTTGGCGCGATACTATTAGGTTTTAACCTGGCAGAAGCCGGAGCCATTGGAATTATTGGTGGGGCTGATGGGCCAACTGCTATCTTCATTTCTTCCAAATTGGTAAATGGTCTAAAGGGCACCCAAAACCTGATTGGCCCCATTGCGATTGCAGCATATTCCTACATGGCATTGGTGCCGGTAATTCAGCCGCCCATCATGCGCTTATTAACCGGAAAAGATGAACGTCTTATTCGCATGAAACCCCCACGGGTGGTTTCCAAAACTGAGAAAATCATTTTCCCGATTATCGGGTTGTTGCTCACCACTTTTATTTCTCCTTCGGCACTTCCGTTGTTGGGTATGCTGTTTTTCGGCAACTTGTTGAAAGAATCAGGGCGCACCGAACGCTTGGCTGAAACAGCACGCACTAAAATGATTGACATCGTTACGATTTTACTGGGCGTTACAGTAGGGGCCTCCACCCAAGCCGATGTATTTCTTACATGGGTATCAATTAAAATATTTATGCTGGGCGCAGCCTCATTTATTGTGGCTACAGCCGGTGGAGTTTTATTTGCTAAATTCATGAATATATTTCTTCGGGGCGATAATAAAATCAATCCGTTGATTGGTGCGGCAGGCGTTTCGGCAGTACCCGATAGTGCACGCGTAGTGCAGTTAATGGGTCAAAAGTATGATAAAAATAATCATCTCCTTATGCACGCCATGGCGCCCAATGTTTCAGGTGTTATCGGTAGTGCGGTAGCAGCAGGTATATTGCTGAGTTTTTTAGGTTAGGCACACGATAAATTAGATTATGAGTAAACAACATATTTTCTCCGATTTTCCTCCCGTATCCCGACAGCAGTGGGTTGAGAAGGCTGTGCAGGATTTGAAAGGAGCAGATTTCACAAAAAAACTGGTGTGGAATACCTATGAAGGGTTTTCCGTTCAGCCATTCTATACAGCGGAAGACATTCAATCCATAGCTGAATTCACTGCATTTGCTCAGACGGTGCAACGCCCCGAAAGCGCATGGATTAATTATTCAGAAATTCCTGCAGGATCCTCATCTGTAACGAAGGCATTGGCCGAACGTTCGGTTCAACAGGGAGCGGATGGATTGCTATTTATTGTAAATGGTTCGACTGGCTTCAAGTTCGAAGAGGTTTTATCACAGATTGATCTCACGGCATTACATGTTTCATTTCGACTTCCAACACCCGATCCGGAGTTTGTAAAATCGTATTTAGGTTATATCGGCAAACGAGGAATTGATTTCAATGCAATTCATGGATTTGTTGATTGTGATGTACTGGAACAGTGGATTACCGGAGAAGAAAAGCCATCCGTATCTGTAATCAAAGCATTAGCCAGCCAATTGCTGATTACCAGGCAATGCCCGGGTTTAAGGGGATTGGCAATACACGCCAATGCGTTTGTTGATTCGGGCAGCAATACCACACAGGAACTGGCTTTTCTGCTGAATAAAATTGTGGCTTATACCGATCAGCTTTCGGATGAGGGCATTAAGGCAGAAGACATCCTTAAGGAAATTCAATTATGCCTGGCCATCAATGGCGATTACTTTTTTGAGATGGCCAAGTTGCGAACTGTAAGGGCATTGTTGGCAACGCTATTGAATCAATACGGTATCGACTTTTTTCATACAAGTATTTTGTCCACCAGTTCAGTCTGGTCGAAATCATCTTGCGATGCCTTTACCAACATGCTACGCAACACCACCGAAGCAATGGCTGCCGTTACCGGGGGTTGCGATGCGTTGCAGGTTATACCGCATAATGCTTCGGCTACTGCTCCGGATGAGTTTAGTATGCGTATGTCGCTTAATGTTTCTAACATCCTGAAAGCTGAATCCTATTTTGATCAGGTTTCAGATCCAGCGGGCGGAGCCTATTATGTAGAAATACTTACGCATCTGTTGTATGAAAGTGCGTTGGATTTATTTAAAGCTATCGAACAAAAGGGTGGCTTCATCAGGGCATTTGAGCAGGGAGAAATCCAAAAGGAAATAGAAGCTATACGTATCAAAAAACTTCAGGATGTCGAGATCCGGAAGCAGGTTTATGTGGGTGTGAATCAATATGCAAATCCATCGGAAGAATTTAAAGCTGCGAATAAGAAAAGCTCAACAGCAAAGGATGGTGCATTGGTGCCACAGCATGCAACGCTAAGTTTTGAAAAACTTCGTCAGCAAATAGCCAGCTTCAGTGTTCGCACAGGCAAGGCACCCCAGGTTTATTTGTTGGCTTTTGGTAACCTGGCCATGCGAAAAGCACGGGTAGCTTTTTCACAGAATTTCTTTGCAGCAGGTGGATTTGTTGCAGCCGAGCACTATCATGAAGATCCGATTACCGGAGTGGATGCTGCCATCGCCAGCGATGCTGATGTTATTGTACTTTGTGCGTCAGACGATGATTACGTGGCTTCTGCCGAAGCAGTAGTAAAGCATTTCCGAAAAAGTGGTGTTGATAAATTGATTGTATTGGCCGGCAATCCTCCAGCATTGATTGAAACCTTGCAAGCGGCAGGCTTAGACTTTAACATCCACATTAAATCAAATGCTGTAGAGGTTTTACGCGCTGTGCAGGGTAAGATTTCACCCATCGACAAAATCAATAATTGGCTTTAACAGGAAGCAAAATGAAACCAGACTTTTCAACACTCGATATAAAGAAGTATCCGGCTAGAATTGAAAGCAAAAAGTTAAAGACTGAGTCGCATGCTACAGCTGAGGGAATTATGGTTAAGAACGGCTATACCTCAACCGATATAAAGAATGCCGAACACGTTCACTTTGCTGCCGGCATACCGCCTTATCTGCGGGGTCCGTATTCAACCATGTACGTAACCCGTCCGTGGACGATTCGCCAATATGCCGGATATTCTACAGCCGAGGAGTCAAATGCCTTTTATCGCAGGAATCTGGCGGCCGGTCAGATGGGTCTATCCGTTGCTTTTGACCTGGCAACACACCGGGGTTACGATTCCGATCATCCGCGCGTGGTGGGCGATGTCGGCAAAGCCGGTGTAGCCATTGATTCGGTATTGGACATGAAAATCCTGTTCGATCAGATACCGCTGGATAAAATGTCAGTTTCCATGACCATGAATGGTGCTGTAATTCCCATCATGGCGTTCTACATCGTGGCGGCTGAAGAGCAGGGGGTATCGCTGGATAAGCTCAGTGGAACGATTCAGAATGACATCTTGAAAGAGTTTATGGTGCGGAACACGTACATCTATCCGCCTGCACCATCCATGCGCATCATTGGTGATATTTTCCGGTTCACCAGTCAGTACATGCCGAAGTTCAATTCCATTTCCATATCGGGATACCATATGCAGGAGGCCGGTGCCACTGCGGATATTGAGCTTGCTTATACGCTCGCAAATGGTTTGGCATACCTACGCACGGGCATTGAATCCGGTTTGTCAATCGATGAGTTTGCTCCAAGACTCTCGTTTTTTTGGGCCATTGGCATGAACTTTTTTATGGAGGTAGCCAAGCTGCGTGCAGGTCGGTTGTTGTGGTCGAAAATTGTTAAGGATTTTAATCCGAAAGATGCCAAATCAATGGCCCTGCGCACCCACAGTCAAACTTCAGGTTGGAGTTTGAGTGAGCAGGATCCATTTAATAACGTAGCACGCACCTGTATTGAAGCTATGGCAGCGGCCTGTGGGCATACGCAATCGCTGCACACCAATGCGTTGGATGAAGCCATCGCACTTCCCAGCGACTTTTCTGCCCGCATCGCACGGAACACTCAACTGTTCATACAGGATGAAACCAACATGACTCGCGTGGTCGATCCTTTTGGTGGATCGTACTATGTAGAGTCCCTCACGAAGGAACTTGTGGAGAAGGCGTGGAAGCACTTGGAAGAGATTGAATCGCTTGGTGGTATGGTTAAAGCCATTGAAACGGGTATTCCAAAAATGCGTATAGAAGAAGCCGCTGCACGAAAGCAAGCGCGCATTGATTCAGGAAGAGATGTTTTAGTAGGTGTAAATAAATTCATCAGCGGTGAAGCTTCCGATATTGAAACCCTGGAGGTTGATAACACTGCCGTGCTGAAATCGCAGGTTGAACGATTGAAAAAAATGAAAGACGAACGCGACCAGCAAGGCGTGGAAGATTCACTCCACGCGTTGGCAGAATGTGCCCGAACAGGCGAAGGTAACCTGCTTGCGCTTGCCATTGATGCTGCGCGAAAACGTGCTACCTTAGGTGAGATTTCGGATGCCATGGAAAAACATTTTGGACGACACAAGGCCACCATACGAACAATCTCCGGAGTTTATTCTCAACAACGGGGAGAAGATGATGACTTCAGGGAAGTGCAAAAGCTTACCGATGAGTTTGCCAAACTCGATGGAAGACGTCCGCGGATACTCGTGGCGAAGATGGGGCAGGACGGTCATGATCGTGGAGCGAAAGTAATCGCCACATCTTTTGCGGACATGGGTTTTGATGTTGATATCGGTCCGCTCTTTCAAACCCCAGAGGAAGTAGCCCGTCAGGCCGTTGAAAATGACGTTCATATTGTAGGGGCATCATCCCTTGCGGCTGGTCATAAAACATTGATTCCCAAGCTGATTGAAGAACTTAAACGGTTGAAACGGGAAGATATTCTGGTGATTGCAGGCGGGGTGATTCCGAAGAAGGATTACGATTTCCTTTATGAAAAAGGTGTGGCTGCTGTATTCGGCCCAGGAACTAAAATACCGCATGCAGCAAAAATTATTTTGAACAAGGTAACAAGCATCTTGAAAGGTGATTGAATTACGTTGAGTGGAAATAAAAAAAGCTGATCATCGATCAGCTTTTTTTGTTTGTTGATGTTTCCATCAACTTCAATTACTTCTTTTTCTTTGCAGCCTTCTTAGCTTTCTTAGCTACTTTTTTCTTCGCTGCTTTTTTCGCTTTCTTTGCCATAGCGTTTTGATTTTTAGTTAAACATTTATTTAAAACTCATCTAAGGTACTACTTCATTTTGAATTTGCAAAATTTTCGACTAAATAATTCAGTCGGACCTATTTTACAATTTTTGCTCCATCAGTCATGATGATGTTAGTTAAGATTAAGTAAGTGCAGTGATGATCGTTTATTATTTATGATCATCAGTTAAAAAAGTATTCAGTATAGATGAATGATTTCATTTGAATATTCTTCACACTAATGACTGATGTGCTATGCAATTTGATTTTCAAATATCAGACATTCGCTTCTTTAGCTTCCTTTTTCTTCTATTGCAGCATCATACAAGAGAAGTAGCATCAAGATTAAACGAACTTTGGCATGCCTGGTGACTGGTGCTTTGCTGAATGGTACTGATACCGCTGTTAAGCCAGCACTTTTTAGACAAATTTTAGATGGTGTTTCAGGTCAACTATACTTTTTAGTATACTTGCAGCCCGATTGAGGATTTTTCTGGCCAATCGGCAATGTATTCGAGGTTTACAATAGTTTTCGGGGTGTAGCGCAGCCCGGTTAGCGCACCACGTTAGGGACGTGGGGGTCGGAAGTTCGAATCTTCTCACCCCGACAAAGCAAGCCTGTTCAGCAAAGCTGAACAGGCTTTTTGTTTTATAACGATCACAACCAGTATTAAAGCTGGAAAAGCTTTATGGTTTTTACGCCATAAATATTCCGTAGTTCACGGGCACGTTTTAATGCGTCATCCACATTTTCAAATACAGCATGGGCTTTTTTCTCCACTTGGAGTTTCTTAAACCGATCCGATAGCACTACGGCTATGTAGTTGTCGGCTTTAGGATTCTCTTCCAATACGATCCATTTCATAGTACTTTCTGATTTAATTGTTAAAGTTTAAAGTTTTTAATGCTTTGATAACACTCATTAAAAGTGGATGCCGGGTACAGCTATTCCATCGTTGCGGTAACCATTACTTGCAGGCACAAGCCGTATTTCATTCATGCCCCTGGCAGGCGTGTAAACCGGATTACCGTTAAGTTTATACACGTAATCGCCATTTAACTGAACTTCCCTTAGGGAAGGCATTTGACGCAACTCCTTGATATGTTCTGAAAGAACGAAGTTTTTGCTATGAATCGACAATACCTGAAGGTTGTTTAACGCCATAATGTTTTCCGGCAACTGGCTAATTCCATTACCTGAAAAATGTAAGTACTTTAGGCTTGCCAGTTCGGGAAGTGTGGAGGGCATGATTTGATGTTCGTCAAGAAAAACATGCAACAATCATCTGGAATAAGGTTAATGTTATTCCTGCTTAGATCCAGGTACTTTAAGTTCTTCAGCTTAAAAACCTCCACGGGTATTTGGTCAAGTCCTTCATCGCGTAAGGTCAGCCAATAAACCCGTTCAGGGTTAATCATAGCCTCGGATAGTGTAGTATAGTTTTTACCCGGTTGAGCATGCAATCCTGTTAAGGAGAGCATTGCCAAAAATACTTTTGCAGATAGTGTTTTCATTTTGTTATCGAGTTGTAGCCAATCAGGCTTGTTAAAAATAGTCCGATATTAATACAGGAGTATTCCCTTTATGAACATCCTTTAGACTGATCTTTCCAATACGCTTCTGGCTTAGCCG
Organism: Cyclobacteriaceae bacterium; assembly: GCA_019638255.1. Taxonomy (GTDB): domain Bacteria; phylum Bacteroidota; class Bacteroidia; order Cytophagales; family Cyclobacteriaceae; genus UBA2336. The sequence goes on along the minus strand of JAHBUD010000002.1, from coordinate 421,148 downwards.
GAATGCATTCAATAAATGGTTTACCCCCATAAGTTTCAATCATTCAATTTTTGCGAATCAATACTAATCACCATAGAGGTAGTAGTTGGTGTGATTGCACGAATAAAATTGATTGAGAAAACAGTAAGCGCTACAAACAGTGAAACGATAAATGTCCAGACCAGTATATCCTGGCCGATATTGGCAGTTTTCATAATGTATTTTGATTTAATGTTAACGGATAATTAATGAGCCACTAGCTTGAAGTGCTTATCCATTAAATCAAAAGACATCGGTTGAGTAAATAAATAGATTGGTATTTGGACTCCTGAAATTGGTCTGTTGATAGCTTTGATTGGTTGGCAGACCGGGTTGAGAAATCTGTTGAGGATCTATAATAGATCAGTCTCTTTTTGTGACCTTGAGGTTTAGCGCTCGTGCCGAATACAACCTCAATAATTTCTTCACCCTTGTCAGAGCCAACTCTTTCTGTGCTTCCATCCACTACAGGAATGTACAGGAAGGATGCTAACAGGATGAATATGAATCTGAACCTCTTCATAACCTTAATCGACCGGTTTTACGGCTTGGAAATGGAAGAGTTTCAGTTTACAGATTAGAATTACATAAGTTTGATAAGGTGATTTTGCCAAGGTGCTATGTGTTTAGAACCCTTTTGGTTTCAGGGCAAAAACATTTTGTTCTTTTCAGGAATGAAGGGATGTCTACTTCTTCTTAGTGTCCTGTTTAAGGGACTGGAAGAACTTAGCCCAGTTGAAGACATTCATGAATGGGTTCATTTGTGGGCCGTATTTGTATTGGGTTGATGATGCCCACTGATCGAGGTAATAGCGTTGATTCATGGGGCCATCCATGGGCGTGGTTTTCAGCATTAAGGCGAGCAACTCCTGGTTCAGGTTTCTTTGATCAATCTTGCTGTTATCAGTAGGAATATTTAAGGCCAAAATGGCTTCTTTAAATACTTCTTCGGTTGGGAATGCCATTACCTGAACTTCTCTAAGGTAGGTAACGTCCTGCACCAGTTCAACAATAATGGTCAGGTATTCGCTGGGATGATCGGGTACGATGTAGTATTGCCTTTCGTAACCCACTGAAGTAATCACCACACTATCGCCCACCAGAACGGGCAGTGAAAAGAAACCCATTGAGTTGGTAGGAATGCCCCGACCTGCTTTTGGAATGTACACGTGTACGCCAGGAAGTTGTATAACCCGGTCGTTTTCCTCCAAGCCGAGTACCACACCCGAAAGCTGAATAATCCTTCGCTGATTTTGTGAGTAGCCTGTCAAAGCCGACATTATAGCCAACACCACAATCGCTAAACTCAAAATGTGCTTTGCCTTCACCTACGCAGAGATTTTGACTAAAATCGATGAGCTCAAAAATACTGATTCAGGGTTTAACTACCTAATTTCAATACCTTTGCAGGATGAACGGTTTAGTTAAGTTTTGCCATGCGTCTTAAAAATTTTAATCTTACGCTAGGTTCACAGATTTTCAAAGCCTGTGCCGATGAATCCCGGTTGCGCATTCTGCACTTAATTTTTAAGAATGGCGAAATGTGTATCTCTGATCTGGAGCAGATTCTGGGTTTTACACAGGCTAAAACATCACGGCACCTTATTTACCTTAAAAATTCAGGCATTCTTTCGTTCCGCAGGTATAACCATTGGGTGTTTTATCAGGTTAAGGATGAGGTATATGAAATCATAAACCAGATCTTCCAGTTTCTGCACAAAGACCAGCAACTTCAGCATGACCTGCAACTTTATAAAACCTTATTCTCCAATCGCGAATTGGCCATCAACAAAATTCAAATTCAGGCTGAAGCATGGTTTAAATAACCACTTAATTTTTACTAGCTGATCGTACTCTTTATGCCCCATCCTTACACTACTGTTTTTTTTGACCTTGACCACACGCTTTGGGACTATGATAAAAATTCATACGAAACCTTAGTTGAGCTATACGAACAGTATGAACTGCATGCGCAGGGTATTGATGCATTTCCTAAATTTCATCAGCATTTCAAGGAGGTAAACCAGCAGTTGTGGCATTTATACGATCATGGAAAAATTACCAGTGAGGTAATCCGGAGAGAACGGTTTGTACAAATACTGGAAAAATCAAAGGTGCAAAATGATGAACTGGCAATAAAACTTTCCGAACATTACTTGCATGCTTGTCCGCAAAAAGGTTATCTGATACCCCATGCACTGGAAATACTCGACTACCTTTCCGATCGCTACTCTCTTACAGTGATCACAAATGGTTTTGAAGACATTCAACGCATTAAGATTTTAACTTCCAAGATTGAATCATTCTTTGATCACATTGTTACATCGCAGAAGGCAGGTTTTAAAAAACCATCCCCTGAAATTTTTCAGTATGCCATGGATGTTAATGGAATAGAATCAACGGCCTGCATCATGATAGGGGATAACCTGTTGACTGATATTGCTGGTGCCCAAAACGCTGCAATTGATACTATTTTATTTAATCCGGAAGGTATCCGTCATGAAGTGGACGTTAACCACGAAATCAGGAGTTTGAAGGAGCTTTGTACGCTGCTTTGATTAACTTTGCCGCCTGAAAAAACGTATTAATTCAATCAAAATTCATTCGTTATGCCAAAAGGATTTTTCAATGTTCCTGTACCCAAAAATGAGCCCGTTTTATCATACGGCCCGGGCAGCAAAGAGCGCGAGTTATTGAAAAAGGCGCTGCAGGATGCACGCAGCCAGGTATTGGATATACCCATGTACATCGGGGGTGAAGAAGTTCGTACGGATAATAAAAAACCGTTAAATCCTCCGCACGATCATAAACATCTGCTGGGGCATTTTCATTTTGGCGATAAGCAGCATGTGGAACAAGCCATCAACGCGGCTTTAGGCGCGAAGGAACTTTGGGCAAACCTCAGCTGGGAGCATCGCGCGGGTATTTTTTTAAAGGCAGCCGATCTGCTGGCCGGTCCGTATCGATACAAAATCAATGCAGCTACGATGTTGGGGCAATCGAAGAATGCATTTCAGGCAGAGATTGACTCAGCGTGTGAATTGATCGATTTTTTGCGCTACAATGTGTATTTCATGAGCCAGATTTATCATGAGCAGCCTGAGTCATCGGCAGGCATATGGAATCGCATGGAGTATCGTCCGTTGGAAGGATTTGTGTTCGCGTTAACGCCATTCAACTTTACCGCCATTGCGGGCAATCTTCCCACCAGTGCTGCCTTAATGGGCAACACTGTAGTGTGGAAACCAGCCAACACACAGATTTATGCTGCGAATGTGATCATGCAGGTGTTGAAAGAAGCGGGGTTGCCCGATGGTGTGATTAATTTGGTTTACGTGAGCGGACCGGATGCGGGGGATGTAATTTTTAATCATAAAGATTTTGCGGGCATCCATTTTACCGGAAGCACGGGCGTATTTCAGGGCATGTGGAAAACGATTGGAAGCAATATCCATAAGTACAAGTCGTACCCGCGCATTGTGGGCGAAACAGGTGGTAAGGATTTTATTATGGTTCACAAAAGCGCGAATGCGAAAGAAGTGGCTACGGCTATGTCGCGTGGGGCATTTGAATACCAGGGCCAAAAATGTTCGGCTGCTTCACGTTGCTACATACCTTCAAACTTATGGAGCGATGTGAAGAAATACGTGCTCGAAGATTTGAAAACCTTTAAGATGGGTGGCACGGAAGATTTCGGTAACTTCATCAACGCGGTGATTGACGAAAAGGCTTTTGATTCCATTACCGGTTACATTGAAACCGCCCGCAAAAATCCGATGAACGAAATTATTGCCGGGGGTAAGTACGATAAATCGAACGGGTACTTTATTGAACCTACGATCATTGAAACAAAAGATCCTTCATCCATTACCATGTGTGAAGAAATTTTCGGCCCGGTACTAACCGTGTATGTGTACCACGAAGAGAATTTTGAACAAACCCTTGAACTGGTTGACAGTACTTCACCCTACGCCTTAACAGGATCTATCCTTGCGAAGGATCGCTATGCCATTGAATTGGCTACAAAGAAGTTAAGCAATGCAGCCGGTAATTTCTACATTAACGATAAACCAACCGGTGCGGTAGTTGGTCAGCAACCGTTTGGTGGTGCCAGGGGTTCGGGCACTAACGATAAAGCAGGGGCCAAAGTAAACCTGCTACGTTGGGTTTCGATGCGCACCATCAAAGAAACCTTTGTTCCGCCTGTGGATTATCGTTATCCGTTTTTGGATAAAGAATGAAAATAGAGAAGCTGGTGATAAACCAGCTTCTTATTTAGCTTGCTATTATGATTCTAAATTCGAGGAAGAATCTTTATACCAGTCCACCTTCCTGCTGAAGTACATCAGTGTAGCCACAATCAGGAATAATCCAACACTTCCGATTAGCAGTGAGAAATCCTGTTGCAGGATGATGATGAAAATGAACGTGTAAAAAATCACCAATAGGGTAGTGAACAATAAACTTAGCTTTCTATCTCTTAGAAATGAGGTTGAATAAGCTGCGATCAAGATTACAGTTGCTCCGGTTGAAATCCAGTATGCCATGTTATAGCCAACTTGCTCTGAGAAGCTTAACAAAAGCGTGTAGTATATAATGAGTGCCGCACCGATAAGAATATACTGAAACGGATGTATCCTGATTTTTTGCGTGATCTCTACCAGGAACAACGCCACAAACGTAAGCATGATGATGAGGATACCGTATTTGGCTGTGCGGATACTTTTTTGATATTGATCTACGGGTATCAACAGTTTCAACCCAAATTCAGAACCTACCAATTCCTGGTGGCTGTCTTTCCATTGTTGTGAGAATGGCCTGTTGAAGTGTAGAATATTCCAGGTGGCGGTAAAATCTTTATCAGTTACCTCACGTGTGGAGGGTAAAAATTCTCCATCAAAACTTGGATCGGGCCAAGGACCTGAGAGTTTTACAGATGTTGTTTTTCCAGAAGGAACAAAATTCAACTGGCTGCTTCCTTTTAAACTGAAACTGATATCACTAAGTGCTGAAAAATCCTCTTCACTATTCCAGTTTAAAGGGGCAACAATACCGGTTGCTGATTTAATGGAATATGAGCCATCATCGTAAGCCCGTGGTTGAACTGTACGTTCGAATTTGTGTGTGGATACACCAATGTTTTGTGCAGGTTCAGCACTCAGACTTTGGTTGCCAACCTTTATGGCTGGTGGATTTTTACTGATTCCGCGAAGATCACTGATGGCAATGATCAGATGGGCTTCTGACCAAAGAACCATGTCTTCAGCAATTTCAAGCCGTTTGAAATCTGGTTTACTGAATGAGATTTTCATGTTGAGTGATGATTCATATACCACGGCATCAAAAATTCCACGATGCAATTTTTCAGGATTCACCGTTCCGCTGATGTCAAGTGCTTCAGGAAGAAAGAATGCTTTACGCGTGCTCTCTTTTATCTCTACTTGGTCCTTATCAATTTTAATGGTTTCACGATGCTTGTAGGGCATCACTAAAATAGGACCGGATAACGTTTGGTTACCCGACCATTTGTTTGACACTTCGGCAATAACCGACTCAGCGCGATGTTGTCGTTCCACGATCATGTTTTCAATCCACGCTGCGGGTATGAGCAGGATCAGAATTAAAAATCCGATTGAAACAAGTTTTACAGTGATCGATTCCTTCAGCCACTGATTGAATCGATCGAGGAGATTTGTTGATTTGGTTTGTTCCATAGTTTATTATCGTTTAAAAGTACTTTTAAATTCAAAGTATATAGGTAAAAATTTTTTTACTGTTGTGTTTTGATCAATTCTTCCAGGGCATCAAGGTGTTTCTTAAACGCATTTCTTCCTTTTTCCGTAGCCTTGTATTTGGTGTTTGGCTTTCGGTCAACGAACGACTTGGAAACAGAGATATATTTTTCTTTTTCCAAGGCCTTAAGGTTTGAAGCCAGATTACCATCGGTAACATTCAATACTTCCTTCAGGGAATTAAAATCATACGAATCATTCGCTACGAGTACAGACATAATCTGCAACCGTATACGATGCTCCAGTATCCGATCCAGTTGATCAAACGGGTTTTTCACGAATCGTAACGATAATGCATTACACCGCCATATACAATATGCAACAGTCCAAAACCAAGGGCCCAGAAGACAAGCCCATAACCCGGCAGAAGTGCTGCAACTAACCCCAGTACGATTTCGGAAAATCCCAGGTAACGAATTTCATTTACGGTATAGGCACTGGCACTAATCAGTGCAAGTCCGTAAAATATCAGGCATGCTGGAGCAACAATGCCATAGTAACCACGGGAGACTAATATCAATATCAACAAACCACCGGTTATCAGCGGAATGAAAAGATTTGCCGTGAGATCTTTGCTGGTTTTATTCCAGATGGTGAGGCCTAAGCGTTTTGCCTTGCGCTGGCTCATTATAAATGCAGTAGCGATTGAGAGCACTAAAACCAGAGCTGCGATTATCATCAGTTTCAGTACAATGTCGTGTTCATTGACATAATAAAACCGGAACCCGAAAGGAGAGTGTGGATAATAAATTAAGTAGTAGACAGCCGTAGCACCGATCAAAGCGTAGATACCGGCCAGTACGCCCGACAGGCCACTGAGTGAAAGGAATTTGACAGATCGCTCCATCGCTGTCCGGATGGAGGCAATGTCGCCTTGATAATCGTGTATTTCTTTCATTAAAAGTACTTTTGAATTCAAAGTTAATAGAACATGTACAAAAGTCAAGCGAGCATTAAATACTTTAACCTAAAGGGGGCGAAGATTAAAAGGTAAGTTTAAGATTAACAATCTGATTATTGAGTCCTGATTGCAAACCGTAGCCTTCCGGGGAGCGCATGGGCAACCGCTGATTGATGAAATAATTTTCAGGGGTTAATCGCACCGAAAAACGAACTGAAGAATCTTTGTTACCCCTGCCCTGAATACCGTGAAGCAGGTTTTCGCCCTTGTATTTGTGAAATAAAATCTGTTGGGTAATTAAGGCCAAAGCAGTGGGTACTCCAATGGCAACGGTAGCCGATTCTGTTTCCAATAATGTAACTAAGCCCAGTCCCAGCAGTGCTGCACCACCGGATGAATAACTGATTGTGCTTCCCTGGCGTTTGGTTAAGTATACACCCCTTACTGACTTCTGTGCTAATGCAGTGCCCAGAACTGTACCAGCTGCCGGAATCAGCAACAACGCATTTGAACCATTATTTTGAAAAGCTTCAAGCATTACGGTAAAGCCAATACCCGTTGAAATCCAGGTGAATGTGCTGATGTTATCAACATCACCTTTGGTATAATCATACTTTTTTGACATTTGATTGCCTACCAAAAGTCCGCTCACACCACCCGCCAGTAGTGAGGCACCAATCAGGTTTACATTTTCAGTGTTTGTGGCAGCAATTCCCGATAATCCCAACCAAGGGCCTACCACACCATAGTGTCGCATAAGTTCAATATGTCCTTCCGAGAAGTTTCTTTTTTTCTGAAGCTGAAAGCCAACCTCGCCCAAAGCAATGCTGCTTAGTGTGCCAAGCCCAAGAGCTGTCTTATAAGTGTTTTCAGAATCCCCACCCAGCATTATTCCAAGTGAAGCGCCATATACAAACCCAAGAAATTTTCCTGTATTACTGGCCCTGAGTACAGGTCGGTCAATAGTTTCGTACTTTTTAGGATTGAACACGGGTCCAAGGGCCCACAGCCCACCGGTTACCAAGGGGATACCTACTGCTGCTGCATTGTCAATTTCAGCAATCAACACGAAGCTTGTTCCATAAATAGCACCGTATAAAAAGTTTACAAATCTATCGCGCCCTCGCCATTCAAATTCCTCTTTTACGACTTCGGGTTTTGTAGGTGAAAGCAACTCCCTGTCCCACTCAGGTTTCATTTGTTCATAGCGCAATTTTTCGGCATCCGAAAGGCGCTCAAAATAATTGGCCAGATAGCGTTCGTAATCAATCAGGTAATTCCGCTCTTCATCATTTAAAGGATCATTCACCCGCTCTTTTTGTTTGATTTTTCGATAGGTTTCCTTGTTCGACTCCTCCCAATAACCACGCGCGGTATATAAATTCTGGGATAAGGCATTAAAGGTTAAGCATAAAAACACCAATAAATACCCGATAGAATGGGACTGCTTTTTCATGGTAAAAAATGATTTATAGGAAAAGGTACATATTTTTTAATTTAACTTAACCTGAATACCTGACATTAATTGTCAGTAATCTATAAAAGCTTAATGCTGAATTCTCTGAATTTTATCTTAGTATTGAATTCATATTTTTTAAACGCATGGAAAAAACAAATATTACGGGTGTTGCGCGATTATCTGAAGAAGCTATTCTGGATCATGTTCGAACAATCCGTAACAACCTGATCAAAGATTTTTTAGATGAACGTTTTTTGATCAATCATTTTTCAGAGGTATACCACCTCAAAGAACTTACACGTGTAAAAGTGGAGTTTATCAAACGAGACTTGAAAGAGATGCTGATTCATCCGGTTGATACAGTTCACTACAAAGAGGTTATGAATCAGATCCGCCAATCAAATTCCTTAGAAGCAACAGAGCAGCATGAAAGGCTGTTCTATGAAGATGTAACCCGGTTATTTAAACAGTATATGTGAAGCAGGGAATATTTCGCTTAGGCTTGTTTTAAAAGGCAGCCAGCGAGATACCTGTTGTAAACGTATTTAACTCAGTGCCCTTCGGTGCTCCGTCTACTTGGAAAATGGGTGATAAGTTGTAGTAAGCAAAAGCATTGAAATTACCGATGCCCACCCGGAAGGTAACACCGTACCTGAACTGGTTTAAGTTCCAATCTTGTTTATCTTTTATTTTTTTCGTTTCGCTGTTTTCGCGGTACTTGATTTTAGTGAATGAATCGTAAACAAATCCACCTTTTAATCCTACGGAGACTTTTAAACTACGGTTTGGATCATTGGGGTTGGCAGTGAAACGTAAATCGAGTAAAATGTCTAAATTATTCATAATGAGTTGTGACTTGTTAATCCGGTTGGGCTCAATAAATCGCGATTCAGCCGGAACAAAAATCAACGAGTCAAACAAACCTCCGGGGCCGGCTTTGTATTGCAAGGTGGCATCGTTGGAGAATCTATACCGCTCCAAACCCAGTCCTATTCCCGGAAGCACACTGAGCTTACTGGATCCTAATCGCTTTTCACCTTGGTAGTAAAGATTTAGCGTACGGCTACCCCAGAAATTGGTGTTAAAATTTCCATTCTTACCAAAGGGGATATTGAACCCAAAATCAACCAGGAAAGTCCCCGGTATATCAGGTCTTCCTTTTCTGGGCTCGTTGCGCGGTTCATCAGTTGACTGACCGAAACCAACGTAAGCAAGGCTTGCGAGAATTATAAGCAGGGACAATTTTCTGGAGATCACGATTTCTTGTGGGTTTAATAGGCGTCAAAAATAGGTTTTTTGTTGGGTGGCGCAAAAACAGTTTTTTGCTGAGTGAATTTATTCTTTACATTTGCAGTCCAATTTTGGTCTGCACTCGTAGCTCAACTGAATAGAGCATCTGACTACGGATCAGAAGGTTCGGGGTTTGAATCCCTGCGAGTGCACTAAATATCCCGGTTATCGAACGATGGCCGGGATTTTTTATTTTAGCGAAAATTAAATTCAGCCCAATATGGATCAGGAAAAGCATTGGAACACCATTGCCCCCAGCTATGAAGATGAAATTTTTGATGTATTCAAAAGCGACAAGAACAAAATCCTACCTCGATATTTTAAAAAGCACGCAAGCAAGTCAAAGCGAGCAATCGATTTTGGTTGTGGAGTAGGTAAGGCATTTCCTTATCTCGCACCTGCTTTCAAACAAGTTCTTGCCCTTGATATTTCAGAAGAATGTCTTTTAACCGCCCAGCAACGCCCCTATAAAAACATTACATTCAAGCATGCTGATCTTTCAAATCCTCGCTTGAAAATTACCCCTGCTGATTTTGCTTTTTGCTGCAACGTAATCATGTTGCCTGAGGTAGAGAAAAATGAAGTGATGTTTAGGAATATCCAGAAATCGTTGAAGCAAGGAGGTAGTGCCCTTATCGTTGTGCCTTCACTGGAGTCAGTCTTGCATGCTTCCTGGCAGTTGATGCGCCTGTATAGGAAGGAAGGTACGCTGCTAAAGGACATTCCAGCACATGAGTTCGATTATTTCAAAGCAGATAAGCCCGATCTTGTACAGGGTATTATCCACATCAACAACGTGCCCACCAAGCATTATACACATTGTGAGTTACAGGTGCTGTTGCATGAAGCAGGCCTTAGCGTTACCGCTATTGAAAAAATTGAGTTCGATTGGAATACGGAGTTTGATAAGCCCGTCCGTTGGATGAAGGATCCTTATCCGTGGGACTGGCTTATTGAGTGTCGTAAGATCAATTAAACATCTTTCTACTTCTGAAAGCTCCGGATATAGCAGTAGGAATTTTTACTTCTTCCAGAATAACTTTTGCCCGTGCTTCTTGTGTTCGGGCAACCATTTCCTGCTCCAAGGCAACAGCCATAGCCCTACGTTCCTCGGCTTTTGCTTTCGCAATATTTAAGTCAGCATTGGCCTGATCAATTTGTAGTAGGGCCCCGATATTTTTACCGATGTCAATATCAGCAATATCAATGGATAAGATTTCATAGGCTGTTCCTGCATCCAGTCCGTTACCTAATACCTCTTTTGAAATGCTGAAGGGATTACTGAGCACATCTTTATAACTGGGTGCTTTGCCTATGGCCGAAATAATTCTGCAGAAAAGGTAAGGGTAGTTGGTGGTCTTTCCCGCATTTCACACGGATTTACTTTTACCAGGCAAGCATGAAAATCTTTCTCCACTAAAGCGCTAATGCATAGCGATGCACAATCACATTTTTGTCATTTGCTCAGTTACAACTAGTTCAGCTTAAAGTAAACAGGTAAAACTTTTCTCACGGCTACTGGTTTGCCCCGTTGCTTGCCGGGCTCCCACTGCACGAGTTTCAGTACACGTATAGCTTCTTCATCGCACCCGCTACCGATTCCTTTAACAACTTTAAAATTTACAGGTTCGCCAAATTCATTAATGACAAACTCTACAAATACTTTTCCTTCTGTGCCGGAGCGTTTGGCGAGCGAAGGGTACTTAACGGATTTTCCTAGTTGCCTATAAAATGAATCGAACCCACCTACCGGTACAGGCATTTTTTCTACCACAATAAAAGTGTCAATTGACACTTCAATGGGTATATCTATTTCTATTGATCCTGTAGCATGAGCTTCCGGAATTTCAACAGCAAGTGGTTCATCGCTAGTATCTTTCTCTGTATTATCCGCTTCGATAATTCTATCCGGGTCGACTAGTTTTACTTTCTTTGGTTTATCAGGTGAAGGTGTTTCATTTTTAACCTGAATCACTTCGTACGGGTAAAATGTAATGTCACGCGGATCAGGTAAATCGCAACCATCGTTTTGCGACACACGACTTCGCCACTCAAATGCTACAATTACCAGGGCAACACTAATGGCAAAGCCGAACAGAAAAAATTGTTTGGTGTACCGATGTACATCTTTGTTTGGATTTTTCTTGGGTTCCATAGGTCAGGTTTTTTTGCTACACCTTCCTAATCATAAACCTGAGATAAAGTCACGTTGAGTTACATGAAAACTTTCAACAGATGATTTATTATCTGATTTTTCTGTTTGCTTCGACTCCCAGCGAACAACAATAAGCAGGATAATCAGCAGAAACAGCACAATAAGGAAATAGGTGAACACGCGTAAAATCCGCTTCAGTCGTGTATCACGATCATGCTGACGCATAAGCTCAGTATAATTCCGGTGACGGGCAATACGACCCGAGCTCATCATGTTTCGCCTCAACCGTATCTCATTTCTTCCCATCGTACTTGATGCTAAGGTTAAAATTTTTCCGCAGCCTGTCCAGTGCCCGGTACGTTCGCATTTTTGCTCCGCTTTCCGTGATGTTCAGAATGTACGCAATTTCTTTAAAGTCTTTGTCTTCAAAAAACCGAAGCTCCAATACTTCCAGCATATCGGTGGGCAATTCTTTTAAATAGCCAATAAGCCGTTGTACCAGTTCTTCATCCCAACCCTCTGCACCCATTTCTACCAATTCTTTCACGCGTACTTCCTCAATGCTAAATACACGAGCAGATTTAAGTTTTCGGTAGTGTTTGTTTACTTCGTTCGCTGCAATTCGGTAGAGCCAGGCCGAAACCGGAACGCCCCTGAATTCAAATCGGTTTACATGGTTCAGGGCGTTGAGAAAGGCCTGTGAACAGAGGTCGGCCGTAAGGTCTTCATCATCGGTTTGGCGGTAAATGAAATTGAAAATCCGGTCGAAGTATTTTTCGTACAATGCACCAAATGCACGCGAATCCTTTTTCGACTTCTCGAGGATTTCATACTCCTGGCGTATTTCATCATCCGACAGCAAGGCGCGTTTCTTTGCCTAATAATCCGAAGCTTTCGTGAAAGTCACAAATGCATGCACATTCCACCAGCGCTATTCATTACGCAGGCTGTCGGCAGGATTAACAAAGGCAGCTTTAACCGCTTGGTAGCTGGCGGTTCCAAAGGCTATGATTACACAAAGAAATGATGCCCATAACAAAGGAGAAAGTCCGATTTCAGTTTTATAGGCGAATGAATTAAGCCACTCAGCCATCATAAACCATGAAACAGGTAATCCGATTACAATCGCAATTAATATGAGTGGTGTGTAATCGCGTGTGATGAGTATAACAATGTTTTGCGCTGTAGCGCCCAACACCTTTCGAATACTGATTTCTTTTGTTCGTTGTGCTGCCGAGAAGGAGACCAACCCGAATAGCCCCATACATGCAATGATTATTGCAAATGTGGCAAAAACAGTAAAAATTGAGCCCATGCGCTCTTCAGCTTGATACAATGCTGCGTATTGCTGATCAACAAACTGAAATTCAAACGGACGATGGGGATAAATGATTTTTGAAATGGATTCTATTTTTTCCAAGGCTTGTTTTGTATCACCAGCTTTCAATTTCACAAACACATGGTTTAGCTGAAATTCTTCCGGGAAGATTACCAGCGGACCGATGGCATTGTGGAGGGATGAAAAATGAAAATCTTTAACCACGCCAATAATTTCGCCTTTCCGCTGTCCAAGTTGAACAGGAGTTCCTATTGCCTTTTCCTGATCAAGAAACATGGAGGCAAGTGCTGACTCATTAAGAATGAATGTATAAACCGTATCGGTTGACACCCGTTTTACATCGGCTTCGGTGAAATTTCTCCCCTGCAATAATTCCATACCTAAGGAAGGAAGATATCCTTCATCTACAGGCAAGCCGCTAATGATTATACCGCGTTCTGAACTTTCAGCCGAGCTGATTGTGTAGCCCCCTCGTATCTGAACAGGCGACTCGTTACCACGCCCAACTTCGTTAACAACACCCGAGCGCATCAATTCTGTTTTAAAGGATGAGAAAACTTCTAGTTTGTTGCGGTCGTAGGGTAAAACAATGGTGTTCTCTTTATCATAACCCAACTTGATCGACTGAATGAAGGTAAGTTGCTTTTGAATGATTAAGGTGCCGACAATGAGGGTAACAGAGATGCTGAATTGTGTAATCACCAACGCTTTGCGCAACCAAATACCGCGACCACTGAAACGGAAGTTTCCTTTCAGTACAGTAGCCGGTTTAAAACCGGTAATAACCATTGCCGGATACGCCCCGGAAAGAAGCGCAATCAGTACTAAAATTCCCAGGCTGATTAACAGGAATGTTGGCGAGAGCAAAGATGAAAATACAAATTCCTTTCCGGTAAGGTGATTGAAAAAGGGCAGCATGAGCTGCGCGAGAAAAAAGGCCAACAGAAATGAAAGCACCGTGATCACAATAGACTCACCCATGAACTGAGCAAAAAGTTGTTGCCGCACAGCGCCTACTACTTTTCGTAATCCTACTTCCTTTGCGCGGTCGGCTGCACGGGCCGTAGCCAGGTTAATATAATTGATGCTGGCAATAACCAGAACCATAATGGCTATTATCGAAAAAATATAAACATATTTGATGTCGCCCAGGGTTGCTTCTTCCGTGCTGTAATCAGAGCGAAGATGAATATCGGTTAACTTCATGAAGTTGTAGCGCACATAATCACCTGAATGGGTAAGATCAGCAGCCAGTTCCTTCTTTACCAGATCATTTAGTTTGTGATCAAGTTCAGCTAGTGAAGCATTTTTGTGCAACACCAAAAAGGTTTGATAATTAGCGCTCCACCAAAATGGTTTTTCACGTGTTACCGCCAATGAATTAAATGAGCCCAGAAAATCGAAATGCAGGATGGAATTATCAGGTGGATTTTTGAGTACACCGGTTACGGTATAGTCACGGGCATTGTTTATGGTAAGGGTTTTCCCGGTAGGATCTTCATTACCAAAGTATTTTTGAGCCGTATTTTCAGTGAGTATAACGGAGTATGGTTCTGTCAGGGCTTTTTGTTGATTTCCTTTAATCAACTCATAATCGAACACACGAAAGAAGCCACTATCCGCAAAAAAGAATTTTGATTCCTGAAAGATGGTCTCATCTTTTTTTACAATAAACGGACTCCATCCAGATGGATTGTAAACGCGAACACCTTCTTCCACCTCAGCAAAACTTTTCAGTGCCGGGAGCAGGGCAGTAGGCGATACCGATGTTTTGGAGACCTGCCCGCCAAAACTGTATTCCATGGAGCACCTGTAAATCCGGTCGGACTTGCTATGGAACGAGTCGTAGCTCAATTCGTGACTAATCCAAAGAATCAACAGCAACGCAGTGGCAAGTCCTAACCCAAGGCCTGTTATGTTTATGAGTGAGTATGAAAATTGCTTGCGGAGGTTTCGAAAACTGATGAGCAGGTAATTTTTAAACATGATTTTGGGATTTTAACATTAGACTTCTGGATGTACCGGGAGGTTGCACATTTTCCTATGTTTTTGATTACATTTTATTCATAGCTGATAATTCAGGGTTTGAGTGGTGATTTAAGAATGATGATGGATTTTAGTTCTGATGCAGGTTTTATTTTCTTGTGAGCATCATAACCACTCCACTGGCTATTGGCTACATAGTAGAGTGTATCATTTACGAGGCATCCGTTAGTAGGTTCATTGAAATCGGGATGTTTGTGATCAATTGTACGTGCTGAAATAATGCCGTCACCGGATTCGTTTAATGGCAATTGCATAACACGCATGGGTTGCACACCATTTTGTATTACGATGAGGGAATTCTGATAAACAATCAAGCCATCAACACCTTTCACCGATGCAACCGCATCAACCGGAAGTTGAATTAATTCTTTAGTGCTCAAGGTTAACCTGAAAATTCCTTTAATGTAATCTGCGATATACAGGTACTTTTCATCAACCGAAAAACTAATCCCCTGAATGTTCCAGAATTCATCTGATGTGAAATAGGATTCAAGCTTTTTGGTTTGTATGTTGATTTTGAAAATCACATTGTTTTGACTATCGGAAACAAAAACCTCACCCGCTTTATTTAGTACAATGTCACCGAAAAAGAATCCTTTCGCTTCAATGTCGACCTCGTAGCATGCGATCATTTTTTTTGTACGGGCATCAAATTGATAGATCGCTGATGTAAGGGTTGAGTCGTACTCCATCATTTCGGGTGTAACCGTTGATGCTACCCAGAGGCTGTTTGTTTTTGAGTCCGCTTTAACGCACATCACCGCGCCTAATCCATTTTGTTTTGAGGAGATGAAATCTGTACTATTTCCAAGCACATCGATGTAAACGACTTTTCGTTTGTGTATACTGCTTACGAAAAATGTTCCGGATTTAAAGCCGGGCGTAATGTTCTCAGCGTGAAGTTGAGGATCAGGGATTGTAAAAGCTTCTACTGAGTTAGTAATTGGTTGCCCGAGTCGTTCTTTTAAGGCAATAACTGATTTAAAATCCTCCCTGTTTTGGAGTGACTTGAGATCATCAACCGTAAGGTCGAATGTTGTACTGATCAAAATGGCTGACTGCAACAGCGCGACAGCTTCATCAGGCTTTTGGTTATGCGCTGCCGCCAAAGCTTTTTGATACATTATACCCTGGTGATAGGGGTGTATCTCCAGCGCCTTGCTGATGTGATCGTAAAAGGTAGGGTAGTTTTTTTGTTGATATGCTTCTTTTGCTTTGTTGTAATACTCCTGAAGCGCTGCTCTTTGCGTTTTGCCCGCTATGGAATGGAGAATTAAAATGGTTAAACTGATTGCAGTTTTGAATTTAGAGATATACATAGGCAAGATTCGGGTGTATTAGCTACATTCGTTTTACAATAGTCGGGTTTATGTTTAATTTTAAAATCACCCAGTATGGGGCAAATTAACTTATCCAATACTCCAAATCGTTATTCTATGAAAATCGTGCTTGTGCTTTTAAGTATAACGGTGTGTTTTATTTCGTGCCAGCCAGCCAATACAGATGCTGATCGCAAGAATGAGGTAATGGAGGCCGATATAAAGTTTAACCAAATGGCCAGTGAGAAAGGTATAGCAGAAGCTTTTGTTTACTATGCTGATGAAAGGGTGATTAAGCCCACACCAGGCAAGCAACCCGTAGTAGGGAAATTTGCGTTGATGGACTGGTACGACAAAAATCCACCGGGCGATGAGAAATTGATTTGGTCACCGTTGCGTGCTGAAGCAAGCGGGAACCTTGGATACACCTTTGGTGGATATGAATTGCACACTAAAACACCGGATGGATTGCGGGATACGGTGCTCTATGGAAATTACGTTTCGGTGTGGAAACGAAAAAGTGATGGCAACTGGCGTTATGTGGTCGATACCGGCAGTGCAACAGATGGCCCGGTTTCGCTGAAGCGCTAACATACAAATAACCTAATTAGGGGTATTTTTAAGAGCGTTCTCTCAAGTAATTTTAAGCCATGAAATATTGGATTGGAATAATCTGCATATACTTCATTGCAGGTAGCCTACCGGCCCAACAATATTCTGTAACACGGTATTCAGCTGTTGAAGGCTTACCACAATCAGAGGTACAAGCCCTGGTGGAAGATGCGTACGGATATTTATGGTTGGGTACGCAGGGTGGTGGCTTGGCCAGGTTTGATGGACGATTGTTCCAGGTTTACACTACACGCGATGGCTTGTTGAGTAATGTTATTGGTAATCTGTTTATTGATAAAAAAAACAACATTTGGGCGAGCCATGTTCAGGGCATCACCCGCTTTGATGGAAAAAGGTTTACGCGGTTTGTAAAACCCGATTCACTTGAGATTGGAAGAATTTCTGATATCGTTGAGTTGCAGGATACTATTTTTTTTACTTCAGTAGCGGGCGCATTTGGGAAAATTTATGGTGATTCAGTTTATTTCTGGAATAAGCCCATCCAGGAAAATTCTATATATCGATTACATCAGTTAGTGATTGATGAGCTGTGCATCCTTCTTAGCAATAACCATTTAATTGTTCGCACTGCCGTGAAGGAACATACCATTAAATTACCAGTGGAGGAAATAAACTCCCTTTCGTTCTTCTCGTACAAGGGTAAACGCAGTATGATTATTAATGGTCAGTTGTATGAAATTGATTTAGAGAAACACATACTCCATCCATTAGCGCTCAATCATTTCGGGAATTATCGGTTTTATGATGATGATTCAGATACCTTTTGGTATTCAAGGAACAATCAACTTATGCGAATTTCGCCAAAAGAAGCGTCCTGGCATGCTGAAATTGTTTTACGGGATGTATTGGTCACTACAGTACTTAAGGATATTGAGGGTAATATATGGGTGGCTACTTCAGGCGATGGCTTATATAAATTTTACGAAAGGGACTTTGTTAAGTATGATTTGAAGGACATAAAATCTGTACTAGCAGTACTTAAAGACCGTAAAGGGAACATTTGGGCAGGTACTTATTTTAAAGGCCTTGCCAGAATTGGTGAAGCGCAAACTAAATCGTACACAAACCCTGAAGAACCACTTAAAGATGGTGTAACAAGTTTGTTGGAAGGTTCTGATGGCACCATTTGGATAGGAACCTATGGCGGTTTAGGTAAATATGATCCTGTTAAGGATACATTTCAATGGTTTAATGAAGCGGATGGTTTGGGCAGAGGATCGATTTTTAATCTTCAATTTGATTCTGCGGGAGTATTGTGGATTGGAATGCGAAATGGATTGTATCGATATAGTGGAAATTCATTCAAGCACTTCACTGTGGAGGATGGTTTGAATAACAATGTAATTTTCGCATCTCACTACTCCACTTTTCATAAGAGCTTATTTGTAGCATCCCAATCTGGAATTAATCATGTAAATGACCGGATACAGTTTTATCCATTAGATGATTTTAAGAATACAAACATTATTAGCATTGCCTCCTATCAGGATTCGTTGTTGTTGATTGGTTCTTCTGGTTCAGGATTGGGCGTTTACAGTCCTAAACGTGGTCTTTTAAAAGTCGTTACTACGCGTGATGGGTTGCCTTCTGATTTTGTGTATCTAATAAAACCCGATGATGAAGGATTTATTTGGTTGGGAAGTGAAAAGGGTATTACCCGTTTTTTGTTCGATAATCATTATGCGGTTAAATCTGATTTTCATTTCAATCATTTCAATGGACTAACCGGTGTTGAAACTAATCAGAATGCGGTCTATTTTGATCACGAACACAAACTTTTTGGTTTGATTGACGGCCTGTACAGATTCAATGATCGGCCACAAGATCACGTAATAGGTTCACCGTTGCATTTATATGATGTGCAGTTATTTTATGGGGAATCTGGAGTAGAGGATTATGCCGAGGATATGACTGGATTTTATAAGATACCGGTTAACCTGTCTCTGCCCCATAACCGGAATCACCTTACCTTTAAGTTCAACCGCGTTGACAAACGAAATCCACAATCCATTCAATTCAAATATCTCCTTGAAGGATTTGATAATAAATGGTCACAACCAACAAGCACCGGGCAAGTTACGTATAGCAATCTTCCTCCCGGTGATTACACTTTTAAAGTAGTCTCTACAGATCCTAATGGTGGATGGAGTAATGAAGGTGTACAGTATCCATTTAGTATTCGGGCCCCTTTTTATAAAACTACAACCTTTATGATAGGTGGTGCATTATTGGTTGGCAGCATGATTGCTTTTATGTTTTATTGGCGAGTAAGGGTGCGTGTAAGTCGATTTGAATTAATGCAAAAGATCCGTGAAAAAGAGCAGGAGTCTATTCGAAAAGAGATAGCACGTGATTTTCATGACGACATGGGCAATCAGTTAACGCGGATCATAAATTATGTGAGTTTGCTTCGGTTAAATGGTAATCGCGTAAAAACTGAAGATTTGTATACCAAAGTTGAGTTGTCCGCTAAGTATTTATATTCAGGCACACGTGATTTTATCTGGTCAATCAATCCAGAAAGTGATGAACTTTCTATGTTGTTTCTTCATCTGCGCGATTTTGCTGAAAAGATGTTCGAAGAGAAGGACATTCGCTTCAGAGCATTCAATTCTGTGAAGCAAAAAATAAAACTACCGTATGGCTATAGCCGGCAGATCAGTTTATTGTTTAAAGAAGCCATGACCAACGCGTTTAAGCATTCGGGAGCCAAGAATGTAAAATTGGTTTTAGCGTATGAATCCGGCCAGGTAAACTTTGTTTTTGAAGATGATGGCGTTGGCTTCAATGAGGCAACCGTTAACAAAAGCGGTATTCGAAATATGCAGGATAGGGTAAAGAGACTGAATGGTAACGTTACAATTACCAGCAGTGATACCGGTACCAAAGTTGAGCTAACAATTAATTTAAACAAACAATATCATGGCAATCGCCTTTAAAAAGAGAGTTGTTATTGTTGAGGATGATGAGGAAATCCGAAACAGCTTTACCCTGATCGTAAACAGTTCGCCAAAATTTATGGTAATAAATGCTTATGGGAATTGTGAAAAGGCGATTGCAGCGCTTAATCATGACAAACCTGAGATTGTGTTAATGGATATTGAATTGCCTGGAATAAATGGTATTAAGGGGGCACGTAGTATTAAAGAGAAATATCCTTCAGCAGAGGTGATTATGGTTACTGTTTATGAGGATAGTGACCTTGTGTTTGAGGCCTTAAAGGCTGGTGCCTCCGGATATATTACCAAAAGCTCCAATTATATAGAATTGTTAACAGCGCTTGAAGAAATTAGTAGAGGAGGAGCCCCTATGAGTAGTCGTATTGCCCGGATGGTGATCGACAATTTTCATGTAAACCCTAATTCACCCTTAACGCGAAGAGAGACGGAGATTTTGCAGTTGATTTCGGAGGGTAAAACATACACCCAAATTTCGGAGGAACTATTTATCTCAAAGGAAACTTCGAAAACACACATAAAGAATATCTATTCCAAATTGCAGGTTAATTCAAAAGCTGAGGCATTGGCCAAAGCAAGTCAGGAAAAATTAATTTGATAACGTAATAAAATCATACCATGTGGGTGACGTTAAAGTGATGTGCGTACGGTTTCTTTGAACCAGAATCCACTGACATTAGTAGAAGCTCTTCATAAGTTTAGGTTAATGATAATTCTGCTATGGATTTGAGAAGGCCCCTGGACGAGGGGCTTTCGCTATTTTATCCCTTCTTGTTTCTTTCATGACCGATTCTTTTTAGATAAGGAACCTGATTTATTTCCATACCTAAAGATGTGGTATACAATACCAGTAATAAGCCCCCATTCTGGGTCATTCTTTTGCGCTTCATCTTCCTCAGTTTTGATGTAACATTTTCTGAAAAGCAGAACAATGGAGTTCAATTAATAAACTAAATAAGATGTATGAAGCAGGTTCTACCAATTTTTATTTTTATTGCCTTCGTTGCAGCACATGCACAGGGGCAGGATATCGCGGTAAGCGGCAGGGTTACATCGGTTGACGATGGCACTGCGTTGCCGGGTGTTAATGTTACCGTAAAGGGTACGGCCAATGGAACGGTGACGGATGCAGATGGCAGGTATCGCATTCAGTCTCCTTCAACGGGTGTACTCGTGTTTTCATTTATTGGAATGAAAACCGAAGAAGTTCAGGTGGGGTCAAGGTCCATGATTGATGTTTCCTTAAATGCCGATGTCACTCAATTGTCAGAAGTAGTAATAACTGCGCTGGGTGTTGAAAAACAATCGCGGGAGCTTGGGTATGCCGTATCCGGTGTGAAGTCGGAAGATCTGGTAGTGGCGCGTGAAAGTAACATTCTTAATGCGCTGCAAGGAAAAATTACAGGTGTTACCATTACACAAAGTTCTGGTAACCTGGGGGGCTCATCAAAAATTGTGGTACGGGGTATTACTTCTTTAAGTGGAAGAAATAATCCGTTGTGGGTAGTGGATGGAGTTCCCATCAATGATGCACACGATAACACCAGTGCTCAGAACAACCGAATTAGTGGTAACCGGGATTTTGCTAACGGAGCATCTGTTATTAATCCTGATGATGTAGAAGCCATCAATGTGTTGAAAGGCGCTGCAGCTACAGCACTTTACGGATCTCGGGCTGCGGCAGGTGTTATCCTGGTTACTACCAAGAAGGGTAAAACAGGAAAGGGAGGTAAGCCAACCGTTACGTTCAATTCATCACTGCGTTTTGATAATTTATTCAGGGTGCCGGACTATCAGAATGAATATGCCGGGGGACAGAATTTTAAGTACGATTCTTCAGCCATTTTCAATAACTGGGGTCCAAGAATTGTAGGTCAATACATAACTGAATCCATAACGGGGGATTCTGTACCCTTGGCGGCATACCCAAAAAACTTTAATGATTTTTATCGCCAGGGAAAAACATTGATCAATAATTTTTCTGTTTCCGATGCCAGCGATCGAGGTGACTACAGGCTTAGTGTTTCATCATTAAATCAAACGGGTATTTTACCTAATGCCGAGCTGAATCGTATTACACTCGGTTTTAATGCGGGCATGAAGCATTCAGAAAAATTCAAAACCCGAATTGGAATTCAATACATCAATACTAAGTCGCAAGGCACCGGAGTGGCTGGTGCAAATGATCCAAACATTTGGGGTTTAAATAGTTTCGTTCGGTCAACCAACTATAAAAATTACAAACCCTGGATTGACGCAAACGGAAATCAGATAAATACTTCAGGGAACACTGATAATAATCCGTTTTGGCTGCAGCATGAAAACCGTAATGAGCGCAATGATGAACGTTTTATCGGAAATTTCGAAACTACGTTTAGCCCAATTTCTGAATTGAATTTCACTGCCAGAATTGGCTATGATTATGATATGGATGACCGGCTCCTGACGAATCGTGTGGGTACACGCTCCAGGGCTACAGGCGATTTTTTGATTGATGGTATTAATCGTACACAATTTAATGTGGATGTGATTGGTACTTATTTTAAGCAACTTGGTTCTGATTTTACCCTCAAATTACTGGGAGGATATAATTACAATAAGCGTGGCTTTAAATCAGAAACACTTTTTTCGCAGAATTTAAGCATTCCGGAATTATTCAATCCATCAAACGCAACAGTAAATACCCCCACTCGTGCTTTTGCTGAGCAAGTGCTCTTTGGGGCTTTTGGTGAGGCAGTACTTGGGTATAAAGATTGGGCAACGCTAACGCTAACCGGAAGAAATGACTGGTCATCAACATTGCCGAAGGACAATCGTTCCTATTTCTATCCTTCAGCCAGTCTGGCTGTAGTGCTTACCGATGCGCTTGGCATGGACAATACTACTTTAAATTATGCAAAGTTAAGGGCGAGTGCCGCTCAGGTAGGAAATGACACTGGGCCATACCAACTGCTATTTCAATATTTTCCGGTTGCTCAAGCAGGAGGTCAATATGGCCTTAATCAAAATTTTCCATTTGATGGCCGACTGGGATTTCAGGCGAATAATGTAATACCACCTGAAAATCTTCAACCCGAGAAGCAAACCACTATTGAATTTGGCGCTGAGTTGCAATTTTTTAAAAGCCGATTTACCCTTGATGTAGCTTACTTCAGTTCGAACAACCGAAACCAAATTATAGCTGCGCCTATTCCACCTTCATCCGGTTTTGGATTTAAGCGGATTAATGCAGGCGAAATTGTTACCTCAGGTGTAGAAATCTCATTGGATGCCAGGGTTATTGATCAGGGAAATTTCCAGTGGAACTCAATCATCAACTATACACAGACGGATTCAAAAGTGAAGACACTGATGCCGGGTGTTGACAGAATTTTAATTGCCAGTGAGTTTAACAATATACAGGTGGTGGCCATTCCTGGTCAGGAATATCAGCTCTTCGGAAATTCATATTTACGTCATACCGAAACCGGTAGATTAATTATAAATCCTGATACCGGCTTGCCTCAAGCAGGTCCATTGAAAACTTTTGGTTCAGTTCTTCCTGACTTTACTATGGGTTTCATCAACAATTTCACATTTAAAAACTTTATGCTGTCAACCACCATTGACTGGCGAAGTGGAGGATTGCTGAGTTCGGCAACAACGTTAGGTATGTGGACAGGTGGTGGAGGTGTGGAGACTGCTTATAACCGTGAGGGCTCCTATATCATTTCAAGTGGTGTACTACTCAATCAAGATGGCAGTGTACGCGACAATGATATTCCGGTGAGAAGTACTCAGACTTTCTGGACAAATATAAATCCGGGTGGCTCTCCTGAAGCTCACGTATTCGATGCTTCGTTTGTGAAGTTACGGGAAATAGGAATTTCATACTCTTTTCCACGCAGTCTGTTAGGGAACGGTTTTATCAATTCACTTCAGGTTGGTGTTGAGGGTCGAAATATTGCCTTGCTTTATTCCAAAGTACCACACATTGATCCGGAGGCAACCTTGTTTGGCGCAGGTGCAGATGGTTTTGGTGTTGAACGAAACACTGTACCCTCCACACGTAGTATAGGTTTTAATCTCAGACTTACATTTTAACGGTAATCAATCATACAAATGAAAAGACTACTATTTTTTATACCGGCAATAGCAAGTTTGTTAATGCCGATTTCATGCAGCGATCAGTTGGATATCAATACTAATCCGCTATCGGCCTCAAAGGCAGATCCGAACGCTGTTCTTCCCTTTGTCATCGTTCAGTATAGCAACCGAAAAACAACTGAATTGGGTACACGAATGCACGATGTGTATCAGTTTTTTTCCAACACATTTAATAGTCCCAAAACAGGTGGTAATACAGCTGGTGGATTTTTATCCGGTAACTATTGGGGCATGTTGTACAATCAGGCACTTTCGAATTTAACATTAGTAGAAAGTGATGCAAGGGCAGCAGGTGCAACTAACAATAATGTAACAGCCATAGCCCTTATTTTAAAGGCATTGGCTTTTTTCGATGCCACCAGTTGCTGGGAGAATATTCCTTTTACACAAGCCCTAAACGCAAGTGCCTTTCCGCAGCCTGAGTTTGACAGTCAGGAAGTTGTATTAAATGGTTTGGTTGATATGCTCGATGAGGCGATAACCTTAATCGACAATACTCCGGCTACAGGCACTTTTAATGTTTCTCAGGGTGATTTAATCTATGGCGGAAATATGGCTAACTGGAAACGCTATGCCAATTCGTTGAAAATCCGAATTCTAATGATGATAAGGAATAGGGATACATCTGTGGATAGTAAGATTATTACAGCGTTAAGTCAGCCTGTTGTAGAAACCAATGGGCAGGTTGCTATGTTGCGGTACTCCGGCACTGCAGGAAATGTTAATGCATGGAAGTTGATTGTAACAGCATTTGGTACGGGTTCAAATGAAACAACAAATTATTTTGGGCCTTCACCGGTTATACGCGAACTGTTGGAGGGTGATCCGCGTTTGCAGCTCTATTGTATTGATGGTACAAATGGCGGATATGAAGCTCAACCAATCGGAGTATTCCCAAACAATACAAAAGCAAGATATTCGGATAACCTGATTCGTGGAAGTTTACCGGATGTCTGGATGCTTCCGGCCGAAATTACCTTGTACCGAGCCGAACTGGCTGCGAAAGGTGTGCTTGCAGGTGATGTAAATGCGCTATATCGATTGGGGGTAACACAAACACTAGAATTTTGGGGACAGACTATTCCTGGGGCACTTCAAACCCTTACCCAAGCACAAATCACAAATTTTGTAACCAGCCTGACAGATTTAAATACACTCACTCCGGCTGAACAAGTGCAGCGAATTGGCGAACAACAATACCTGGAAACGTTTTGGAGGCCCATAGAAGGATGGAATCATGTTAGAAGAACGAAGATACCTGATATTCAGGCGGCACCAGGATCGGACATAGCAACCATGCTAAAACGGCTTCAATGGTCACCGACTGAGGTTGCTGCTAATCCAAATAACCCGGTGCAGCCAAGTACCGATTTACCTATGTGGTTTGAAAATTAAAACGCAAAAAAGATGAAAAAGATAGTATTGATTATTTTAATAATGGCCACCGTGCTCACTTCGTGTACTGATTTTGAGCTTGGTGATTTGGGCTTCGATATTAAGCCGATTGGCAGTTATGTCGCATTTGCCAATGCCGGAGGAACGGTAACGCCCATCGTAAGAAATATTTCAGAGAGCACAACGGCTGTTCAGAATTTACGAATAGAGTGTGCTACCGGAACCCTTTCTGATATTACAGTTACTTACAGCTTTAGTGGCTCGGCAGTTTTTGGCACCGACTTTAGCGTTGTAACACCCGGGGGAAGTGCAACGGCAGCCGGAGGAACTATTCTGCTTAAAAGAAAAACTGACCCAGACGGGGTGAATGATTTTGATTTTGTTAACCTGGGTGTTCAAGCCTTAACAGATGGTGTGGCGGATGGCGACAAAACGTTAGTAATTACACTGGTAAGCGCAGTGAATGCTGATGGTAAGGAATTCAGTGTAGGAAGAGGTGCTGAAGGAGGAACAATCTATTTAAGAACGGCAACTATTAATATTGAGGATGTTGATTAACTGTGTTTGGTAACAAGGACTGTTCCAATGTTACTGATTACCGATAGTAATATCGGAGCAGCTCCTTATCTTCATCCTGATATCTCTAACGCTACAACCTAACCCGTGAATGGTGTGTCTATGAAAAAAATATAAAACTATGATGGTGAAAAAATTTTGCAAAGAGCAAAGCGGATCCATTTCTGGAACTATTATCTGTCACGCAGGTTTTAACCTCTCCATGACAGCTATTATTTTTTATTGGATACTTTAACGATGTATGCTTAAAGTCTTATTTCAAGTAGTTCTGCTTTTGGGATTAGTTCAGTACGATCTAACCAATAGTTCTAGTAAACTACCGAATGGATGGCAACAAAAAGGAACTGTTATTCAGATTCTCTTTGTAGGCAATAGCTTAACGTATTCGAATGATTTGCCATCGTTGGTAGTTGCGGAAGCAAAACGGGCTGGGTACGCAGTAAAAGCTCAAATGCTCGCATCTCCAAATGTAGCCCTTGATGATCATTGGAAAAACGGACAAATGCAGAAGTTAATTGCCTCCGGCCAGTTCGACTTTGTTGTTATACAGCAAGGTCCGTCATCACAAGCTGAAGGAAAGCAAATGCTGCTTAACTATGGAAAAAAATTGTCAGCACTCTGTAAAAAGCATGAGGTAACTCTTGCTTATTTTATGGTATGGCCTGCCAAACAAAACTACCACATGTTTGATGGTGTGATTCGAAACTATACCAACGCTGCTACGATAACCAATTCTATTCTTTGCCCCGTTGGTAAAGAATGGAAGGAGTATTTTGACCGTACAGGTGATTTTGGCTATTACAGCCCAGATGGCTTCCATCCTTCACTTGTCGGGAGCACGGTAGCAGCGGAGATAATCGTTCAATCTTTATTTAAAGATAAAGCTGCCACAGCAAAATGAAATTGTGTAGCAGCTTTTGGTATTGATTTTATTCTTTCAGTTTTTTCACTTCACCTTCATAGAATGCCAGATTCGGCTTCTGATTTTCTGGAAGATTTTTAATGGCGAGCTCCCAATGTTTAATTGCATTCTTCTTATCGCCCAATGCCGTATAACCCCGGGCTAAGCCAACATTAGTTGTAAATTTATCTTCGGGATGGTTTTTAGCATTCAACTTAAATACATCTACCGCTTTTTGTGTTTTTCCGGCATTCAACAAACTTCTGGCGTATTGATGCACGGCACCTACGGAAGCAGTAGGATGCTTGATGGCTTTATCCATTACGGCTTCTGCTTCATCGTTTCGGTTCATGGCCATTAACACTTGTGCTTTGGTTGAAAGCGAGTTGAAATTTTCCTGTCCGAAGAACGGATCACTGATGGCCAGATCTGCCCATTGCAGGCCTTGCTCCAGTTCAACTTTATTTTGTGCACAGAAGGTTGCTGCGGCAATGTAGGATTGATGCTGGAATCCCGCAGTCGACCCGCGCATTTCATTGCGAATGGTTTGCACATATAATTCATTCGCATTTGGCACTTCAATTTTGAATCCGATGCGTTTGTTCTCCCATTGCAAAAAAGCAACAGCCGAATTTCTTCTGCGATCGTCAAAGCTGTAAGTAAGCCATTCGGTGTACTCACAATCTTGTGGGGTTGCCTGCACGCGGACCACATCTAATTCGGGATTATAGAAATAACTTCCCCAACTGCTGGCATCTTTGTTCAGTATCCATGTCCACGCTCCTTCTTTTTCAACAGCAAGGAAAAGCCCGTACGTGCCAGCGGTAACTTTCTTTCCGCCAACTTGCACATCATGTGAAAAAGTGATGGTGGTGTTTTCATTGGCGCCCGCTCGCCAGGGCGCAGCTTTGGACGTGCCAAAACCCTGATCGACATACCCATAGTGCACTACATCACCCCAGATTTTTCCTTTACGATCTTCTCCGTTTGGTCCGTGAACATCCGGGCTGCTGTAGTTAATGGTAACCTGCACCAACCCAATGGTTTGGGTTACACTTGATTTCTGGTTATCTCCGCTGGGTGGCAGGGAAATGCCCTGCGCAAAGGCAACTGATCCAAGGCAAATGAATACCCATGTTGCGAGTAGAGTTTTTTTCATACGCTTTCAGAATTTGGTTAACATGAATTTAACGAGCATACTGGTAAATACGGTTGGCTTTTAGCTTACTTTTAAATAATCGGCAAAACCAGAGGTTACGCGGATCGAGATGATAACTTGTTTCTGAATTTCGGTTATACCGGATTGAATTTTATGTGCGAAAACGAACGGTACTACGTGCTACTTGCTTAATTTTAGTAAATGAAAGAATTCCGACCCCGAACCTTCAAGTTTAAAGCCTGGAATAAACAAACAGGATTATTAATGAAGTTAAGCCGTATTGATTGTGTGCAAGGCGAACTTTTTCAACGCGGTCATATCCTGCTTCAGTTTACCGGCATGTACGATCAGCAAGAGGTAGAGATTTATGAAATGGATGTATTGGTTAAACACGACCAGAAATACCTGGTACGTTGGCATGATGAATATAACGGTTGGTATCTTTTTAACTACAAAACTGATAACACGAACCATCCTTTACATCAAACCCAAGCATCAGAACTAAAACGGCTGTGCAGTTACTTTGAGTCAGACGGGAATAGGGTATAGTGATGCCCTATTTCTTTTTATCAAGCTGCTCCTCAATGTACTTTACAGCAGCACCTATAGTTGCCAGTTTTTCGGCATCCCTGTCGGGTATTCGTATATCAAACGTTTGCTCAAAATCCATCACAATCTCGGCATAATCAAGCGAATCAATGCCCAGGTCTTTTACCAGGTTGGCATCAGGATTAATTTCTGATTCAGCAATACCTAGTTTGTCAATTAATATACGGGCAACTTTATCGGATACTTCAGACATAGCGTTTGAAAAATTTTGTAAATGTATAAAATATGGAGTAATAAAGGGTAACGGGTTCGCTAATCTTAGCGCGATCTAAAACCGCATAAAAAACTCAGTACCTTCCCCAACAGTCGACTTAACCGTGAGTGTTCCCTGGTGCTGACGCATGATCTGCCTGGACAAGCTCAAGCCTATTCCCGAGCCTGTTTTTTTGGTGGTAAAAAAGGGGATGAATATTTTTTCAAGCGCTTCCGGATCAATGCCAGTGCCATTATCCTTTACGGCTATTACCGGTCGGGTTTTTTCATTGAAATACCCACGAATGAGTATTGATTTCTCATCCTGCTCCTCAAAAGCCTGTGCTGCATTTTTTACTAGGTTAATGAGCACCTGTTCGATCAATCCTCGGTCGGCCAGAATCGTTAAGTCGGGGGGATCAAGTTCGATGGTGAGTTTGATATTTTTCTCGTTCAGCTCTTTTTTATGGAGCATAGCAATTTCATCCAATAAGGTGCACACCAAAAACGACTGCAGCTTAGGCTTTGGAATGTGGGTAAGACTTCTGAATTCTTTTACAAATTGAATCAGGTTTTCACTTCGCTTACTGATCGTTTGAAGGGACAGGTGTATATCTGCCAGTTGCTCTTTTTGCAGCGGTTTGTTTTCCGGAGCATTCACGTGATCCCTGATTTCATCTTCCATTGTGCCGGCCAGCGATGAAATGGGGGTAACCGAATTCATGATTTCGTGGGTAAGTACGCGCACCAGGTTTTGCCATGCTTCCATTTCTTTCTCTTCCAGTTCACTTTGAATATTCTGCAAAGAAATGAGTTTCATGTTCGTTCCGCGCATGGTTAACTCAATTGCATAAATGGAGAGTTGAATAATATCCTCACCGATTTTTAACCGGACCAGCTCATTGCCACCGGTTTTTAGCCTTTGAAAAACGTATACCAGGTTTGCGTCAACTTCTTTCAAGTCCTCAACCGTATCTGTTTTGGTAACCTTAAGAAGCTTTCGGGCAGCACTATTGAAAATTTCGATTTTGCCATTATCCTCGTTGAAGATTACCAGGCCAATGCCCACGTGCATGACGATGTTTTTATAGAAGAGGTATTCAGAATCTTTTTCCTGACGGGTATTCCTCAGCCGGGTAAGGGCATCGTTCAATTCATCATGAAAGCGTTGAACGTAGGGATCTTTGCTATTCGTTTTAAAGGAAGCCGTTAAATCATCAAACCGTACAGCATCAAGAAAAGAGGCGATATCCCTGTTGGATTGATCCACCATGTCAATCAACTGCTTGATCTGGAATGCGGTGATGGCTAAGAAGGTGAGGGCTACAATAAAGCTGCCTCGGTCAAACATAAAATAGCCGAAAGCCAAAATGCTTACCGCCAGAAAGAAGATTCTGGGAACAACCGGTGATTTCCAGTTGAACCTATAGTCCATACTTTTCCATTCTTCTGTACAACGAGGCACGGGTTAAGCCCAACTCATCAGCCGCTTTTGAAATGTTGCCGTTATGTAGGTTCAAAGCTTTTGCAATGGCAGATTTTTCCACTTCGTCAAGGTTTAGCGTTTCTGCCGACAACGATGAAACCGGACGGCTGAAGAGGAAATCACTTTCCTGAAGTGAGGTAGAGTCTGTCATGATTACCGCGCGCTCAATGGCGTGCTGCAGTTCACGGATATTTCCTGGCCATGCATAGCGTTTAAGCTTATCCATAGCGTTACTGGAGATGGTGGTAACCTGCTTGTGGTACTTACGTGCATAATACTCGAGGTAATGTTGGGCGAGCAGCGAAACATCTTCCACGCGATCGGAGAGCGGGGGCACTTTGATTTCAACCGTGTTGATGCGGTAAAGCAAATCCTGTCGGAATGTTCCTTGTTCCACCATCTGATGAAGCGGCATGTTGGTAGCGCATATCAACCGTATGTCAACCGGAATGGATTGGTTGGAGCCCACCCGTGTAACTTGTCGTGATTGTAGTGCACTGAGCAGTTTGCTTTGCAGGGCCATGCTCAGGTTGCCGATTTCATCCAGGAATAAGGTTCCACCATTGGCCAGTTCAAACCTGCCCGGACGATCTTCGCGTGCATCCGTAAACGCTCCTTTTTTATGACCGAATAACTCGCTTTCAAAAAGCGTTTCGGTTATGGCGCCCATATCCACCGATACGAAACTGTTATCCTTGCGGAGCGAGCGCTGATGGATGGCACGTGCAATCAGTTCCTTACCGGTACCATTTTCACCCAGAATCAAAATGTTGGCATCCGTTTTTGCAACCTTATTAATCATGGAGAACACCTCATGGATGGCAGGGCTCTCGCCAATAATTTCACCAAATGGTTTGCTGATTTGTTCTTCCAGCATTTCTTTGGCTTTACGCAGTTTGTCTACTTCGTTGTAGGATTGTTTCAGTCGTATGGCGGTAGAAATGGTGGCAATTAGTTTTTCGTTTTGCCAGGGTTTCAAAATAAAATCGGTAGCGCCTTGCTTCAGCGCTTTCACGGCCATCTCCACATCGCCAAAAGCCGTAATCAGTATTACCACTGCACTTGGATCCTTTTCCAGAATTTTTTCCAGCCAGTAAAAGCCTTCTTTTCCGCTGGTAATGTCCTTGCTGAAGTTCATGTCCAGCAGGATTACATCGTATGTATCGTTATTCAGTAAAAAGGGAATCTTATTCGGATTCTTTTCTATGATTACATGGTGGTTTTGCTTTTTGAGCAACATCTTGGCTGCCAATAAAACATCCTCATCATCATCGATCATCAAAATTTTGCCACCTTCAGGATTCATGGTATAGATTTAAGTACAGAATACTAGTTAAAAGTTGTGCCAGTTACAGAAACGTTTGTTTTGGCTCAAAAATGAGGAAAGCAGTGTACTTTCCTGTACAAATATGTTCATAATTGAACATATTTTTTGTTCGTTAACGGACTATGATCAGGGATTTTTTAGGTCAACAACGAGGCGGTCAGCGAAGATCTTATAAACCCGTTCATCTGTTAAGTGTACAAACTTCACACCTTCTTCTATCGGCACTTCACGCGTTTCTCCATCAAACAAATCAAAGAAGATCAGTTTATTGTTCAGCGTATAATACAATTCTTCGCCTAAAAAATTAAAGTACTTAATGTCCTTCGCGGGAATTGTTCGAGCCAATTTCCCGATAGCATTATGGATTTGAATACCCGACTTGCGATTATGGATGAACAGAAAATTCTGGTACTCGCGCATACCGATAATATCTGCAACCTGTTCATGTAGATCAGGAGATAAAGTTATCTCAACATCAATGCGCTGTTTGCTGGTGTTAAGTTTCTTAATGCTCATGTCGGCTGCATCCAGTATCCACAGGTTCAGATCGCCTGATGAACAAATCAACCAGGGCTCAACGGCAAACTCTTCGCGTATAACTTGCTTATTGATGTTACCGAGCAGGGCATAACTGTACCACTGTCCGTTGCGCTGATAGCTGAATGCCCTTGACCCATCGCGTGGTTCGAATAGTGTGAGGGGAGGATTTGGTATTATTTCTTGCAGGAATTTTCCATTGACACCATACTTCTGGATAGTTCCGTTTTCAAATTGGATATACAAATCGCCTGGCCTGTCCACATACGCAGCCACTACTTCGTTCTTTAGTGGAGTGGTTACAGGAAAAGACTGTCCACTGAGTAAAAGCGGCACAAGCACAAACAGCAGTGCTGAAAGATTAAGCCTGATATGTTTTGAGCTCAACGGTTTTACCATCGTAAACTGCATAGGTATTGAAATGAACCCACTCACCAAGGTTTATATATCGACTGTTTTCCCCAACTTTTAAATCGAGCGGCAAATGCCGATGACCGAAAATGTAAAAGTCGTGGTGCACGCTTTTTTCCAGTTCCTTACAATAGGTCAGCAAAAACTCATTTTCTTCTCCTTCAAATTTTTCTTCCCGCTTGGTGTTGCTGATCCTGCTTTTACGAGACCAGATTTGTGCAATGCCTATGCCAAGATTGGGATGGAGGCGGGCAAACAGCCACTGACAAACTTTACTGTTAAAGAATTTTTTCAGGATTTTATAAGACGTATCCCCGGGACCGAGACCATCACCATGGCCGATCATAAGTTTTTGTTGATTGCAAGCCAGTGCAATCGGCTCACGATAAATGGGAATGCCCAGTTCTTTTTGGAAATAATCAAACATCCACATGTCGTGGTTGCCGGTAAAGAATACAATGGGAATGCCCGCATCGCTTAACTCGGCCAGTTTTCCCTGTAGGCGAATAAATCCTTTGGGTATGGCGTGTTTGTACTCAAACCAAAAATCAAAAATATCGCCCAACAGGTAAATCGTGTGCGCTTCGTGCTTAACCTCATCCAACCATTTAACGATGCGTTTTTCCCGTTCGAGGCTTGAGGCGTGATCAGGGACACCCAAATGGAAGTCGGAGGCAAAGAAGAGCTTTTTATTTCCGAGTGAGACTTCCTGCGTCATACATTGCGATTAACAACCGGACTAAAAATAAAAAACTCAGGCTTCATGCGGAAACCTGAGTTTTTAAGAGGTATTCGATAGTTATGATTTTTCAGCTGGATTTGGTTCTGCTTGTCTTTCTTCCTGCTGAGGTGTTTCCAGATTTTGAGCAGCAGGTTCGTCAATGGCAGGTTTTTTATCCATGCTGCCGTTGGTAAACTGCTGGTAGGTTGTTGGCTTTTCAAATGGACGTTTGCCAATTAACCGTTCCAAATCAGATTGAAACAATATTTCCTTCTTCAACAACTCCTTGGCGATTACTTCCAGGTGCTCTCGGTGATGGCTGAGCAGATCTTTGGTCCGTTTGTAGCAAGCGTCAATGATTTTCTTTACTTCTTCATCAATGCGTTGCGCTGTATTATCGGAATACGGTTTTTGAAAAGCGTAATCAGAAGCCTTCGAGTCATAAAATGACATGTTTCCAATCTCCTCGTTCATTCCATATACGGTCACCATGCTGTACGCCATCTTGGTGATTCGTTCCAGATCGCTCAACGCTCCCGTTGAAATCTTTCCGAAGATAATGTCTTCTGCTGCGCGGCCACCAAATGCCATGCACATTTCATCCATCAGTTGTTCGGTTTGGTAGAGGAACTGCTCCTTCGGAAGGTATTGTGCGTAGCCTAATGCTGCCACACCGCGTGGTACAATACTTACCTTTACCAACGGATCGGCATGCTCAAGAAACCACCCGGCTACGGCATGACCGGCCTCGTGATAAGCAACAATCCTTTTCTCCTCAGGTGAGATGATTTTTGTTTTCTTTTCCAACCCACCAATTACCCGGTCAATAGCATCCTGAAAGTCCTGCATGTCAACGGCCTTCTTGTCTCTTCGGGCGGCAATCAGGGCAGCTTCGTTACACACATTGGCGATTTCTGCACCTGCAAAACCAGGTGTTTGAGCCGACAACTTCTTGATGTCAACGGAGGAATCGATTTTGATTGGCTTGAGGTGTACCTTAAAAATGGCTTCACGTCCAACAACATCCGGTTTGTCGATGCTGATTTGCCGGTCAAAGCGACCGGGACGCAACAACGCTGAGTCAAGTACATCCGGACGGTTTGTGGCTGCCAGAATGATTACACCTGAATCAGTAGCGAAACCATCCATCTCCACCAACAAGGAGTTTAATGTATTCTCACGTTCATCGTTGGCACCCGGCATTTGTCCGCGGCCGCGTGAGCGGCCTATGGCATCAATTTCATCAATGAACACAATACATGGTGCTTTTTCTTTGGCTTGCTTGAACAGATCACGCACGCGCGCTGCACCAACGCCAACAAACATTTCTACAAAGTCGGATCCCGAAAGAGAGAAAAAGGGTACAGCGGCTTCACCGGCTACGGCTTTTGCCAACAGGGTTTTACCTGTGCCCGGAGGGCCTACCAACAATGCACCCTTGGGTATTTTGCCACCCAGTTTGGTGAATTTCGATGGGCTTTTAAGAAACTCTACGATTTCACGTATTTCTTCTTTCGCCTCTTCCAAGCCGGCAACATCTTCGAACGTGATTTTTACTTTGTTCTCCGCATCGAACAGGGCAGCTTTGGATTTTCCGATGTTGAATATCTGGCCACCTGGCCCGCCACCACCGGTCATTCTGCGCATCAGCATCCAGAAGCCAAACAAGAGCAGGAAGAGAAAACCCCAACTGAAAAACATGTTGAAATAGTCTACGCGGGTTTCCGCTTTGTAGACCGGACGATCAGATTCAGGAATTGTGGTTACAATGTCGTTATACCAGCGATCGAAATTATCAACCGAAATGATTTTTACTTTATAATGCGGGCCGGCATTATTTTGCCCCATGGGCCCTGTAATGTCATCTTTGTATTTCGCGTTTTGTAATGCGCTTGATGTTAAGGTTACCTCAACGAGTTCTTTATCCTTTATCAGAATAATGCTTCTCACATCGCGGCTCTCAATCATAGTCTTGAGCTCACGCAGGTCTTTTTCTTTTAGCGTATTGGATGTATTGAAATACATTACTGCCATAATGATGGCCACCGTGGCGAGTATTACCCATAATTGATAGTTGTTGCCCTTAGGTACTTTGGGTGGTAGTATCTTATTCTCTCGTTTATCCGACATTTCCTTTTCGTTTCAATGAACTATTATTCCTTAACGCGACTGGTATTATTTGGTTATTTCAGGCTCCTCAATTTCAATGATTTCAGCATCGCCCCATAATTGCTCCAACGTAAAAAACTCACGTTTATCTTTTCTGAAAATATGGGCCACTACATCAAAGTAGTCGAGTAATACCCACTCTTTATTGTTCTTACCTTCAACATGCCATGGATTTTCTTCCATTGTTTTGTACACCTCCTCATCAATTGACTCAGCAATGGCATCCAATTGCTTATCCGATCCCCCCGAACAGACCACAAAAAAATCGGCTACGGCATTTTTTACTTTTCGGAGATCCAACACCACAATGTCCTGGGCTTTCTTTTCCTGCATTCCCTTTATAATGGCATCACAAAGTTTTTCAGAACTGACACCCTTTCTTTTTTTCGCCATTAAGCTATCTTCGATTTTCAACAAAATTACAACAATTTACTTGTATAAAATTCCTGCCAATACGCTTTTCATAGGTCAGCACCTTGTATTTGTGCCAGAATGTCACTCCACGAACCTCGAACTTCAACGCCTGATGCAACAAAAGGGTTCAGCCGAAGGCCTTATTGTGATAACGGATAACCAGACAGCGGGGCGTGGACAGCGAGGAAATACATGGGAAAGTGAGCCTGGAAAGAATCTGACCTTTTCTGTTGGTTTGAAGCCGAATTTTATCAGCCTGCACCAGCAGTTCTACCTTAGTATGGCTGTTTCGTTGGGGTTGTATGATTGCCTTCTGCACTTTTTGCCTAATGAAACGATCAAAATCAAATGGCCTAATGATATTATGGTAAACGATAAAAAAGTATGTGGTATGCTT
The DNA here is from genome assembly GCA_019638255.1 of Cyclobacteriaceae bacterium. Classification (GTDB taxonomy): domain Bacteria; phylum Bacteroidota; class Bacteroidia; order Cytophagales; family Cyclobacteriaceae; genus UBA2336. The sequence goes on along the minus strand of JAHBUD010000002.1, from coordinate 384,799 downwards.
ATCGAGAACCAAATTGTTAATCAACGAATTGACCGATCGGTTGTGGGGATTGGGTTAAACGTAAATCAACGATTTTTTCCGTTGCCTCAGGCAACCTCTATGAATTTGGAGTGCGAAAAGGTGTTTGATTTGAATACTGTTTTTTCCATGTTGTTAGAAAAGATCGAAGCCAGGTATTTGTGTTTGAAGCCAGGTGGATTGCAAAAATTAAAACAAACCTATGAACAGAATTTATATTGGCGTGAGGAACTTCATGAGTTTATCATTGATGAGCAAACACAACAAGGCATAGTGAAAGGTGTTTCGGAAGAAGGTAAGCTCTGTGTACTAATAAAAGGAGAACTTAAGTCTTTTGTGTTTAAAGAAATCCGTTATGCCTATTAGGCGTTGTGTAATTTTTATTGTGTGTTTAATGCGTGTAAGCAGCTTTTGTTTAGGTCAGCACCCTTCTATCAGCACTACTGACATTGATAATTTCTAGAGGGCTTATGATAAATTAAACACCGCCCAATCGAAAGAGGATAGTGCAACCATCATGTTTGTTTTGCAATAGGATGCTTGCGTACGGGAGGTACCACTAGTGGTAATTTAATTCTGATAGGATCGGAGATTGCTGCGGCTGACAAACAGGTTTTAAAAGATGAGTTAACGCCCTGGTTAAACAGTATTATCAGAAACACTGGTGATGTTGTTTCTATAGTAGCGCATGAGGTTGTACATACCCGCAGAAAGGTAGAAATACAGATTTGTTAGTTTCTGTAATGAATGAAGGTGTTGCAGATTTTGTTACGGAGTTGGTTACCAGGTTGAATATTAATTTGCATATTCATGAGTACGGTAAAGTCCACGCCTGTGAAATACAAAATGAATTTAATGAGGCTGTCAAACAAAAGAACACCGATTTAAAACCCTGACTTTACAATGGCAGTAGTGCGGGTAGTCGTATGCACGATTTGGGGTATTATACCGGGTATGTTATTGCTGAGTCATTTTATGAAAAGCAAACCGATAAGATGATAGATGGTGAGGCCTAATCTGTCAAGGTAGAATCAGCCATCAAAACACCAAATGGTTAGATTTTTAAATGTACCAATTTTTGACGTTATTGCTTTACTGATTAGGGAAGGGCAAAGTGCAACTTGCCAGCAGCCGTATAGCCGTTTCATTGTGTTACCATTCGCATGTTGCGTCACTAACAGGTGACCGCAAATCGCGCAAAACCGATAGTGTTATGCTGCGGATTATCATGACATTAAAAGAAACAAACTGGTCAACGTTATTTACAAGGATAGGATTGCATTTCCTGTTTTGGGTGCTGATCGTTGCGTATTTCGTTTGGGGATTTGGCGTGAACGTCAACCCAAGGATATCCTTGCTGAACGCCTTGGGCTATTTGCCCGGCCACATGATAATGGTGTATACCTTATTATATTTTCTTATCCCCAGGTTTCTGCTGCAAAGAAAGATAGGGTATTTTTTTGTTGGATTGGTGATTCTCGTATTGTTATGCGCGGTGTATGCGAATTTAGGCCAGCTTGTGGTAAATGCCAATCCGAATCTTGCAGGAGTTTCTATATCAGTTGGTAGAAATGTAATGCCCTTCATTCATGTCGGGGGTATTGCTGCGTCTGTCAAACTTTTGAAATACTGGTACGTGCAGCGAAAACAAACCATCGAAGCAGAACAGCAGCGGACTGTAGCTGAGTTGAAGCTACTGAAGGCCCAGCTTCATCCTCACTTTCTGTTCAATACACTTAACAACCTGTATTCGCATACCCTTGGGCTCTCACCAAGATCGCCCGAGATTGTATTGAAACTGTCTGCCCTGCTGCGATTTATGATCTACGAAAGCAATGTTCCAAGAATACCATTGTCAAAGGAGGTGGAGCTGTTGCGCAATTACATTGCCCTTGAACAATTGCGGTATGGTGACCGGCTTGACATTTCTGTATCCGTTACAGGGGAAGTCGAAAATTACCAGATTGCCCCGCTTCTGTTGTTGCCCTTCCTGGAGAATGCATTCAAGCACGGAACCAGCAGGCAGATTGATCAATGTTGGATAAGCCTTAGCATTTCCCTGGAGGGTGGTGTGATGAACTTCAAATTATTGAATAGTATTGACCCGGGTGGAAACGGATCCAACGGCTCCGGGGGCATCGGACTGGAAAATGTAAACCGCAGGCTCAGGCTTCTATACAAAAGGAATTACCAGCTTGAAGCAACAAGACTGGAAGAGGTGTTTGTTGTCAGGCTTGATTTACCGCTGGAAAAACTGGAAGAACAATATGTTGACAAACTTCAACTAACTTAAATCAATCCGGGTTATGCGACATAAGTGTATTATTGTGGACGATGAGCCTCCCGCCATTAAGATTCTGGAGCGTTACATAGATTCAGTCCCGCAACTTGAAATCGTGAAGTCGTGTAAGAACGCCTTCGAAGCCCTGAACGTATTAAGCAGCAAACGGATAGACCTGATGTTCCTGGATATTCACATGCCCAAACTTATCGGAACCGAATTATTAAAAACACTTCCATACCAACCAAAGACGATATTCACCACAGCACATAAAGATTTCGCCCTTGAGGCATTTGAACTGGATGCTGTTGATTACCTGTTGAAGCCCATTTCTTTTGAACGATTCCTTAAAGCTGTCAATAAATTCTGCCATGTCAGCGGTTTCGAGAGCCGGCCGGAAGAACAATCCCCAGGGTTTCTCTATTTCCGCTCAGATCGGAAGATGGTAAAGGTTTTCCTGGACAATATCGTGTATGCCGAGAGTTTTAAAGATTATGTTGTCATACACCGGGAGAATGAACCGGAGCTTAGAATCAAACAAACACTTAACAACGTTGAAAACATGCTGCCTGATAACCAGTTTGTCAGAATTCATCGCTCCTTCATTGTAGCAGCAAAAAAAATAACTGCGTTCACAAAAAAGGATGTGGAGATCGGTAAAATTGAATTGCCCATAGGAAAAAGGTATATCGAAGGATTCAGAAAATTAGTTCCTGATAACTTAAGTCTTCCTGAGGGGGTGGATGAAGGATAACGAACTTTTTATGCCCACCGGCTGAGTCATTTTTTTTTTTGACCTGTGTCATCAACCTAATCTTTCCATAGCGATACCCTGGCTTCAATTCCAAAGGTAGTTTCAGCAGGAGCCGAAGCAACAAACTCATAATTACCGCTCCCTATGATATTATTGACAAACATCCCCACGTTCAGCATCCTGAGAATCTGATAATTCCCATTGACGCTCAAATAGAAACCGCCAAGCGGACCATAGTTCCATTGTGCAAGCGTGCCGGCCCCAACCCGTGCCCCTTCAATTACCGGGGAACCATTGTACACTTTCTGCGGGTTTGTTGCCGCTGCTACCTGTCGCCCTGAGAAGAAATCATATTTCTGTATCCATCGTGCAAAAACACTTCCATAGAATTTGTTGAGCCGGGCATTAAATGCTGAACTTATCTTGTTTTTGGGTGTATTGATGGAGATATCATGATCATCCACCTTACCATTCGAATTCAGATCGTTTGCGAGGTCCGTCCGATCTAAGGAATAGTCAAAGAATGAATAATTCAGAGTGAGGCTATACCTGTCTGAGAAGTAATAGTTTATGCCAACATCAACTCCATAGGTGTTAGCCTTTCCAAAATTGACATTGGTCAAAATTGATGCTCCCGGATGAGATGCTCCCGGCAAGCCCTGAGTAAAATCTTCGATAGGCCTGTCTCCACGGTGTGTTACAACCCTTCTATGGGTTGCAATATTGGTGGGAGAACTTATCATGCTTTGAACCCAATTGTAATAGACATCCATGTCCAGAAACATCCTTCGGTTAAAGAGCACACTCTTATATCCTGCTTCCAGGGTTTTGACGGTTTCCGGTCTGATGGGGGCAATTTTGGATCCATCGGACAAAGTAAATCCGTCACTATTTCCCAATGTTGTCCCCGCTGCAAAAGTCATGTAGGTATTGATCAGCGTAGGGGTGGAATAACCTTCTCCCCAGGTTAATCGCCAGGTGCCGTGGTTTTTGGTATAAGTAATTCCGGCTTTGGGTAAAAAATTAAACCCGAACAAACTATGATCATCACCCCGCGCGGTAGCAATAAGCTTGATGCCGGTTTCCTTAATAGTATAAGCAGCATGCCCGTAAACCCCGACCTGGTATAACCTGATCGGTCCATCCTCGTCCAGAAAATACGTATTATTTGAAAAAGCAACTTCCTTTTGATATTGTGCACCGGTTACAAAACTCCAGTTTCCCAAATCATTATTGTATTGAATTTCTCCATTATATCGATAGGTATCTTCCTCAAATGTAACCCTCGGATCTTCTCCCGAATTTTTTAACGCCTCCTGTTCCGATTGACCCTGTCCGAGAAGAGTATGATAAATGCTGGTTCTTACTCGCGTGTTTATACCCTGGTCAAGCTTAATCCATGTCTTGTAAACCTGCGCAAACCAATGGGGTGACTTGTAGGTAGCATGAAGGCTCGAGTTGAGCCAGCCGCTTATGTTATTTCTTCCCGCCCCGTTGATGCCATTGGTTTGGTTGAAAGAATAATTGATACCAATTTCACTTTTGTTGGTTGGCTTATAATAGACTGCAGCCAGGCCTTTCTGGAATAATACATCTCTATCCAAACCCACCTCGGCTTTGCCTTCAATAATTTCGGAAGTTAGGTTGGTAATGTATACAGAATCAGTAAAATTTTCCTCAACTCCTGACAGGTACTCATAGGTAATTTTGTATGCCCATTTCTCCTTTATCTTCAGAGCATGCCGCAATCTCAGGTTGCGCAGTTGGTTTGATCCTGCCCCCAGGACAATGTCTGTCCCCGGATACACAAACGGAGATTTTGAAACCGTGTAGAATAATCCATTTAAACAATTGGGCCCGTAAAGTGCGGAGGAAGGGCCCAAAACAATTTCAACCCGTTCAACATCTTCTTTTACAAATGCACTCAGCGGCCCGACAGGGGTACGGATCCTGACGTTGGCAATCCTGTCATCATCCAACAGGAGCATCTTTTGGTTAAACGCACTGTTAAAACCTCTTATACTGAAACTACCCCAGAAATTGCCTTGTCGTGTAAAATCCACCCCCTTTTGCAACGCAAATAACTCCTCGGGGCTTCCTGTGAAATTTTCAAATTGCTTCGCATCAATAAGGTTTATAGCCGCTGGCGACTCCGTAATTTTTTCGGGTGCTCTTGAACCTGAAACCACCAGTTCATCTAATATATACGAGGCAGAAGTTAAATGGATTTCCTGCAAATCTTCAACCTTGCCATCAATGGAAAAACGAATGACCCGCGTTTTGTAACCTATTGAAGAAATCTGAACGGTATAGGCTCCATTTCCCAGTTCAATAAAAAAGTACCCGTCAGGGTCGGTGCTTGTTCCTTCATTAGAATTTTCAACGAGAACGTTTGCATCTGGTAGCGGAAACTTCCCTTCATCCGAAACGCGCCCCTTAACCCCGGTCTGACCGTAGCTATTTTGAAAGAATGGGAGCATGAAAAACAAGAAAATGAAAGATTTCATCGTTCAGTATTTGAAGCCTGAAAATGCCAAAGCCCATACGTAATCTAATAAAAACAGAAAACATTTGGTTATAAGAAAGCCCCGGTGTTTTTCTCCCAGCTATTCGAACAAATCGACATCCGGCCATGTCGCTATGGTTTGAATATGTTTACTCATTGTATTATTCAGGTCATTTATGATAAGGCCGATATTGTAATTGGTTCTTGTGTTGGTTAGTACAACAAAATTGAATGTGTCATTCAGCCTGTTAAGAATTGCCGTGGTTCCGGGCAGCGAACCGTAATGCCGCCAACTGGAGTAGCCAAAGTAAAGTTGGCTGAGTTGAGCTGGAGGCAAAATGTCAGGTACACTATTTGACCGGTCAATCTTTACCATAAATTTTGCCAGGTCTTTGTATTGGTTCATCTTGTCCTTTATTGCATCAGCTAATGTTGAGAGAGATGGTGGATATACAGGATCATCCTTTCACATCCAACGGTTAGAAATGTGGCTAGTAGCTGGCAAATCATAAATATAAGCTGTTTCACAACGACTTACTTCCGCACAAAAAGCGCAGATGGCCATTCCACCAGGCCGCTGAGCCTTTGGGGTGTACCGTTCTTCCATATTACCGGGATTTCGGAACCACCAGCAGTACTACCACTGTTATAATCGAAGCTGCTCATCCCGACAGCGTACACATCATCTCCAGAAACAAATACTGAATAGCAGTTGGAGGATGCTATTTCGTTCAAGTCCTGCGGTTGTTGAGGTACGCTGAGCGGGTAAGACTCCCCGTTCTTCCATACCATAGCAATGTTAAAACTACATATCGGATAACGGTCACAGTGTTTGAAACCAAGTCTGGAGCCAGCCACATAAACATCGGCACCGACTACAAATACGGAACTAGCGTAGTTGCTATCGCTAATTGTATATTGGGGTACACCATTCTTCCACACCACAGCGCTTGTTGATCCGGAACCTGCAGTAATACCTGCCACATAGACATCTGTGCCAACAACAAAAACTGAGGTTGCATTTGTGCCTGCGAACAGCATTTGGCGTGTGCCGTTCTTCCACAATATCGCATTGCTTCCTTCAAATCCAGCAACATACACATCGCCATCTGACACAAATACAGAATTTGCGCCTGCTGACTTTCCTTCAAGGGCACTAAGTGTTTGAGGCTCTCCATTTTTCCACACCATGGCTTTAGATTCTACGATAATGGCATTGTAGTACCAAAAGGGACCCGGGTCACCGTAGCCGACTTTTGTTTGACTTCCGGCAACATATACATCATCATTCCAAACAAATACAGCATTGGCGCGTGAATCAACCAGGTACTCTTCTTCATCGTCCAGCTCGGTCAAATACTGAGCCTCACCATTCTTCCACACCGTGGCACAGGCTACTCCATGCCCTATATCCCCAGGATCCCACCCACGGTCATCCCACCCGGCCACATATACATCATTACCCGAAACAAAGACATCGATTGCATTCGAAGCCCAGGCTTCTTCGCTGGTGGCGAGGTGTTGCAATGCACTACCTCCCAATACACTTGCCACACCTCCGGGTGCGACACCCCCTGCGGAATAACCGGCAATGTAAACTCCCTCCTCAAAATCCCAGGGATCCGGATTCCATAGCTTTGGTGGTTCTATTGGCAATTCATCATCAATTGGTGCATCAGCATCAGCGCGAGCAACTGAGAGATCATCGGTGCAGGTAACGGCCATAAAGCATACCAGCATCAGACAAATCAGAAATTTCGACTTGGTTTTCATAGTTGGTGTCTGGTTAGTTTTTTGATGAATTGAAAAGCCTACATCACACCTTTAAAATAATTTGTGAGTATCCGCTTGTAGTCCTAAAGAAGATAGCAAACTGACATAGGTTACTCACAAAATAATTTCAGACTGCTTTGCTTTTTTGAATGAAAGACAAACAACTGGTTAAAGTAGACGAAGAATAACTGAAGGTCGACCATGAATGAAGCTGTTCCAGTGCATGGAAAGAAACAAGGTGTGTTTTTGGTTGATTTACCAGAGATGTAAATCAAGAAATCCGGCCTCTGGATAAGACCGGATTTCAGTTAGCAAAGGAATCTAAGAATTAGATTAAATCAGGCCAACCAACTCTCTTAGATTATTTTCAAATACATATTTCCCAATCTTGCGTCCCTGCTTTTCACCCTCGATAACTGCATTTCTGAAATGCGAGCCCAAGTATATCCGCGAAAGCGCATTTTCATTTGAAGCCTGTGAAAAACTGTTGTAGCTCCTTTCAACACCCGGTAAAGAATTGGGACTTGTAATTACAAAGGATATATGATCGGTCCCGAAAAACCGATTGAATATCTCTGCACTTGCCCCTCCGGCTGCAGCAGGTGTCGATGGGTAGTCTGGGGTAGGAGGAGGAGCAATGTATGAAGTCCAGCTAACATCTCCCCCCGTGAGATCATTTCCATCTTCATTTCCGGCTCGTATGGCGGTTACAGGTAACCAATAATTGTAGTAATACTTGGCCTCAAAGGAGGCAATGCCCGCATCAATTTGCGCCATTTGGGTCAATGCCAGAAGCCTTGCCGTTTCCCATCCGTTAAGTCTTTTCTGCACGGCCAACACGCGTGCGATTCGGTTCATTGGGCCGTGTGTATTTACTCTCCAGAAGTCACCTATTTGAGTTTGTTCTGCTGTTCTATCGGTACAATTGATACAACCCAGCTTTTTCACCTCGTTGTAGTCGGTGGCATACTCATCTGAGTTAATGGCATATGGCGGGTCAGGCCTGAACTGATCACCTGATGTAATTCCGAATGGAGTAAAACTTCCAAAATTGGCGCCATAAACTGCATTTGCCGGCCAAAGGGGAGGGTTCGCTACGGCAAAGGGCATATAGTTCGCCTGGTGGATACCCGGGTCTGTCCCCTTCTGATAGGCGGTAAAGGTAATGGGCAAATCTCCTTGTCTTTTTGCCAGCATAGCGATAGCTGCATTCTTGCCAATGGCAATCCCGGTAGCTTTCAAATTAGAGTCCTTGATTTGAGAATGGTGTTCAGTCAGAAGCACTTCAGCGTTACCGGCCGCTGCCGGAAACAGAGCAACCAATACATCATGAGCGGCTTGCGATACAGCTGCATTTGCAACGTGAGAGATGTTCGCCTTTGTGAGACTTTTCACATATGCCCCTCTGTTATCTAGAGCGTACGTTTCATATTTTGGAATAACATTGTTCAACGCGTCATGCATGGCCAGCGTAACCATGGAGAAAATCCTCACTTCTGCGGCAGCAGGCATCCTGTTTTCGATAGCCACGACCAGCGCTTCATTCCACTTAAGAACAATTTCGGAGTCATAAGATTTGATAAGGTTGTTATAATGGATCAATTGCCCGGGCGGCACCCGCCAATTTTCACCCGTCCTGATGTCATCCGGTTCGCATGCACTCACAACAACTATTGCAATGAGGGCAACAATAGATTTAACCTGTGCTTTCATAATGGCTATATTTTGTTTCTCCGCAAATGTGGCCTGCCAAAAGGTTTAGAATGTTCACTGTAGCCAATGAGCTTGTTTCGAAGGATGAAAGAATTATTCAGGTCGACCAGGAGTACCGAAGACTACTTGAATTGCATGAACAGCCAGACCAAATCCCTATTCTGGAAATCAAGGCATTGCTGGTTACCTAGTGACGCAGCGTAGAGCTAACCTTTTCACCAATGCCACGGTTTACGTGCAAAATAAAACCGATATGAATCCGAGATTTTTCACTTACTGTCTCCTTGATGCTTTTTTTGCCATAAAAAACCCACTTGTCATTTTTAAAATTCAATTCTATAACTCAACACCGGTATTAGCGGAGTTTGATATGCGGTGGTTATTTGTCCGGTTAGCGGTTCAAAGTAGCTGCCATAAACATTTTTCCGGTTGGTCACATTCTGTATGTCCAAAGCAAGTGTATGGGTAGACTTTGGTTTGTTTCGTTTTAAGCTCACCCGTATATCGGTACGGAAATACGCGGGGTTCCTCTCTTCAAATGCTTGCTCATCGTAAAATACAGTTTCTCCCCTCGTCATTGATTCTTCTAAATTGATGGGCGTTGTGCGCAACCCGCCTCCATAAATGCTTCTGAGATTTATTCCGAATACACGATCCTTAGATAATGTGTACTCTTTACCGGCAGTAAGTGTGAAGTTTGCATTTCCGTTAAAACGGGTATTGCGCCATTTGTTCTCATTGGTTTTGTATAATGAATTGTACAAGGAAGAGGAAAAGAGAAAGTACAAATTGTTGTGCGTGAACTGCTCCAGTGTAAATTCAACTCCGTAGTTCTTTCCGTATCCATCGTTAACCAACGGATCAGTTTCATACGACCACTGTTGATTGAGTATGGAGTAGGTTTGATCAGCACCTGGCTTTATTGGAATGTTGAAAAGATGCTGGTAGTACGTTTCGACCTTCATGCGTAAAAATGGATTGAGTGAACGGTCGTAACCAAGCACAACGTGATGCGATTTGCTCAGGTCCAAGTGTTGGTTTGGTTTGGTAACCTGTCCGTTATCCTCGTACTCACCAAAATAAGTACCCAGCGGTTGTATTTGACTGTGCAAGCCATAACCGAAGTTTACGCGTTGGCGGTTATCCAATTCATACGATGCGCTGAACCGTGGCTCTACAGAAAAGGAGTTGTTCAGGAGAAAATGAAGGTAATGTAATCCTCCATTAATTGTAAGTCTTTCGGATGCTTTCACATTAAGTTGAGAAAAAGCCTGGATGCTTTGTGTGCTTCCTTTTGAATTGATATCAGTTAAAAACTCATTTACATCTGTATGAAGAGACTGTTGTCGCATACTATAATAGAGTTGGTTAAGGTATACACCACTTCGCAGACTGTAGCGCGCAGATAATTTTGTATTTAAAACAGAGCTGAGTGTAATCTTGCTGTTGGTAAAGTTTCCATCGTACCAGCGTTGATTAACATATTCATCGTCCAGTTTGAAGGTTTTGTCACCCAGTTCGTTGCCCGATGCCAATACCGTTGTCTGCAGAAAGTTATTTTTATTCATCATGTAGGCGTGCTTAATGCCCAACGCCCCGGTATTTGAAAAATAGTTTGAGCTAAAACGTTCGTAATCATATTCCCAGGCGGTTGAATCTTTCTTCGCTGTATTTTTTTGATCGCTTAATCCCCCAAAGCCAAACAGGGTGAAGCTGCTCTTTTTACCGGCAGGTAAATGGATATTCAAGGATAAATCCTGAAAGTTGGTGATGTAATCTCCCAGCGGCACACCTACTTGAGAAAGTATGGATAGCGTTGAGTACCGATAATTAACAAGGTAGGAGCCTTTGTAATTTTTGGCAATCGGACCTTCAGCGGCAAAATCGATTCCGAGAAAACCCGCCTGTAAAGTCAATTCTCTTTTTTCATTATTCCCTTTGCGCAAGCTTAAATCAAACACACCGGATAATGCGTTGCCATATTCGGGCGAGAATGCCCCGGTTATAAAATCAGAATTGGTAAGGAGTTGTGAACTTAAAATGGAAATGCCACCACCCGATGCTCCGGGTGATACAAAATGATTGGGGTTGGGTATATCAATACCTTCCATTCTCCACAGTAAGCCATGGGGATTGTTTCCACGAATTGAGATGTTGTTGTTCCCATCATCGGTACTTACTACTCCCGTAAATGATGCGGCCATACGGGCGGGGTCATTAATGGCAGCCGCAAACTTTCTTGTTTCTTCTACCGAAAAGGTACGACCGCTAACCAGTACCATATCGTTAACGGTGCGATCTTTCTCAACCGCGGTTACAACGATGGCATCCATCATCACAATATCTTCTTCAATGGGAATGTTGAGCACCACCTCTTTGCCGGAGTTCACGATTACGTTCGGAAGAACAAAATCTTTGTAACCGATAAAGCTTATGCGCAACGTGTAGGTGCCAATCGGTAATTTTTGGATTTTAAATTCTCCTTCCGTATCGGTGGTTGCACCGATCAGCGGATCGGTATTCAGAATCACAACCGTAGCGCCTGGCAGAGGGAATTGTGTGACCTGATCAACGATTTTGCCGCGGATGGTTTGGGTTAAGGTTTGGGCGTGAGTGATAGAGGGGGCAAGCAGGGAAATAATAATAAGGGCTAATTTCAATGTTTTCATGGGTTATTATTTGATTTCGGTCTTATGACAAGTCGAAAGGCTTTAACCCCTATGCCCGATGAAAAAACTAGTTCCATTAATTTTGCTCCTGAGTCACATGCTCAAGCACTGGGCATGATCCCCAAGGGATAAAAACCGTCAGAATTGTGGGTGTGAAAAAGGATTAGGAAATTTTTAAAACAGTCTGACACCTGCCTTGAATCCCCACCACAACTGTACTCCCAGGTTATCGTCCGGATAAATTTTATCAGACAGCAAGGTGGGCTTATAGTAGGTAAATAAATCCGGGTGACGGTTATACGTGATGTCATATACCCGGATAGAAAGTGTTGGTCCGGCATAGATGGCAAACTTACGGGCAACTTGATACTCCAGTCCGGTGTAAATTCGGTTTACAAGGTTCAGTGCTTCTACGTTTCCTTTGTTGACTTGATTTGCCGATGCCTCAATATTCAGGTACAATTTTTTCAGAATGCGTGGCGAAGTACCTACCCCATAACCAAACGACCAAGTAATAGAATCAGCCTTTTCCGGCCGAACGCCAATACTGATGTTAGTGTAAAAACCCCGAACACCGGTGCGAAAGGAAATGTTGACCGGTATCACTTCATCGGCACCCAGTTCAAGTGTGTGGTATCCATTAGTAACGAAACTTAAAAAGCCAACGGGCACACCACGGATGCTATCGGCTATGTTAAGAAAACCAATTTGTGATCCTGAAACATGCTTCGCGATGTTTACAAATGCTGCTACCTGCGTACCGTTGATGGATTTGCTGATGTTGGCGAAGCCCGCAACTTGTGCACCTTCGGTATGACGGGCGGTTAGGTTTAGAAAACCGGCAAGTTGGGCGCCACGCGCATCCTGCATAGCCAGGTTTGCAAATCCTCCTGCCTGAACGCCTTGTGTTGATTGAAGATTTACATTGAACATGCCCCCCAATTGAACGCCTCTTGTTTCTCCTCCATTCAGGTTAAATACACCGGCTGCCTGAAAGGCTTTTACATTTCCGGTGTTGATGTTAAACACACCTCCAAATTCAGCTTTATTTGTTCCGGCTGAATAGCCACCAATAATATTGAACGACCAATCGTTAGTAACGCTGCCACTTAACTTGCGGTTGGTACCAACAAAAGGGACAAATGAGATCTGCCAGGTGCGGTGAATGGTATCGCGAACGTTGTTCAGGTTGATGCTTGCTACCGAACTTTTTGTCCACGACCAAGCCCGGGTTGCTGGTTTGGCAATGCTTTCTCCAACATGGTTGAGTTTTTCCTTGTCGACTTTGATGGAGATTTTCTGGAATGATGAACGTTTTTTTGGCACCAGTATTTCCGTGTCGGTGTAATCAACCTTTTTAACCATCAGCTTGTAGTCTTCTACTGTTGGTTTTTTAACAACATATTCAAAATATCCGTATTCGTCCGTTGTAACGGAACGCAGCGTAACCGGATTGTAAACTGTAGCTTCGCTGATTCGCGAACCGGAAGTTTCATCTACTACATATCCGCGAATAACTACTTCTTTGGATATCTTAGGTGCAGGTGTGAGAATAACATACACCCCCTTTTGTTTCATTTTGATGTTGCCATCAAAGACAGTTTCTAATATTTCACGGGTGGGTTGTTGTTCAAAACTGTAAGAAACCGATCGTGAAACGTCCAGAGCCGATGCGCTGTAGGAGAATACACAACCCGCCTCCTGCGAAAGTTTTTTCAAGAAAACATCCAATCGTTCATTGTGGGCAGTAATCGTAACCGGTCGTTCGAGAACAGGAACCTGTTGGGCGAAAACGCTCAGGGAAGCAGCAACCAGAAAAGTGTAGTAAAAAAATCTCATTGGGAATGCGAGACGCAGTCACTAACGGGTAATTGGTCTGAAGGTTTCCTACGGACAGCCATCTCCATTAAGAATTATGTCTGTTCCTGATGTTGTTATGGTTAAGTTAAGGGTTTCAGCAATTATGCCCAGTATGGTTTCCAGGTCTTCATTGGTAAAGCTTACCGTAAGCCGACATGTTTTTAAATTTTCAGCAACAACAATCTTCCTGTTGTAGATATCGCTGAGTTGGTTTACAGCATCGCTCAGCGCAACATCATCGAAAATAAACTCCAGTGTTTTGTAGGCTATTACATTCGGGTCGGCTTCTACTTTTGAAAATTGTTTTGTGGATTTATCGTACAAACCTTTTTCACCAGCCTTGATAAATATCCCATCATCCTGATGTGTATAGAAGTGCACTTCACCTTCAATAACAGAAACCTCAACTACCGGATTGGCCGGATAAGCATTTACGTTAAACGTTGTACCGATATCGCGAATAAACAGATCATCAGTCTGTACCAGCCAATCCACTTCTTTTTCAGGCTTTATTACAATGGTGGCTTCACCGGTTAACTTAATCAAGCCTGTTTTTTTACGTTCGTTGTATACAACTTCTGCACTACTGTTCTTATTCAGCGATAGTTCTGTGTTGTCAGCAAGCGCTTGTGTTATTACTTCTACTTGAGTGGCTAAATGAAGTTGTTCAGTACTGAAGAACTGCAAGTAGAGAAAGTAGGAGAGTACGCTGATCAGCAAAAGGCTGGCCGCAACGCGCCACAGGTTTACAACAGAGAGAGTTCTAACTTTTCCGGCATTTATCTTCTCTTTGACTTTTTCCCAAGCTGCATCAACATTATATACATGTCCATCATCAGCCTGCGTTTTCTCGTAAATCAATTTGGCATGATCGACATATTTTTGATTCTCTTCCGATAGGGCACACCACTCCCGAACCAACTGTGTTTCCTGCCCAGTAGCCTCACCGGTAATGTACTTGCCGATTAAATCTTCCATATCGTATCCTTCTCCGTTCATGGGTCAAGCAGTCCGTTCAGTACTATGGCTATCAGGGGCAGGTAGTCGCGCAGTTGTTCGCGCATTATTTTCAATGCTTTGCCCATCTGGTTCTCTACGGTTTTAATCGAGAGGTTTAATTGATCTGCAATCTCCTGGTATTTCAACTCTTCAAACCGGCTAAGCTGAAAAATGATGCGGCATTGTTCCGGCAAAGCCAACAAGGCCGTTTTGATTTTTTCTTCCAGTTCATCACGAAGTGCCCCTTGATCAGTAGCTTCTGCATACTTTTCGCCAGTTCTCAGTTCATGGTCGGCATGCAACTGCTTTACCTTCTGATGTTTGATCTCATTTAAACAAGCATTACGAATGGCCCGGTACAGGTAGGCCTTTACAGAAGTGGTGATGTCAATGTTTTGGCGTTTCTCCCATATCCCAATAAAGGCCGACTGTACAATTTCTTCCGAGTCTTCAGGGTTGCCCACAAAGGTGGAGGCGTATCGGCACAAGGGTTGGTAGTAGGTTTTAAACATCATCTCAAAAGCGTTTATGTCGCCCAAACGGATCGCACTAAAACTTTCGGGTGATGATTGCACGTGGGGTTGCGGTTTACGCGCAAGTTAAGGTTTTAGGCGATTTCTGGTAGTACGACAACTTACAACCATGTTACCCCTACGTGATCATGCCATTATGAGAGATTTTCCGAAGCCGCTTACATAACCCCCGGGCGATCCATCCCAGAAAAATCAGGTTTAGTAAAGTGCTGCTGTAAATCGCTGGACTGAAAGGTATATTAGCCCATCTAAAAAAAATTATACTACCTATGAGATTTCTACTGATAATTCTTGGCCTGATGTTGATCGTTCCGGCCTGGTCGCAAAAACTCGACATGGAAAAATTGAAGGGCATGAGCCCCCGGGCCATTGGTCCGGCCGGCATGAGTGGCCGTATCACTGCTATTGATGCGGTGGTGAGCAACCCTGATATTATTTATGCCGGTGCCGCTTCTGGCGGTGTGTGGCTTTCTACGAGTGGTGGCGTAACCTGGGAACCCATTTTTGACAAGGAAGCTACATTATCCATTGGCGCAATCGCTATTCAGCAGGATAACCCCGCTGTGGTGTGGGTGGGTACTGGTGAGGGTAACCCGCGCAACAGCTTGAATGGTGGCTACGGCATCTACAAAACATTGGATGGTGGAAAAACATGGAAGTTGATGGGCCTTGAAAAAACCCGTCACATTCACCGTGTCATCATCGATCCAAAAAATCCCAATACCGTTTATGTTGGCGCCATTGGTTCTCCGTGGGGCGAACACCCTGAGCGTGGTGTTTACAAAACAACCGATGGAGGTGCTACATGGGAGCGTATTCTGTTTGTGGATAACAAAACCGGTTGTGCCGAGTTGGTAATGGATCCATCCAACCCGAATAAACTTTTCGCAAACATGTGGGAGCACCGCAGAATGCCGTGGACATTTAATTCCGGTGGCCCGGGCTCTGGCCTTCATGTAACGTATGATGGTGGTAAAAACTGGAAGAAGTTAACAAGCAAAGAAGGCTTGCCTGAAGGTGACCTTGGCCGAATGGGCCTCGCCATCGCACGAAGCAAGCCAAACATTGTGTATGCCCTGGTTGAATCCAAGAAAAACGCCTTGTACCGTTCGGAAGATGGCGGTGAGAAGTGGACAATGGTTAATGACAAGAATGAAATCGGTGACCGACCATTCTATTATTATGAGATTTATGTTGATCCGAAAAATGAAAACCGGTTGTATACTATTTTCTCGCGTGTAAATGTGAGTGAAGATGGCGGAAAATCTTTTCAGCAATTGCTGCCGTACTTTGGTGTTCACCCCGATCACCATGCGTGGTGGATTCACCCCGAAAATCCAAACCTGATTATTGAAGGTAATGATGGTGGGTTGAACATTTCGCGCGATATGGGAAAGACCTGGGTGTTTGCGGATAACATTCCGGTGGGTCAGTTCTACCATATTAATGTAGACATGGCGCATCCGTACAATGTGTATGGTGGTATGCAGGATAATGGCTCATGGGTTGGTCCGGCTTACGTGTGGCGCAATGCCGGTATCCGTAACAGCTACTGGCAGGAAGTTTTATTTGGCGATGGCTTTGATGTGTCACCCGATCCAGATGACAACCGCTATGGCTATGCCATGTCGCAAGGTGGTAACCTGGCACGTTTTGATTTACAAACAGGATTCGCAAAAAATCTTCGCCCTACACATCCGGATGCAAACATGAAGTTGCGTTTCAACTGGAATGCTGCGTTGGCCCAGGATCCTCATAATAATGCTACCATCTATTATGGAAGTCAGTTCTTGCATAAGTCGACTAACAAGGGCAATACGTGGGAAATCATTTCACCGGATTTAACAACCAACGATCCATCCAAACAAAAACAACACGAAAGTGGTGGGTTAACGATGGATGCAACGGGTGCAGAAAATCACTGTACGATACTGGCTATCGCACCAAGCCCGGTTAAGCAAGGTGTAATTTGGGCAGGTACCGATGACGGACAAGTGCAGGTAACACAAGACGGTGGCAAAACATGGTCGAACACCACGGCAAGAATTATCGGCATGCCAAAAAATTCGTGGGTTGCGCAAATACAAGCGTCAACGTACAATGCAGGTGAAGCATTTGTGGTGGTGAATAACTACCGGATGTTTGATTATAAGCCGTACCTGTTTCGCACAAAGGATTTTGGAGCAACCTGGGAGAGTTTGGTTACACCCGCGCAAATTGGTGAGAACAACTTCACGCTTTCCGTAGTACAGGATCCGGTAGAGCCGAAACTGATCTTCCTCGGAGCGGAGAATGGATTATTTGTGACGATTGATGGTGCCAAAAACTGGACAAAGTGGACGAATGGTTATCCGGCAGGAACACCAACCATTGATATGGTGATTCATCCGCGTGAGCATGATCTTGTTATCGGGACGTTTGGACGCGCCATCTATGTGTTGGATGATATTCGTCCGCTTCGCGAGATGGCGAAGTCATCGGCTGTAGCGACTAAAACTACTCATATATTTACACCACCAGATGCTTACTTGGTGTCTATCCAGCAACCTTCAGGACCACGCTTTGATGCCAATGCGGTATTCAACGGACAGAATCGTCCTGCTGGTGCAATGATTTCCTATTCTGTAAATAAACCTTTATCACCTTCAACACCTCCTCCGGCCGCTGATCCTAAAGCAAAAAAGGGTAAGGAAGAAGTTAAGCCTACTGCTACACCTGCGCCTAAATCGAATGTAAAATACGATTCAGTAAAGCTGGAGATTTTTAATGCAAAAGGTGAATTGATAAATACGATTCGTCAGAAGGCTCCGGAAACCAATGGCATTTACAGAATGAGTTGGATGCTGAATGAAAAAAGCGATCGTCAGCCCTCACGTGAGCGCCCTCGTGGTGGTACAGGTGGAGGAGGCTGGGGTGGCTTTGGTGGAACAGCTGTTCTTCCGGGTACTTATAAATTACGCCTGACTTTTGGTGACCAGAATGATTCAACCTCCATAACCGTGAAAACTGATCCGCGCATGGACGTTCCGGTTTCTGTGTACGAGCAACGCTATGCCATGATTAAGGATTTGCAAAAATTGAGGGGCATCGCAACAGCCGCTACCGACAGACTTCGTGAGTCAAAGGAAATAGCGGAGGAGTACGAGAAGAAGATTAAAGATTCAAAGCGCACGGATCTGAAGGAAGCAACTGACAGAACAAAAGCAGTTAAAGACTCCATCAATGCGTTGTTTGATTTTATTCTTGGCAAGGTTGATAACCGTCAAGGCATTGTCCGTTCACCGGATCCAACACCGGTTTCATATATCCAAACAGCACAGGGATATATTGGCCGTTCACGCGATCCGATAAGCGAAACCGACAGGCGTGTGTATAAACATGCGGAAGACAAAATGGCTGAGGTAACGAAGCGCGTGAATAATTTCTACGACACTACCTGGAAGCAATACCGGGAAATGATGGAGAAGGTAACCATTTCACCGTTTAAGGATTACGAACCGCTTAAAAACTAAATTAATTCACGTCATCGCGCCTGCCCGCCTTGGTGGGAGCGGAAGCAAGGGAAGAGCGTTGGAGCGAAGCGATCTCAAATTTTACGTTTATTATTCATTACGTAGTCTGGGATTGCTTCGTCACTTAACGATAAGAGAAAATGAAGTAGAGTGTCGGACGTTCCTCGCAATGACGCAAAAATTTTGTTCACTGTTGCTCTGACAAGGGCAGTAAGACGGAAAACACTGACCTTTAACAATAAATAAAGGAAAGTCTGGCGGAATAAAACCATCAGACTTTTATTTTTGAGCCGCTTTATGGTAACAATCAAAAATTTGTCATTCGCCTACGGAAATTCGAAGGGTATTCATTTTCCGGATTTTAAAATTGATAAGGGTGAACATTGCCTATTATTGGGTGAATCCGGGAGCGGCAAAACAACCTTACTTCATATTTTAGGTGGATTGCTTCGCGGCTATTCCGGTTCGGTTGAAGTGGCAGGAACAGAACTTTCTTCCTTGTCGGAAACTGCGCTTGATCATTTTCGGGGCAAGCATATGGGGTTTGTGTTTCAGCGCAACCACCTCATCAGTGCCTTAACGGTTGAAAAGAACTTAATTATGGCTCCCTACCTGGCTGAGCTTCCAATTAAACCACAACATGTGGAAGATGTACTGGAAAGCCTCGGGATTGGTGAGAAGAAGCACAGCAAAGTGACGGAGTTGAGCCAGGGGCAGGCACAACGCGTAGCCATTGCCCGGGCGGTGCTGAATAATCCTCCGGTAATTTTAGCGGATGAGCCCACATCGGCATTGGATGATAAAAGCTGTGCGCAAGTAATTGACTTGCTCATTCAACAAGCCAATGCGCACCAGGCTACCTTGCTGGTGGCCACCCACGATCAACGGTTGAAAGATAAAATCGGAAAACAGATTAGTCTGCACGGATGAACTTAGTACTACTTGTCTGGAATTATTTGAAAGCCAAGCCGCTGAATACAGCCCTCAATATTGTATTGCTGTCGCTCGGCATTGCTGTAATTATTGTGTTGCTGTTGTTCAATAAACAGCTTGAAGAAAAAATATCGGAGAATGCACGTGGTATTGATCTTGTTGTTGGCGCAAAGGGTAGCCCGCTTCAGCTTATTCTCTGCAATATTTTTCACATTGATTTCCCTACCGGAAACATCAACCTGAAAGAAGCTGAGCAGATCGCCAGGCATCGTCTGGTGAAAAACGCAATTCCGTTAGCGTTGGGTGATAGTTACGAAGCGTACCGCATCATCGGTACCGATCAGCGGTATGCTGAGTTGTATAAAGTTGAAGTTGAGCAAGGCTCTTGGTTTGCAAAAGAACTTGATGTGGTGATAGGTGCCAATGTTGAGGTTATGACCAAGCTAAAGTTGAATGATGAATTTGCGAGTGCGCACGGTCTTACCAGCGGTGGACATGCGCACGATGAACACAAGTTTGTCGTGAAAGGAATTTTGAAACGGTCAAATACCGTATTGGATAACCTTATCCTTACTTCAATAGAAAGCGTTTGGCATGTGCATGATCTTCATACCGAAGAGGATCATCAACACCATGAACGTGATACAACCTTTATAGCATCCTCACTCGTACCTTCAGTTGCTGCAGGAGATTCCACCAAGGAAATTACCTCCTTGTTGATACAATACCGTTCCCCGATGGGAGCCATACAATTGCCACGCTTTGTCAATCAACAAAGCAGTATGCAAGCCGCATCACCAGCATTTGAAACGGCTCGCTTGTTTTCTATCCTGGGTGTGGGTGTTGATATCCTGATGGCGTTTGCCTATGTACTCATCTTTATTTCTGCCTTGAGCATTTTCATTGCACTATATAACTCATTAAAAGAAAGACGCTACGACCTGGCCATTATGCGCTCCATGGGCGCCACCCGGTTAAAGCTAGTCGTTACCATTTTGTCGGAAGGTGTGCTGCTCACGTTGCTGGGCAGTATTATCGGTATACTGCTGGGGCATGGCGTATTGGTAATCATGACAGCCTTTGTGGCCGAAACCCAGAAAGCCGGCATAAGCGGTATTGTTTTCTATAACGAAGAATGGATAATTTTGGCGGGAAGTTTGTTGTTAGGGGTGCTATGTGCGTTAATACCGGCATGGCAGGCTTATCGTACAGATATTTCAAAAGTATTGGCAGGAAACTAACAACAATCAACTTAGAATAAAACAAATTATGTATAGCAAGAGATTTATACTTTTAGCCGGAATTCTTCTGATCATTTCAACTGCGTTTGCTCAAACTCCCAAGTTTGACGCGTGGAATGAATTTGCCAAAACCAAGTTCGAACCTAAGTATTACGAAAAGCTTGGCGAATATTTATTTTACCCCAGCTTCCCGGAAAACCTGAAAGCGTTGGAAGGAAAAGAAATTACCGTAGAAGGTTTTTACGTGCCCTTTGCACCGGAAGAAGGCAACTACATCATCCTTTCAAAATACCCGATGAGCCAATGTTTCTTCTGCGGAGGTGGTGGACCTGAATCCATTGCAGAAGTAACCTTCAAAGGCAGCACACCTAAGTTTCAGGTCGATGATCTGATCACTGTAAAAGGCAAACTCAAACTCAATGCATCCGACATTGAGCATGTGAATTTTATTCTGGAAGATGCGGTGTTGGTGAAGAAGTAAACTTCAAAGTCTGTAAGCTATGGCTTTGCGTAGTGCAGCGGTGGATGATTTTCTGAATCAAGTGAAAGAACCACACCGCACCACCATGGAAGCGTTGCGCGATATCGTTTTTCAGTTGGTATCAGGCGTTGAAGAACAGTTGAAGTGGAATTGTCCTTTTTATAGCAGGCACGGCCTGTTGTGTTACATCAATCTTGAAAAGAAGACCAGCAAGGTGGCACTTTGTTTTGTGGAAGGTTTCCTACTGGATGATAAACATGGACTACTTTCTACAGGCACGAAGCAAATCCGCAAACTTTACATCCCTGATCATGAAGACATCAACCTACGGGTTGTCCGTTATTACCTTAATCAAGCCATAAAAATAAACCAAGGCAAGGAAAAGAATTTTATGAACGTTCATAAAAGTCGTGGTGCAAGGCGAACACTATTTTCTTTGATGAGCACTTGCCTGAAATTCTAAAAATATATGCTTGGTTGAACCGTAAGGGTTTAAGCAATCTGAGCCTTTGGATATCATCAATAATTCTTTTGACATATAATTTAGCCTTTAAAACCCATATCCACAGCAAATTAAGGCTCCTAGAGACGCTGTGAATATTTTTTATGGACGCTATTGAATTGATACACCTAACAATATATTTGTAACAAAGTAACCCTGTAGAATATGAGCAATAAATTGATTAGAGTTTCACCGATAATGGCATTACTGCTTTTAATAGTTGGGTGCTACCCCATTGGGCCAGAGTTTGTTGAAGATTATGATGCCACCTACACCATCGTCAATGATTTGAGTTTTGATTTTGCAGATCCAACACGCCAGACCTATCACCTGGCTGATACCGTAATAGTACTTACAGACCCAGGTACCTCACCCACTGATATCCAAATTAATCAATCAGCAATCTTAGAGCGCGTTCGTACCAACATGAATCAGTTAGGTTACACTGAAATACCGGAGGAGAACCTGGCGAATACTGCCGACTATCTGATACTGGTAAGCGTTAACCGTACCGACAACTACTTCAATATCTGGTGGGGTGGCTGGGGTGGCTGGGGCGGCTGGGGTGGCTGGGGCTGGGGTGGCTGTTGCTTTTTTCCGCCCATGGTATCAACACAAAATATCCGCGTAGGAATGATTCTGGTGGATATAGTTGATGCACGCGAAATCACACCGGGTAGTGATACATTGCCCGAGGTGTGGTTAGGATTAGGCGAAGGGTTATTCAGGGGAAGCCAGCAAAATATAAACAACCGGGCGCTCTCGGCAATTGACCAAATGTTCAGACAATCACCCTACCTAACACGATAACACGATGAAAAAATATATAGTTATTGCTTTGCTTATAGTTTTGACCTCCGCTGTTAAGGCTCAACATTTTTCCTCATTTCGTATGCACTATGATGTTGCTGTACCCCTTGGCGATTTCAGTGATTATATTGATCGGGCCTCATGGCGTGGTGTCAGTATAGATAGCCGCTGGGAAGTTAATCCAAAGGTTACTGCAGGTTTTAATTTGGGGTGGCAGGTTTTTTCTCAACGCTTCGACAATGTTACTGAAGTATTGAGTAGTGGTCGCACCACTGTAAACGGTACGCAGTTTCGATTTGTAAACACCTATCCGATGCAAGTTAATGCGCATTACTATTTGGGGGAAGAGTATAGCATCAGGCCATGGGCTGGACTTTCAGTAGGCACAGCCTTTACAGATCAGCGCACGCAGGTGGGTTTTATTGAAATCAAAGACACTTCGTGGAGCTTTGCCCTTACCCCACAGGTTGGTATTGATATTCCGGTTGATAGTAATAATACATGCTTTACGTTTAATGTGCGCTACAACTATTTCTCGCAAAATACTGTGAGTCACAATTATTCATTCCTGATTTTTGGTGTCGGCTTTAAGTTTGGTTATTACTAAAATTCTCAACAGTAAAAAACAAAACCGTCAGAATTGAATTTTTTGACGGTCTTTTTTTATTATTTCTTTCTTGGGCTCGAAACTTTTCAAGTAATGATCTTTTGATCAAACCTTCAATACTTTCCTGTTTGTAATGCCTTGCGTAATTACCAGTGTAATGGGTAGCAACAATTCTGGGATGAGGTAGCCAATCCACAGTTCTGCTGGCTCGGGCAAGCCTACTATTGAGATAGAAATCAACCTGCCAATGCCGCCCATGAACACACCCAATGCAAGTAGATAAACCAGCGTGTTATGTCGGGCTATGGTGATACCGGCCCACAGCGAAATAAATCCACATCCCAGGTAAATGCCCGCCATGAAGCGATGAATGTTATCCAGCCTGACGGTTGTTTCGGGTTGCCCTAAATACAACTGTAATACACCACCGCTGATTCCAATAGCGGCAATCAAAAACAGGCCTATGCGGGTAACGTGCTGTGAAACCAGTAACGGGCCGGAAGCGGGCTTTTCCATAGGGGTAGCGGCAAAGTGTATGGTGAATATATCCTCATTTATTAAGACAGCAAGGCTTGCTTACCTCCAAAATTTGCGCACCTCAATATTTTTAATTAGTGTTGTATAAATAAAAATTTAGACTAACCTAAAAAATGTCTGTTAAATCGCTGACTTCGTGGGCGCTGATCATGTGGGCAACTAATGGCTTGGCACAGGGCGTAGCATTTACGGGGTTGGTAAGCAGTAAGGGTAAACCAGTGGAATTTGCCCATGTCGTGCTCAAAGAACCTTTGCAAGGCGCCACTACCGCTGAATCGGGAATGTTTAACATTCCTGATGTATCACCTGGTCGATATATGTTGCAAGTAACTTCCGTTGGCTATAAAACATTTACAAAAGTTGTAACGGTCGGTTCAGCAACTAGTCAGTTTGATGTTGAACTGGAAGAAGATACTGGTACGCTGGACGAAATCGTGATCACTGGAACCATGCGCGAAGTAACCAAACTGCAGTCGCCCATTCCTGTAGAGGTGTATTCGCCTGTGCTATTCCGAAAAAATCCAACACCCAATATTTTTGAATCCCTTAATTTGATCAATGGTGTTCAGCCACAAGTGAATTGCAATGTATGCAACACCGGAGACATTCACATTAATGGATTGGAAGGCTCATATACCATGGTGTTGATTGACGGCATGCCCATCGTGAGCAGCTTATCTACCGTATATGGATTATCGGGTATACCGAATAGTTTGGTAAAACGAATTGAAGTAGTAAAGGGTCCGGCATCAACGTTGTATGGTTCGGAAGCTGTAGGTGGGTTGATCAACATTATTACCGTTGACCCGGCTGGTGCAACAACTGTTCATGCCGATATGTATGGAACCAGCGTGGGTGAATTCAATGCCGATATAGCTACTGCATTTAAGGCGGGTAAGCTATCATCTTTATTGGGAGTAAATGCATTTACCTACCAACAGCTGCGCGACATCAATAACGACAACTTTACCGATCTTCCATTGCAGCAACGGTACTCGGTATTCAACAAATGGAGCCTGCCACTTCGGAGTGGAAGAATTGCATCGCTGGCGTGGCGGTATTTTAACGAAGATCGGTGGGGCGGAGAACTTCAATGGACTAAAGCGCATCGAGGAACCGATGTGTATTATGGCGAATCCATCACTACCAACCGTTGGGAAGTGATTGGATATTATCCGTTGGCAGATAAGCTTGGATTTGATTACTCCTACAATTATCATCATCAGGATTCATATTATGGAACAGTAAAGTATCTGGCCCGGCAGCATGTAGCGTTTACACAATTGCGATGGAACCACACTATGGGGAAACACAATCTACTGGCCGGTGCCCCTTTCCGGTATATGTATTACGATGACAACACTCCGGGCACAGGCAATGAAGACGGAATAAACACCCCGGCCATTACCTGGCTCCCTGGAATTTTTTTGCAGGATGAGTGGAATCTTTCCAGAGCTGTTACACTGTTAACTGGTTTGCGCTATGACCATCACAATGTTCACGGAAGTATTTTAACACCGCGAATCAGTTTAAAATATTCTCCAAGCCAAAGCAGTGTTTTTCGGTTAACGGGTGGAAATGGATATCGTGTAGTGAATTTATTCACCGAAGATCATGCTGCACTTACCGGCTCACGTGAGGTAGTGATTCTGAATGAACTTAAGCCGGAGCAATCGTGGAATGTTAACCTGAATTATTCGCGGCACATTTCGTTTGCCTCGGGCTTTGTTATGGTCGATGGCTCGTTGTTCTACACATATTTCACCAATAAAATTATAGGGGATTTTCTAACCGACCCGGACAAAATCATCTATGATAACTTGAATGGTCACAGCATATCCAAAGGTGTTGCCCTTAATGCAGATGCTCAATTCATAAATGGCTTTAAAGCCATGCTGGGTGTAACCGTAATGGATGTGTATAATATTAATGAAGCGTTGGATGGCGAAGAAAAAGTACCGCAGCTTTTTGCCCCACTTTTTTCAGGAACGATGGCGTTGAGTTGGTCGCCCGTAAGAAGTGATTGGATGATAGACCTCACGGGTCGCATAAACGGGTCAATGCATTTGCCGGTATTGCCGAACGACTTCCGTCCCGATATGTCACCGGGGGTTCCGCTGATCAATCTCCAGGTTACCCGAAAACTGACATCGAAAAATGAAAAGCACGCATGGGAAATTTATGGTGGCGTGAAAAATTTGTTAAACTTCATTCCGAACGATCCGCTCATGCGCCCCTTCGACCCATTTGATCGGAACATTGATGTAAACAATCCGAACGGCTACACGTTCGACACGGCTTACAATTATGCGCCTGTTCAGGGGCTAAAGGGTTTCTTGGGTGTTCGGTACACGCTGCGATAAATGATGACTTTGCGTTGATCTATTTCTTTTCAGCACATGCATTATACTCCTGAATGATTTTTCTCAGGTTAGCTGATTTATACCCTGATTCCTTGGCTTTTACTTTCGCAGCCACAGCTGGACACTCACTAATTAACTCCGCCATTTTGTTTGGGAAGCCAATCACAAATCGGTCGGTAAGAAATCCTACCTCACTACCCTTTTTCAGAATATCAGCATTGGGTGATTTTCTGACTTCTGATTCCTGAATGGTATTATATTTTGAGAACGCTTCGAAATAACTTTTTACATTAAAAATCCGATCGTCTGCAGGTTCAAAATCCCAAACAATTTCCTGATTGGTGTAATAGTACAAGCTCAATGGACCTTGCTCTTTTGGTATCATAAAAAAAGTATGCAGCCCTTCGGCACCTTTTATCAAGGACGCATTGAATGTTACGCTTTCGCGGTAAACCCCGTCCACAAAGTAACCTTTAACTTCGGTTGGACGGAAATAAGTAATATGGCCATCCACACGAAAGGCCAGCATACGTTCCATTATATATGGAAAATTAAACTGAACCTCGCCATCTTTCTGAACTCCATCCAGGGTAATATAATAGCCAGGCAAAAAACCATCAGCAGCTTTTCCATTAATAAGCCTGAAATCAGTGAAACTCGTTGTTCCAGGATTATAGAGTGGAAGTTTACTTCTTGAGAACCAATCCCACTCCGACTGTGCATTAACAGTATAGATTAGTGAAATGTAAAGAACGGAGCTGGCGATTAACTTCATAGAATTTTATTTACCTGAGTTGGGGACGATAGGGTTTAAAGATAAACAACCTTTTCTGTCAGATGTGTTTTTTAGGTAAATCAAATCGTTAAGTTTTAAAGAATACAAAATTGTTTATACTTGCACCTGTATTGGTTCTTGTTTGGATAGTACAATCTGAACAGATTAAAAGGGAACCCCGTGAAAATCGGGGGCTGTTCCCGCAACTGTAAGCATCTATAGAGCTTGCCTAACACGTAAGTCACTGTCCCAAGTACTTGGGGTGGGAAGACCAAGGCAGGTGATGTAAGTCAGGAGACCTGCCCATACAAATTTTAGTTCAGTGCTTCGGGTAAAAGCGACTGTGATTCATGTGTTTTCGCGATGCCAGTAGTTCATCGCACCCACACGTTTCATTTTCAGCCTTTACTCTTTTTTCAACCTTAAACCTTTTTCAATTATGAAAAAAGAGATTAAAGTCTGGGCAATGACCATGATTGCCTGTTGGTTCTGGGTGCCAACGCAAACAACTGCCCAACAAGATTCACTTTCCGCTACCACGCTTCGCGAAGTAGTGGTAACCGCCACCAAATTTTCTAAAAATGTTACCGAAACCGGCAAGGTGCTTACGGTAATTGATCAGGAACAGCTTGCGTACAGTGGTGGGAAAGATTTGTCGCAAGTGTTGAATGAGCAGGTTGGCCTTGTGATCAATGGAGCCAACAGCAATCCGGCCAAAGACAAATCGGTTTTTCTACGCGGTGCTGCCGGTAAGCATACCTTGATCATGATTGATGGAATTCCCGTGAATGATCCATCCGGTATTGATGGCGCTTTTGATATCCGTTTGTTGTCTATTGACCAGATCGAGCGCATTGAAATACTGAAAGGCAGTCAGTCTACCTTATATGGTACCGATGCTATTGCAGGTGTCATCAACATTATTACCAAAACAAAAGGAAATAAACCAGTTAGCGGATCGGGTATACTGAGTTATGGCAGCTATAACACACTTCGGGCTAATGCGAGCGTTTCGGGGAGTACCGAAAAGGTCGATTACAGTATTGGCTACACGCGCTTTCAAACCGATGGATTGAGTGAAGCCCGGGATACTACAGGTTTGGCAGGGTTTGATAAAGACGGGATGAATCAGAATGCGTTGCAGGCCAGTGTAGGATTTAAAGTAAGTGAAAAATTCAATATTCGTCCGTTTGTACGCTACAACGATTTTGATGGTGCGTTTGATGCCGGGGCATTTGTGGATGAAGAAGATGCTACCTATACAGCCAGTACCTTGCATTACGGACTTATAAGTGATTACCAGTACAATAAAGGATTGGTTTCGCTGTTGTTTGCACATAACAAAACGGAGCGTTCATTCACCAACATGTTTGGCATTAACGATTACGATGGTCGTTTCAATCATGGAGAGGTGTTTATCCGCCACGACCTCTCGTCTACTTATCAATTGATGGGCGGAGTGAGTTACCAGTATTTCAACATGATTGCCACCAATGCCACGGTGGAAAATCCTGCTTTTGATATCATCAGCCCCTATGTTTCTTTTTTTGTTAATAGCCTTAACGGGTTTTCTGCCGAGTTGGGCGGTCGGTATGTAAACCATTCGGTGTATGGAGACAATTTCACGTTTAGCATCAATCCTTCGTACCTTATAAATGATCGGTATAAGTTGTTTGTTAACTATGGCACGGGCTTCAAGGCTCCTACACTTACACAATTGTACGGGCCGTTTGGTGCAAACGAAGATTTAAAGCCTGAAGAAAGCACAAGCTTTGAGGGAGGTGTTCAGTGGTTTTCGGCTAATAAGCGGTTTGATGTTCGTGCTACTTACTTCCAGCGAAAAATTGATAACGTAATTGCTTACACAACAGGGTATGTGAATTGGGATAAACTTGATGACCAGGGTATTGAGATCGAAGCTTTCTATAAGAGGAACAAACTGACGGTATCAGGATTTTATGCCTATGTTGAAGGAGAGATTACTACACCGGTTGGTCAGGGCACAGAAACAAAACCCAACGACCTCATTCGCAGGCCGAGACATTCGGTTGGATTTAATGCAGCTTATCAACTTACAGATAAACTCCAGGCAAGTGTTATTCTTAACACCTTTGGTAAACGTAACGACTTGTTTTTTGATTTTGGCACGTTTACTACAATCCCCGTGGTGCTTGAACCGTATCAACTGTTGGATGTTTACATGGAGTACGCCTTGTTTAACCGAATAAAACTGTTTGGTGATTTCCGTAACCTGTTCGATCAGGATTATTATGAAGTGTACGGATACAACACGCAACGATTTAATGCAACATTGGGTGTGCGCGCACAATTCTAAATTAAATGGTTTGCGTGATGGATAAAGGCAATGCAAAACAACTATCCGGCAAAAAGCTGAAGGCTGATGTTGATTATTATATTGAGAATGGAACCCTGGTATTTACAATCGCCTATCATTTAAAACGAGGATATTGCTGCCAAAGCGGGTGCCGGCATTGCCCTTATGAATTCAAAAAGGAAAATATTGATAAGCTGGAGCGGAGGTAAAAACTCCGTCTTCCGATCCAATAATTTCACCAATGTCTCATGATTTATTTTTCGTTAATGTTCTTTTTCGTTCCCGATGCGCGATATAATCGGTTACTGCTTTTTTGGTGGTAAGCCAATTTCGCCCTTCCTTAAAAGCATCAATCTTTCCTTGCCGGGCCAGGAGACTTACATACTCCTGCCCGTAAGGGAATTCGGGTTCGCTTACAATATCAGCGATGGGTTGATAATCATCGTAGGTATTGTTGAGGCTACTGAGATAGATATCCAGCGTACGCTCCAGCGCTTGCAATACAAGCAATAGGAGTTTTGAATAATCATGCTGATTGGCTTTGTTCAAGGCATCGTAATATTTCTTCCTGTCATTTTTTAAAATGATGGCAGGAGGGTATCCGGCCTTCATCATCAACAGGTTAAAAATTAAGCGTACTGTACGACCGTTTCCATCAAAGAAAGGATGTATCCAAACAAACCGATGATGAAAAATGGTAGCCATTACTACAGGGTGTAGCTTCTTGGTTTCTTTATTAACCCACTCAATAAGTTCATCCATGTAATCATGGATTTTTAAAGCGTTGGGCGGAACAAAGTTGGCACCTGAAATACGCACACCGGAAGTTCTATATCTTCCGGCAAATTCTTTTTCAATACGTTGCAATACAAGCGCATGTACACTGAGAATATCCGCTGCTTTGAGTTTGTACTGGACAGATACCAGATCTTCAACATATCCGATAGCATCTTGATGATTAATTGCCTCAAAATGTTCTCGGAGTGATTTACCCTTTATGGTAATGCCTTCTTCAATCACCAGCTTGGTTTCTTGAAGCGTTAAGGTATTACCTTCAATACTGTTGGAGTTGTACGTCCATTCGAGGCTCAGGCTCTCTTTGATTTTCTGCAAAGCATAGCCAGGGATAGGCCGGAATGCGTCTAATCTAGACTTTTTTGTTTCAATTCTACTCAGATGCTTTTCAACCCCCTCAAAATGCCAATTGTACGTTTTCCAATCCATACCTCAAATATACACTTTTTCAGTAATATCGGATATATATGTTAAATATTTTAACCGATATTAAATGCCCCCCTTCTGCACAATATTGAAAATGCAACTGTGTTGCATTTAATGGATGAACTAAGTATTATTGCAACAGTGTTGCAATAATATGTTAAGCTTAAACGAATTACTGCCCGGATTCCAACGGCCCTCACATGTACTTCGAGTAGATAATCCGGCAGAGTTGCTGGCGATTGTTAAGTCCAGGTATAACCTGGTAATCGCTACACGGGAAGTTGATGAAGGACTGGAGAAGGCGGTTCAGGAACTCATGCATTCGTCATTTCGAGGAATAGACACCGTGCTTCAGCAACAGGAAGAATGGCGTGAGGCTATTGCAATGCTGATTGGTGGTGAAACATCGGCTAATTGGATTGCCCTTGAGCCACTCGTAAAGGATGTTAGGCTGTGTTGTGAACTCTTTGCAACCATTACCCGAGCGCAAACCATTCGCTTGTCGCTGAAAACAGTTAACCACGATGCTTGTCGGAAATTTCATATTGACGGATATGCCTACCGTTTGCTATGCAGTTATTGCGGTCCCGGTACGGAGTGGACGTACAACGACAACGTGAGACGGAAATACCTGGGCGAAGGTGAGAACGAAGATATTATTAGAGACTGGAGCCGTATTGAACGGATTGGTACCTATGACATTGCTGTGCTGAAAGGTGAATTGCCACACCAACGTACCGGTAAAGGAATTGTGCACCGGTCTCCACCTATTTCATTAACAGGCGAAAAGCGTTTGCTGCTTCGCATTGATTACACTTCCTAAAAAATAAATCCCTATGCTACAAGCAAAAAATCTAACGAAAGTTTACAACGGTCATCCGGCATTGTCCAATGTTTCCTTCACGGTTAATCCAGGTGAAATCTTCTGTTTGCTTGGCGCCAATGGTGCCGGTAAAACAACCACCATTAATTTGTTTCTTAACTTCATCGAACCCAGCGGTGGCGAAGCGGTGATTGGTGAGTGGAGTGTTGCTGAAGAACCACTGGAGACAAAAAAACTTCTGGCTTATATCCCAGAGAACCTGATGTTGTACCCAAATCTTACTGGGTTGGAAAACCTCGATTATTTTTCCAGCCTCGCAGGAAAGAAGCGCACCAACGAAGAACTTGAATCCTATTTATCCGAAGCCGGTCTTCAGCCAGATGCCGTGCACAAACGTGTGAGCAACTACTCAAAAGGTATGCGTCAGAAAGTAGGTATTGCCATTGCGCTAGCCAAACAGGCCAAAATACTGCTGTTGGATGAGCCTACTTCAGGTCTTGACCCAAAGGCCAGCAACGAGTTTGCTGCGCTACTTAAGAAACTTAGTCAGCAAGGCGTAGCAACGCTCATGGCTACACACGATTTGTTCCGCGCGAAAGAAACAGGAACGCACATCGGTATCATGAAGGAAGGCAAACTGGTGGAAACGCTAACAACTGAGCAAATCAACCATGCCGACCTGGAAAAACTCTACCTGCAACACATGAATTAAACCGCCATGAACATGATCCTAAAAATTGCTGCCAAAGAAATGAAGGAAGTCCTTCGGGATGGACGTTTCAGAGTGTTATCTGCATTGTGCCTGGTGTTGTTGGTGGTTGCTGCATTTTCAGGCAAACGGTATTATGATTTTGTGAATGCGCAACATCGGGAAGCGGCTGAAAAAGAACGATTGAACTGGACCAGCCAGGAAGCTAAAAATCCACACTCCGCTGCGCACTATGGAACCTACGCGTTCAAACCAAAATATCCTATGTCCTTATTGGATCAAGGCGTAGACAAGTACACAGGCGTAAGCATTTACCTCGAAGCCCATGTGCGCAACGAAGCACAATTCATCGCGGCTCAAGATCAAACAGGTTTGTCACGGTTTGGCGATTTAACACCTGATTTTGTATTGCTTTTTCTGGTACCATTGGTGATTATCCTGGTTGGGTTTAACGCTATTACGCGTGAGCGTGAATCCGGAACCTTGCGCTTACTACAAAGCATGGGTGTGTCTCCGGTACGTTTGGTGGTGGGAAAGTGGTTGGGCATAATGATACCGGTTATCTTGCTTACGGTTATCGCTTTCTTGTTGGCCGCTTTATTTCTCGGTAACCTTTCGGATTTTGGTGAACTAAGTTGGTCTGCCTTGTTGATTCTCTTTGTGGTGTATGTTTTATACTACGCCATTTTTTCGAACATCGTCTTACTGGTATCGGCCTGGGTTAATAAATCAAGCATTGCTTTTGTGATTTTGCTGGCCGTGTGGATGGTGGCCTGTTTGGGTATGCCCAAGGTAGTAACGAACCTGGCCGATCAACTTTACCCGTATCCTACGCAGCAGGAATTTATGGAAGCGGTGAATGAAGATAAAAAGAAGGGACTGGATGGGCACGACCCCTGGAATGATGCCGCGCGAAAGCTCGAACAAGAGGTGTTAGCGGAATACGGGGTAGACAGTGTGCAGCAACTGCCCTTCAATTTCGATGGGTACCTGATGCAGAAAGGTGAAGAGCATGAAGCCGAAATATTCTTCAAACACTATGAGCATTTAAAAGAGATTTATGAAAAGCAGAGCCGGTTATACCGTAATGCTGCTGCATTGAGTCCTTTTTTACCGGCTCGTTTTCTTTCCATGGCCATGTGCCGAACCGATTACCACAGCCACTGGCATTTCAGCAACGAAGCAGAAAAGTATAGGCTTGAAATGATGAACGCACTTAATATGGATTTTGCGGACAATTCACGCTATGGCGATTGGTCGTATAAATCTGATCTGGAGCTATGGAATAAGATTGAACCGTTTGATTACACACCCCCGACCTATGCTTCTGTACTCAGTGCCAACACCGGCAATTTTGTGGTGCTTGTTGTATGGCTTGCTGTCAGTTTTGGTGTCGTAGTAATTCGTTGTGCAAGGTTGAAGCCTTGATCAAGTGTACCAGGGATATATTTAAACTAAATAGTTTTCGGAATTATGGCACTAAAGAATCAATATAGATACGAATGGCTGGGTTTGTTGCGTGATCGATGGATAATCGTTTTGTCGTTAATCCTGTTGGCAGTATGTTTTTACGCAGCACATAATGGCAGGGAGAAAGTGGCGGAACGTCAAGCCCCATTGGAGAAAGCTTTTGAAGAGGAGCGAGCTACCGATGATATGTATGTTGCCTTGATTGATTCGGTCGATCAGGGATTAAAACACGGGTTACCCGTATGGCAAAACCCTCAGCGGCTGAATGTGATTGGTCAGCGTGCTGCCCGTGTATGTGCGTTTGAAGCCCAACCCCTTGCGCTGGTATCCACCGGGCAAAGTGATTTGTTCACGCACATGGTTAAGCCGCGCCTTTACGGTGAAGCGCTAACGCTTGGCTTTTCGGAGTTATCAAATCCTGTACAGCTATTGTTCGGTAGTTTTGATTTGGCCTTTGTGAGCATTTACCTGCTGCCCTTGCTGGTACTGGCCTTCAGTTACAACGTACTGAGTTCAGAAAAGGAATCGGGCACCATGCGGTTAACACTCGTACAGCCTGTAGCGCCCACACGTTGGCTACTCAATAAACTGGTGATACGCTACATCATTCTTTCCGTGGTGTTTATCGTTGCTTTTGTTTTCTCTTTGGCGATTTCAGGTGTATCGGTTACGACCGAAATAGGATCTGTGGTAAAGCTGATCATTGCGGTATTGGCGTACATGCTTTTCTGGTTTGGGCTTTCCTTCTGGGTTAACCTTAGGGGAAAATCATCCGGAAGCAATGCCGTTGTATTGGTTTCACTTTGGGTACTGTTGGTATTGCTGGTTCCGGCTATCATCAGCCAACTGGCCAACAGTCTTTACCCGGTGCCTTCACGGGTAGGTATGCTCACCGAATTACGAAAGGCAGAAGCCGATGCGCAAAAGAAAGCCGATGAAATACTTTCCGGTTATTATCGCGATCACCCGGAACTGGCAAGAACTGATACAAGTGAGCAATCCCTTTATCCCTTCTGGCTCTCTTACTTTGCTTCACAGGGAGAGATTCGCAAGGCCGTTGAGCCGATATTGATTGAGTATGAATCGAAACTCCAGGCACAACAGCGTACGGTGGATAAGTTACGATTTTTTTCTCCTGCTGTATTACTTCAGAACAGTTTCAATGAGTTGGCGGGTACTTCATCGCGGCATTATGCAGCATACCGCCAGCAGGTAGTAGACTTTGCAGGAACATGGCGCGGGTACTTTGTACCCCGCATGTTCAGGAATGAAGTGATGAAGAAGGAAATGTTTGGTGAACTGCCACAGTTCGCCTACAATGGCGGTGATGTTGAAGAACAGTTCTTAGCCGATGTTACCGGATTAATTCTTCTTGCGATCGGGGTTTTTGCTTTAAGCCTGCTTGTCTATCGTAACCAGGCTGTGGAGCGCATCCTTGCGGTGTGAGGGAGGAACATATGCAAGGAGTTCGGTGGTTGATTTTATTTCTGAGTTCTTCACTTTTACAGACGTATTTTATACATGCTCAATCAACACAACAGGGAACTTTTGATCCACCGGCAGAGCCGTTGATTGTTGTTGCCAATCGAACAACTAGTACCATAAGAATTGACGGTGTTCTGGATGAACAAGTGTGGTTATCAGCACAACCGTATGACGGGTTTATTCAGTATGAGCCTGAGCAAGGATCTTTACCCACACGCTATACTGAAGTCCGTGTGTTGTATGATGAAAAATATCTTTACATAGCTGCCTTCAATGCGATGCTTCACGGCAAACGCGACATCCGCGTGCAGAACCTTCAACGTGATTTTGATTACGATCAAAATGATTTGTTCGGTGTAGCCATTGATGGTTTCCTGGATAAGCGCAACGCCATGGTTTTTCAGTGCAATCCCTATGGCGCTCAGCGCGAGTTGTTGGCCTTGGATGGAACCAACTTTAACCGCGAGTGGGATGGTCTATGGCGGGTACGCACACACCTTACCGATTCGGGTTGGTTTGCCGAGATAGCCTTGCCGTGGAAAACACTTCGTTACCCGAACGACTGCCGCGAATTGGGAATTGTGTTTACGCGCAACATCCGCAAGAATAATGAAAACCTTACGTTGCCCGCGCAACCGCGTGCTTACGCACCTTACCGTATGGCCTATGCCGCGCGCCTTCAAAACATACAGCCACCACCACCATCGTTTAATTTATTGTTTAATCCGTACGCGTTGGTAGATGTTCAGGAACGAAAGGTTGGCGATCAGTCTTCATCCGAGTCCAGTATAAAAGCCGGGGGCGAATTGAAATGGGCAGCCAACCCAACAACAGTACTGGACCTGACTTACAATACCGATTTTGCCCAGGTGGATGTTGACCGCCAGGTGGTAAACCTAACACGCTTTTCAGTTTTCTTTCCGGAACGCAGGCAATTCTTTTTGGAAGCTGCAGAGATTTACACGAATCGGGCATGGAGTACGTTGCAACCCTTCTTCAGTCGGAGAATTGGCTTAGACGAAGAAGGCAATCCCATACCCATAGAAGCCGGTACTCGTTTAACTCACCGAAGTTCGAAGCACACCATTGGTGCCCTGGCTATCCGGCAAAGGGCAGATGAGAAGAATACACCTGCCAATTTTGTGGTAGCACGTTACGCACGAAATTTCTCCACGCAAAGCAGGGCAGGGGGCATGCTTACCTACCGCCATGATGAAGCGGATAGCACAGGTCAGGGAATTCACAACACAACAGTTACGGCAGATGGTTTCTTCCGGCCATCTCAAAAAGTAAATGTGTATTGGATTTTATCGGGCTCACAATCGAATGGAAGAATTTCCGACCGTGGTTTTTCAGGGGCGGTGTGGGCATCGCTCAATACCAACGATATTTATTTTGGTCATATACAAGCCATTATTTCAGAAGGCTATAATCCACGAAGTGGTTTTGTAGATGACACAAACTACATGGTGACCAGTCCGGCTGTAACCTGGAAGTGGAGACCCGATTGGCGCCCTTCGTTTGCCCGACAGTTCAATCCCGGAGTAACGGTATTTCTTTATAATCGGCAGTCCGATTTGGCTTTTCGTGAAGGGTTTGTGTCGTTGCGGCCGGTCAGTATTGATTTTCAAAATGGCGGAGAATTGTTTTACTCAGTTATTCCTAACTGGCAGAATCTCTTCGAGACCTTTTATCCGCTGGGGATTGCCATTGCACCCGGACGATACGAATACCTGCGACATCGCATGGGATACAGGACAGATTTTTCCAAAAAGTTGGCTGGCGATGTTTCCTACACCACGGGCGCTTACTTCGATGGTCAGTTGAATACCCTCCTGGCTAGAGGCCGTCTTGCGCCTGATCCGAGGGTAGCCTTAACCATGAGTTATGAATACAATCAGATTACTTCGCTTGGAATTGATAATATAGACAGAGACACACAATTGGCTGGTGTGGAAATGCGGATGGCATTGAATCCGCGCGTTCAATTGATTTCATTTTATCAATACAATACGGCAGCCAGCCGCTCCACGCTCAATGCGCGTTTTGTTTGGGAATACCGTCCACTCTCTTTTTTATTTTTAGTTATCAATGATAATCGTTTTGATCAGACAAACCCGGAGACGCTACTGACCGAAAAAGCACGTCTCCAACAGGGAATTTTTAAGCTAACCTATCTCAAACAGTTCTAAGTATGCTATCCATATTTTGTAAACCTTATTGCTGTCTTTCTTTAAATGCAACATTGTTGTACACAATAGCGCTAAAGATTTGTCTGATCTCAGCGTTGTGCTTGGTCGCTGAAGTTGCTTATGCACAACCGCCCGGCAAGATTGACACGTGGGAGATCTTCGCCACAGTAAAGTTCACATCGAAGTATTATAAGCAGTATAAGGATTACTTTCTTACCCCTACGTTTGATGCGAACCTTCGTGCACTTGAAGGAACCGACATGGTGCTGAGCGGCCATTATATGCCGCTTGATTTACCTGATAAGAAGAGCATCATTATTTCAAAGTATACGTATGCTGCTTGTTTCTTTTGCGGAGGTGCCGGTCCTGAATCGGTAGCGGAAATACAATTCACTAAAACAGCACCACGGTTCAAAGCCGATCAGATTATTACTATAAAGGGAAAGCTCAAGCTTAATGATAGCAATGTTGACCACCTGAATTTTATTTTAACAGAAGCCGAAGTGATAAAACCCTGACCATTTACTAACAAAATTAACAACACAGCTATGCTATCTATTCTGAGACCTAAAAAGCTTCCGGTAACCGTACTCAGCGGGTTTTTAGGTGCCGGTAAAACCACCGTGCTCAACCATGTGCTGAACAACCGAAAAGGCTTGCGGGTGGCCGTGATTGTAAACGATATGAGCGAAGTAAATATCGATGCGCAACTCGTAAAAAATGAAGTTAAACTTTCCCGCACGGAGGAAAAACTGGTTGAGTTAAGTAACGGATGTATTTGTTGTACGTTGCGCGAAGATCTGATCAAGGAAGTGAGTGCCCTGGCCCGCCAGCGTAAGTTTGATTACCTGCTGATAGAGAGTACCGGTATTTCAGAACCCATACCCGTAGCGCAAACCTTTAGTTTTGAAACGGGTGAACCATTAAATGATCTTACCCCGTTCACCCGATTAGATACGATGGTTACGGTGGTGGATGCCTTTAACTTCTTTAACGATTTTGGTAGCGCTGAATCGTTGCTCGACCGGAAACTAACCGATGATGAAGAAGACCAGCGCACCATTGTCAACCTGTTAACCGATCAGATCGAATTTGCCAACGTGATTATATTAAACAAAACCGACTTGGTTAACCTGCAGCAATTGCGATTGCTCGAAGGTATTTTGAAGAAGTTAAATCCCGATGCCCGCATAATTAAAGCACAACTGGGAAGGATTGATCCAAAAGATATTCTGGATACAAAACTATTCGACTATGAGCAGGCATCGCAATCCGCAGGTTGGATCAAGGAATTGAACAATGTGCATACGCCTGAAACAGAGGAGTATGGAATCTCATCGTTTGTATTTCGCGAGCACCGTCCTTTCCATCCCGAACGTTTCTGGAATTTTGTACAGCACCAATGGCCCGATACCATTGTGCGCAGCAAAGGTATTTTCTGGCTGGCCTCAAGGCCTGATCATGCCATTCTGTGGAGCCAGG
Organism: Cyclobacteriaceae bacterium; assembly: GCA_019638255.1. GTDB lineage: Bacteria > Bacteroidota > Bacteroidia > Cytophagales > Cyclobacteriaceae > UBA2336. The sequence goes on along the minus strand of JAHBUD010000002.1, from coordinate 346,215 downwards.
CGGGTGGTTCTTCCAAAGCCGAAATTTATGGCAAGTGGTGGGCATCCATTCCGGAAAAGGAACGAAGAAAAAGACCTGCTTATCACGCTGACCGTGAATCCATTCTGAAGAAATGGCATCCCCAATGGGGCGACCGGTTAAACGAGCTGGTGATTATTGGAACGCAGATGGATAAAATGATGATGAGACTGGCACTAGAAACTTGCTTGCTTAGAGAAGACGAATTTGTGATGTATGAAAGTGGCAAGGGCTTCATCGATCCATGGCCTTTATAAAAGAAAATGGCGCCCATGCGGGCGCCATTTAAAGCAAACACCTTAACCCTATACCAACCCTGTTTGCTTATCCTAAATCTTTTTCTAATTCTGCAATGCGCGTTTGAGCTTCCTGATTTCCCAAGGAATAGGACATCCGATAAAGTTCGAGTGCTTCACGCTGGGTTTCTTTTTTCTTCTTTGGAGCAAATTTGGTCCTGTCCGCAGCTGTTTCCAATGCCCTGGCTTGAGCAAAGTATAACTCTGCCTGGCTTGTTTTTGAATGCAGGTTTATTTCTGAAATTTTAGTTTCAAGCGAAACAATATTTTCATCCTTCAGCTTTATGGTTTCGGTTTGAGCAACAAGCACGGTCTCTTTTTCCTGCAATGAAGCTGTTAACGTGCTGTTTTCGGTGCGGAATTTTTCGATTTCAGTTTGTAGTGCAGCCACTTGAAGGGTGCTCTGTTCTAATTCGTTCTTCAATCGTTTTACAGTAGCAGCATACTGGGAAGAGTTTTTCTTCATGGAATTCTCCAACTCTTCGATCTTCGACCGGGTTTCGCGGATATAAAGATTGATTTCATCAAGTCTACCCTTGTAGTCTGCGTAAGAGGTTCCTTCTACAACATTGGTGTGAAGCATCTCCCTGCTGGCATCAATGGAATCAATAAGCGACCCTATTTCCTGAAGGGTCTGCACATTTTTTAAACTGGTTGTTAATTCAATCTGAAGCGAATCAACTTTCGACAGCAACATCTCCTTTTCCTTTGTACCACAACTCCAGATTGTACCAACCATGATCAGTGCGATAATGATTTTTAAGGTTTTCATAAAATTACAACGTTTAGTTTAGGTGCATGTGATACAAAATCTGCACAAATCAATTTTGTTGCTTTTTTATAGTATTACGGCATTTTGTTACACAGAAGTAGCGGAATAAGTAAACAAAGTGTAGAATATTTACACAGATTTTATCTCAAGAGACGATCAGGTGGAATTCTGAAAGCAATTGTTATCGGACGGAGTTAGGCCCCAAAAAATGTGCGTATACATTGCCAACTGCTGGTCTGGTGTAACTTTCTACATAATGCTGAATGTTTCCCCATAGTAAATAGGTAATCTATATTTAATAAAGAAATCAAGTTACTGGCTAAGAGTGTCTTAACGTTCTCAACTGCACATTGGCATGGTTAGTGAAATTTCGTGAACAAGTTTTAATGTTCAACCTAAATAAAATGTGTTATGAAAAAGTTAATGTTTCCGATTTTTGCCCTGTTGATGTTTACATTTGTAAATGTGAACGCCCAGGATGTGCAGCAGCCTGAAGCCACTGCAAAACAAGAGGCATCGCAAGTACAGGATGAGAAAGTTGAGATTAAATCTGCTGATCTTCCGGAAGCTGTAAAAACCACACTAGCTGGTCCCGATTATAGTGGTTGGGCAGTTGAGGCAGCTTACCACATCAAGAGCAAGGATCAGTATGAAGTGAAACTTAAAAAGGGAGAAGAATCAAAAACTGTTAAACTTAATAAAGACGGCAAAGCAACCTGATCGTAATAACCTGTAGACTACATTCATATTTGCTTGAAGGCCGGAAGGATATTCCGGCTTTCTTGTTTATTTTGAGGCACCATGAGTGCTATTTTAGTTGTTGAAGATGATCGTACGTTTGCCAGAATTCTTGAAGGCTTTCTTGGCAAATTAGGACATACTGTTTTAAAAGCTGACACAGGAGAGGAGGGGTATCGTCTTTTTTTGAATAGCACCTGTAACCTCGTGTTGCTGGATTTCAGATTGCCCGATGCAACGGGCTATGAACTGCTGGTTAAAATGAAATCTGAAAAGCCGGATGTTCCGGTAATACTGATGACAAGCTTCTCGGATATACGAACAGCCGTGAAGGCAATTAAGGCGGGCGCTTTTGAATACGTTACCAAACCCGTCAACCCGGATGAACTTCAATTGCTCATCCGTCAGGCACTTGAAAAAAGACCTCAAACTGTTGCTACTAAATCAAGCAGCGATCAAAACTTTATCAGAGGTAATAGCCCAGTGTCAGTGCAACTTTATGAGTATATTTCTGTGGTTGCTCCTACTGATCTCACGGTAGTGCTTGAAGGTGAGAGTGGAACCGGAAAAGAGTATGTGGCCAGAACAATCCACCAATTAAGTAGGCGAAAGGATGGTTCTTTTGTGGCTGTCGATTGTGGTGCCCTATCCAAGGAGCTTGCCGGCAGTGAACTTTTCGGGCATGTAAAAGGGGCTTTTACAGGAGCTGTCTCAACAAAAATCGGGCAGTTTGAGGCGGCAAAGGGTGGGACATTGTTTTTGGATGAAGTGGGAAACCTGTCGTACGAGGTGCAAGTAAAACTTTTGCGCGCCATACAGGAGCGGATTATTCAACCTTTAGGAAGCACACGAGATGTAAAAACCGATGTACGCATACTTACAGCCACCAATGAGAACCTGACCGACCAGATTCAAAATGGAAATTTCAGGGAGGACCTTTATTATCGGTTGAATGAATTTAAAATCCAGGTGCCACCACTACGAACCCGTGGCGAGGATATTGACCTATTCATTGAATTTTTTCGCGAAGAGGCTAACCGTGAATTAAGCCGAACAGCCGAAACTTTTGCTCCTGCGGTTTTAGAACTTTTCCACAACTATGATTGGCCTGGTAACCTCAGGGAATTAAGAAACATCATCAGAAGGGCAGTATTGTTAACCCGTGAAACAGAAATCAAAATGGATGTTCTTCCACAGGATTTTGTTATTGCCGTGCGGACATCAAAGCTTGAATCATCTCTGCATGATAAGCATGACCTTAAAGCTCTTCAGGAGCGGCAGGAGCGTGAATTGATTGTGCGTACGTTGGAGGAGGTGCGATACAATAAAGCAAAGGCAGCAAGACTTCTGAATATCGACCGGAAAACATTGTATTTGAAGATGGAGAAATACGGTATACAATAAAGTATTTTAAATTGAGAATTCAATTTAAGGTTGTAACCTTATCTTCTAGTGTATTGATTAATTTCTCTATCGCTTTGATTTGATTCCATAGATGATTCAATAGTTCGGTAACAGATGTGTTTTCATGCAAAGCTGTCTCGGTTTGCCTTAATGAGGTTGAAAGATTTAAAGCGCCAATCTGACCAACCCTGCCCGATAGCCTATGGACATATTCCCGAACAAGTCCGTACTGGCCATCTTCCAGCAATGCAGAGAGTTCCTGAATGTCTTTTTTACTATCTTCAATAAACTGAAGGATCACTGATTTCAATAACGACTGATCATTCATGGTGAGCTTTTGAAGTGCTGAGAAATCCAGTTCTTCATGAATAGTATCCATCGGAAGCCATTCCACTTTGTTTTCAAGTGCCTGTAGTAATTCTTTTTCCCGGAAAGGTTTTAGTAAAATTGCTGCAAAGCCGGATTCCATGATTTTTTTTTGTTCATCGGCTAAGGCATGTGCAGTAAGGGCTATAAATTTTGTTGATGAAGAAAACCTTTTGTGAAGCTCTTCACGTAACGTGATGCCACTAATGTGTGGCATGCGAATATCCATCAACACATGTGTTATTCCATCGGGCAGTTCGCCAGCCAATAGTTTCTGAGGTTCATTTTCAGTTACATGGTGGATATGATGCTTGTTCAGTATGATGCTGCAAAGCTTTAAAATGAGGAGGTCATCATCTACAATCAATACTTTTGCTGGACCGATCGTGGTGTCCGGTGAGGTTTTTTCAACGACAACATCTTTGGTGGAGAATGGTGCTTTGTCGAAGCCAAGCTTTATGGTAAAAGTAGTGCCTGCTCCAGGCTCGCTTTTTACATCCAGCACACCATATTGCGCATTAACGAGTGCTCGTACAATGGATAACCCCAAACCAGTGCCACCAAATTGGGTGACAATTGACGCATTGGCTTGTTCAAATTGTTCAAATATCCGGTCGAGGTCTTCTTTGTGAATTCCAATGCCGGTGTCGTTAATGGTAAATGTGCATTCCATCCGGTATCCGGTGTCAACAACATTGGTCTCCATTGATACATAACCCTTATTAGTGAATTTAATGGCGTTGCTTAACAGGTTGTGTAGTATCTGTCGTAAGCGAAATGCATCGCCAAGCACCTTGATATCTTTTAGCCCGCTGGACTTGACCATAAAGGCAAGCCCCTTCTTTTCAATTGGCAACCGATAGGCTGCTTCAATTTCAGCCAGTACGTTTTTCAGGTTGAACGGTTCCCGTAGTAATTCAAACTTATTGGATTCTATGCGACTGTAATCCAACACCTCATTTACAATGTGAAGCAAGTGCTCAGAAGATTGCCGGATTGCATGAACCGATTCCTGTTCTGGTTTGTCCTCCAGCTGTTCAGCAAACCCAAGTATGGATTGAAGCGGTGTGCGGATTTCATGGCTCATGTTGGCAAGAAACCTTTCTTTTACCTCCCGCAATTGATCGGCCTGTTGTTTGGCATTTTCGAGCTGTATTCTGTAATACTGGCTTTTTGAGATATCACTCAGGATAAAGAAAACAAGCATCCCAATCCCCAAAAGAAAAACCAGCAACAATATAATCATGCGTGTGATACTCCGATTAAAGAGTTCTCCTGATTGAAGATGATTGGCCTGCAACTGTGCTATTTCATCCTGCTCGATTTCGTGGAGCACATCCATAAGTTGGTGTAATAAGGCAGCGCTCACTGTGACTAGTTCAAGTTCTCGCTTAGCCAAAAGTTCATCGGTGGTTCTTTGTGCTTGCTCTATACCCTTCATAATTAGTGCAATCTGAGCCAGGGCACTGTCTTGTCTGCTGATAGCAATGGTGTCGGTTATGATGTTGATCTCTTCCCGGATTTCAATTTGTCCGGCATCTTCCGGTGTTGTTTTTTTTGAGCTAAAAATCCGACCAATGAATGAGCGCTCCTTTTTCTCATTGTCCCGTTCAGGTGTTTGATAGGATGTAGTTGTTATTTTTTTCTCAGTTGTAACCACACTGCTGTCGCGATCAGGTTGATAGTGAAGTAAAAATCTTGATAAGGAGTCAAGCTGAATTGAGTATTGGTTGTTTTTTAGTTGAGCGGAACGTTCATGCAGGTAGCGAAGGAACAGCTTATTTCTTTTTTGAAGAATGGTTTCAATTTCCTGAAGCCGCACATTTTGATGCTCGTTCCACAAAAGGGTACGAAGCGTATCCAGGGAACGCAAAAGCAACTGTGATTCTTGTAGAATTTTTTGTGATGCCTGTCGTGGGCTTCTCAGCGCCAGCGCGCGGTGTTCTTGCTCCAGTTGGGTTACTTGCCTGTAAAAATTGTTTAAAACCTGAATATTTTCATTAGGGGTTGTTATTGTATCAATTTTTTCAAGCAGTTCGCCAAAACCGAAATACGTAATACTTAAGGCACCGCCAATGGCAAATAATACAAGTATGAACGCGGCAACTACCTTGCCTTTTGTTTGGTGTAAAAACGGTTGCTGTGAATTTGTTTTCATATCCTGCGCTGTGCAGTATAAACAACAACAGGATTAATGACTAATCCTTTCTTGGTAAAGGGCCTGAATTTTCTTTAAATAACCAGATCCTACTTTTTGAAAACGAAGTACACCGCTAGTACAAGAAATACAAAAGCAATGAGATGATTGGTTCGGAAGGTTTCGTTTTTAAAGAAGATGAGGGAGAAAATTACAAACACAACCAGCGTAATAACTTCCTGAATTACTTTTAGCTGAACCAACGAAAACGGCCCACCGTAACCTTTAAAGCCTATTCTGTTTGCGGGCACCTGCAGTGTATATTCAAATAGAGCAATGCCCCAGCTGATGAGAATAATAGAAATGAGGGGGAGGCTTGCACTCCATTTCATTTCCTTAAATTTCAAATGCCCGTACCATGCGAAGGTCATGAATGCATTCGACATGACGAGAAGAATGATTGTGTAGAAAGCTTTCATGTTTGAATAAAAAGATTATCAGACTTAAGACACAAGATATAAGACAGATTGATCTCATGTCTTATGTCTTAATACTGAAGTCTATTTTACCAGTTTCTTATACCGAATCCGATGAGGTTGATCATCACCCAAGCGCTTCTTCTTGTTTTCTTCGTATTCGCTGAAGCTTCCTTCGAACCAAAATACCTGTGAGTCACCTTCAAAGGCAAGGATGTGTGTACATACTCTGTCCAGGAACCACCGGTCGTGGGAGATGATCACGGCACAACCAGCAAAGTTTTCAAGAGCTTCTTCCAGTGCCCTGAGTGTGTTCACGTCCAGATCGTTTGTAGGTTCATCAAGTAATAACAAGTTACCACCTTGCTTTAATGCGATGGCCAGGTGCACACGGTTACGCATTCCACCCGATAGCTCTTTAACTTTTTTCTGCTGATCAGTTCCATTGAAATTAAACTTACCAACATACGCGCGCGAGTTCATTTCCTTTCCGCCTAACATAATCAGGTCGTTGCCGCCTGTTATGGCTTGAAACACAGTGTCTTCAGGTTTAAGATCATCATGCTCCTGATCTACATACGCAATCTGAACGGTTTCACCCACTTCAAATGTTCCGGCATCAGGTTTTTCTTTGCCGACAATCATTTTAAATAAGGTGGTTTTACCTGCACCGTTTGGTCCGATGATTCCAACAATGCCTGCTGGTGGTAATGAGAACGTTAAATTTTCATATAACAACTTATCGCCATAAGCTTTGGCTACACCGTTGGCTTCAATAACCTTGTTTCCTAAACGCGGTCCGGGTGGGATATAGAGTTCAAGTTTTTCTTCACGTTCCTTGGTTTCCTGTGATAACAATTTCTCGTACGCACCCAAACGCGCTTTGGCTTTGGCTTGCCTGCCTTTCGGATTCATGCGCACCCATTCCAATTCACGCTCGAGTGTTTTCTGACGTTTCGATTCAGACTTTTCTTCCTGTGCTAAGCGTTTTTGTTTCTGATCCAGCCATGATGAATAGTTTCCTTTCCAGGGAATACCTTCACCGCGGTCAAGCTCCAGAATCCATCCGGCAACGTTATCCAAAAAGTAACGGTCGTGTGTTACCGCGATGATCGTGCCTTTGTATTGACGCAGATGTTCTTCCAGCCACAATACCGATTCCGCATCGAGGTGGTTGGTGGGTTCATCTAATAACAATACATCGGGTTCTTTCAACAGCAATCGGCAAAGCGCTACTCGTCTTTTTTCACCACCCGAAAGGTATTCTACTTTTGCATCGGGCGGAGGACAACGAAGGGCATCCATGGCACGCTCCAACTTATGATCAAGTTCCCAGGCACCTATGGCATCCAGTTTTTCCTGAACTTCACCCTGGCGGGTAATTAATTTATCCATCGCGTCAGGATCATCCATCAGCGCAGGGTCAGCAAATTTTTCGTTTATGGCTTCAAACTCTTTTAGTAAGGCCACTGTTTCATGAACGCCTTCTTCAACAATCTCTTTTACAGTCTTTGTTTTATCCAGTTGTGGTTCCTGTTCAAGCAACCCAACCGAATATCCCAAATCAGATACCACATCGCCCTGAAATTCCTTATCAATTCCGGCAATAATCCGGAGTAAGGACGACTTTCCCGATCCGTTTAATCCCAGTACGCCAATTTTCGCGCCATAGAAGAAGGAGAGGTAGATATTTTTTAAAACTTGTTTATTGGGTGGATAGATTTTATTCACACCCGTCATGGAGAATATTATTTTTTCGTCAGCCATGGATTTTTGTTCGAATAAGGCGCAAATATGATGTTTTTACCCGATAGTCCATAGCCTGCAGAGCATACCGATTTGGGGTTACTTTTATTGGTTTCAGCTATCTACCGCTATCTATTGACTATGGACTAATTAATTCTATTTTTGCGGAAAATTAAAGGAGAACGACATTATGTATTGGACCCTAGAATTAGCTTCTTACCTGGAAGATGCCCCCTGGCCGGCAACGAAAGATGAATTGATTGATTATTCCATTCGCTCCGGAGCTCCTTTGGAGGTGGTTGAAAATCTTCAGGAACTGGAGGACGATGGTCAGCCTTACGAAAGCATTGAAGAAATCTGGCCTGATTATCCAACGAAAGAAGATTTCTTCTTTAATGAGGATGAATACTAGCAATTGTTAAGGGTGAGTGAATATTTCAAAAGGCTGGGTTGTACCAGCCTTTTCTTTTTATTAGGACAGCACGTAGTGATTATCACTGTTTAATCTCAGGTACTTAAACTGTATTGAAAGGTTTAACAAAACTTAACAATAGATTGTGTTCAGGTTATAATCAATCCCTTGCCTTAAGCAACGCTTCAGCAATAATCAAATCTTCTGCTGTTGTAATCTTGATGTTTTCGTAACTACCCTCAAACAATGAAATCAGGTGGCCGGAACGTTCGGCAACACTGGCATCATCTGTCAAACTGGAATCTTCTTTGATTTGATATGCTTTTTTGATCAGGTCAATCTTAAAAGTTTGTGGAGTTTGAATCAGCCTGAACTTAGAACGATCCATGGCTTTGGTTGTGTCCTGATCGGTAATCCGAATAGATTCTTTCAACCGTACTGCAGCTACAGCCGAGCCATGCACGGCAGCCAACCGAAACGAAGCCCCAATAATATCTTTGCTGATCAATGGTCTTACGCCATCGTGTATGGCCACCAGTCCATCTCCTTCCACCATTTCCAATCCATTTTTAACAGACTGAAACCGGGTTTCGCCACCTTTCTGAAGGATTATGGGTTTTTGGTACTTGTGCAACAGGCACAATTCTTCCCACAATGGAAAATCATCTTCCGGCAATACCACAACCACTTTAATGTCAGCAGCGTACTCATAAAATGCATTGATGGTCTGCATCAAAATGGGTACACCATTAATATCAAGGAATTGTTTGGGCACTTTGCTTTTTATACGTGTGCCTTTGCCACCGGCAACAATAAGGGCGTATTCGTTATTGTTCATATATTACCTGCAAAATACCAAAATCCTATGGTGATTTTTCGACTTTTACTGATTGCTTTTAACGTAGCCGTGGTAACGTACCTGGTTTACCGGATGTTTCAGGTGATTAAAAATCCATACATAACCCAGGGAAGAAAGGCCCTGATTGTTGTTGCCGGACTGCTTTTATTGCTAGCGCCCTTCAGTATGTTTTTTGGCATTATGAATGCCTCTTTTCTTTACTTCATGATTTACCCGGTAGCGATTTCGCTTTTCCTTTACCTGATTCGTGAAGTAGAATAGCTGGCCGACCGGTTAGATGATCAGCATCGCATCGCCATAGGTGAGAAATTTGTATTTCTCCTTTTTGGCAACTTTATAGGCTTCCATAACCAAATCGAAACCTCCAAAGGCTGCTGCCATCATTAATAACGTTGACTCGGGCATGTGGAAGTTGGTGATCATGGCGTTGCAGATCTTGAAGTCGTAAGGCGGAAAAATGAATTTGTCTGTCCAGCCTTCTTTAACTTTTAACCTATTGGTGGCCGAAACGGCAGATTCAAGTGCTCGCATGGATGTGGTTCCAATGGCGCACACACGGTGTTTATTGTCGAGCGCCTTATTGACTTTTGAAACCACTTCAGAGCCGACAATAAAGTTCTCAGAATCCATTTTATGTTTTGTAAGATCTTCAACGTCAACCGGACGGAACGTTCCTAACCCGATGTGCAAGGTTATGTTGGAGATATCAACCCCTTTCAGTTGAAGACGTTTCACCAATTGCTTAGTGAAATGCATGCCTGCTGTTGGTGCCGAAACAGCGCCCTTTGTTTTAGCAAAAATGGTTTGGAACCGTTCTTTGTCGTCAGCCTCAACTTTTCGTTTGATGTATTTTGGAAGAGGCGTTTCGCCTAATGTTTCAATCACTTTATCAAAAGCCTCGGCATCACCATCGAAAAGAAAGCGAATAGTTCTTCCGCGCGAGGTGGTATTATCAATAACCTCGGCCACGAGGTCGCCATTGCCAAAGTAAAGTTTGTTACCAACCCTGATCTTTCGGGCTGGATCTACCAGCACATCCCACAGGTGCATTTCTGCGTTGAGCTCACGCAACAAAAAAACTTCGATTTTTGCGCCTGTCTTCTCTTTACGTCCGTATAACCGGGCGGGGAACACCATGGTGTCGTTGGCTACCAGGAGATCGCCATCGCTGAAATAATCCACAACGTCTTTGAAGACTTTATGCTCGATTTTGCCGGAATCTTTATGAATGACCATGAGGCGTGATTCATCACGGTTTTCGGCAGGTCGGAGCGCAATCAGGTTGTTGGGGAGTTCAAACTTAAATTCGGAAAGCTTCATATTTTAAATGCAAAGTATGCCCAATGAACAGATAATTTTTTTAAGGCTGCAAAATTAAGGCAATAGTTGAAATTTGCGAACGCAAGGCCATCTTTTTCATTTATGTAACAAATACCCCCATTTTTAGTCTGATTACAGTAATTCGATACTAAAGCAACCGACTAACCGGAAGTTAAATAATGCCCTGATATGAAGGTGTTCAGACAAATACTGGAAAGTTTTCGGTTTGCATGGTTGGCTTTAAAGTCGAACCTGTTGCGTACAATATTGTCCTTGCTGGGTGTAACTGTAGGTATTTTTGCAATAATCTCGGTACTTACTTTGGTTGATTCTTTAGAGAAGAATATAAAGGATAGCCTGAATTTCATCGGTACTGGTATTTTATATGTTGAAAAGTGGCCATGGATGCCTGAAGGCGGAAGTGAGTATAAATGGTGGGAGTACTTCAGAAGGCCTAACCCATCTTACAGTGAGTTTAAATTTTTACGCGACAACCTGAAGCATGCAAGTGCGATATCGATATTTTCAGAAAAAGGTAATTCGATAATTAAACGCAATAGCAACAGTATTGGTCAGGTTGAGCTCATTGGAGCGAGCGAAGGTTACAATGATATTTTTGAAGTGCCGATTGAAAGGGGAAGATATTTTACGCTTGATGAAGTATTAAACGGCAGGGAGGTAGCAATAATTGGTTATGAGGTAGCCAAAAACTTGTTTCCGAATGGCGAAGATCCAATAGGAAAGCACATTAAAGTCAGAGATTTGAAATTTGTAGTTGTTGGGGCTGTTAAGGAGGAAGGGCAGAGCTTTATGGGTTTTAGTTCAAAGGACTTTCAGGTAATTATTCCCTATAACTCATTCCGTAAACTTTATCAAACCGGTTCAGGGAAGTGGAATGAAATTGGTTCAGCTTTTGGAGTTAAAGGTTATGAAAACGACTTTGCCTTGGTTGAGTTAGAAAATGAAATGCGGGGTTTCCTTAGAACACGCAGGGGGTTGCGACCAGTTGATAAAGATAGCTTTGCCATTAACAGACCCGAAGCGCTGCTAAATGCCATTGGAAGCATGTTTGATGTGGTGGGTATTGCCGGTTGGATTATTGGAGGTTTTTCAATGCTTGTTGGTGGATTTGGGATTGCCAACATTATGTTTGTTTCTGTAAAAGAGAGAACATCAATTATTGGCTTGCAAAAATCAGTGGGAGCTCAAAACTATTTTATTCTATTTCAATTTTTATTTGAAGCCATATTTCTTTGTCTTATTGGTGGATTGATGGGGCTATTCCTGGTGTATTTAATTACCTTTATCCCAATGGGTAACTTAGTTGTTACATTATCGCTTAAAAACATAATTCTTGGATTGGGTGTTTCTTCTGCAATAGGAGTAGTTTCAGGTATCGTTCCTGCGGCTGTTGCTGCACGGTTAGATCCTGTAATCGCAATTCGGGCTTAGCAACCTGTTGTTCATGAAAGTTCTTCGTCAGATTTTAGAAAGTTTCCGATTTGCCTGGATGGCGCTCAAATCAAATTTGCTTCGCACTGTGCTCTCGCTGTTGGGTGTTACCGTAGGGATATTTGCCATCATTGCCGTACTCACCTTTGTAGATTCTCTTGAAAAAAATATTAAAGAGGGTTTGAGCTTTGTTGGGACAGGCGTGATTTATATTCAAAAAATGCCATGGCTGCCTGAATCGGGCGGAGATTATAAGTGGTGGGAGTATTTTCGCAGGCCTAACGCATCCTATGCTGAATATCGATTCTTGCGAGACAACCTGAAAACAGTTAGCGCAATAACCATTTTATCCGATCGTGGGAACTCAATCCTCAAACGTGATAATAATAGCATCGGTCAGGTGCGTGTGGTTGGCGGTGCTGAGAATTACGAATTGATTTATGATGTGCCCGTGGAGAAAGGAAGATACCTAACACTTGATGAGCTTGCCGCGGGACGAAACTCTGTTGTAATTGGCTATGAAGTGGCAAAAGCCTTGTTTCCTGGAGATGAAGATCCTTTAGGAAAGAGCGTTAAAATAAAGAATATGAAGTTCATCGTGATAGGTGTGGTGAAGCAGGAGGGGCAAGGCTTTTTCGGAAACACCACTAACGATTATGGTGCCATAATTCCCTACAATGCATTTCGTAAGTTATACCCAACGGGAACAGGCCGTTGGAACGAGGCTCCATCAAGCATTGCACTAAAAGGAACTGATAAAGATATTGGCCTGGTGGAATTGGAAAATGAGATAAGAGGACTTTTGCGTAGTAAACGAGGAATAAGACCTACCCAAAAAGACAATTTTGCGCTGAACAGACCGGAAGCCATCCTCAATGTCATCAGTGGCGTGTTCGACATCGTTGGCATTGCTGGTTGGATTATTGGAGGTTTCTCAATGTTGGTAGGTGGGTTTGGTATTGCCAACATCATGTTTGTATCGGTGAAAGAACGAACACCCATTATAGGCTTACAAAAATCGGTAGGAGCTCAGAATTACTTTATTCTGTTTCAGTTTTTGTTTGAGGCTGTTTTTTTGTGTTTGATTGGTGGAGGTGCTGGTTTATTCCTGGTTTATCTGATCACCTTTATACCTCTGGGTAGTCTTGTCGTTACCTTATCGCTTAAAAATATTGTACTTGGAGTGGGTGTATCAACCGTGATCGGATTGATTTCCGGAATCGTTCCGGCAGCCATGGCCGCACGACTTGATCCTGTAATTGCGATAAGAGCTTAATGGTTAAAAATTAGTTCATAGCCCATGGTTGCCTTATGGACTATGAACCAACCAATCGATTGAATCAATTTTCCTTTTCTTCTAACACTTTCTTGCCCTCTACACCGGCAATCTTCTCCTTGATTTTTCTTTCCAGCTCTTCCATCAACTCCGGATTGTCTTCGATAAGATTTTTTACGGAATCTCTTCCCTGACCTAGTTTGTTTCCATCGTACGAGAACCACGAACCGGCTTTTTGCAATACGTTCAATTCAACACCGAGGTCTACGATTTCGCCAGATTTGGAGATACCTCTTCCGTACATGATGTCAAATTCAACAACTTTAAACGGAGGCGCCACTTTATTCTTCACCACTTTAACCTTTACGCGGTTACCGGTAATGTCATCAGCCGCCTCTTTTATTTGTCCGATACGCCTGATATCCAAACGAACAGAGGCATAGAATTTCAATGCATTACCACCGGTAGTAGTTTCCGGGTTGCCAAACATTACCCCGATTTTTTCGCGAAGCTGGTTAATAAACACGCAGGCGCAACCGGTTTTGCTGATGGTTCCTGTAAGCTTCCGTAAGGCTTGCGACATTAAGCGAGCATGTAACCCCATCTTACTTTCGCCCATTTCACCTTCCAGTTCACCTTTTGGAACAAGTGCAGCCACTGAGTCAATAACGATGATGTCAATGGCGCCCGAACGGATCAGGTGATCGGCAATTTCCAGGGCTTGCTCGCCATTGTCAGGCTGGGAGATCAGAAGATTCTCTGTATCGATACCGAGCTTTTCGGCATAACTTTTATCAAAGGCATGCTCAGCATCAATAAATGCTGCAAGACCTCCTTTTTTCTGTGCCTCTGCAATCATGTGCATGGTAAGGGTTGTTTTGCCTGAGGATTCAGGTCCGTATATTTCGGTTACCCTTCCGCGGGGTATACCTCCAATGCCAAGTGCAATGTCAAGGCCAAGTGAACCGGTAGATATGGCAGGCACATCCATCACCTTTTCATCACTTAATTTCATTACGGTACCCTTGCCGTAGGTCTTCTCTAATTTATCAATGGTTAGCTGAAGCGCCTTTAATTTTTCTTTTGCGTCACTCATGATGTTTCTTTAACGTTTAAATGTTGTGCAGTGTAGTTGTGAACTGCGGGTTGAAATTACTACTAAGGTTTCCAAAAACAAACGCATGCTTAAAACCGCGACATAAATTGTCAGTTCTGCATCGCGTGTCAACAGGTTAGAAGTAAGTAGTTAAATAGGGAAAGTTGAGTATACTGCAATGAAAATCCCTAAGGGTATGCTATCCAGATCACTCACTATAATTAAATGGACCCTCGTCACAGTAGTGTCTGTAGTTTTTATTTTTTGCCTGATTTATTGGGATCTGGTAGCCTACGGATACCGGCAGGCAAAAGGGCAATTGCACATTGTATGGAATGCAAAGCCAGTAGCATTTTACCTAAATGATCCTGCCTTTCCGGATTCCCTGAAAACAAAGCTTAGGTTAATCAGTGAGGTTAGACAATTTGCTATCGATTCACTCGACTTAAAAGACACCCGCAATTACAAAACGATGTTCGACCAGCAAGGCAAAGAAATCATGTGGGTAGTAACAGCAAGCGAGTCATTTGAACTAAAGGAACGCACGTGGAAATTTCCTGTAATAGGTGAGGTACCTTACAAGGGATTTTTTGATGAGGCCCGTGCATGGTCAGAGAAAAGCAAACTCGAAGCTGAGGGTTTGGATGTGAACGTCAGGAATCCGGGTGGGTGGTCAACGTTGGGTTGGTTTACCGATCCGATACTAAGCAATATGCTATTGAAATCCGATGGCGACCTCGCCAGTCTTATCATTCACGAAATGGTACACGCCACAATTTTTGTAAAAGACAGCATTGACTTTAACGAGAACCTGGCGTCATTTATCGGTGATCGGGGAGCGGAGAAATTTTTAATCTATAAGTACGGAGAACAAAGCGAACAATACCAATCATATATTCGGTATGATCAGGAGTTTGTAGCTTATGTTGATCACATTCTCCGTGGTTGTAACTTTCTTGATAGTATCTATCGCGCAATAGTTGAAAAACCAACCCATGAGAAAATGACCATCAAGGAAACCGCGATTCAAAAAATCATAAAATCGACTGATTCACTTTCGTTCTCAGTGTTGCTACATCCCTCAAAGCGATTGATGAATTCGCTTCCTAACAACGCATATTTTCTTTCCTTCAGAAGATACCAATCAAGGCAACATGATTTTGACAAGGAGTGGCAGGAGACATTTAAGGGCGATTTGAAAGCTTACATCAATTATTTGCGGGAACATCATCCGTTTTTATAGGCTCAGTAGAATTAATAGCCATTAAGGAATTGTTAAGAATAAATGAGCGGTTTTTTAACCCCTGTTTTCTGCCTATTTTTGAATAAAATCGTGTTAACCTATGGGAAACAAGCCCGTACACAAGGTGCTGGTTGTAGATGATGAGGAGCCAATACAGGAACTCCTCAAATATAACCTCGAAAAAGACGGGTATGAGGTGAAAACCGCTGGCGATGGTGCCAGAGCGGTAGAGATCGCCAAGAAATTTCATCCCGACCTGGTACTGCTTGACATCATGATGCCCAAGATGGATGGTGTTGAAACCTGCCGGTTATTGCGCGAAATCCCCGAATTGCAAAAAACATTCATCGTGTTTCTCACAGCACGTTCTGAAGAATACTCTGAGGTTGCCGCATTTGATGTTGGGGCGGATGACTATATAACCAAGCCAATAAAACCCCGGGCACTGGTGAGCCGCATTGGTGCATTGTTCAGGAGAGAAGTTAAGAAGACAAGCCCATCAAGTTCCATTTCCATTGGCGACCTTACCATCGATCGTACAAGCTACACGATCAAGATTGATGGGCGTGAGGTCAATCTGCCAAAGAAGGAATTTGAATTACTCTACTTTCTGGCCCGTAATCCCAATAAGGTTTTCAGCCGCGAAGATCTTCTACAGAATATTTGGGGGTCCGATGTTTATGTACTGGCTCGTACGGTTGATGTGCACATTCGAAAAGTACGTGAAAAAATTGGTGAAGACTACATTACTACGGTTAAGGGAGTGGGCTATAAGTTCAGCCTGAACTGATACAACCCTCCATCATTTTAATCGCTCGCGTTTCCGTATTACTTTGATATTACCTGTTGAATCGTGAATTTTAGGTCGGAAACGCAAGCATGGTATACAGTTCACGCGTACTCGCATTATTACTGGCAATCTGCATCGCAGTAATCACCACACTTTTTCTTACGCTTTTTAAAGACGCCAACAAAACATTGCTGTTCGTAGCATTCGGGATAAGCTTTTCGGTATCCTATATATTAATATTTGTTGTCCTCGAGTTTCTGATATTTCGCGAGATCAATAAAATCTACCGGCTCATGGAAAAGTTGAAAGTCAAGGAACTAAACAAATTAAGTAAACAAAAATCAGGCGTACTCAATCCGTTGGAAAAAATCAATCAGGAAATTTTTTCGTTTGCCGAATTGAAGCAAAAAGAGATCGATGAATTGAGAAAACTCGAAGCTTTTCGAAAGGAATTTATTGCCGATGTATCACATGAATTGAAAACACCAATTTTCGCAGCCCAGGGCTTTGTCCATACGTTGCTCGATGGAGCCATGGATGATAAGTCTGTTCGTAGTAAATTTTTAAAGAAAGCTGCTAAAAGTCTTGATGGCCTCGATGCCCTGGTTCAGGATCTCCTAACCCTGAGTCATATTGAGACAGGGCAAATCAAAATGCATTTTGAAAATATCGACCTCTACTTGTTGACCCAGGAAGTATTTGAGCAATTTGAAGAAAAGGCTGATAAACGACACATCAAGCTTCGCCTTGATAGCAACCCAACTAAGGTAATTGTGTATGCCGATTGGCAGCGCATATTTCAGGTAATGACCAATCTTGTCTCAAATGCTATCAAGCACTCGTATGAAGGAGGTGAAGTGGTAGTAGGTTTTGAACAAAGTAAAAAGTTTGTGACGACCTACGTTCGTGATTTTGGTGAGGGTATCCCGCCAGAGCATGTCTCACGAATATTTGAACGCTTCTACAGGGTTGATAAGAGCAGGAGCAGGGAAAAGGGTGGTACAGGCCTTGGGCTTGCCATAGTAAAACATATTTTGGAGAACCATCATACTAAAGCTGAAGTCGAGAGCCGGGCAGGAAAAGGATCCACGTTTAGTTTCAAATTACCCCGCGTTAAGTCCGATGGACAAGAAAGCAATGAACCGCATAAAGCGGCAATCGATAAGTTGTAACTAGTTAGCAGTTGAAACAGAAAGTAACATTTAAAGAACTGATAATTTGGGAGAGCGAGGACTTTATCGCGTGTAACAAGCCTCCCTTTATTTCGACACTGGAGGACCGTTCCGATACATTGAATTTATTAAAGGTGGCACGCGAGTATTGTCCTTCAGCGCAAGCTTGTCACCGGCTGGATAAGGATACTTCAGGGGTTATTCTGTTTGCCAAAAATCCCGAGAGCTACAGGCACATGAGCATTCAGTTTGAAAAGCGGGTGGTGGAAAAGCTTTATCATGCCGTGGTTGACGGTATACACGATTTCAAGAATGAGCTGGTAGATGCTCCTATTGCCAAACAGGATGATGGAACCGTGAGGATAAGCAAACGCGATGGAAAATCGGCACAAACCTACTTCTCTACACTGCAGGTATATCGCATGCATACTTTACTAGAGTGTAAGCCTATTACGGGGCGTATGCATCAAATCCGTATACACCTTACCACCTTAAATTCCCCAATTACCGGAGATGACCTTTATGGAGGTAAGCCATTCTTTCTTTCCAGTGTAAAAAGAGGCTTTAACCTGAAGAAGTTTGCCGAAGAAGAGCCTTTAATGAAGCGTATGGCCCTGCATGCCCGGTCGCTTTCCTTCAAAACGCTCCAGGAAGCCCCGGTTTCAGTGGAGGCTCCTTATCCTAAAGATTTTCAGGCCCTTATAAGGCAGCTTCAGCTTAACCGATAGCGTTGCCTGCTGGTCAGCTTTCCTTCATTTTAGCTAATGTTGGAATGGGTTTGCTTTTAAGAATCCATACTTTTACCTTTGTGTCCCTTTTTGAAGAAAGGACGTTTTTTGTTGAGTTAAAAAGCAAATAAAGTGGATCATCAAAGTTATAAAACAGCTCATGCTAACAAGGCAACGATTGAGAAGGCCTGGGTTTTAGTTGATGCTAAGGACAAGGTATTGGGTCGTGTGGCTAGCCAGATTGCCCATATCATTAAAGGAAAGCACAAAACCAGTTATACCCCACATGCCGATTGTGGCGACCATGTAATCGTGGTTAATGCCGAAAAGGTACGTATGACCGGTAAAAAGTGGACCGACCGTTTGATTTTCACGCACTCAGGTTATCCTGGCGGGCAGCGTGAACATACGCCAGCCAATATCCGGGCTAAGCACCCTGAGCGTTTAGTGGAGCATGCTGTAAGAGGTATGTTGCCTAAAAACCGGTTAGGCCGTGAGCTTTTCAGAAGCCTGCATGTATATGCAGGAACTGAACATCCACACACTGCACAGCAACCAAAAGAAATAAAACTATAATTCATGGAGATTTTCAACGCAACGGGTAGAAGGAAGACTTCTGTAGCCAGGGTTTATGTAAAGCCTGGCAAAGGTGACATTCAGGTAAACGCCCGTGATCTCAAGGAATACTTCCTATCTGAGATTCACCAGACATTGGTTAAGCAGCCCTTAGTAGCGCTTAAAGCCGAGAATCAGTACGATGTAACCATTAACGTAGAAGGCGGTGGCATTAAAGGCCAGGCAGAAGCGGTTCGTTTGGGTATTTCCAGAGCCTTGGTAGCCGCCAATGCGGAGAACAAGCCAGTGCTGAGAAAAGAAGGTTTAATTACCCGCGACTCACGCATGGTGGAACGCAAGAAGCCAGGAAGAAGAAAGGCCAGAAAGAGATTCCAGTTCAGCAAACGTTAATCGAAAACATCAACTTTACATGGGAAAGAAATTAACTTATCAGGATTTATTGGATGCCGGTGTTCACTTTGGGCACCTTACCCGCAAGTGGAACCCGAAGATGGCCGAGTACATCTTCATGGAGAATAATGGTATCCACATTATTGATCTTCACAAAACATTGGCAAACCTTGAGGAGGCAGCTTTTGCGATGAAGAACATCGTTCGCTCCGGACGCAAAATCATGTTCGTTGCTACCAAAAAGCAGGCGAAAGATATTGTTGCCGAAGAAGCTAAGCGCTTGAATATGCCTTATGTAACGGAGCGTTGGTTGGGCGGTATGCTCACTAACTTCGCTACCATCCGCAAGTCGCTTAAAAAGCTTTCGCAGATCGACAAGCTGATGAAGGACGAGGCGTATGCCAACCTTCAGAAGAAAGAGCGCTTGACACTTACCCGTGAGAAAGCCAAGCTTGAAAAACAACTGGGTGGTATTGTTGATCTGAACAGACTGCCTGCAGCACTGTTTATTATTGATGTAAAGCGTGAGCACATTGCCGTGAAGGAAGCTCAAAAGCTAAACATCCCGGTGTTTGCCATGGTCGATACCAACTCTGACCCTTCAACGGTTGATTTCCCTATTCCGTCAAATGACGATGCGTTCAAGTCTATTTCTTTGATCACCGGATATATCGGAAGCATAATTGAAGAAGCGCTGAATGAACGTAAGAAGGATAAGGAAGAGGCTACAATTAAGAAGGAAGAAGAAGAAAAGCGTAAAGTAGACGCGGCCGTAGAAGAAGCAAAATAAGAATTGTCCAGTGAACGGCTATTGCCGGGTCAATTGACGATAAATCTAGAGATAAACATCGGCCGAAGAGTCGATGTTTGTTTTTTTAGCCCTGTAAAGAATGTAATAGTCAAAATTTAAAATTTAAAGCGATGTCAATTTCAGCACAAGATGTAAACAAACTCAGGCAAATGACTGGTGCCGGTATGATGGATTGTAAAAAAGCCCTTACCGAAGCCAACGGTGATTTTGAAAAAGCCATAGAGATATTGAGAAAGAAGGGCCAAAAGGTTTCTGCCTCCCGTTCCGATAGGGAAGCCAAAGAAGGATCTGTATTTGTAAAGGTAAGCGATGATAAAAAGGAGGCTGTTCTGATTGCCTTGAATTGCGAGACAGACTTTGTTGCCAAGAATGAAGAATTCCAGGCGCTTGGCCGCCTATTAGCCGATACAGCTTTCGCCAGTAAACCTGCCGATAGGGATGCATTGCTGGCCTTGAAAGCCGGTGACCTTACCCTGAATGATAAAATTGTTGAGCTGGTAGGAAAGATAGGTGAGAAGATTGAAGTAAGTGAGTTTGTACACATGAAAGGTGAGGCGGTAGTGCCATACATTCATGCCGGTGCAAAACTTGGTGTGTTGGTATCCTTAAAAGGTGTGAACGGTAAGGATGTAACCGATGCAGGTAAGGATGTAGGGATGCAGATTGCTGCCATGAACCCGGTAGCCGTTGATGAGACTTCTGTGGACAAAACGGTAATCGAGAAAGAACTTGAAATCGCCAAGGCACAAATTCTGGCAGAAGGCAAGCCGGAAAATATGGTAGAGAAAATTGCTCAGGGTAAACTGAATAAATTTTTCAAGGAAAACACGTTGCTGCCCCAGGCGTTTGTAAAGGATAGCAGCAAAACGGTGGCGCAATACCTTGATAGTGTTACCAAGGGGTTGACTGTGGCTGAATTCAGACGCATTTCAATCGGTTAATATTTTATATTGAATAGTAAGTTGAGTAAAGGGAGTCGGAAGACTCCTTTTTCATTCTGTCGAAAATTCTCTTTAGCGAAATACAAATCTCCCGAATACTTCTTTACTTTGAGAAAATTTTATTCTAATATGGCATTGGATGCAAGCACCCCGGTTCCTGTAGTTGACGGATCAACCATTACCCGTGAGGAATTTCAAAGGCTTTACTACAAGCCTCAGAAGCCTGTGGTTTTGCGTGGATTATGGAAGCAATACCCTGCCTATACCAAATGGACCATGGATTTTTTCAGACAATCCATGGGAAATATTGAGGTTGGTCTGTACGGAAACCGTAAGGAAGATTTATCTAAGACATTACAGGTACCCAATGCCGTTATGCGGTTTGATGAGTACCTGAACCTGATTGAACGTGAGCCGACTGACTTACGATTGTTCCTGTTTCCGGTATTTAAACACAAGCCTGAATTACTGAAGGATTTTGAATACCCCAAAATAGCATCGGGTTACATCAAAATACCGTTCATGTTTTTTGGCCCATCAAACTCCATCGTGCGGATGCACCAGGACATTGACATGAGCAATGTGTTTCTTACGCAGTTTCACGGTCGGAAAAGAGTGGTTTTGTTTGCGCCTGACCAATCTGAGTTGCTATACCGTTTACCCTTCAATGTACACTCAACGGTTGATGTTGATCACCCTGATTATGCTGAATATCCGGGCTTGAATTATGTGAAGGGCATGAGTACCGTGATTGAACATGGTGACACCATTTTTATGCCGAGTGGTTATTGGCACCACATTGAATACCTCGATGGGGGTTTTGGCCTTTCTGTGAGAACATTGCCGTACGGATTGTCAATGAAAGCAAAGGGTTTGTGGAATCTCACCGTGCAACGCACTACCGATAATATTATGCGTAAGCTGAATGACGAAAAGTGGTTTGACTACAAAAAGAAGCTGGCCTATAAACGGGCCGATAAAATCATTCAAGGCCTTAGTGTGGCGTAAGTTTACCCAGGTGAATTGGTTTTGAACTGTACGGTAAATGTGGTTCCTCGACCAGGTGAGCTTTCAACGAATATTGATCCACCGTTAAGCTCAACCATCTCTTTACAAAGTTTAAGGCCAAGACCAGTGCCTTTCTCTCCAATAGTGCCTCGGGTTGTTTGAACTTCCTGCTCGTTAAAAAGTGTTTTCACCTGGTCTTCGGGCATACCAATACCTGTATCAGAAATGCGTATCTCCAATGTGTCTCTTTTATTAATTGCTTCAAGTTTGATGCTTCCGCCTTTATTGGTGAATTTGATGGCATTGTTGAGTAAGTTTCTTAAGATAAGCTCAAGTTGATTTTCATCAGCTATTACGGGTTGCAAGGCATGAATTTTATTTTCCAGGGTTATGTCCTTGGTTTTAGCCGATTGAATAAACAGTTGAACACAGCGGTCAGCCAATTCATTAACATTTACCTTAACGGGTTGATGACTCCAGCCATTCATTTGAGATTGTGACCATTGAAACAAATTCTCCAGTGTTTCATTAGTGGTGATAACCAGGTTATTAAGTTTTGGAATGATGTCCTTGAATTCATCTTCTGAAATATCTTTACGCAAAGCCATGCCCAGCAGTCCTTTTAAACTGGCCAGCGGTGTGCGTAAATCATGGCTGATGATGGAAAAGAGTTTGTCCTTAATAGCATTTGTTGTTGTTAAACGTTCATTCTGAAGTGCTATCTCATTATTTTTTTCTTGTAGCAGCCTATTTGTTTCGGTTCGTTGACGGTTATTCTTCATAACCAACAGTGTAATTATCAATAGTGAGGCTATGATGACGCCTGATAAAATTGTATAAATAATTTTCTCGGTCCGGGCCCTGGCATTAGCCAACTCCAACTCGGCAATTTTTGCTTCTCTCTTTTCTTCGGCAAACTCCAGCTCTGTAATCAAAGTTTTTTGAGTGATCTCCCAGTTTAAAATAGTGCTGCTTAAATCATCATACAGAAGCTGATATTCGTAAGCCTTTTTGTAGTCATTTAAACCCTCATATCCTCTCGCAAGTCCTCCGTATGATTCTTTGAGTACTTCCCGTAAATTCAATTCCTTGCTTTCATTCAACGCCTGACTGAACCAGGTAATAGCTTCGCGAAAGGCTCTCTTTTGAAGATGGATTTCTCCAATCAAACTCTTATTGTAGGCGATAACTGCATGATCATTCGATTGCTGTCCTACCTGATTAGAGTTTAGAAAATAGGTCAGTGCAGAATCCAATCGATTTTGTTTCATAAACAATAATCCCTTTGAATTAAAATTATAACTCAGTAATTGCAAGTCGCCCAGCGAGTCGGATAAGTGAATGCCCAGATCGGCCAATTTATGACCTTCTTCAAGATTTTTTCCTGTGGTTCCGTATATCCAGGTTATGTTTCCACAATATGAGGCGATGTTTCTTTTGTCATTCAACTTTTTATAAAACTCATAGGCCCGTTGTTGGTACTGCAGGGCTTGGTCAAATCGCTTAAAACCAAAGGTGTTGATGTTGCCCAAAACCCGATAGGCAGCGGCAACCTGGGCATGATCCCCTGATTTCTCAGCCAGTTTGAGTGAATGGGTTACAAACTCAACGGCTTTGGCATAATTACCCTGCCTGAATTCGTACTCTCCGAGCCGGTTAAGTGCAGTTATTTCTCCGCTTTTGTAGTTGATGGTTTGGGCAAGTTCGAGGGCTTCCTGGGCATAGTGTTTTGATTTTTGAGGCTGATAGGCCAGGTAACGATTTGATAATTCGTTCAGCAGATCAACTTTGTGTGAATTGGAGTTGGTATTTTCTGTGGCAGCCTCCAGGCTATCTAATGGATGAACTTGTTGACTCAAGGCAACAACCTGCAGTTGGAGCAGAAGGGCCAGGAGCAAAGAAGTTCTTACCATAAAGTGAAAAATACTGATCCAAGATAGCTAATGGACTCTTTACTTTACAATACTATGATTCTTATGAAACAGAACGTTCAA
Organism: Cyclobacteriaceae bacterium; assembly: GCA_019638255.1. Lineage (GTDB taxonomy): Bacteria > Bacteroidota > Bacteroidia > Cytophagales > Cyclobacteriaceae > UBA2336. The sequence goes on along the minus strand of JAHBUD010000002.1, from coordinate 322,194 downwards.
TTTCCCTTAGGTTTTCAAGTTTTTTGTTTCTGAGGAATCCGTTGATATCTTCAAAATGTTCGCGCACGCGCTTATTACCGAATTCAAAAACTTTGGTCGCCAGTCCATCAAGAAAATCGCGGTCGTGGGATACCAGAATCAACGTGCCGTCAAATGCTTTGAGGGCATCTTTTAAAATATCTTTTGTCTTGATGTCCAGGTGGTTGGTGGGTTCATCAAGGATGAGCAGGTTAACCGGCTGAAGCAAAAGTTTAATCATGGCCAGACGCGTTTTTTCCCCACCCGATAGCATTTTAACTTTCTTATCGATTGCATCGCCACTGAACATAAACGCACCCAGAATATCTTTTATTTTAGACCGAATGTCACCTTGTGCAATCTGATCAATGGTTTCAAAAACGGTAAGTTCGCCATCCAGTAAAGAGGCTTGATTCTGCGCAAAATACCCAATGAGTGCACCATGCCCAAGCTGACATTTTCCTGCAAAATCTATTTCGCCCATAATGGCTTTTACGAGTGTAGATTTTCCTTCTCCGTTTTTACCGACAAAAGCAATTTTCTCTCCCCGTGCAATGGTTAGCGATACATCGGCAAATACGGTATGGTCGCCATACTTCTTCGTAAGACTATCAATAATTACAGGATAATTTCCTGAGCGCGGTGCCGGAGGGAATTTCAGGTTCAATGCGGATGAATCCACTTCATCTACTTCAACGATCTCTATTTTCTCCAGCATCTTCACCCGTGATTGTACCTGAAGCGTTTTGGAGTAGGTGCCCTTGAAACGCTCAATGAATTGCTGTATGTCCGCAATTTGTTTGGCTTGATCATCAAATTGTTTTTGCTGTTGTTCGCGCCTTTCTTTTCGCAACTGAAGGTAATGGCTGTAGTTCGTTTTGTAATCATAAATCCTGCCCATGGTCACTTCAATGGTGCGGTTAGTCAGGTTATCAACAAATGTTTTATCGTGACTAATTACAATTACGGCCTTCGCGTTAGTCTTCAAAAATTCTTCCAGCCATTGCACAGATTCAATGTCAAGGTGATTGGTTGGCTCATCAAGCAGGATAAGATCAGGTTTCTGTAATAGTATTTTCGCGAGTTCTATGCGCATACGCCATCCCCCGCTAAACTCACTGGTTGGGCGTGTGAAGTCGGAACGTAAAAACCCCAGGCCCATTAGGGTTTTTTCTATCTCAGCATCATAGTTGATTTCTTCAATGGAATAAAATTTCTCACTCAGTTCAGAAACTTCTTCAATAATCTTGGCATAGTCATCCGATTCATAATCGGTACGCGTTTCGAGTTGATGGTTTAAGTCATCAATCCGCTTTTTCATACCATTGATCTTGGAGAAGGCCTTGGAGGCTTCCTCAAAAACGGTTGCATCATCTGCGGTTAGCAGGTGTTGGGGCAGGTAAGCAATAACAGCATCCTTGGGTGTAGATACTTTACCGCGGGTAGGCTTATTTACCCCGGCTATAATTTTTAATAAGGTGGATTTTCCTGCCCCGTTTTTACCCATTAGGGCTATCCGGTCGTTTTCATTAATGTTAAAGGTAATGTTGCTAAACAGGGCTGAACCGTTAAACTCTACGCTTACCGCATCTACTGAAATCATAGTGACATAAATAAGGGCGCAAAGATATAATTTTTATGATAGCCGCCCGAGGTTAAGGCTACCGTTTTGGTAGGTGATTCGGGTAATGACACAAATGATTTTCCTACCTTGCATAAGCGAATGTTGCAAGTTCTGAATTTATGGTAAACAGGTACTCCGGTGAAATCAGGATTAATCCCATAGCCGTGCTACGAGGAGATGAATTTAATAACGATGGCGCCATCGATAACATTGATGAGGTGTTGGCGAAAACGCTGGATATCCAGGCTGAGATTTCAAACCGGCTAAAGAAACTAAAAGCCTATTTAAACAGTGAGGGATCATCTTCTGGTGTTGAATTTTTCTTTGCAGATGGCGGGTACATTGGGATGCGAGGGTTTACGGATGCACAATTACTCAACATGAAATCTAAAGGCCTGATTGAGATTTTTGATTTTGCTACCGATAAGAGTTGGGTAAAGAAATATGGTGCACAGTTTGGTTTATTATGGGAAGATGGGCGTGCCATAGAAATTTGAATGATTATTTTTTCAGTGTTAACATAAACTTGCCATTATGACGCCTGCATCAAGATCTGTTTATTATTTCGGTTTTTACCTGCTTGTACTGGGTATTATACTGATAGCCTTTCCGAATATGCTGCTACCGCTTTTTCAATTCCCAGAAGCAACCGAGCCATGGATACGGGTTGCCGGGATGTTGGTGTTCCACCTTGGGTTGTATTATATATTTATGGCATCAACAAATAACACAATTTTTTTGATACTTACCGTTTATACACGCGTAGCGGTTTTGGTTTGGTTTGTTGCTTTTGTGATTTTCGGTTGGGCCTCACCAATGCTGATCAGCTTTGGTGTAGTGGATGCTACAGCTGCATTATGGACATACACGGCTCTCCGCAAGCAATAATTTCATTTAATCATGAAGAAAATGGAATGCCCTTCGTGCGCCATGAATGTGGATGCAAAAAACAAAGCATGTCCGATATGTGGGTATGAGTTTCCGAAACCCAATCCAGAGTGGGTTTGGTTAGCGATTATTCTTATTGTTATTTTTTTACTGTGCACTATTGTATAGCCTGCCTGTTGATGTGGGTTTATTACTGAGCTTACTGTGGGAATTAAAGTGATTAATATAAGTTTTGCAGTAAGTATTGTCGGAATCACATTTGTTTTAATTGGAGGCGAAGGAGCACTTGAGATGTTGATGATTGGTTTACTTTCATTGGCTGTTGCAGGGTTACTGGTGCTTTATTTTACTGTTACTAAACGCAACAGTAGCTTGTTTATGTATTTGATTCGTGTTATTGTACTGGGTGGCATTACAGGGTATATGTTCTTAACTTTGTTCAAGACTTAAGTTACCGTGATCCAAGCCCCGGCATTAGCTGAAATACTACACGAATTTGTTTTTACAACTTCCCGGAGCAGCGGCCCGGGCGGCCAAAACGTAAATAAGGTAAATACAAAGGTTACTTTACGGTGGGATGTACTCCAATCAACATCGATTACCGATGAGCAGCGCACCCTCGTCCGCGAAAAGCTGAAATCGTATTTTACAAAGGAAGGTGTCTTGATTTTGACGGCACAAGAGAAGCGTTCACAATTAGCAAACAAAGAAACTGTATTACGCAAACTTGATCTGTTGCTGAAGAAGGCTTTCTTTCGAAAGAAAGTACGAAAGGCAACCAAACCCTCAAAAGCATCCACTACTAAACGACTGGAATCAAAAAAGCAGCAAGCTGAGAAAAAGCAGTGGCGGAAGAAATTATAATTTACCAGTCTCCACTGTCCTTGCCCACATATTGAAGCTTGTCGGTAAATGCCTGGTCAAGCAAACCTAATGTGTTAGGCTTGCACCAATCAGGGTGCAAAAGGGTACCACTGTTTTTGGTGGCGTAACCGGTGAGGTTCTCTTTGGTGGGTATGTTCTTGTAGCCAATGTTGCCTGTCATTTGTAGTTGGTTTACCGTTACCCGGTAGCGACCGTCCCGTACATCAATATTCACTTTGCCACTGTACTTTCCGGTTTGCATAATGGGGGGAGTGGCAACCTGGCTGAATTGAAATTTTTTATAATCCACCACCACATCGTTCATATCAAACTGCAGTCCCGTGTCAGTATGTTTCAGGTTTGATACATAGTCTAGCTTTATGTAATACTCGCCCAGTTTTGCTGCTGTGATCGACTCTTCATTAAAAACTTTCTGGTAAATGATTTCCTGATCGCTGACCTTGAAATTTCCATAGGATGTGGGTTGCGCCAGGCAAACACCTGGTAGCAGGATGAAGAATAGCATCAATTTTCTCATGGGTTTAAAAATACAAAACAGCACCAACTCGATCAAAAGGTTATCGTGCGCTGAATACCTGCTAAAGCACTTCATTTAACGCACTAATTAGCTGGTTCTACAAACCTGCTAACGTGGCATTTAACCATCTGTCGGGATATCATGCACCTGGTAGTAACTTTCAGCGATTATCCGGCTTTTTTACCTAGTATGTACCTTGGGATAATGTCCTCTATATGAAAATACACATACTTCGATCATTTGACTTCAGTATTCTATTGGTGGCCCTGGGCTACTATTTGTCGGCTGAAATCGGATTTTTTCTGGCTTATGATAACACCAGTTTGTTGCCCGTTTGGCCTTCTGCTGGGGTTGCATTAGCACTGGTCATTCTCTATGGCCGCAGGGTATGGCCAGGCATTGCCATCGGCTCACTCATTATTATAGTAAAGAGTTACTGGTTTAGTTCTATTGATTCAGTGCAACTGTTGATGCTGGTAATCTCAATTATTACTTCGTCAGTTATTATTGAAGCTATTTCGGGTGAGCTACTTTTCAGGAAACTGGTGAAAGGTTCATCTCCTTTCACAAAGGCAATCCATGCTTTTCATTTTGTATTTATTGCGCTGGTAATTTCATGGATAAGTACGGGGGGCAGTATACTGGCATTGCGATTTGCGGGAGTAATTACTTCAGAGGATTGGGTGAGCATGTTGTTTATGTTATGGACCCGCAATGTTGTTGGAATAGTATTGTTTGCTCCCATCATGATCGTTGTGCCTACCGTACGATTCAAGCGTCCTGATTTAAGAAAAGTTGCTGAGGCAGCATTGTTTATTACAGGATGTGCCGGAGTTTACTTGTTATTAAATCTGGAGCCTTTGCAACATATAGCACCCTATTCGATGGCATTTGTTGCGATACCATTTTTGTTGTGGCTGGCGTTTCGGTTCATGGGTGTTTCAGCCATTCTGGGGTATATGGCAGTGGCCTTGGTTTTTGTTTACTTTACCAGTAAGCAAACCGGACCATTTTACTTGCCCGATCTGTCTCATGACTCAATTCTGTTATTGCAGGTATATGTATTTGTGATTTCGGTGTCAACCCTGGTGCTGTCATCTGCAGTGCAAGAGCGCCAACAGGCACAGGAGGACTTAAAAAAGTTTAGCGAAAATCTTGAAGCGATGGTGCTGGAGCGCACCAAGGCATTGGAAGATGAAATACAAACCCGAAAAAACGCACAACAAAAACTTCAGCTTACCAATGAAGAATTGCTGAAGCGAAATACTGAATTGGATAATTTTGTTTACAGTGTTTCACACGATCTGCGTGCACCAATAGCCTCTATTTTAGGGCTTATCAATCTTGCTAAATCCGACAAGGGTCAAAACCTTAAAAACATTTACCTTGATATGATGGAGAAAAGTGCTCGGCAACAGGATTATTTTATCAAGGAAATTCTCGATCAATCCCGCAACTCACGATTGGAAGTAAAGCGTGAACCTGTAGATTTCGAATCGTTGATTCATGAGGCGTTCGACCAATTGGATTATTCCAACCTAAGTGGCAATAAGGTTGAAAAGCTAATTTCGGTTGATCAGCCCAAACCATTTTATTCGGATAAGTGGAGATTGAAAGTTATTTTGAATAACGTGATCTCAAATTCGATACGCTATAAAAATGGAAAGGATCCTGTAATTAAAGTCAATGCCTGCATCGATCGCGATATGGTTAAGTTGAGCATTGAGGACAATGGTAAGGGGATTGACAAAAAGCACCTTTCCAACCTGGGTAAAATGTTTTACCGCGCCACCGATGAAGGAGCCGGATCAGGCCTCGGGTTGTACATTGTAAAAGAAACGATTCAAAAACTTCAAGGATCAATGGCCATTGAATCGCAGGAAGGCCACGGAACCACCGTAAAATTTGAGATACCGGAAGTTTTGGTTTAAGCCTTCGGCTTCATGGAGGCAAAAACAATTCCGGCAATAAAGGCCTGGATAATCCCGTACACCAACCAGGTAAAAATCATTACAAAAGAAATGTCGATGGCGCTAAAGGTTAGCCACAGCACCGGCAGCATGGCAACAATGCCGTATACTAATGCCACTTCGATGGCGCGCATCACAACACCCCCGGTAAATATATCTTTGTAGCGTTCCCAGAACCACCGTAAGGCAAAACTCAGCACAAACGGATGCGCATAAAACAGCCAATCGGTTTCGAATGATGAGGACCGAAAGACAGCGTTGTAATATTCTTCCATCAAGGTGGGGAAAAAGAATATGGCAGTGTACAGCATAACCATGCTGAACAAGAGCACCAATATTCCGGAAAGTATTATGGAGAGCAGATAGTTTTTCATGGTGAATGAGGATTAATCAGCGATAAAGCTATGGTTTGTTGGAGGTACTTGTTATGATAATCGTCAGGATTTAATTGTGACAATCGTCAAAATTGAAATTAGCTCACCAAAACAAACGTTTTTCATTTGGATTTTTTTTGTACATTCATAATTGCAAGGAATAGGCAGGATGCAGAAAATTTGACGTTCAGGCCGTATTTCGGCAAAACTAAACCCCACAACTAAACCTATTACGCCTTATGAATTTTAAACCGGCAATGAAATCGAAGGAAGAAATGGCTGCGGGACAGCCACGGTATGAATCGGTAACCCAATACATGGTCAACGTTGGAAGCTTAATAACTTTTGCACCTGACCAGACCATCCAGGAAGTAATTGATATCATCATTAACAAGGGTATTTCCGGTGCCCCTGTGCTGGATAAGGACCGCAAACTGGTAGGCATTATTTCAGAAAAAGATTGCCTTCGGATTATTGTTGATCAGGCGTACCACAACCTGCCCACCTCTGACCGGAAAGTGTCAGATTACATGACGGCAAAAGTGAAAACGCTTTCTTCCTCCAGCGATGTGGTAGAAGCGGCCAATGAGTTTTTAAACAGCCCGATACGCAGGTTGCCCATTGTTGACAATGGTGTGTTGATCGGACAGGTAAGTCGTAGGGATATTTTAAAGGCAGCAAAAAATATTAGCCAGACGACTTGGTAGAAGCTAATTTTTTTAGTCATTGCGAGGAGCGATAACCAAATAATTTTGTTGATTACCCGAGTCTATCGCATGACGAAACAATCCCATACTAAATTATTTAACTAAATGTGAAGTTTGGGATTGCCTGCCTGTTCGGCAGACAGGCTTCACTCCATTGCACGATTTCAACACTTCCGTTCGTATGGTATAGTTAAAGAATGTGTTAATGAATCCTCCCAATCGCTTGCATATACTTCTCCTTTACCATTTTTCTCAGTCGCGTGGGCATGAGGCGTTTGAAGAGCCAGAGTTTACGGGCCATTTTTGGCAGCACGATGTAAAGTTCGCGCTTACCGGTTCGCTCCAGAATTTCTTGCGCTACTGCATCGGCTTGCAGGTTTGACTTTTTGATAAAAACCTGTGTGATCTTTTTAATACGATCACCACCCCGCACACTTTCAGCGATGTTGGTTTGAAAGTAGGAAGGCATGGCACAGGAAACGCCAATGTGGTCATCCATCAATTCACCATACAAGGTTTCACTGATAGCCACCACAGCCGCTTTGGTCATGTTATAGGCGCCCATCTGCGGAGCACAACTTACTGCGGCCAGGCTTGCAATGTTTAAAATGTGCCCCGACTGCTGCTTTTTGAATGTCGGAATAAACAGGTGACAGCCATACACCACACTCATCTGGTTGATGCGCACCATCCACTCCCAATTCTCCAACGGATATTCTTCAAAGTTTCCGCCATCACCCACACCTGCATTGTTCACAAGTAAATCAATTCCGCCTGTTTGCTTCAAAAAATCTGCTGCTACTTGTTTGTACGATTCTTTATCCGAAACATCCAGTTGGAACGAAATGGCTTTTCCTCCAAGCTGTTCAATTTCGTGATGCGTGTGCTTCAGTGTCTCAACGTTTAGATCACTGATTCCGATGGTCCAGCCATCTTTAGCCAAATGCAGACTCAGCGCTTTACCAAGTCCGGAAGCAGCCCCGGTGATGAAGGCGCGTTTGTGGGGGAAGTGTTGGGTTAGTGCAAACATAATATTTTTGTTTCCGGTCTCCGGTTGCCAGTTGCCGGTGACTGGTAACTGGTAACCGGTAACGATTTATAAATTCTGAGTTTCCAATGATTTCACACCTTGATTCGCCAGCGCCTTGATCACGTGTATCAATCCGCCAAAGCGTGGGTCTTTCGAAAAGCCTTGTTTCCAACGCGCGTAAATTTGTTGGGCGATAACCGCATTCTTGAACAATCCGAACACATAATAAAAATGAATGCCCGAAATATCGCGACTGCTTTTTTCCTCGTACCGATTTACTACTTGTTGTCGTGTTAAGTTACCGGGTAGTACTGTGAGGTTAAAACTTTGAAGTATCGAAGTGTCGGTTGCTTCACTCCAGTACGCCAGGCTTGCGCCAAGATCCATCAACGGATCGCCAACCGTAGCCATCTCCCAATCGAGTACACCGATGATGTGACTCAGGTTGTTTGGATCAAGGATGACGTTATCGTATTTAAAATCATTGTGAAGGAATGTGGGTTGTTGGGATACCGGTTGTTGTTGCTTCAACCACGCGGCCAACTGATTCATGTGTTCGAGTGAATCGGTCTCTGCTGCGTAGTAACGCTTTATCCATCCTTCTACCTGGCGTTGTACATAGCCTTCGGGTTTTCCGAGTTGATCCAACCCGGTTTTAACAATATCGATGCTGTGCAACTCAACCAATGTATCCACCAACGCCTCCGAAATGGATTTGAAAATTTCAGGCGATAATTTCAGTTGCTGTGCATGACTCGCCCGCAGGATAACACCCTGCAACCGTTGCATGATGTAGAACGGTGCGCCAATAACGGATTCATCCTCACCATAAATAATAGGCGATGGAATTTTTCCGAAGTGAGGTTTTAATCGCGTGAGCACCATAAACTCACGCCCCATGTCGTGGGCGGATTTGATGTTGGCGCCAATGGGTGGCCTGCGTAGAATGTATTCCTGAGTTGCTGTTTTTAAGCAGAACGTAAGGTTCGAGTAGCCGCTTGGAAATTGTTCAATGGACAACACCTCACCAAAATGGGGTGCAACTGATTTTAACCACGCGTTTAGTTTGCGTACGTCCGGCACTTCGTGTTGGCGTGCTTCAACGGGTTGATCGGGCTTCACGTGTTCCATCAGAATTTCAATCCGTATTGTTTTAAAATACTTTTGGCGAGTGCCGACTTGTGCACTTCATCGGGGCCATCGTAAATGCGGGCAGCGCGTTCATGCCGGTACCAGAAGGAGAGCAACGTATCATCGGTGATGCCCAACGCACCATGTACCTGTATAGCTTTGTCGAGTACGCCCATCAGCACATTCGCGACAAAAAATTTGATGGTGGAAATTTCTTCCTTCACCGCTTTGGTGCCCTGTGCTTCCATGGCGTGTGCCGTGTGCAGCACCATCAATCGTGCTGCAGTTATGTTTGCGCGGCATTCGGCAATCCAGTGTTGAATGACTTGCTGATGCCCAAGCATCTTGTGTTCACTGAGTTCACGTGTAGCAGCACGTGCGCACATCAAGGCAAAGGCTCGTTCGCAAATGCCGATCCACCGCATGCAATGGTGAATACGGCCAGGGCCGAGGCGCGCCTGCGCCAACGCAAAACCTTTTCCTTCATCACCCACACGATTGGTAATAGGCACGGTGCAGTTGTTGAATTTCAATTCGGCATGACTGAAGTAATCTTCACCGGCATCGCCCATTACCGGAATGTTGCGCACGAGTTCAACGCCTTCATGTGGCAACGGCACGATGATCATGCTGGCACGTTCGTATGGATTTTTATTCTCCGGATCAGTTACGGCCATTACTACGGTAAAGGCTGCCCCATCGGCACTGGAGGTAAACCACTTGTGCCCGTTGATGACATAGTTGTTGCCTTGCTTCACAGCGGTGGTTCCCAAATGCACTGGATTGGATCCGGCAAAAGCAGGTTCTGTCATGGCAAAGCAAGAGCGGATGTCGCCTTGCATCAGTGGCTTTAAATATTTTTCTTTTAGTTCTGGCGAAGCAAATTCATGCAGCAATTCCATGTTCCCGATGTCGGGGGCCTGGCAGTTGAATATGTAATGCCCGAGGGGTGAAGTGCCCAACAGTTCACTCACTTGTGCAAATTCCACCAACGAAAGACCAACACCACCATCTTCCTGAGTCAAATGCGGATTGAACAATCCGTTTGCTTTTGCTTTCGCACGTAGCGCTTGCAAGGTTGGCAACGACTGCCTGAATGGTTTGCTTAACGCATCCAGTTCGATGGGGTAGAGGTGTTCTTCCAAAAACTGTTTGTATTGTGGTAAAAGTTGTTTGGTTTTGTCGGTTTGAAAAAAATGCATGTGTAGCTGAATGAGATGGAAAAGATAGTGAATTCTGCGATAAGAAAATGCATTGACCTCGTCATTGCAAAGAACGTTGACCGTGCTATATCGTCTATATAAACTATTTCGTGACGAAGCAATCCCACATTATATAGTGGTAACTAAACGTGTAGATTGGGATTGCTTCGCGCCATTACACATCCAACGCTTCCGCTCGCAATGACGGATTAAATTAATACGTCATTGCGAGGAACGCAACCCGGTCTTCCGTGTTACAAAATCTTTACGCGTGACGAAGCAATCCCACGTTATATAGTGAGCGCTAAACGTAACGATTGAGATTGCCTGCCTGTTCGGCAGAAAGGCTTCACTCCATCACATATGCCCTCGCTTCCGTTCCTGCCTGCAGCAGGCGGACGCAATGACGAAAATAAATTTCGCGTCATTGCGAGGAACGTTGATAAGGTTAATGAATTACACGAATTGTTCAGTGACGAAGCAATCCCACACGACATAGTTGAGAGTAAACGAAAAGTTACCTCTTAACTTTACCGCAGAGGAGCAAAGACGCAAAGTATTTACGGATTGCTTAGCGCCTTAGCGCCTTAGCGGTTTTCTGAATCAACCGGATTGTCATATTTTGATTTGTAGCAAATTTTGCCCCTACATCTAAAATCCGTTACTTCATCCCATGAACCGAAAAACATTTATTACCACCGCCTCCCTGATGGGCGTAAGCGCAGTGGCTGCGCCAACAACGTTACTGCAAAAATCAAAACTCCTGCACCAGGTGTACTTCTGGTTAAAGAATCCGGAATCGAAAGCCGATCGGGAGAAACTCATTGCCGGCATTCGTTCACTGCGTGCCATTGAAACCGTTCGCGAACTGCACATCGGTGTGCCTGCATCCACCGAAAAGCGTGAGGTAGTCGACAATAGTTTCAGTGTTTCAGAACTGATGTTCTTTGATGATGTAGAAGGACAGAACATCTACCAGGAGCATCCGATCCACAAAAAATTTGTGGAGGAGTGTTCATCGCTTTGGGCGAAAGTTGTTGTTTACGACTCCACGGTTGTTTAATGCTACAACGCGCCCGGATCCGTTAAATGCCCCATAAACAAAATAGCTCCGCTGTGTTTTTCCCGGATCATAAACAGGAAGGGTTTGTCGATGGTGATTTTTGGCGGTGCTTGAGGACAAGCACAAAGGGTCATGGATACGATGGCCGTTGCCGCAGCCGCTTCTGATCCTTCTTCGTTTACTTCAAGGAATGATTGATGAATTACCTGATCTACTCCAATTGGAGGCATTGGTCCTTCAAAGAGAAGTGGAAAGCCGGTCATGATCATGCCCATTTGTTCCAGTGATAACTTAAGATCATCTCGCCAGTTCATTTTAAACTTAGGAAGTTCCAGTTCAACACTGATGGAATCTGACGCATCGAGCAGCGTGTTGAACGTTTCAGCGTTAAGGGTTTCAATCAGTGAGGTAATTCCGGCATATTCGTTAGGCATCAGTATTGTAAACCTGAACTGACCGTTGCCATAGGGAATGTCCAGCAATTGAAAATCGGGTGTGGATTTATATTTCATCGAAACACCTTTCGAAAACATCATATCCACCTGTGTGGTTGCTCCGCTCAGCGTGGTGAAAGGTGCTTTTTTGGTTTTGGATTTATCAAATTGGTATTTCCAATCGCCTTTGAAGTAAATGGCGTTGACCAGGAACATCACGTGATCCGGATTGATTTGTTGAATGAGATTTTTGATCCGGTTGTTGGTTTTGCTCTCTACCCAATTGTTAATGACATCTTTTGATGTGGGGTTATCAAAATCAAGCCCCATAATTTTTCCATCATAATAATTTTCGATTACCGATGCGAAGCTGGAGTTAACGGTGAGGCCCAGACGATACCACACGGAATTGGCCAATCCAAAATTTACTTTCTTGTCCATTGACAGCAGCAGGTCGGTAAGATCATGAAAGCCTGCATTCACTTCTTCCGCTGTAAAATCGTTGAAGTCGATGGTGTTCAGGATGCTTTGCCGCACTTCTCCATCTGTACCATTCAACAACATGCCCAGCGCCATGCTTACACTCAGGGGAGAAATAAATGAATTATCGGCAGGGTCTGACGGCAGGTTGCGAAACAGGTTGAAGGCAAAATCATTTGAACTTTTGGATGCCTGTCGTTCGGCCGCTGAGAGTGTTCTGAGGTTTGGTGGATTATCAGGTGTAACGGCTGTTTCCTCGCAGGCCGTGAAAGCAAGAATCAGAAATAGTACGGCTAATTTTCTCATCAGGCTCATGGTTTTTTGGGTCATCATGTTCGTTAGACCCACCTACAGCAAAATAAGTTGGAAAAAGTTTCCACGCATTGAAGAAAGACGGTTTAGAGTTGGGAAGCAGATGCTTCTCAACTCTTTTTTGTTCGTATCCAGTACAATTCCTGGAAAAAAGAGATTGTTAAATTTTGTACCTTAGCCAGTGAACTGAACGACTATGACAACCGAGGAAATTAAATCGGAAATACAGAAATCGCTTGACAAAGTACCCGAAAGTGTGCTTCAGGACATTTTGGCTTTTTTGAAGCAGGCTGAAAATCATGCCGACCAGTTAACCGTGATGAAAAACCTGAAAGACATTTTAACCGAGGACAGGGAGCTACTTGAAAGACTCGGCAAAATAAAATCGTTCGGTTAAGCCGTTTATGTTTCTACTTCCTTAATTTTTTTGGTGTATACCGTAGGAGTTACTCCTATTGTGAATGATGGAAGTCTACGCAGTTTTGCTAAGACTTGGTGAGAAATTCTTTACTTGGGTTTTGAAAAAACCGGGTTTGAGGTATATTCACTCTTGCTAGATAACTGATTCAGAATGTGATAATAAGCTATTGATGATAAAACTCTATGGAATTAAAACCAACAATAAGCGAAAAATTCCTAGACCTCTTCTATAAAGAGATTGAATGTGATGTACCTGATACCAATTCAAAACTTAATCTGCATATTCTTAAAATTGAGAATAACCAGTTTTGTTATGAAGAACTAATTGAGCATTTGGGTGAAAGCATGATTCCATTTGCTTTATCTAGAAAACAGATAGCAGAATTTGAAAATGATAAACGTTGGCATGGCTTAGTGAAGGAAGCTTCTAAGAAGTTTAGAGATTATAATGTTAATGATGGCGAAGCAGGTGAATTATTACTGTTTTGTTTTCTCGAAGCACACCTAAAAGCACCAAAAATCCTTACAAAATTGGAAATTAAACTTTCGTCAAATGATTATGCTAAAGGCTCAGACGGGATTCATTTACTGGAATTAGCACCTAAAAACTATCAACTCATATTCGGTGAGTCAAAACTCGAACAGAAATTAACCACAGCAATTTCTAATGCCTTTAAATCAATCAAAGATTTTCTGAATCGTAAAAAGAACAACATCTATGATGAAATTGGTTTAATCAATACGCAGTTATGCAAAGAGGCATTTGAAGAAGATCTGTATCAATTTCTCAAATCGGTTATCATGCCAAAGGCAAGCGATAACGACCCAATTGTAAAGAACAATGCCTTTGCCATTTTCGCAGGTTTTGAGATTGACCCAACAGATGAGGAAAAGCGTTTGAGTAACGAAAAATTTCTCGAGTTGATAAAATCACAAATCAAAACCGAAGTAGAGGGCAAAATGAGCCACATTAAGAAGAAGATTGAAGAGTACGAACTATACAGTTATACCTTTTACGTTTACGTTTTCCCATTTATGAAACTAGATGAAACGCGGAAAGAAATCATCAAGAAAATTACACGAACAGAAGAATGATTGAACGTTTAGCTAATGATGTTTTACAAGATGAATACTTTATTACTCTCAATATTAAAGCCGCTAAACTATTGGCTAACAATTTGTTTTCAGAGAATGGCAGAAGTAAGAAGCTAACCGAAAAAGAATTGCATGATACGCTTCGTTTTGCTGATATTCTTTCCAATTCCAAAAATCCAAAGGCAAGAAACAAGGCATATCAACTCATCACCTTGCTCAATGAGGATTACAAAGTAAATCCATATTATCAGACATTCTCACATTCTGTATTAACCAAGTTGGGTAATTTTCCAGGAATTGAGTTTTTAAAGAATGATAACAACAGTTCTGAATTACCTTTTGACAGAGAACTTGAGAAGAAAGTAAAAGAATTTATTCAAGCTGTTCCCGACACCGAAGATTTAATTTTTACTGATTCTCAATTTGAACTTTACAAAAAGATAAGCGGTTCGAAACATTTTAGCTTTTCAGGCCCTACTTCAATGGGTAAATCGTTTATCATTAAATCATTCATCAGGAAAGTAGTCGGCAACAAACCGCCTGAGAATATTGTCATCATGGTTCCGACCAGGGCTTTGATTAACCAGTTTTCTATAGACCTGAACAAAGAACTCAAGGATGTTTTAGAGCATTACAATTACACGGTAATAACCAACTCAAATGTTTCAGAATTGCCATCAACCGAAAACCATTACATTTTTGTACTGACACCCGAAAGGCTTTTAAGCTATTTGTCACAAAAGAATAATCCTTCTATTACCTACTTATTTATTGATGAAGCCCATAAACTGGCAGCAGAAAAGGATAGTCGAGCAGTTACCGCTTATTCGGCAATTTCAAAGGCACTACGAAGAAATCCAAACTTGAATTTATATTTCTCTTCACCGAATGTTGCGAACCCAGAAGTATTTCTGAAACTGTTCAAAAAGGACGAAAAGCAGTTTTTCAGAACAATAGAAACGCCCGTTTCGCAAAATCTGTTTTTTGTTGATTTGGTAGAAAAGCGAGTAACGCACTATTTAGACAATGGGAATTATGAATTTGAGCCAAAAATCGTAATAAAGTCAGAAACCATTTATGATGTTCTCGCAGCAATTGGTGATGACGAGAGCAATATTGTGTATTGCAGTTCAAGATTTGATGCAGTTGATAAAGCCGCAAAACTTTTTGAGCAGAATCAGAATAAGCAGTTGGAAATCACAAGAAATGTAAAGAGGGTTATTCGCCAAATCAAAACCTACATTCATAAAGATTACTATTTGGGTGAGTTTTTGAGTAGAAGAATTGGGTATCACTTTGGAAATTTGCCCCAAATAATTAGAAACAAGGTGGAAGGTCTTTTTAAGGAAAGAGAAATCAACTATGTATTTTGCACATCAACACTTTTGGAAGGTGTCAACCTGCCTGCTAAAAATGTTTTTATTTTAAATAATAAAAATGGGAGGAATACTTTTCAGCCTATCGACTTTTGGAATCTTGCAGGTAGGGCAGGTAGATTAAAACATGAATTGTCGGGCAATATCATTTGTCTTAAAGAAAGCGATAAAGACTGGAAGAAATATGAGGCTCTCTTAGAAGGTGAAGCAGAAATAATACTTAATCCATCTATTGAAAACTACATTGACAAAAAATTAAAGAAAATTGAACAAATTCTGAATGAGAATACTGACATAAAGGGTGAAACAGTAGTCATGAAAGAGATATTGGAATACATTGCCAATATTATCAGTATTGACACGCTTGAAATCGAACGGAGTAATTACCGTAGTGAGATTATAAAAAAACTGATTGCAGATAATAAGGATGAGATAATTGAATTAGCACGGAAGAAAAATGGGAAAGTTGAAATTCCGTCAAGTGTTTTAAATACAAACAATTCAATCAATCTCAAAATACAGAATGAGATTTTTCTTACTTTGAAAAAGCAAGCCAAAAATCCCGCAACCATAAAATTACCTAATAAGGTAACTTATGAAATATGCCAAGAATGGCTTCATAAATTCTATGGATTGTTTCATTGGGCAGCTGAGGAAAAGCGGTTCAAATCTGAAAATCAACTTGACTATTATGCTGTTCTGATGAATCAATGGATTAATGGAGTTCCATTGAGCCAAATCATCAATGAATCAATTGCTTATTGCAACCGAAAAGGTAGTACTCTAATGGTTGGTTATAAAAATGGGAAACCATCTTATGAGATATTTGACAATAGTAAACATCATGTCAATGTTCTGATTGGAAATATCATTGATGATATTGAAAGTGTTCTTCGATTCCTTTTTGAGAAATATTTCAATAATTATTACGCAATGCTTATTGAAATATTAGGCGAAGAAAATGCTGGGGTAAACTGGGCAACCTTTTTAGAGTATGGAACACAAAATACAATCGTAATTGCTTTACAAAATTACGGTCTATCAAGACACTCTGCAGACTACATTTTTAAGAGATTTAAGGACTGCTTAAGAATTGAAGGAGATAAATTAATTGAAATCAACATTATTAAACTTAAAAACAGACTTGGTAAGGAAGAGGCAGAATATGAAGAAATCAGTTCAATTTTGTTTTAAACCTCTATCTGATTAATAAAAATGAACAAATTATTTCGACCAGAACAGATAATACTCAAAGACCATCCAGAAATAACCGAGCGGATAATTCAAGAGAAAATAGCTGAAGACCCATCAATACTTGGATTGGGAGATTTGATACTTAAGGATAAAGAACGAATTCAGCCAAGAGCAGGTCGGCTAGATTTACTACTATACGATCCGGAATTAAATAAAAGGTATGAAGTTGAAATTCAGCTAGGCAAGTCGGATGAAAGTCATATTATCAGAACAATTGAGTATTGGGATATTGAGAAAAAGAGATATCCGCAATATGAACATTGTGCAGTGATTGTTGCAGAAGATATTACCAGCAGATTCTTAAATGTTATAGGGCTGTTTAATGGATTTATTCCTTTAATAGCTATCCAGATGAAGGCCTTTAAGTTTGACGATAAGATTGGACTTGTGTTTACAAAAGTGCTGGATGAAATGGAGTTGGGATTGGAAGAAGATGACGACAACGAAATTGAGCAAATCACCACCAGGGATTACTGGATTCAAAAGAAGGCATCAAATGAGACTATTCAAATAGCTGATACTGTACTTGTACTTTTGAATGAAGTATCTTCAGGTCATGACTTGAGATATACTAAATACAATTTAAGGTTTTCAAGAAATGGACAATTTGTTCCCTATTTAACTGTAAGGCCGAGAAAGAGAAAGCACGTTGTATTGGCTCTTAAAACGGCTAAGTCTGATGAGATTGATAAGCTGATAGAGGAGAATGATCTTGATGATATGGGCTACATGGCAAAGGGATCAAAGTACAGAATTAGAATTAGTAGTGAAGATGTAACCCTCAAACGTGAGGCTTTGAAAGAGATAATTCGACTTGCAGAGAAAAAATACAATGACTGAGAAAGTTAGAGAACATCATGCTTTCATCCAACACCTACGTTATTTCCTACCACGCCTTAAGGCGGCTCATTGGCATACTCGGCATAGCGCTTCCGTTCTTATGCTGGGGCATCAACGCGTTTGTCAACCATTATGATTTTTTAAACAACCCCGCCTTTGTCAATACGGCATACAGCAGTTCGTATACGGCAGGTGCGAATTTAAAATCATCCATCAGTCATTTTTACTACACAGCAGCCGGGCCGTTGTTTACAGGCGTGCTCATTACGCTGGCCATCTTTCTGTTTTGCTATAAGGGCCATGCCAGGAAGGAGAGCAAAGACAAGGTGGCGTGGTTAACGGATGGCTTGCTTTCAAAAGTGGCTGCCGTGTGCGCATTGCTGATCGTGATTTTACCAACCGGCTCCGATAAACCCATCATCGATAACATTCACATCTATGTCTCCTCCGATGCAGCCGGTTTGATGCACCTGATTTTTGCTGCGTTGTTTTTCGTCATCATGTCGCTGTTTTGCATCATCAACTTCAGAAGGAACGGGAATAACGGGTTTATCAAAAATGCGGAAGGAAACATTTATTTGTTTTGCGGCATCGGCATACTCGTGTTGCTGGGCATTTTACTAATCGACATGGTGAGCGGAAAGGATTCCGGAGAAGGCAGTTTTGTTTTCTGGATGGAGGCAGCCATGTTGTTTTTGTTTGGCCTGGCGTGGCTGGTAAAGGGCAAGTCGGTTGTGACGGAGTATGTGATCGACAAATTATAGCAAAGCGTTGATTTATTTTACCGCAGGGGCGGAGTGGTGCAAAGCTTCCGCGATTTCTTTGCGTCTCCTCAGCGGTTGCAGACCCGAAGGGAAATTCTCCGCGCCTCAGCGGTTAGCGAAACCAACCCATTTAAATAGAGAATCAAAATCTGATTTGTGAATTGCCAGATTGGACTTCAATTCTGCTTCTTCTTAAACGCAGCCTTCACCGCATTCTCCAATTCCTGGCCGGCTTTTTTCAGGCTGGCTTCCACCTCTTTCCATCGCTCGTTTTTATCGGCTTCTTTTTTTAGTTTTTCGGCAGCTTGCTTTAGTTCCTCGTATTTACCTTCAAACTCTTTGTTGAGCTTGCCACCGGCTTCATCAAGCTCTTCTAAAAACTTATCTACCTTTTTGCCAAACTTTTGAAATAGTTTTTCGGCTTTGCCTTCTTGTGTTTCCTCTGCCATGTGCTTTGAATTAAAGTGTTGTCAAGTTAAAACGGATATTGCTGTAACGCAAAACAAGGCACTGGCGTTCGTTTAATTTAGGTTAACAGGTACAGTAATTTCATTAATTTGCGTACCTCAACGCTCAACTATGGAAACCGATCAGGATCACATCGAATACATTACCCGGTTGCTGGAGAGCAAATCCACCGCCAAGCAAAAAACCTACAAGCATTTACTGGCTGCTTTTAAAACGTTGGCTTCTGAATCGGAGCGTATTGTAAGCGAACTAAGCAAAAAGGCCCATCCTAGCGATGATGATGTTACCGTTTATTTCAAACAAATCGGGGATCATGAGTTTCATGTAAAGGTGGCTGGCGACCTGCTGATTTTTGTGTTGCACACCAACGTGGTAACATTCGATGCCGAACATTTTGTAATGAAAGATCCGTACACCCAACAAAATGAATTCAACCGGTATTACGGACAAATAATGATTTATAATTTCATGTCCGACTCGCTCAAGTTCAACCGCATCAACGACCCGGGGTATTTGCTGGCGCGATTGATGGTGAATCACGAAAACCGCTTTTTTGTTGAGGGTGAAGGAAGACTGGCTTTTCTATTTAATAAGGTATCAGACGGCCCGCTTCAAACAGAGAACCTCAATGCCCTTGTGAAACTTGCCTTAGCCATTGCCATTGAAAACGACCTGATGGCTATGCCATATCCGCAAGTCAGGTTTATTACGCTCCACCAAAAAATTGAACACACCCCCGATTTGGGAGGTGGTCAGAAAATCGGTTTTAAAATGAGTTATCAGGACAAGACGAAGGGTTGAGCGACTTTTCAAAGTTCCGGTTTCGTCCTAACTTGCCCGCATGAAAAGTATGCTTTCATTCAGACGGATTTTTCCGGTTTTACTGCTGTTGGTCGCCATTGCCTTTACGGATTGTGCTTCACAAAAAAAGCACAAGCGTCTCAAACCCGGTAAGCCCATTCCCTGTCCGCAAAAAGACTGCTGATGAGATTGCAAAAGATCGTTATCGCCATTGATGGCTACTCGGCTTGCGGCAAAAGCACAACGGCCAAGGAGGTTGCCAAAGTTTTAGGCTATCGCTACATTGATTCCGGGGCGATGTACCGTGCCGTTACGCTGTATTTTCTTGATCACCATGTTTCCTTAACCAACCCCAAGGAGATTGACCGCGCGTTGCAACAAATCTCGATCACGTTCAAAGTCAATGCTAAAAGTTTTACCGAAACCTATTTAAACGGTCTCAACGTTGAGCGGGAAATCCGTAAAATGCGGGTATCCGACCAGGTAAGCCAGGTAAGCGCTATTAAACAGGTGCGCGAAGCCATGGTAGCCCAGCAACGAAAACTGGGGAAAGAGAGAGGGATTGTAATGGATGGCCGGGATATCGGTACGGTGGTTTTTCCGGATGCCGAGCTGAAATTATTTATGACGGCCGATATTTTGGTGCGGGCATTTCGCAGGCAGCGCGAGTGGCTCGATCAGGACAGGCTTATTGACCTCGATGAGGTGTTGGAAAACATTCAAAAACGAGATCAGATCGACACTACGCGCGAAGAAAGTCCGTTGCGAAAAGCCGATGATGCGGTTATGATCGACACCACGCACATCACCATCGATGAGCAGGTTGACCAGGTTATAGGGCTCGCCATTTCGAAAATAATTGTAAACATTTGAAGGCTGAAAATGTTGTAAAAATCAGTTGAAAATTCTGTGCTCCGTCTGGCACCAAAAAGCCTTTTTAATGTCAGATTTATCACTAATTTTGCCCCCGATCAATCAAAAATTTATCCCGTACTCATGGGCAAATTCATCCGGTTAAAGAAGGGCTTCGACATTAATCTGGCAGGTAAGGCCTCACCGAAAATAGCCACTATTGAACAACCTGAAACGTTTGCAGTAAAACCCACCGATTTTCATGGCATATACATGCCCAAAGTGGTGGTAAAAGAGGGCGATTCGGTAAAGGCCGGTTCGGTTCTTTTTCATGACAAGAAGCATGATGAGATCGTCTTTACTTCACCGGTAAGCGGAGAAGTAGTAGAAGTAAAGCGCGGTGAGAAGCGGAAACTGCTGGAGGTGCGAGTGCTGGCCGATAAGTCGATCGAGTACGTTCAGTTTAACAAATATTCAATTTCAGACATTGCAAACCTCAAACGCGAACAGGCGCAGGAGCAATTGTTGAAAAGCGGGGTTTGGGTTAACATTATTCAACGCCCTTTCGGGATCGTGGCTTCCCCCTCGGAGAAGCCCAAGTCGATTTTCGTATCCGGTTTTGATTCAAGCCCGCTTGCCCCCGACTACAGCATACTGTTTAAGGGACAGGAGCAGTATTTCCAGGCAGGCATTGAAATACTTAAGAAGTTTGGTGGCCCCATTCATGTAAATGTTCACTCCGAGCGCGAAATTGCTCCGGTTTTTTCCCAGGTTAAAGGGGCTGAGTTAAACAAATTCTCAGGGCCGCACCCGTCAGGCTGTGTGGGTGTTCAGATTCATCACATCGATCCGATCAATAAAGGCGATATCGTTTGGACAATTTCACCATTTGGGGTAATCCAAATCGGTAAGCTTTTCCTCAACGGTATTTACGATGCATCAAAAGTTATTGCTGTTGCAGGTTCGGAAGTAAAGGAACCTCAGTATTACTCAACATACACCGGTGTATCCATTAAGAAATTTTTGACAAACAACCTGAAACAAGATCATGTACGTGTGATTTCAGGAAATGTGCTTACCGGAACCAAAATTGATCAGGAGGGTTATGTTGGATTTTTCGATCAGTTGGTTACCGTAATTCCTGAAGGCGATTATTTCGAGTTTTTGGGATGGATTAAACCAACCGTGAATAAGTTGAGTTACCAACGGGCTTTTGGTTTACTGTCTTTCCTCACGCCCAAGAAGGAATTTGTATTGGATAGCAACAGCCGGGGAGAGCCACGCGCATTTGTTCAAACCGGTGTGTTCGAAAAAGTTACTCCAATAGATGTTTTACCCACCTATTTGTTGAAAGCTATAATTGCGGAAGACTATGATGAGATGGAGGCACTTGGAATTTACGAAGTGATTGAAGAGGATCTCGCCTTGTGCGAATTTGTTGATGTTTCCAAGCACAACATTCAGTCCATTTTGAGAGAAGGAATTGATTTAATATCCAACAGCTGATATGAAGTTTTTACGCGATACACTGGACAAAGCCAAGCATAACTTCGAGAAGGGGGGCAAGTACTACAAGTACTACTACCTGTTCGAGGCATTGGATACATTTAATTATTCCCCTAATACCGTAACCCCGCCAACCGGGGCACAGGTTCGCGATGCGGTAGACCTGAAGCGATTAATGATGACCGTGGTGATTGCCATGATTCCATGTCTTGCATTTGGTATTTATAACGTAGGCTATCAGCATGCGCTTGCAACCGGCCAGCAAATGGCCATGGGCGACATGGTTGTTACAGGATTGATCAAGGTTCTTCCCATTGTTATTGTGGCTTATGCGGCCGGTGGTTTGGTGGAAGCTGCCTTTGCTGTTTTCCGTAAACATCCGATCAATGAAGGATACCTTGTAACCGGTATGCTTATTCCTTTGGTTATGCCACCTGATGTTCCACTGTGGCAAGTTGCAGTGGCCAGCATTTTTGCTGTGGTTATTGCCAAGGAAGCTTTCGGTGGAACAGGAATGAACATTTTAAATGTTGCACTTACCGCACGCGCGTTCTTATACTTTGCTTACCCGTTACAAATTTCCGGTGAAGTGTGGACATACCTTCCTGAAGGCGCACAAACTGTGGCCGGATATTCTGGTGCAACGCCATTGGCTATTGCTGCACAGGCATCAACAGATGGCGAAAGTGTAATTCAGGCATTGAATTCATTTGGCTCAGGCTGGGCAAACGACATTTATGGTTTCTCAAACATGTTCTTCGGCTTTATGCCAGGCAGTATTGGTGAAACATCAACATTAATGTGTTTGATCGGAGCGTTGATTCTTGTTGTAACCGGTGTAGGCAGTTGGAAAATTATTTTCAGCGTATTTGCCGGTGCATACGGAATGGCATCGTTCCTGAACCTGGTTGCCGTAAACGAATTTATGGCGATGCCTGCTCATTATCACTTAGTGATCGGTGGCCTGGCATTTGGCGCTGTGTTTATGGCAACTGATCCGGTAACGGCTGTACAGACTGAGGCAGGCAAGTGGGTGTACGGTTTGCTGATCGGTATTTTAACGGTGTTGATCCGCGTGTTCAACCCGGCTTATCCGGAAGGTATTATGTTGGCCATTCTTTTTATGAACGTGATGGCTCCATTGATTGATTACGTAGTTGTAAATGCAAATAAAAAACGGAGATTAAGACGTGCGACAATCTAATTTATACATCATTTTATATGCGGCCGCCCTCACCGTAGTGTGTGGTGGTTTGTTGGCGCTTGCTTCCGAAGGATTGAAAGAACGCCAGCAGGCAAACATTGCCCTTGAGCAGAAGAAAAATATTTTGGGTACCGTAATGCCGATTGACAAAAACACCGATGTAGAAGAAGAGTATTCCAACAAGGTGAAATCATTTGTGATTGACTCAAAGGGCAACGTTATAGAAGGTGTGAATGCTGCCGATGTGGTGGTTTTGGCCGAATACAAAAAGCCCACCGACCAACGCATGCTTCCCGTATATGAATTCCGCAACGAAAGCAATCCTGATAAAATTGATTTTGTGGTGTTGCCGGTTTTTGGTTTCGGCTTGTGGGATAATATCTGGGGATTTGTTGCTTTGCAGGAGGACATGAACACCATTCAGGGTGTGTCGTTCCAGCACAAAGGTGAAACACCTGGTCTGGGCGCACGAATCGATTCAAAAGATATTCAGGATCGCTACAAGGGAAAATCCATTTATGATGGCGCAACGTTGGTTGCGGTTACCATGATGAAGGGCGAAGGGGTAGATTATTCCAGCGATACACACAAAGTTGATGGTATGTCGGGGGCAACGCTTACAGCAAAGGGTGTTAATTCGATGTTGTCGGGCTACCTGGCGTTGTATGAGAGTTACCTGAAACGCGTGAAGTCCGGCAGTGCAGCAACCAAAACTGAAGCAGTGGAGGAGGGACCGGTTGCAGAAGTAGAAACAGAATCATCAGACGAAACTAACTAGCGTATGAGTACGGAAGTAGCTGAAGTAAAAGAAGTAAAAAAGAGCGAACCGTTGTTCTCAAAAAAGAACCGCAAGCTTGTGTCCAATCCGCTTGACATTGATAACCCGATTACCGTTCAGGTGCTGGGTATCTGTTCAGCATTGGCCGTTACCACACAAATGAAACCTGCCTTTACGATGGCAGTGAGCTTGGTGGTGGTGTTGATTGCGTCAAGTCTTGTGATCTCTGCGTTGAGGAATACAATTCCTTCCCGTATTCGTATTGTCGTACAACTCGCGGTGATTGCAACTTTCGTAATTCTGGTTGACCAGGTGCTGAAGGCCTATGTATACGACATTTCAAAACAGCTTTCAGTTTTTGTGGGGCTGATCATTACTAACTGTATTGTAATGGGTCGCCTGGAAGCGTTCTCAATGGGCAACAAACTTGGTCCCTCATTTCTTGATGGGCTTGGTAACGGTTTAGGATACGGTATTATTCTAATGATCGTTGCGTTCTTTCGGGAGTTTCTTGGTTCGGGCGCATTGTTTGGATTTAAAGTGTTTGAAGCTGTTGGTTTGCATTATCCCGGTAACGGTTTGATGCTGCTACCTGCTGGAGCTTGTATTGTGGTGGGTGTTATCATCTGGGTTCAGCGTTCATTAAATGGCTATCGCGAAGGTTAATCGAAAAGCACTATGGAAAATTTAATCAGTATTGGTATTCGGTCCATCTTTATCGACAACATGATATTTGCCTATTTTTTAGGCATGTGTTCATACCTGGCGGTTTCTAAAAAAGTAAAAACAGCTTTTGGTCTTGGTGTTGCGGTAATATTCGTATTAGGTTTTACAGTCCCTATCAACTGGCTAATCCAAAATCATATTTTGAATCAAGGGTCATTAGCATGGATCAGTCCTGAATTGGCTACGGTTGATCTAACCTTCCTTCAGTTTATTGTATTCATTGCGGTTATTGCCTCCATGGTACAATTAACCGAAATGGCTATTGAGAAATTTTCGCCTGCACTGTACGGATCACTCGGTATCTTCCTTCCGTTGATTGCCGTGAACTGCGCTATATTAGGTGGAGCTCTATTTATGGTCGGCAGATCTTACACGCTCCCCGAAGCAACAGTATTTGGTTTGGGTTCTGGCATTGGATGGTTATTGGCCATTGTAGCACTTGCGGGTATTCGCGAAAAAATGAAATATTCCAATGTGCCTGGCCCGCTTCGCGGATTGGGAATAACCTTTATTCTTGTGGGCTTAATGTCTTTAGGATTCCTGAGCTTCATGGGATTCTCGTTGTAAAAAAATATTCTTTAAAGAATTTGAAGGCTTCTGTGCGCGCAGAAGCCTTTTGTTTTCTCTAAGGAGTTCAAAACTTACCCTTACCTTTGGGCATGCAAACTATCAATGCAGCCCTTCTTTCATTTGGTATGTCGGGCAGGGTATTTCATGCTCCGTTTATTGATGTGCATCCAGGATTTAGACTCGTTGGATCATGGGAGCGATCAAACAAGGTAATGCAGCAATTTTATCCAAAGGCAAAAAGTTACGCTTCGCTTGATTCACTATTGACTGATGAAGATGTTGACTTGGTTATTGTGAACACGCCCACATACACACATTATGAGCTGGCAAAAAAAGTGCTCGAAGCAGGTAAGCATGCCGTTGTAGAAAAGGCATTTACCGCAACAGCCGCAGAAGCCATGGAATTGAAAACGCTAGCGGAAAAAATGAATGGTAAGCTTTCAGTTTTTCAGAACCGCAGGTGGGACAGTGATTTTAAAACGGTTCAGCACATCATCAATAATGGTCTCCTTGGTGATTTGGTGGAAATTTCTTTCGCTTACGATCGCTACAATCCTATTCTAAGTCCCAAACTACACAAAGAAGTACCACGCCCTGGTGCAGGTGTTGTGCACGACCTTGGTCCGCACCTGATTGACCAGGCATTGGTATTGTTCGGAATGCCAAAGGCTGTGTTCGCAGATATTTCCGTTACACGCCCCACGTCTCAAGTGTGTGATTACTTTGAAATATTGCTTTACTACCCGACCTGGCGGGTTAGGTTAAGAGCCGGATATTTTGTGCGCGAACCTGCGCCATCCTACATTGTTCACGGTACAAAGGGATCTTTTCTAAAAACACGCGCAGATGTACAAGAAAAAGATTTACAAGCAGGCAGGAGCCTTTCAATACCTGATTGGGGTGTTGAACCTGAACTGGAACGCGGATTACTCCACACGGAAGTTGATGGCAAAATTTTTCGTGAACGTGTTGAGAGTTTGCCGGGTAATTATATAGACTATTACGAAGGCATCTATCAGTCACTGGTTCATGATAAACAATTACCGGTAACCGCACATGAGGGTGTACAGGTTATGCGCGTGATAGACGGAGCATTTAAAAGTTTTAACGAAGGTAGGGTTATCGAGTTTTAGTCTTTAAAATTTAAGCAACATCGGATAATCATTAATGTTATGAAATTAGTTAGCATATTATTTCTTGTGGCCGCACCATTCTTATTATGCGCCCAGCAATACACTATCGAGAACTGTGTGAATGAATTCTCAAATACCAAAACCATCCCTACTAATGCGGGATATCAATACTGGTTTGCAGATAAAAACTTTTTGGAAGATGGCCGAACCCTCAAACTCAGTGTGGTAGAACCGGGCAAGGCTACCCATACTCCACACAAGCATCCAGAAGATGAGTTTTTCTTTATCCTGGAGGGCAAGGCCGAATTTTTTCTTGATGGTAATACAAAAGAAGTTGGTCCGTATACCAGCTTGTATTGCCCATCAAATGTTGAGCATGGCATACGAAATGTCGGCACAACACAGTTAAAGTATCTGGTTATTAAACGATACGATACTACAAGCGAAAAGTGATGCGTTAACTATACAATTATGGAATCTAAATTTCGAAGAATACTCCGCTACTTCTTTAGTGGCATGTTGTTTATTGTACCCGTTGCGGTTACAGTGTATGTAATTTATTTTTCTTTTTCGTGGCTTGATAACCTGCTCGGCATTCCCTATCCGGGCGTTGGCTTTGTGGTTATCATCGCGGCCATTACCTTGTTCGGGTATCTGACATCCAATATTGTTTTTCAAACTTTTTCAAATTGGTTTGATCATGTGATGAACCGAATACCCATGGTGAAACTGATTTATTCTTCTATTAAAGATTTGATTGGCGCTTTTGTGGGTGACAAAAAGAAATTCAGTAAACCGGTGTTGGTATTATTGAATAAAGAGAATAACCTGCACCAAATCGGGTTTGTTACACAAAATGATTTGAGCGAATTAGGATTGAAGGACATGATCTCTGTTTACCTGCCACATGCGTATAATTTTTCGGGTGATCATTTTGTGATTTCGAAAGATCGTGTTACGCCTTTGAATATTTCAGGACCAGCAGCAATGAAGTATGTGGTGTCAGGTGGTGTTTCAGGGTTTGCGAAGGAGTAATAGACTTCATTTTGAGCCAGGCTTAAAATTTTGGTATTGAAGATGCCGTCCCTCGGGGATTTAAAAGAAGTTGTGTCAAGTGGTATTGGTATCTCTCAGGATAAAAAGAGACATTAAGCCAATCCATGAACTCCGTAGGAGTGTCATCTTAAAAAATACAAACTAAAATAAACAACCACCCCCGGCCCCTCCTTGCCAGGAGGGGAGTTATTATTTTAAAGTCATTCTGTCACCGCCACTGCAATTTTTGAATCGGCTGTACCGTAATACAGGAACCAGCGGTTTTTGAAATGAACCAACCCTTCCACAAAACAAACGTTGTTCACCTGCCCGGTGATTTCATAATCTTTATCGGGTGTGATGAAATACGTTGACGATCGCTTCAATACTTCTGCGGGATTTTCTTTGTTAAATAAAATTTGTCCTGCTGCATAATTGCCATCGGGTAATTGCTTATCACCCTTTTCTAATTTATTCCGACTGTTGTAAATCAACAAAACTCCATCCTCGCGTAGGATGGCATGCGGCCCAGGTTCTACCAGGTCGCTATCGAATTTACCGGGCCGCGGACTAAATACTTTTAACAACGCATCTCCATCATACACCGGTGTCCAATCCACCAGGTTATCGGAGGTAGCCAGAAAAATATTCGTATCCCCCCAATACATGTAATAATGGTTATTGATTTTTGTAGCCACAAATTGATCTTGCTGTTGTGTGGTAATAATCGCTCCCGATTTCGACCACAGCTCCGGATGATCTTTAAATGCAAGCCCGTGTTTTGTCCAATGAATCAAATCCTGTGAGCTGGCCACACACAGGCGTGCAAGGTTTCCGTCATACGCGGTGTAGGTGAGGACGTATCTTCCATTTTCATCTTCTACCAATCGTGGGTCTTCTATGCCACCTTCCCATTCATAAATCTTCATGCTGTCATTGTCAGGATAAAACACGGGTTCAGGCAGGCGATTGAAATGCAGACCATCTTCGCTAACGGCCAGCCCGAGGCGGGAGGTGCCGGCATGTTTTCCCACAACATCTTCCGCACGGTAGAGGAGGTACACTTTTCCATTGCGCACCACCGCGCTGGGGTTGAACACATCTTTCTCTTCCCAGCGAACGGTGTCTTTTCTTACCGGACAATAAAATTTGGTGTTTGTCAGCGACTCCAATACCGGATTAAGGGAATCAGTTTTTACAAATGGACCGAGTTGCCAGGATGTGTTTTCTTCTTGATTTGTTTTTGATGTGCAGGTAGTGAATAGGAGCAGCGCAAGGAATGGAGCGAGATGCTTCATAAAACCAAGATAGAATAAAATGAGTACTCTTTGTGTCTCAGTAATTTTCTACAGTGAAATTTCAGTTAAATAAGTTTACCGCAGAGGCGCTAAGACGCTAAGTCGTGAATGATAATTCCGCTTTGCGTCTCCGCGTCTTTGCGGTAATGTATATTTCTGGATTAACTAATAACTCCGGATCCAATCAACTCTTCGCCTTCATACCATGCAGCAAACTGGCCGGGGGTGATGGCTTTTTGCGGTCGTTCGAAAATGATATACAACCCTTCTTCTTTTTTATGGAGGGTGCAAGGCTCAAGGGGCTGGCGGTAGCGAATGCGCGCGAGGTACTTTTTGGATTCACCAATCGTGAGTTTTAAATCTTCCCGTATCCAGTGCTCATCTTCGTTAGGTACAAACAACCCTTTGCGATACAATCCGGGATGGTCTTCACCCAAGCCCATGTACAATATGTTCTGCTCGGTATCGGTACCGATTACAAACAACGGTTTTGGCTGGCCGCCAATATTTAATCCTTTACGTTGACCGATGGTATAGAAATGCGCTCCGTTGTGTTCACCAACTTCTTCACCTTCACTTTGTTGATACACATAAGGTTTCGTCAATGAAATAAAATCCTCCATCGATTGACCATTGCTGTATGTCTTTGCGGTTTCCGGAATAATAATCGCTTTTCCTTTTTTGGGTTGCAGGCGTTGCTGCAAAAAATCGGGAAGGTGCACTTTGCCAACGAAACACAAGCCTTGTGAATCTTTTTTGTTCGCAGTAGCGAGTCCTGCTTTATTTGCGATTTCGCGCACTTCCGGTTTTAACAATTCACCTACCGGAAATAATGCCTTTGATAATTGCTCCTGCGTAAGCTGACACAAAAAATAACTTTGATCTTTATTCGGATCTTTTCCGGCCAGCAATTGATAGACTTTTTTACCGTTTACCTCGATTTCATTTCTGCGGGCATAATGTCCGGTGGCCACGTAATCCGCGCCAAGCTTCAAGGCAGCTTTTAAAAATATATCGAATTTGATTTCGCGATTGCAGAGTACATCCGGGTTGGGCGTGCGTCCGGCCTGGTATTCAGCAAACATGTAATCGACAATGCGTTCTTTATATTCTTTACTCAGATCAATGGCTTGAAAGGGAATACCGAGATGCTGCGCCACAATCATGGCATCGTTGCTGTCATCAAGCCAGGGGCATTCGTTGGAAATGGTAACGGAATCGTCATGCCAGTTTTTCATGAACATGCCGATAACATCATAGCCTTGCTCTTTTAATAAATAAGCGGCCACGCTGGAATCAACGCCTCCTGATAAACCGACTACAACTCTTTTTTTCATCTCAATTTTAAGCTACCAGCCTATAGCTATGAGCCACTAGCTAGTGGCTATTTAATAACTGATTAACCACTTCATTAAACCGTTCCTGTTGTTGCTCATAGTAAACACCCGTTCCTGGCCCAGAAAAACCGGTGTGGATGTGTTTCACTTGTCCATCTTTCCCCACAAAGATAGTGGTTGGAAAAGCAATTACCCGATTGAGAGCAGGAAGCGTTTCGCTGGCATTGGCGTTGGTACCGGCAATCAAAATATCATAGGGCACTCCCAGTTTTTCTTTCATTTTCTTAACCCTTCCACTAGCGTAATCAAAGTCAGCTTTTTGTTCGTATGCCAACCCGATAATTTCCACACCGCGATCTTTGTTTTTGGGATACCAGTCGGTAAGAAAACGGGTTTCGTCCATACAATTCGGGCACCATGATCCCAGTATCTGTACAACCACAACCTTGTTTTTGAAGCGCTCATCCTGAAGCGAAACAGGGTTTCCATTCACATCCGGAAAGGTGAATTCCAGGGTTGTGTGTCCATCTTTTAAGTACGTAAGCGATTCGGATACTGGTGGTTTGGCCTGATCATCCTTTACACCAGCCCATTTACGGTTTCGAGATTTACCCAACCAGTGCATCCCCGAAAGGGTATCACCCAATTTGATCGCGTTGAAAATATAGAGGTGGTTACCATCAAACCCGCTGAGCCAAAGTGTGTCGTTTACCACATTTCCTTCCAGGTAGCGGTAATCCCCGGTGGGGGTTAAAAATGTTCCTTCCGCGTAGTTGCCTTTTTGGGTGATGATGCCCAGTGCATCAACGGTGTTGTTTTCGTTGAAAAACTGAACGGCATATTTTCCGGAGAAATCTACTACAGAAGCTTCAGTGTCGGTTGGTGCAAACCGGTACTCTTTTCCGTGCGTGGCCCTGAACGGAATGCGGTAATTATCAGCGTATTGGATGATAAACAGACCGTTCAATTCCTTTTCTCCAATAGCCGCTTTGAACACCGCATCAAAAATATGGACGTTCATGGTAATGGAATCGGCAGTTACTTCAACCTCATCTAAATGGAGTCTTTCCTGCCCGTTTCTGATCCAGGCCACAAACTGATCACCCTTTTTCTCCAGGTCGAATGTGAAAGGCAACTCCTGACCCTGTAATTCAAGTACTGCCCGCCAGGTGCCGGTAGGAACCCATGTTTTTTCTGAGCCAGAACAAGCCATAATCAGCAGTAAAATAACCGGTAAAAACCGCATAGAACGTAAGGTTAAAGGTTGAAAACAGGCATTTGCTTGAAAATGTTCGCGTGCAAAGAACTCAAAATCCGTTCGATTTAACTGAAAATGTCATTTCTATTAAATAATTGGACGAATTGATGTGTTTTGGTCGGTTATTGCTACTACTTGACTGGACTCCTACTGTAAGAAACTGGACTGAGTTGCAAAATCACAGAATATAATTGGACTGAATTGTGGCGTGAGAAATACATGTATCTTGCCTTGAAGTAGCTCGGCCTTGAGCCAGATGTTGATACACTTGCGCGGTGGATGGCTCACTATCTCGCGGAAAAAATTCACGAGGTAGAAGAATTACTAAAGGTTGATAGCAATATCATTAAAACTCCAGGTTACATAGTATTCATAATATTACAGGATTATTACTTGAAATATTACAACGATACTACAAGCCTGTGTCTTTATGCCAATTCATAGTGTTTTTATATTCAACACTTTTTGTAATGATATTACAAATATCATCTCAGTTTTACCCCTTAGAATCTTTACATTTGATTTATATGCACGAATGCAATTATTCAACGTTGCTTCTTCTGTTGGAGGATAGTAATCCGGTTATTACTAAGCTAACCGGTACTGACTTACTATGCGCCACGTTAGCAAAAACAGGCATGACTGTCTTTCAATCGAAAGAAAACTTTTTACAGTGGCTAAACAACCCGTCAGTCGATTGCCAGGGCCAATGCCCTAGGCATTTAACGAGCAATGACACCGAAATACAACAACTGATTACTATACTGAACAGAATACTACACGGTATCCCCAGTTAATAGCCTGGCAAATTCCATAGCAAATTCTACAGTAACTTCACTCCTTACAACTTCCAAGTAGCCGCCAATTACACCGATGTATTTTGCTTTCTGTTTGCCCTGAGGATTGTAAGCATAATAGTAGCGTTAACCACTATGTACAAATGAATAATCAAGCGAAAAGACCAGGTCATCCACCTCGCTCCTCCAAAAAATCCTTATACGTTTAACATTAAAAAGCTAGGGGCTATATAAACCCATGAAGGTTCGAGGGGTAAGAAATGTAGTGCAAGTAAAACCTAAATGGCCGGGCTCTTGCCTTGACCCACCGCTACGCACATCCACAAAAAAAGTAATTGACCGCTAGAAGTCCCTCAATTGGCCTGAGCATCCGATAGGATTTTGAATTCCTTTCTAAGCGTGATCAGGTATGAAAAAAGTATTCTTACGGAAAATCTGCCAACGCCTTTTCTCCGGGAAATAGGCTCTTTAGGTAATCATTGGTGAAATCTACTTTCAATTCACTCCATAAGAGCAAGTGATCCGACATTTGCCAGGATATCCATTCTTTCTTATAGTAATCCTCTTTCTCGGCCTTGGTTCTGCGTTGGCCTTTCTTTCTGCCTTTAGTATGAAAGTCCCGGAATGAAGCAGGCATATCCTCATAATAAGCTTCAAAATCTTCATTTCGAAATACTGCGCACCGGTAATCAAACACACCGGCCTGACCAAACTCCAGGCGTTTGTCTGATTGTTTGAATGCGATCTGATCGTAGTATTTGTTACGCGAGAGGTTGGTGGTGATGTTTTGCAATGGAGCCGGTATTGCAAAGCCATTTTTCCTTAGAGCCTCCATGGTTTTGTGTTTGGGGCTAACGATGTTAAAGTCACCCAATAAGATATAGTCTCCTGGTTCTTTTTGGTTCAGTTTTTTGAAGTGCGCTGCAATTTTATTGATTTCCTGAACCCTTCTGTCAAGTGCGGCCCCCGACTCGCTTCCAAAATAGATGTGAACGGTGCACAGGTTGAATTTAAACCATCCTGCCTGAAAGCTGGCAACATAGGGAGTGCGGGCAAACTGGAGACCGTCTTCAGTAACTAAATCTTTTTTTGGTAATACTACCTGGCCGGCCAGGTTGGTAAAGCGTACACGTTTAGTGTTGAAGAGATAAGCCATGCGTTCATCGTTACCAGAAGAGCCCTCGGTAACCCCTGTCATGATAAAGTCCCAATCATTTCCCAGTAAGTACATTAGATTTTTTAACGGGGCTAAGTCGCGATTAATTTCCTGGACTGCCACCAGGTCAAAGCGTGCGATTATTTCGGCTATATAGTGGAATGATTCCTTAAGGCGCGGTCCATGCTTGAATTTATTGGAATCAAAATCGCGAATGTTCCAGGTTGCCAACAGCAGGGAGTCTGGTTTTGATGGAGGAACAGTTGAATTCAACTGCTGCCGTAAATCGAGCAAGCGTTCCAATACCCGGTTTCGAACAGGCTTTGCATAATTTTTAATGGTGTAGTAGCGGGGCATGAACTTGAAGTTAAGGTAAATCCAACACAAATCATTACCTGACAGGAATAAAGAGTAATCTGATAGGTGTCGGTTAGTCCTACATCAACCCATTTTTGTGAAAGAACTCCACCAGTTCCACAGCGTTGGCTACTTTCAGTCTTTTGATCAACCGGTGTCGATAGGTTTCGGCAGTGCGGATTGAAATTTCAAGCTCTTTAGCGATTTCACTACTGGGATAACCCTTGCTTAATAATTTAACCAGTTCGAGTTCAATGGGAGTAAATTCCATACCCGGGAGTTCTTCTGTTTCCCCGGGCAGCGTGAGCTTTAGTTTTGGACTTATGTAGGTTTTTCCGTCCCTGACCGAGTGAAAAGCTTCTTCCAATCGCTCAGTGTCTTCTCCTTTAAGCACAAAACCTTTAACGCCAACACGCAGTAAATTCTTCACTAAGGCAAGGCCATCGTGCATGGTGTTAATAATGATACGGGCTTCCGGATCTTTAGCCATTAAAAGTTTAGCGGTTTCATACCCGTTGGGACCGGGCATTTCGACATCCAGTAAGAAGAAGTTGATTTTAAATTCCTCAGATAATTGAATTACCTGATGGCCGTTGGCTGCTTCAAGAAAGTTGTCCGCAATCCGGGTGGTTTTCAGGTAATCAATAATACCCCTCCGGTAAACAGGATGGTCATCAGCCACGAGAACAGTAATTCCACCGGGCATATTATGTAAGCATTAAATTTTTTTGAACACAAAACATACACCTTCAAATCATGTAAGGTTTATTTTCATTTTGCAGGATTTCCAAAATCCAATCCGCCTAAACACCTTCAAAAACCTTGACGTTGTCGTAATTCTACGACAATTTTTTTAGTGTAAGAATCAACGGCATAAAGTCGGGTATGAGTTACGGACATCCGTTTAATTTGAAATCACTTACCTAAGCACAACCTAAACCTAACGCCATGCGCTATTGGTCAGCCATTACCCTATTTATACTTGCCCACGTACACGTTGTCAACAGTCAGGTTGTCGATCCGGTATCGGGCCGGTTCCAGTTATCCATTCCCTTGGGCAGCATCCAGGCCCTGGATGTATCCGTGCCAGTCGGCATTTATCACCACGGCAACGCGCTTCGGGTATCCGAGGGCGGTGGTGCTTGTGGCCTGGGTTGGAACCTGTCAGTGGGTGGCGCGGTGACACGGATGCTGCGCGGGCTGCCGGATGACTATAACGTGTCCGGTGATTCACGAAAGGGTTGGTTGTTCAACTCAAACGCAACAGCGGTAAACAACTTCACCTCCGGCAGTGACGACAACCTTTCGATATGTACCGATGAACAAAATGATTGGAACTTCCTGGTGGGCAGGGGGTACGTGAATGATACCGAGCCGGATATATTTTACGTCAGTGCACCGGGTTTAAGTGCACAATTTGTTTTTGGCACGGATGGATTGCCAAAATTGTTGACCCACCAGGATATATCCATTACAGTGTTAAAGGATGCCAACCAGGTAATAACCGGATTTACCGTAAAGAACAATACCGGAATGCTCTACACCTTTGACCTGGTGGAGCCAGTAAAGCGGAAGGCCATCCGTTGGAAGCCGTTGATTAACCCAGCCTATTTCCTTACCGAATTCAATCAATACGATACCGAGCTGACGTATACGGCCACCTGGCTGTTGACAGCAGTGCAATCAACTGCCACGGGGACCCTGGCCACGTTCAGTTATAACCAAGGCGAAGAAGCAACAAGCAACCGATATGTTACACGGATAAAGCAATCGGCAAGCAATTCGGCCGACACGATTTATTTTGTGCAGGAGCGCGTGACCCCCCGGTACATCCATCAGGTTTCGCTCAAAAATTACCGGATTGAATTTGTGTGGACCAATGGCCTGATCAAGCATGTCAAGTTCGGGGCCACCAACCAAAGTGATGCCCGAGAATATAATTTTGATTATGTATCGATGTATTCTGTTTCCGATAACCATGAGGTTAAGCACACTAAATCATTCCTTCGGGAGATCAAGCAGATCGTAAATTGTAAGGCGTACCCTTCCTACCGCTTCAACTATTCAGCCGTTAACCTTTCCGGTGAGACCGTGGACGTTCCATGGAAAAGCAACTTCAAACAGGATTGGTACGGCTTCTATAATGGTGTGAGCGACAATAAAAATATACCCACCGTTTACTTTTACAGTTCACAGTCGGATGGGAAACGGCTACGAGTTACCCAAAATGGCACGCCTACAAATACCTATACCGGTAACAACCGGGCACCTGTCCAATCTTTTACGGCTTTTGGTGCTTTGGAGAAGATTGACTGGCCGAGCGGGGGCTATACGGCCATAGAGTATGAGCTGAACAAATATAAAGAGACAGGGGTAAGTGGAGAACTTAACGGTGGGGGTTTGCGGGTTAAGAAATTGATCACCAGTGGAGGGGAGGCGGCCGTTGGAAAGGAGCCCACCGAGCACGGTGCCTACCGCCAGGTCACCAAGGAGTACGAGTATGTATTGTCCGACAATTCCAGTAGCGGGAAGATATTATATCCGCCCGCATATGCTTTTGCAACCGGGGATTCAGTTATCCGCTCAGTGACCTTGCTGGGGGAGCCACCGGAGGTATTGTACACACGCGTAGTTGAAAAGATCCCGGGCCAGGGAAGAAGGGTCCTTGAATTTGAAATCCCAGGAACATATCCTTCAACGGAAGATGGGATTTGGAAGGCCACGAAAAGTAAAATTGCCCGGAGTGCTTCACTGGGTTGCCCACCGGCAGGCAATTTGAAAAATGGATATTATACGTTACCCTTTGCACCATCAAGCAATTTTGATTTTGCCCGGGGGCAACTGGCCAAGGTCGAGGAATATTCCGAAACAGGAACCCTGGTCAGGGAACGCACAATTACCTATACCGTGCTCACCAAGAACCCTTCAACCCTAAAGGGGTTGGCCTTTGAGAAAATCGGCAACACCTACCATTTTGGGCAATATGAAATGTTGACTGGCCGGGTTAAGCTCGTGAGCACTGAAACCGTAAAAGAGATGGGCGAAGAAAACCCTTCCGTACACATTCAAAGTACCACCGCCTATGCGTACAACAGCGATGCATTTTTAGAGACCATCACCACCACCAATACGGATGGCTCTGTCAAGCAGGAGAAAATAAGGTATGCAAAGAATTTCAACCTGACCGTACCTACCGATACGGCCAGCATTGCGTTAAAGGCATTGAATGATAATTTTCGCCACGGTGAAATTGTTGAGCGCATCCAGCGGTACACGCCACCGGGCGGGACACAAAAAGTAGTCGGTGCCGAACTGGTAACCTACCGGGATTATGGCGGTGGCCGCATATTGCCCTATTACCTGTATGCGTTTCCACAGGGTATTGGCACCATTACGGAGGCAACAATTGTTGGGCAGAACCTGCATCCTGATGGCAATTATTTTCTAGTCAAAACCCTGAAGGAGTATGATGGCAATGGTTACCTCATCAATGAGCAAGACAACAAACGGAACAAAGTAGGCCATCACTATGCCCTTGACTACTCATTGCCCGTGGCCACTTTCTATAATGCAAAAGCCCAACACGCCATTTATGAAGGCTTTGAAATGCATACCGGAAGGGGTTTGAACCCGATTGGGGCAGCAGAAGCGGGCTGGACCGGTGAAAAGGCGTACCTGCTTACGACCAGTAACCCGTTGCTGTCGTCATCAACAAACCTGATTGTAAAAGGTGAAAGCAAATACAGGGTATCTTGCTGGGTAAAGGCG
This sequence comes from Cyclobacteriaceae bacterium, assembly GCA_019638255.1. Lineage (GTDB taxonomy): Bacteria > Bacteroidota > Bacteroidia > Cytophagales > Cyclobacteriaceae > UBA2336. The sequence continues at coordinate 284,766 of JAHBUD010000002.1, read as the reverse complement.
GCACAGTCAACCACAATAACGTTCAATGCGAAGAATGGAAGCACAACCCAAGCTTCGCTTAACCTTTCCAACCCAGTCAATAATACATGGGTGTATCTGGAGGGCGAAATGAATATGGCAAGCGTTTCCAATGCCTTCCAGCTTGAAGTAAAAGTATCGAGCCACACGGCAATTATTGATGATATCGTATTTATGCCTACATCAGCACGGGTGGCGTTGAGTACCTTCAAACCGGTTACGGGCGTTACCTCTGCGACAGACGACAGGGGCAATTCCATCACGTATACCTATGACGAATACGGCAGGCTACAGCACACCTTTGACCGCCACCGTAACCTGATACAGCGCAACGAATATATTTTCCAGGCCGAAGTCCCCCCGACCCTTAATGCAAATTTTTCTTCCAACACAACAATTTTCCAGGCCGGTCAGCAGGTAACATTTACGGCAGGTGAAAATTGCCTGGAGGTTACCTATGCCTGGGAGGTAGTACAAGATGGGGCTGGCCAGATCGGGACCGGCAGCAACTCCACCCTTCAGTTCACCTTTCCAGCGGTGGGCCAGTACAATGTCAAGCTCACGGTCAGCTCCAATTATGGTGAGGCCTCTTACACGCAAACCATTTGTGTTGACAAACGTCAAATACCGCCCTTTATAAGGGTAACCCATGCAGCACAGACAGATCCATACATCAACTATTCCTGCAATTCGGATGACACCAACAAAACATTTTCGATACTCAGCTACCCCTCTGGCGATGGGATTACAGTAAAGTTTAGGTGGTCAATTCTTTCACAGGGCGACTGGTATGCATTGACCAACGACTTGGATTTGCCCAGCATCGAGCACGCTATGGGAGGTGGCGATTACACCATACGGTGTATTGTCACGGAGACGTATGCAAATTTTACATGCCCGGACAGTGGTGGGTTGACTATCGAAACGGATTTGTACGCCACCATAACCTATGTAAACAATGAACCTTGCCAATAGCCTTAAACTACCCCTTATGAACAGGTTTGCCCTTTGCCTTGTGTTGATGAGTATGCCGGTGCTGAAAATCCATGCACAGGATATCCATTCATCAAAATTGAAATGGTCTTCTATAGGCTCGGAGGACATAAAAACAAGCAGTCGCCTGGCACAATCGTGCTACTTCGTAACCGCTGACGATCAACAGGTGGAGTGGTTGCAACGGAACGGCACCGTTGCGCAGCGCTTCGGGATCACCGAACGCAAGGGCACATGGCAGGATATAAAGCAGGCCGGTAAGGTTACCTATACGGTAAGCCAGGACGGTTCGCAAGGGCAGATAATCTTTGAACGTACCAGCAAAGGTGTCTTTGTCACGATCGATTTTTCCAAGGGCAATCCCTACGGAATCCGCCAACGCTTCACGATAGAGGAAGTTAACCCGATAGCGCCATGAGAAACACGACCATCAACACCTTCCAACGCACGGCCTACCGCATAGTGGTTTTACTGGCGGTGGCCGTTTTCGCAACGGGCATGACCGTATCGGGACAGAGTATATCGGGCCCTACGTCTGTAACAGCAAACACCACGCACAATTATTCCCTTTTTGACGATGTGATGTACGCTAACCCCAATTTCATTGCCTCAAACGGGACCATCGTATCACAATCGCATTCCGGTTTTAACCATTACGTTACCGTTACTTGGGCATGCCCCGCCTCCGGCACGTTATCATTCCGGAATGGGTCAACGGTAATCCATACCCTGACGGCCACCATTACCTGTATGGCATTGTCGACACCGGGCGCTTCGTTTACCTACACCTATAATTGTTCCAACACCGTCATTACGCGAAGCGTTCCGCCCAAGCTCACCAACGAAGCCTGGTTTTGGCAAAGCTCCTCTTCCGGGACATCTACGGCCAACAGCACGACAACCAATACCGTTACCACGGCAGGGACGTATTATTTGCGCTCGCGCAGTTCGGTTTGTACTTCATGCTGGAGCGCTGCATTGCCTACCGACCATGTTGACATCGGCCCGAAAACCCCTGTGGCAACGGGCGCCAGCCGCTGTGGCAGCGGGCAGGTTACGCTCACGGCAACACCTTCCCCGAATACGGCCGGCCATACCATACGCTGGTACAATGCCCCTTCGGGCGGATCGGTGCTGCATACCGGCACCACCTATTCGCCATCGGTAACGGGCAACACCACCTTTTATGCCAGCACCTACAACAGCAACTCGCCCACCTGCGAAAGCCCGCAGCGTGCCCCCGCAGAGGTTACCGTAGACCCGGTATCGGTTGGCGGGGCGGCCTCATCAACGGTGCATGATGCCACCGGTGAATTCTCACCAAAAGGCACCCTTACCTTGGCCGGCCATACCGGATCGGTTGTGCGGTGGGAATATAACACGGGCGCGGGGTGGCAGCTTGCCGATAAATCGGCCGGGAAAACCTCCTGGAATTATTTTATGCTGCCCGAAACCCGGCAGTACCGTGCCGTGGTAAAAAGCGGGTCGTGTTCCGAGGTTACATCCACGCCTGTAACGCTGGAAGTACTCCATCTCCCGTATGCCAGTTCGTTGCAGTTGACCGCCAACGCGGGATCATCTTACAAATGGTTTAAGGGCACTACGGAAATCAGCGGGGCCACCCAGCAAACCCACACGGTTAACGAACAAGGTTTATACACCGTAAAGCTGAACGGGGCAACGGATGTAAAGCAGGTGTTCTATGTTTTCCCTACCATGTCCAACAATTCGCAAAAGGTAAATGCGGTAAGCACGGTTTCCATATTAAAAGAGGGCGTTACCGCAAGCACTTCCCTGTATGCGCTGGAGCCAAAAGAAATCATGCAATCCGTCAGCTACCAGGATGGCATGGGGCGTACCTTCCAACAAATTGCCGTGGGCCTTTCGCCCGGCCAAACCGATATTGTTACGGCTACCGGCTTTGGCAAGCAAGGGTTGACCGATACAACCTATTTGCCCTATGTGGCCCAGGCCCGCGATGGCCGGTACAAAAAAACAGCCATCCGGGGCACAGGCAACACCTATACCACCAGTGACCAGTACCAGTTTTATCAGAATACACCCGATGTAGTTACGGACAGTTATCCTTTTGCAAGGACCCTGCACCGCAATACCCCCGATGCAAAAGTTACCGAACAAGGGGCACCGGGTGCGGCCTGGCAGCCCGGCAACAACCACACCGTGCGCAATGTGATGGCATTGAACAATGGAACCTACGTGGTGAAGCGCTGGAAGCCTGATGGTACCACCACTGGAAATTACCCGACAAGCTCTGTTGTAGTAAGCATTACCACCGATGAAAACGGGAACAAGGTAAGGACCTATACCAACGGTGCAGGCCAAACCGTGTTGAAGCAAGTGGAAGTGGGCACCTCCAACTGGCTGGATACCTATTTTATTTACGATGAGAACGGACAACTGAAATACCAGGTACCGCCCAAGGCCGTAGAAGTGCTGGGCAGCGGCACCTACGTAACCGTTGCAAACCTGGCCGAGCTGATCTATACCTACAAATACGACAACCGGGGCCGAGTAATAGAAAAGAAAGTGCCGGGGTCAGCCGTAGAGTATATAGTGTACGACAAGCACGACCGCGTGGCGCTTACCCAAAACGGTACCTTGCGCGCCCAGGGCAAGTGGATGTTCATAAAATACGACCGCTACAACCGTCCGGTTTACTCGGGGCTGTACACGAGCAGCGCAGACCAGGCCACGCTTCAAAGCACAGTTAATGCCCTCAACTACGATACTACCCCATGGTATGAAACGGAACAGGGAAGTACGGCACACGGGTACTCGAACAACGCCTTCCCGACAAACACAACAAACACCACAGTGCTCACCGTTAACTACTATGACCACTACGACTTTGACCGAAACGGTACAGCCGATTATACATTTGTTACCAACCACCTTTCCGGGCAGGAGACCACCGCGCAAACCAACGTGCGCAACATGCCTACTGGTAGCAAACGCGTTGTCTTGGATGCTGCAGGAAACCCCACTTCCACCTGGCTGACCAGCGCGGTATTTTATGGCAAGTACGATCGCCCCATACAAACCCGAAGCAACAACCACCTGTATACTACCGTGGCCGACATCAGTACGGTTATCTACGACTTTGCCGGAAGGACCGTAAAGACAAAATCCACACACTACCAAAATGCTTCCACCTCCGTGGCCTTGGTTGACCGTCCCGAGTATGACCATGCCGGGCGCGTGCTTAGGTTGTTCAGGAGCATAAACGGAGGCGCTGAACAACTGCTGGTAGAATACGGGCACAACGCACTGGGGCAGGTAGTGACCAAAAAACTTCACAGCACCGGCAGCGGCCAGTGGCTGCAGCAGGTTGACTTGACCTACACCATACGCGGCTGGCTGAAACAGATAAACGACCCCGCCAACCTGGGCAACGATTACTACGCGCAAGAGCTGGTATACGAAACAGCCGGTGGCATGGGCAACACCCCCTACTACAACGGGAATATTTCGGCCATAAAATGGAAGGGCATGGGCGGCAGCACTTCGGGCGCGGAAGGCCAACGCAGTTATAAATATACTTACGACAAAAGCGACCGGCTAACCGCTGCCGTGTTCCAGGCGCATGGAGGCAGCAGTTGGAATGCCGAAGTAAACACCTTAAACGAAAGCCAGGCCTATGATAAAAACGGCAACATAACCGCACTGACGCGTGCCCAAAACCTCAAGGGTATTACCGTGGTAAACAACGTGCCTACGGTAACCGCTTCAGCCCAAACCATCGATAACCTTACCTACACGTATGCCAGCCACAGCACCGGCACACAAAATACCAACCGGCTGAGGAAAGTTGAGGACAGCATTACAGGCAGTGCGGGTGCCGCGGGCTTTGTTAACGGGGCCAACACGGCCGAAGAGTATACCTATACCACTGCCGGCAGCCTGTTGAAGGACGACAACAAGGGCATCAGCAGCATTACGTATAACTTTTTGGGCAAGCCACAGGTGGTAAACTTTACCGATGGCCGCAAGGTAGATTATGTGTACGATGCCTCGGGCACCAAGCTTACCATGAAAACCTGGCAGGGCACTACGCTGTTAACCACCACCAACTACAGCGGCAGCTTTGTGTACGAAGGGGCTACACCGCAGTTGAGCTACTTTGGTTCGCCCGAAGGAAGGGTGGTAAAAAACGGCAGCAACTTTGAGTACCAGTATGCCCTTGCCGACCACCAGGGCAATACACGTGTGGTATTCAGCAGCGTAGCGCCAGCGCCCGTATCAAAAATTGCCACATTCGAAGGTAACGGTGGCGATAATTCAGCGGAGTTTTCCAACGTAAACAATGTTGTTACCTCAACTGCGGCCAACCATACCCCCGGGGGCTCAAAGGTTGTGCGCATGAACCAAAGCTATCGGGTTGGCCCGGCAAAAAGTGTACGCGTATATGCCGGTGATGTAATTGATGCCGAAGTGTGGGCATACTACGAGAGCGGCAGCGGCTACGGCACAAGCGCGCCCTTGGTATCGGTCATTATGGGGGCGGTGGCCACGGCCTTTGGCGGGGTTAGTGCGGGCGGTGGTGAAAGCGGGGCCATATTTAACGGGGTTGACAATGCCTTTGGTGCCTTTGGCCTGGCCGGCAACCAGGGCGACAACGTACCGGCAGCGTACTTGAATTACATTTTGTTCGACCAGCAATACAACGTGATGAACATGGGCTGGCGCCCGGTAACCACCGCCAGTAGTTGGGCCAAGGCCAAGCTCAGTTTTGATCCCATCAATATCCACGAAGCCGGTTTCATCTTTGTATATTTAAGCTACGAAAACGAGAGCAACAACTGGGTTTACTTTGATGACTTTAAGGTGACACACAGCAAATCACGCATAGTACAGTATAACGAGTATTATCCATTTGGTATGCAAACCGCCAGTAGCTGGACGAGAGAAAATGCAACCGGAAATCAGTTTTTGTACAACGCAGGCAGCGAGCTGAACAACACTACCTCCAACTACGAAATGTTCTTCCGCGAGTACGACCCTGCCCTTGGCCGCATGAACGCGGTAGACCCCATGGCCAGTAAGTATGCAAGTTTAACGCCTTACAACTATAGCTTCAACGACCCGGTAACGTACAACGACCCGAGCGGGGCGGAGCCACCGCAAGGCTATGGTTCACGTTCACCATACCACACATTTTATACGTACGATGACCGGGTAGATTACTACCCGAGAGGGGAATATAATTACGGGACAACGAGCTCGCTGGGCTCACACTTTGGTGGGAGGAGTGGGAGTTTGACAGATTGGGGTTATTCTCCGAGTTCACTGGCTACAGTGACAATTGGAAATCTTACCATTGACCTTAACAGACTACCTGATGGTATTCACATGTTCAACTTTATAGATGGCATGACGAATTGGGATTTATATAGAGGTCTTTCTGGAGATATTTATATGCAGCAGACGGACTATTATACAAATGGAGATAGAACAAGATACATAAATTCGCAACTTAATATATTGGTAGGAGATGTTGTAATTGGTTCTTACTCTTTTCATGACCCCAATGCAGGTTTTGATTGGCGAAAAACATGGGGTGCATATTTTGACGCATTGAAAAATCAAGACTTAATACCTGATTGGGTTCCGGTTTTGGGTTCAGTGGAATCAATGGTTCAGGCATATGATAGAGGTGATGGCTGGGCTGTAGCAGGAAATTTCGCATTAGCTGTTTCAGATATGGCCTTAGTTAAGTCTATAGCAACTGGAATTGGAAAGGGGGGCCTAAAACTTCTTGGTAAAAATTACAAATGGTGGAACTCAACAAGAAAATTTTTGGGCACAAACGGTTTTGCTGAGCGCGGGCAGCATGTTCATCATTGGGCGTGGGCACGTAATGGTGCAAAAAGCGGAAATGATCTCTCGTGGTGGGCAAAAAATCAGATGTGGAATTTAAAACCTATACCTAAAATTGAAGGAATGACCTATGATATGGTTCATAAGGCTATTGAGGGAAAGATTTTAGGCTGGCCACTCTATAAAAGATTATATTATGGTATGCCTAGTTGGCCTGTTACCTCAACAATTAGTTCTGTAGGTCGCCTTATTGATTGAAATATGAAAACTAAAATTGGTTTTACAGATCCTGTACTTGCTTTCCCTATCGTTGTTTATTTTAAAACTGGAGTTTCAGTTACCTTTCTTAACCAAGATACTTTTACCAAATGTTACAAAAAGTCTTTTAAAAGTGGAGAGTATTTAAATGCAACTGTTGTTGATTCAGAAGGATGGAAGTATGTTATAAATGATGTTCAAATGCTTGGATATACTAATGTCTTTAGAGGACTTGATTTTTTCTTGGGATCACGCATTTTCGTGAAAGTCATTCTAAAAAAGTTAGAGCTTTTAAGCCTTGAAAATTTCAAAAGAGCAGCAATTAAACTTGTTAAGGAGAATTCGGACTCATATCTATCTGCAGGTTTATCGCTCACATCCGAAGTAAGAAAAATCAAAGAGGCAAGTTCGATTCGTGAAATTACAAATATTCTTCTTCCATAAAATTCTTCCTACCAATGATGGGGTTGACTACTCTCAGAAACTTACCGGAGGCAGCAACAGCCAGGTGGGTTTTTTGAGGGCATGTTGAACGCATAACATGCAATGCTCTCCTTGACTTAATCCACTGATTATTAGGTATTAATATTAAATAGTGACATTACTTTTAAGCTAAAAATCGGCTACCTTTATGAAGTGAAAAAACTCGCATTATTTGTTGTTTTTGTGATGGTGATTGTTGGTAAAGTATCCGCACAATCAATAGACACATTGGTGCAGAAATTACAGCCGATTGATTCTCTTTATTCCACCCAATTTCAAAAACTCGATTCCATCCAACAACAAACGGCCATTCAATACCAATCGATCAAAAGTGAATATGACTCTATCACAGATTCATACACCAATCTTACCAACAAGCTGCAAACACAAATTGATAGCTTGTCCAGCCTGGATCAGCCTTTTGATAAACTCACCACAAAACTTGATAGCGTGAATCGTGCTAAGGAAGAAAAGATTTACGCTATAAAGCAGAAAGCTGAGGGTGTAAGGCAAAAGGCAAAAGAGCAGATTGAGAATTTGAATTTGCCCAAAGAAGCAAGTGGAGAGGTAAACAAATACAAGGCAGCATTAGAGCAGTTGGATATTTCTTTACCCGCATCAGAATTTACTATTCCTCAACTCAACCTGGAAGAAATCCCAACCATCAAACTGCCTGTTCTGAGCAATCCACTTTCCGGAGATTTAGGAAAACTTAACATTCCTGAGATCAATACCAACCTCGGTGAGGTAACGGAAAAGATATCAACCATCCAGCAAGAACTCCCTGCGGGCCCAACCGTAGAAGATGTAACCGCCAAAGCCGCGGAGAAAGCAACAGAACTTGCCTTTGAAAAGATTGGTGATATCAATGGCGCACCTGAGCTACCAGCCAGTGAAGAACAAGCCAAAGAAATGTTGGTAACAGAAGCCAAGAAACAAGCCATCGATCACTTTGCCGGCAAGCAGGACAAGCTACAGGCGGCCATGAACCAGGTGAGTAAATACAAACAACGGTTTTCTGATGTTCAGAGCTTAAAAGACCTTCCGAAAAAGCCGCTCAACGAGATGCACGGCAAGCCCTTGCGTGAGCGATTGGTTCCCGGTTTGTCCATTCAAATCCAAAAGCGCAACGATTGGTGGTTTGATTTCAATCCGTATCTCGGTTATCGTTTTACCGGTCGACTTACAGTAGGCCTTGGCTGGAACCAGCGGGTTGCATTCGATCAAAGCAAGAGTCAGTTTAATCCTGAAATGTACATACATGGCCCCCGTAGCTACGGTGAATTTAAGATAGGGAAGGGAGTTTACGGTCGCCTTGAAATTGAAACAATGAATACCCCGGTACGAAAACTTCCTAAGCAAGACTACGAGGGCAGGGAGTGGGTATGGAGTTCGATGGCCGGTTTAAGAAAGGAATACCGTATATCAAAACACGTTCGCGGCAATGCACAACTCCTCTTCAATCTATTCGACCCGGATTACAAAAGCCCATATGTTGACAGACTGAATATGCGGATGGGGCTTGAGTACAGGTTGTCCAAGCAGAAAGGAGGCCACCCGAAAAATCAGATTAGGTGATGTAGCTTTAAGCCCGTGGATTGCTCTAGAAACATTCAAATATCTGTATATCAAGTAATTAAGACACCATACTTTCACTAATTGAAATATTGAGTTTGCACAGCTAGCCCCATTAAATTAGAGGTAAAGTCTCTAAAGTGAAATTGAATCACTACTGACTGTCTTGAAATGTAGCATATATTCACTACTTTTGTCTTGAAATGTTACATAACATCTGATTATGTCTTTAAAAAAGACATTTGGGGATAGCCTAAAGCTGCTAAGGAAGGGGATTGGCAAAACGCAACAGCAAGTAGCTGAAGAAATGAACATGACGCGATCTCAATGGGCATCGTATGAATTAGGGACAAATGAACCTAATTTGACCGCGCTGACGGTGATTTCAAATTATTTTAATACACCGATAGAAAGCTTGCTTTCCAAAAGATTTGGCCGTAATGTCAATCTCAAAATGGATACAGTAGCAAATATATATACAAAGTGTCTATTTGTACCTCATCGTGCGGCTGCAGGGTACAGGACGGGTTTTACCGACCCAATCTTTCTTGAAAACTTATCTATGATTGATTTCCCTGGACTTGATAAAAACGCGACCTATCGAGCATTTGAAATTCACGGGGACTCAATGCCTCCTTTTCAGTCGGGGTTCATTGTAATTGGACGTCAAGTTGAACCGGACGCCCTGAAAAACCTCGAGCGCTATATTGTTGTTACTGCTCATGATGGCCCAGTATTTAAGAGGGTACAATACGATTTTAAAAAAAACGGAGTTATTCTAATTTCCGATAATCCTGAATTTGCCCCATACCTTGTAGGGTTTGATGAAATACTCGAATTGTGGAGTTTCTTTGCATTTATTGGCTTTGAAAAGCTTTTAGATTTCGACAAGGCTGAGCATGTTATTGATCGTTTAATAAGGATTGAAGAAAAGATTGACCGCATTATTCCCGATTAAGAATTTTATTTAACTATTTGTACTTTGTCTAGATTAGAACAGCTATATGATAAACTAAACTTCACCCCTGAGAACGGACTATTCTTTACGAATGAACCCGAGAAGTGGTTTGATCGATTTCCATATCGTATAAGCACAATTCTAAAGGATGTCATTAAGCCTGACGCGTTCTTTTGCTTATATGGGGGATTCAACAGTAAGGCAGGACATCCCTCACCCCTGAATCAGTCATTTATTCTATTCTTCGACAGGCCAAGCGTCGCGCGTGAAACCCTGATTCATAAACAAGTAATTAACTTTGGCCTTTCCATAGCTATCTTTATCAATAGAGAACACACCCTTGATTATTTTCATGGCGATGATTTTACGGTTACAGATGTCAAGCGCCTGAAGCGAATCAGAGAAAGTAATTCCCCTGCCGATTTTCGTGACGCTTCATTCACTAATCTCATTTCTGGAAATCATATTGCGAGCAAGGGCAGACGAAAGTCGATAGACTACTATTTGCTGAACAATATTACCGATGCTCGACGTATCTTAGTTGCACCTTCTCCCAAGGGTCTTGCCCTAGATTCCAAAGTTGCCAACCGGCTTATCGGAAGGCTTTTATTTGTACGTTATCTCATTGATCGCAATGTGAAGTTCAGCGACCAGAATTTTGTCGTTGGAGATGATAAGACAGCGAGAAAAGACTCATTCAACGAATTAATTAGAAAAAAGACAAAGCTTTACTCATTTTTTAAATATCTCACTAAAAAATACAATGGTGATATGTTTCCATTGAATGAGCCTAAGCGAAGTGGTAAAGATGCATACCATGAAGAGCCTCAAGTGAGAGCAACGCACCTAGATGTGCTTTACAATTTATTCACTTGCGGAAAATTTTTCCAGACAGGTAAATACTTAAACGGAATCACAATTCAGAAGTCACTGTTTGATGTTTATGATTTCGAAATTATTCCGGTCGAGCTGATAAGTAGTATTTATGAGAGTTTCATTGGGAAGAAGGGGTTCGATGATTTGTTTCCAAAACAGAAGACAGTAAAGGCATACTACACACCGCCCTATATCGTAGACTTTGTTCTGTCCCAAACAGTGATGCCTTTTTTATCAGATCCTGACAACAGAAGTTCAAACTGCAAAGTTCTTGATCCGGCGTGTGGTTCTGGTATTTTTTTAGTTGAAACGGCACGTAAGATTATTGAAAAGGAACTATTGATTACAGGTAAAAAGAAAGTGTCTGATCAGAAGTTGTGGGAACTGGTCAAGAAAAATATTTACGGGATCGACATTGATCCTGACGCAATAGATATCTCGATATTTTCTCTTTATGTAACAATTCTTGACTACAAGCAGCCAGCGGAAATTGAGTCTTTCAAGTTTCAGAAACTCCGAGATGAAAACTTTTTCGGAGGTCAGTCAGCAGACTTTTTTAATACAGAACACCCCTTTAATACTATCATTCAAAATTTAGATTTCATTATCGGAAATCCACCTTGGGGGCAGGTCGAAGGGGCGTCTCACAAAGAGTATATAAAAGTGCGAAACATAAAGGAGCGCAAAAAGGCAACCCTGCAGGAATCCCCCCAAATCGAGGTTGCAATTGGAGATAATGAAATTTGCCAAGCGTTTTTACTTCGTGTGACAGATTTTGAAAGTAAGAGCAAAAGACTATTATGTAGCTTTATAGTTTCTTCGAAAGTGCTATATAATACTCAAGAGCCAGCAAAAAAATTCAGAAGATATTTCCTGTCAAAGTTCAACGTTAAGCAAGTTGTTGAACTGTCGCCGGTAAACAATAAAATCAGAGGTGGAAATCATATTTTTGATGATGCAAGACAACCGGCCGCAATAATCACATATTCTCCGGTGCGTCCGGGTGAAATGACTCGCGACAACACAGTACAACATATCACAGTCAAACCCAATCGATTGTTTCTGGCAAATAAAACAATTGTCATTCATAAGCACGATGTAAAGGAAATTAATCAAGGGTTCTTCATGGAGTCCGCTGGCGGAGACGATTGGCTATGGAAAGTGTTGGTCCACGGTAATGTGCTGGATATACACTTTATAAAACGTCTACAGAACTCTTTTAAAACAATTTTCCAATTGATGAAAGAACGGGAAATTGATCACAAGGGTGGCCTTAAATTGGTAGACGGAGGGAAGCAGTTTGATACGGCGGAAATTCAAGATTTCTATTATATCGACGGAGAAGACATGAGGCCATTTTATGCCGTTCCCCGATTGAAGGTAAAAGATTTCTTGAAACAGAACGGAATAGGAAACAACAAGGTCGGGTATCTTCCAGATAAGAAGTTTTTTATTGGCCCGAAATTATTAATCAAGAAGGGAATTATGCTTGAGCCTACGGAAGGAGAGCACCATTTCCAAGCGGTTACTGTGTTTAGTAGCCAAAACGTTTGCTTCTCATCGACGATATGTTCTATTGCACCTAAACGAAAGTCTTCAATTGATGTGAAAAAGTTCCTTTTGACACAATCAGGAATTCTTAACTCCAAGTTGTTCACCTATTACCTGCTTAATACAAGTTCATCCGCAGGTATTGAACGATCACGAATACATTTTAGTGAATTTTTCTCTTTTCCTTCTATATCCGAGAGTGATGCAATTGCATCGTTGACCGAAAGCATAGCTGGCGAAACAGCAGGAAGGCAAGGAAGTTGGGGGACAATTCCGTCTGACCAGAGCCAGATGGCAAAGTTAGAAGCTGCAATAGCTCAGCATTTCAAGTTAAGTGATGTGGAAAAGAGTTTAGTTGACTTTGCGAGCACTGTTTCTATTCCTGTTTTATTGCGTGAACAAGACTCTAAAATTTTCAGGTCAATGGATTTTGTAAAAAGTCAGCCTGACTACTCGTATATTAAAGACTATATAAGCGCGATGTTTTCAATGCTGGCAAAGCGCTTCAAGAAGGCAAACAAATTCTTACGGCCGACCATTATTTTTTCAGATTTATATGTACGCATCAATTTTTATCCTGAAGATACGGAGTCGAATCAAGAAATACAGTTAGACAAGACAGGGAACGATGACTGGACCCTACTAGTTGGCGATCTTGGTGTATATAGCGTGTGTAGAGACCTTTACGTCCAACAAGATGTAAGGGGCTTTACTTCGGAGCACTTCTATATCATCAAGCCAAATGAAAGGAGGCTTTTTCATAGTGCAGTTGCTTTTCTTGATGCAGTTGCTTTTCTTGATGAAATTAATCGTAAGGAAATGCAGATGTCTATTAACGCATTGGCTTAATGACTATACCTGACGAATTCTTTAATAAATCCCTTAAGACATCTCAAAACACATTTGAACTGTGCGTAAACTTAATTGTTTATGCATACTTAAATTTGGTAGCGAGCGGAAAGACATACTCAAGGTCTCAAATCGAACAGATTGTTGGCGTGGTCAAAAAGCGCAAGCTTGTCAAGCGATTACCGTTAGAGGATTACTTACGGAATGATCTAGTCAAAACATTTGTGGATCCAAATAAGCACTTATTTGATCTGGATTTGTATTCGTTTGTTCCAGGTGTTGAAGAGCAAAATGGGAATGTTGCAACTGGAATCCTTGATATTAAAGTATTCTCCCCACTATTGGATAATAGCTATTTTATTTTTGAGTGTAAGCGTGTAAATCATCAACTACTAGATAAGTATGTCGCAGAGGGTATTGTTCGATTTGTCAACCGTCAATACTATCCAAAAGGAAATATCTCATTGGCAGGTATGATTGCATTTCTGGAGTCTAGTGAAAGTAAGCATGAAATTACAGTGAATATAAGTTTTGACATTTTTGAGGAACTATTAAATAGATTCAGGCATCAAGTTAACTTTCAAGGGAGTTTGACACGAAAGACACTCAACTGCGATAGGAAACAAGTGAAGAAATTTAATTCCGTATATGAGAGTACTCATGGCAGGACCGGTGGGCCAATTAACATTTTTCATTTAGTATTCGATTACAATAACATTGTCGTTCAGTAAGTGCTATTTCACCAACTAGTATTTAGAAGGTAGTAACATATATTTAGCATAAGTGCCCCCTAAGACTGGGCAAATACACCAATTGCAATCCGATGAAATACGTTTTCTGGTTATTGAGTCTAACTCGGAAAACTTGTCTGCACTTTCTCTTTTGAAGGCCCTTAAGGGAATTGTACTTGATCCTTCATTGTCAGGCTTTTTGCCCGTATCATAAATATACTGAGCGAGTCCATTTTGCCAGAAGCTGTTTTAGCGGAACACGATGTTGGTGTTGGGTATATACTGAATTGAATCAAATTTTTGATAGCATTCCTGACCCTCCAGATGAATGAAAAAAGCCCCAATCATCGGGGCTTTTTACTTACTGGGTAATTTGAGCAGCCCATTTATTGGACGGAACGCTAATCAATCCTGCCAAACCACACTCAATCCAAAGTCATACTCTCGGATATAGTTGCAGTATTCAAACATTATGGGATTGTCTTGTTGGTGAGTTAAGAACCAAGTCGATTTGTCGATTTCTTGAAGGGTTTCTAATGATTTATTTCCAGTGGACTTAAAAAATTGACCCACCACTGAATCAGGTGGTGGCGGCAAGTTAGAAGTTATCCGGATTTTATATTTTGTCCAGCCGGGAACAAAATCGTGATCAGCAGACTCCATATTCTGTGACATTTTCCACCATTTTATCTTGTTATTTTTTGCAGCTATAACACATATGGGATGGATATTAGCCTTAAGCGCTTTCAGGATAATGGCTGTATGAGTAACCTGAAAGATTTCCGCAAGTTGCTTAATAAGCTGAGGTCCAAACTTCTTTCCCTTACACTGCTGAAGGAATAAATTTGTGGGCATTAAGAGTTCAGAAGCAAAATCGTTAGCTTCTTTTTCATGGCTTCCTGATTGATACCAATTGCAAAGCTCATATTGAGTATCGGCAGGTGGTTGAATGTTCTTATGCAATTCAAAATGCCCAAGCTCATGAGCAGCTGTGAATCTTTTTTTGCCCAGGCCGGCAATATTTTTGTTAATCGAAATAATTGATTTGCCTTCAAACGTAATAATTCTTCCATCAATGTTTTTAAGATCAATTTCCTCATAGTACCCTCCACGGGCTTGAATAATTGTCTTTAACTCTGTAGATGTGATTGCATTTATGTCGTCAAGACCAAAGTCCGTTAGAACTTTTCTTGCTGTAGCTTCCGCTTTCGTAAGTAACATTTTTTATTCTCCATTTTGTTCATTCTCGAATTTCAGCAGAAAATACCGCTCCAGTGATTCCCGGATTTCTTCCTGGGTCATAGTCTCGAGATTCCGATAAGCGAGATTGATGTTTTCGTTCTTTACAAATGAACTAAGGTCAAATTTAGCACTGCTTAATAGTCTATCAACTTCAGTTTTAGCCCGTTGCAGGAGTTTCTTCCTTATCTCGAGAAATTGTTGCTGAGTAGCATCAGATGCGAGTTTCATTTTTATTCTCCTTATATCACTAAGGGTTTCTTTTACCAGTTGATCCGGATCCAGCCCGGCTTCCCGTAGGGTATTCTCAGACTCTTCGTCAGATGAGAAATGCAAACAATATTCTTCAATAATTTTGGAAAGTTTACCATCCTGATTCATATACCTAATGAATTATTCTTAAATACTTTTTTCACAATATTCATAAACCTGCGTTTGCCATTGTCAAAGTCTGCCAGGCTAAGCTGATACTCATTACAGATCTCTGCTCGGTTTTTAAGACTAAACCCATGCAAACATACTGCTTCATATAATTTGATAACAACGAAATCCTCATCATCGATAGCATTTCTAATTTCGGATACAATCATGTTTCTATCGATTTCTGATTGATCGCTAACAGGGTAATTTTCTAAGATTGTATCTGTGTTTTTTGATGGTTGCTGAATCAAATGACTTTCTTCAAGGGGTTGCCTTGATTCCATACGTGCTTTTCTTTGGTATGGCATTAAGTCGTTATATTGACATCGCTTTATGATCCCTTTTAAAAACATCTCATGTTTGGATAGTTCCATATTGGTACTGTCTTTACCTGATAAGTACCTTTCAATTACTTCAGACACGTAGTCCTTAGAGCTTTTTCCACGCTCATTTAATTCTTGTTTGTAGAGGCATTTGAATAAATTATTGGAATAGGCGAGCAAATTCTTGATAATCCTTTCTCCTTCTTTTGTTTCAAAGGCAATTAACTCCATGTCTAATAGTAGTATGCTAACAAGCTGTCAATTAATTGCATTATACGTGATTTTTTTAATAAATAAATAATTTGAGTTACGGAAAATTGAGTGATCAGGGCGGTATCGGTAATTTTTTTCTACGTAGACCCGCAACTTTTTAATGACTTGTTAGCAGTAAGTAATTGTAGTCAGGAAAATAGTTTCCTGATATTAAAGTATTTGTGGGCCAAACCAAATTCGATGAAGCATCAACCCGTCAGAAAAGTCAGAAGTAATGGAAGAACCATTGTAGGCTATATTAATAGCCCCAAAAGCCCAAGTGTTATTCAATTTGAATCGCATCTGGAAAAACAATTTGTTTACCTTCTCCAATTTGATTCGCAGGTAGTTAAGGTCTATGATCAACCCGTGTCAATTCCCTTTCTGCATCGGGGGAAAAAGAAGCACTACCCTGTTGACTACCTGGTTGAATATACAAATGGAAGGAAAGTGTTATTCGAAGTTAAGTATACGGATGATTTAAAAAAGAACAGTAGAAAATACAGTGCAAAATTCAAAGCAGCGCGCTTGTATGCCCGTGAACACGGGATGGTTTTTAAAATCATTACCGAAAAGGAAATTCATGGTATATATAAAGAGAATATTCACTTCCTGCTTCAATTCAAGACTGCAACGGCAAGCCTTGAGCAGCAGCACCTCATTCTAAAGGCATTGGAGTCAAAGCCCAGAAATAATGGTGAGAACATCTTATCGATGATTTCTTCTGGAGTTGAGCAACGGAATGAATTATTAAGACCCTTTTGGGTAATGGTATATAATAAAATTCTGACGTGTGATCTTTTTAAGCCATTAACACTTCAATCGGATGTTTGGGCAGTTACAGAAAGATATAAATCGGTACAACTTAGCTATCCATACAAAACAATTCCAAAATTTAAATTACCCAAAATATGATTGTCAGTCTGAAAGTAGATAGCCCTGTTTCGTATAAAGGTGAAACATTCCTAGTTGCCGCTGATCAAGTGAATGGGACAAATATTTTGCTGAAGAACCCAATCTCAGGGGAGGTTAGTGAGGTATTAATTGCTGATTTACTCCCCTCTTCTCCACACGATCATGAGACATCAAGAGACTACAGACCTTCAGAATCATTTAGTGAAGCTGAACACAAGAAGGCCACCGAACGATACGAGATTATTAAACCACTTTTAGACATATCAGGTGACAAGCAAGCTGTGCTTGATGCTGCAAAGCGTCATGGGATAAGCAAATCCACTCTTTACAATTGGATAAAACGATACCGGTCAGTAGGGAACATTGGTGTTCTTGTGGACAGACCTGGCCGGGGTGGTAAGGGAGGAATAAGGATAAACAAGAAGGTTTATGCAATTGTGTTGAAAGTAATTAACAAGGTTCATTTGAGGGAAAGAAAAACAATAGAAACTACATATAAGGAAATTCAAAGAATCTGTAGAAATAGAAAATATGGAGTGCCTTCAATAAATACTGTGAGAAATCACATTAATCACATTAAGGAAAGAGACCGCATTGCCAGTCAACGCGGCCCCAAAACAGCCGGGCAACTATATGATTCTGCTGCAGGAAAGAATTTTACGGATGTGGCTCCATTACATTGGGTTGAGATTGATCATACACTTTCCGATATCATGTTGGTCGATGAAAAAGACAGAGAGGTTATTGGTAAGCCTTGGATTACGGTACTTATTGACACATACTCCAGAATGATATTGGGTTTTTACATTTCTTTCGATCCGCCCGGATCGTATGGAACGGGTCGTGCCATTGCCCATGGTATGTTAAGGAAAGAGTCATGGCTTAACTCGATGGGTCTGGATGTTACAACTTGGCCATGCTATGGCAAACCCACAATTATGAGATGTGATAACGCTGGTGAATTTGTTGGTGAAACAATAAAAGAAGCGTCTGGCTTTTACGGGATTGATTTTGAATTTCGATCACCTGGAAGACCACAACATGGTGCATATATAGAAAGATTTCTCGGAAATTATGCTACATGGCTTAAGGATGTTAGGGGGACTACAAATAAATCGAAGGAATTAAAACGCCTTTACAACCCGGAGAAGATGGCAAACATGACTTTGCCGGAGTTTGAAAAATGGGTTACAATGGCGCTTACTATTTATCACAATGAGTATCATTCTGAAATTCAAATGGCACCAATTGCCAAGTGGCATCATGGGTTATACAATGAAGTGAATGGAATAGGTAATCCCGATGTGTATACTGACTATTTACGTCTCCAACTGGATTTTTCACCACGTGAAAAAAGAACCATTCAACGCACCGGGGTAAAACTCAACAACATCTTTTACTATAGCGAAGTGCTGAATAATTATATTAATACTACTGATGCTAATGGGAAAATTAAGTACAAGTTTAAGTATGACCCTCGGGACATAAGCCGGATTTACTTCATGGAACCAAAGCAGAATTGTTATTATGAAATACCGTATGCTGACCTTCGTGGCATTCCCATGAGTATTTGGGATCATCGTAAAGTGGTTAAGAAAATTAAGGAGCAAGGAAAGAAAGTAAACCAGTCTCTAATTTTTAAAACCTATGAGAGCATGCGTGCTTTAGAGGAGATGGCCAAGAAAACCACAAAAGAAGCTCGAAAAAGAAAGGCACGTGAAACTACACTTAAACGTGAGCGTCAGGCAGAAGAAAAGGTACCCAAGCAGGTGCATACTGGTAAGTTTTTTAATTCTACATCATCAGAGGTAAAATCCTTTAAAACCAATTATGGAAAAGCAAGACTATTTAAATAGAGAAACCCGCGAATTCCTTGAATCCTGTGTATCATCAGCGGATGATAGCCGAAGAATACGATATATACGGCAAGATAAATTTATCGAGTATAGTGCGGCATCAATGGTGCTAAAAGAAATAAAATTCCTTATGGAGTCTCCCGATGTTTCCAGAACGCAAAGCTTGATGGTTAAAGCTCGTTCTCAAAATGGAAAAACATCAATTAGGCAAAGAATAGCAAGCCTCAATGAGCCTCGGATGGATGAACGTGAACGAATCATTCGTACTGTTGTTTCTGTTGAAATGCCACCAGACCCAAACTATGTTTCACTTATAAATACAATTCTTACTGAAATGGGTCTCCCAGACCATCACTCTAAGCGATCTGATGTCTTATTGAGACACCTTGTATACCATCTTAGTGAGTATCAGGTTAGGGCTATCATACTAGATGAGATTCATATAATGGGAAGAGCCCAGGATCGCCCATTGCGACATTTACTTGATACCATTAAAGCCATAGTTAATATGGCTAAAATTCCACTGATTGCATTCGGCACGGTAGACGCAGCCATCATTCTTGAAAAGGATGAGCAAATGCATTCTCGATTTACGCAGATGGATCTTCCGGATTGGACTGGGAATGAGGACTTGCAAACGCTTTTCAAATCGTTTGAAGAGGGTTTGCCCCTAAGAAAGCAATCAAATCTTACAGATGATGAACTAGGATTCCATCTTTTTGATAAGACAAATGGAACCATCGGTGAATTGAACCGCCTGTTGCAACAATGTGCAATAGAGGCGATCAAATCTGGTGAAGAAAGGATAACTGTTAATCAAGTGAAAATGATGACCTTTCATTCCTCCAAACCTAAAAGAGTTCAACAATCTTAAATTGTATTATTTTCTATGCGTTTAAACTGTAATTCGAAGACCCCATATTTATCAACAAGTCACAAAAGTTTTGATTCTATTTCAAAAGTCTTCATAAAAGCTCATAATCGAAAAAATACGAATGTGACATTTAACCTTGAGAAGGCGTGGCAAGGAGATGCGAACCTATCATCTGTTTGTGCAGCGATGAGTTATATGCTTGAAAGGTCACAAAACACGTTAGATATTGGACCGAGAAAATATGGGTATAACAAGGTGAGATTTGCCAAAGATATGCTAGGGTATTATTGTGCATCACCGGCCTTTCATGGGCTGACATATTGGACAGGTGGAACTCCAGTTCATATTTATGACACAACGAATACGTTGGGGTTTTCCGACTATTTATTATACAGCGCTTTTCGAAAAGACTGGCGCTTCGAGATTCCAAGCCATTATAAGAGTACGATTAAAAAATATTTGAAGGAACTATTCCAAAATGCTGCAGATCATATGGGAAATGGAGAGCCTGTTTTTATTTCATCAAGTTTTAAAGGAGGTTATCTTAAGTTTACAATAGCGGATTGTGGTAAAGGTTTCCTCGGAGCTATAAACAAAGTGGATGATGAAGTCGTTACTGATAAACAAGCCATTTCTTGGGCATTAAGCGGCAAGAGTGTGAAGGGTTTGGATCGAAGTCGGACACTTAAGAGACTTGGTGATTATTGTCTTGCTAACGGAGGTTCTTTGATTGTAGTATCAGGGAATTACTCTGTAAAATATGGTAGACACCTGGAACATGAATACATGAAATTGTCGGCTCCGTTCCGTGGTGTCATTATTAATTTATCCATAAAGGTTTATAAGCAAAAATTTAGTGAAGAATGATGATTTAGTTAGGTGGATTATTGGAAATAGGAAATACTGCTGGTAGACTTGATGAATTATGTAAATACGATTTGATCTCTCTGGACTTCTGAGAGATAAAGGCTAGACTTTCTGGATCAGTTCTCCATCCGCTCTTAACCAACCATTAAGCAGTAGGGTATTTTCTAAATTACCAGGATGTTTCTGTAATTCAGTAATACTAATACTTAATTGCCCGGATGGCCAACGTTTGGATGCCAGACTTCTTAAATCCTCCAACAGCATTTTATCAGGGAGGCCCGAATTGTTTATATAGCAGATCAGCCGCCCACCCTTGATTCCATTAACAGATCTGGAACCTTTTATTATAGCAAGAGTACTTCGGGAATTGGTTGTAAGAACCAAACGAAGCCCACGTCCTAAGTATGAAAGGCTTTTAGCCCTTTTAAATTTTATTCCCTGAGGAAGTAATGAGTCGATGACTTTATGGTCATCAGGAATTTCAAAGAAAACAAGTCCCGAAAGACCTAAATACATATTCTTTTTTGAGACTTTAATAATACCTAATCCGAGCATAGGGGATTGATTTTTAGGTATTACATCACATTTAGTACAGCCGATTTCAATAAATCATCAACCCCGCCCCAACAAAAATTGACCCTCACTAGGGACAATGGAGTTACAGATGGCCTTCCGCCTTTTTGGAGTTAAAACTGAAGTAAATTTTTGACTAAGATTGACCTTAGAAGGAGTAGTTGCTCATTAAAAACATGCGTTCTGAGTCTCTATTCATAGAAAATCCCCCCAATAACTCAAATCCCGCCCACTTTGCTAATTTTTTGACCTTTGCGCCCCGAGAAGTACAAAAGAGGCATTTTTATTTACATATAATTATAGTGCATCTTCTTTTACAAACCAGCTATTCAGGCTTCCAAGCTGCATTATTGAGTCTTCAGTCCAGTTTTTAAAGCCAATAGTCCAGCGTACTTCTGTAGAGTCCAATTATTTAATGGAAATGACAGAAAATCGGATGGTTTATGGGCTGATTTGCCCGAAAATGCAAAAAAGTGGGTGAAAGTGGTTGAAAGTGGAAGAAAATTACTTACGTTTGTTATTAAGGAATAGACAACCACTACGTCAATGACCTTTTTCACCAGTGAATATGAAAGTAAACTCGATGCCAAAGGCAGATTGGTTCTGCCTGCGCGCGTTAAGGCTCAACTGCCCGAAGGGGACAGCGAGCTGGTATTGCGCAGGGGCTTTGAGCGTTGCCTCATACTCTATCCCATGGTGGAATTCAAGAAGGTTTTCTCCAAAATTTCTGGATTAAGCGAGTTCAACGAGGAGTACCGTACGCTTCAGCGCAACTTTTTCAGTGGCACTGCCACGGTTGAGCTGGACAGCAACGGTCGCTTTTTACTCCCCAAAAACATGCTCACCTATGCCCAACTCGAAAAGGATGTGATGCTGGTAGGTATGGGTAACAAAGTTGAGATCTGGAATCCTACGCTTTATGAGAAACACCTGATCGCAGACCCAAGTGAGTTGTCGAAGCTGGCGCAAAAGTATTTAGATCAATAGCTACAAGCTAAGAGCTTATAGCTTCGAGATATATCGAATGAAAAACTTTAAGAAGCTGAAGATCTGGCAAAATGGAATGAACCTGGTAGCGATGACCTATAAGTTGGCAGGAGAGCTTCCAAAAGAAGAGCAGTTTGGTTTGAAGAGCCAAACAACCCGGGCGGCAGTTTCCATTCCTTCAAACATTGCAGAAGGCAGTGCAAAGAGTAGTAAGAAGGAGTACGTACAGTTTCTGGAGTATTCGTTAGGATCGGCTTACGAGTTGGAAACGCAGGTACTGATTATTGACATGCTGAATTATGGTGCTAGCCAGTTGAGAAAAGAGTTGCTGGCAAGTATAGACGAGGAACAGAAAATGATTCAATCATTTATTCAAACAGTCAGAAGAGGATGACTGGCAACTCGAAACTCGAAACTGGCGGCTATCATAAGCCGGTCATGTTGAAAGAGTGCATTGAAGCACTACAGGTAAATCCCGAAGGAACGTACGTAGATGCAACCTTCGGTGGTGGCGGACATAGCCTGGCTATGTTGGAACAAATAAAAGGCGGTCGGTTGATCGCTTTCGATCAGGATGACGATGCCAGGCGTGAGGCAGAAAAAATCGCGCACCGTTCTTTCACATTCTGTCACGCCAATTTCAGGTACCTGAAAAAGTTCCTGAAGTTGAATGGAGTAACCAAAGTGAATGGCATACTGGCCGATCTTGGAATTTCTTCACATCAGATTGATGAGCCGTCCCGCGGATTTTCAACCCGGTATGAGGGGCCATTGGATATGCGGATGGACAAGAACAGTTCGGTAACGGCAGCAGGTGTTGTAAACGAGTACGATGAGGCCGCGCTGCATAAAATTCTGGGCATGTATGGCGAAATAAAAAATGCCCGTACCGTTGCCAAGGCTATTGTTCAAGAGCGTGTTGTAAAAAAAATCACACGTACCGAAGATTTGAAGCAATTGTTAAGCCGGTTTGCTCCGCGTGGAAAGGAAAGTAAATACTTCGCCCAGGTGTTTCAGGCGTTGCGCATTGAAGTGAATAACGAAATGCAGGCGCTGGAAGATTTTTTGCACCAGGCGGGCGAAGTGATGGAGCCAGACGGACTGTTAGTGATCATGTCGTATCACTCGCTGGAGGACAGAATGGTAAAAAATTTTATAAACAAGGGTAAAGTGTACGGTGAAGTGGAGAAAGATTTTTATGGAAATGTACTGAAGCCCTTTGAAGCAGTAAACCGGAAACCGATTGAAGCTTC
Source organism: Cyclobacteriaceae bacterium (assembly GCA_019638255.1). GTDB lineage: Bacteria > Bacteroidota > Bacteroidia > Cytophagales > Cyclobacteriaceae > UBA2336. The sequence goes on along the minus strand of JAHBUD010000002.1, from coordinate 261,077 downwards.
GGAAGAAGAAGTAAACGAAAATAAAAGAGCACGCAGTGCAAAGTTGAGAATAGCAGAAAAAAGATAATGCGTTGCGCGTTTCGGGGTACGAGTTCTAACCCGAAACCCGCAACCCGAACCTCGAAACCCAAAGATGGCAGACAATAAATTCAGAATCGAACCAAAGGTAAAAAGCTCAAGGAGTATTGGGAACGGTATGTTTTCCAGGTTGGAGAAGAAGTTGAAACTAGAGAACTACTTTGAAGAAGGTTTTCCAGTTCAACATTTACCCAAAATGATTTTTGTGATGGTGCTGGGGCTTATCTACATCAGCAATACACACTACGCTGAAAAAACGGTGCGTAAAATAAATGCCATGCAGGCTGAGGTTGAAGACTTGCGTGCCGACTACACTACCCGAAAGTCTGACCTCATGTTTGCCAGCAAGCAATCGGAAGTTGCTCGAAAGGTGAATTCTTATGGAATAAAAGAATCGTTAAAACCACCCTATAAAGTTGTTGTGAAGAAAAGTGAATATTAAGAAGTCCATATTACTGCGTGTACGTGTAGCTTTTTTGTTTGTGCTGTTGTTCGCTATTGCTGTTGCGGTTAAGATCAGCCATATCCAAATGGTTGAAGGTGAGAAATGGGTACAACTGGGTGAGCAGATTTCATTTGACTATAAAAAAGTAAAGGCTACACGCGGAAATATTTATTCCGATAACGGAAGCTTGCTTGCCACCTCACTTCCATTTTATAAGGTAGCCTTCGATGCCACCTTGCCGAATGAAAAAGTGTTCGATAGTGGTGTTGACTCGCTTGCCCGAAGACTTTCATCGTACTACAGGGATAAATCTTACCTGGAGTATAAGCGACTGCTGATCGATGCGCGTAAGTCTGGTAAGCAATACCTGGTGCTTAATCGCAAGCAAATCAGCTATCAGGATAAAAAAATGATGAGCGAATGGCCCATCTTTCGTGAGGGCAGATTGCGTGGAGGTGTAATTTTTGAAAAAGTTGATGTTCGCTATCGTCCCTTTGCCAACCTGAGTAAGCGCACCATTGGTTTTGTTAATGAAAATGAAAAAGGTGCCGGACTGGAATACAGCTTCAATGATCAGTTGAGTGGTCAGGATGGGTATGCTTACTACCAGAAAATTGCCGGTGGTGTTTGGAAACCGGTTTTCGATTCCGATAACATCAAAGCAATAAATGGTCTGGATATTCAAACCACGCTGGATATCAACCTGCAGGATGTTTCTGAAACGGCACTCTACAAAGCCATGATGCAACACAATGCCGATGACGGTTTAGTGGTGGTTATGGAAGTAAAAACGGGTGCGGTAAAAGCCATTGCAAACCTGAGCAGCGATGGCCATGGAAATTTCTACGAGAAATTCAACTTTGCCACCGGAGGTTTGTTTGAACCGGGATCAACCTTTAAACTCATTACCATGATTGCCTTGCTGGAAGACAGCAACATGGAACTGTCGGATAGTATTGATACCGGTAACGGGGAATTTAAATTTTATCAAAACACCGTTCGCGATCACGAAAAGGGAGGCCTTGGAAAGATTACTGTTCGGCAGGCGTTTGAACATTCCTCGAATGTAGCCATGGCCAAACTGGCCGATAAAAATTTTGGCACACGCCCGCAGAAGTTTATGGATCATGTGGAGCGTTTGAAACTTCACCAACCGCTGGGTATTCAGATTGCCGGAGAGCCCCATCCGAAATTCAAGTGGCCCGGCCAGCGCGGCTGGAGTGGTATCAGCTTGCCCTGGATGGCCTATGGCTACGGAATTGAAATCACCCCGTTGCATACATTGGCCATGTATAATGCCGTTGCCAATGATGGCAAAATGATAAAACCCGTTTTTGTGGAGTCGGTAAAACGTGCTGACCGTGAGCGTGAGAATTTTGAGACGAATGTAATTGTTAGCAAAATCTGTTCAGGAAAGACACTGAATAAATTGAAGCTGTTGCTGGAAGGTGTGGTTGAAGATGGAACCGCCAAGGGCATAAGGGGAACACACTATCGCATTGCCGGTAAAACCGGAACGGCACAGATACTGGAGAATGGAAAGTACACCAAGAAGTACATTACTTCTTTTGTGGGTTATTTCCCGGCCCATGCACCCAAGTATAGTGCCATTGTGCTGATTAAGAATCCGCGCGGCTGGCATCAATACGGAAGCAACGTTGCGGCTCCGGTGTTCAAAGAGATAGCGGACAACATTTACGCGCGTGATATAAACCTGCACCTCGCCATGGAAAAGAAATATGTGGAGCCGGGTGTATTTCCGGTAATCCGTGCAGGCAACCAGGAAGAGTTAACCATGCTATGCAATGTGTTGGGTATTTCTAATCACTCTTCATCGGAAGAGGATTGGGTGCGTAGTTCTGTTATTGGAAACTCCATTAACTGGAAGAAGAATACCATCGGTCAAGGTATTGTACCCGATGTGCAAGGCATGACCTTCCGCGATGCGATTTACCTGCTGGAACAATCGGGATTGAAAGTGGTACATGAAGGAAAAGGAAGGGTTAAGCGCCAATCCATTACGGCTGGTACAAAAGTTTTAAAAGGAGACAGAATTTATATAGAGCTGGGATAACATCAGAAAATTGAAATGGCTGAATTGAAGGATATACTGTACAAGGTTTCGCTTACCTCAACATCCGGTAACATGGAGGTTGATGTGGTAGGCGTATGCTTTGATTCACGCCAGGTGAAGCCCGGATTTTTGTTTGTGGCCGTTAGCGGCACCCAGTCAGACGGACATCAGTTTATTTCGAAAGCGGTGGATTTAGGAGCGAGCGCAGTTGTTTGTGAAACCTTACCTGAAACCCTATATGAAAAAACAACCTACGTCACAGTTAAAGATAGCGCGAAATCGCTGGGAATTATTGCTGCTAACTTTTTTGGCAACCCGTCACAAAAATTAAAGCTGATTGGTGTTACCGGCACGAACGGAAAAACAACGGTGGCGACATTGTTGTACAAATTGTTCGGTTCGTTAGGTCATCGATGCGGGTTAATCTCAACGGTGGAGTACCGCATCGTTGACCAGGTTCTTCCATCAACGCACACCACACCTGATCCGGTTCAGCTCAATCAATTGCTTGGCCGCATGGTTGAAGCCGGCTGTACGCATGCTTTTATGGAGGTAAGTTCACACGCCATCGTTCAGGAGCGAATTGCCGGATTGAGTTTTCTCGGGGCGGTATTTACAAACATTACGCACGATCACCTCGATTACCACAAGACCTTTGAGAATTACATCAAGGCAAAAAAGAAATTCTTTGATGAATTGAGCGCTGATGCTTTTGCATTGGTTAATGCCGATGACAAACGTGGCATGGTGATGCTTCAAAATACAAAGGCCACACGCTACACCTTTGGGCTGAAGAAGTTAACCGACTTCAAGGGAAAGATGATTAGCAATACCATTGAAGGTCTTGAAATGGAGCTCTTTAGCAAGCCGATATGGTTTAAGCTGATTGGTGATTTTAACGCGTACAATATTTTGGCTGTATTTGGAACAGCTGTTTTGCTGGAGCAAGATCCGGAACAAACGCTCACGGTGCTTTCATCCTTGCAAAGTGCACCCGGAAGGTTCGAGTTGGTTTTACCGGGCTCAAAAATTACAGCCATAGTGGATTATGCCCATACACCCGATGCCTTGAAAAATGTGCTGGAAACCATTTCGTCATTCCGTTCCGGCAATGAGCAGGTAATTACGGTGGTAGGCTGCGGTGGAAATCGCGATAAGACCAAACGACCGCTCATGGCCAGTATTGCGGTTCGATTTAGCGACAAAGTGGTATTGACATCCGACAACCCTCGTGATGAAGAGCCCATGGAAATAATTAAAGAGATGCAAGCTGGTATCGGCCCAAGTGATGCGCGCAAAACGCTTGTGATTGCCGATCGTGAAGAGGCCATTAAAACCGCATGCATGATGGCCAATGAAAGGGATATCATATTGGTGGCAGGGAAGGGGCATGAAACATACCAGGAAATTAAGGGTGTAAAGCATCCTTTTGACGATAGAGAAGTGGTGGAGCGAATGTTAAAACTTGTAGCGAACTAAGAATGCTGTATTATTTATTCGACTATTTGGACAAGCAATTCGACCTGATGGGAGCAGGGGTGTTTAAGTACATTTCTTTCCGCGCAGGTATGGCGGCATTCTTTTCCCTGCTAATCACCATTACGTTTGGTAAATCACTAATCAATTTGCTGAAAAGAAAACAGGTAGGGGAAGAAATACGTGACCTTGGTCTGGAAGGACAAATTCAAAAGAAGGGAACACCTACCATGGGTGGGCTCATTATTATTGCAGCTATTCTGGTACCCACCTTATTGTTTGCCCGGCTCGATAACATTTATGTGATTTTACTCATCGTAGCAACGATCTGGTTGGGATTCATCGGTTTTCTGGATGATTATATCAAAGTGTTTAAGCGGGATAAGGAAGGACTTGCTGGTCGTTTTAAAATTGTAGGGCAGGTAGGCTTGGGATTAATTGTAGGCCTTACCCTATACTTCAACGATGCTGTTGTTGTGCGTGAAATCCAACCGGAATCGCTGGCAAGCATTAGCACCTTAATGCTGTTTCAAGATGAAGAAGAAAATCAGGAGCGCTTGTTGAAGTACAAAGATGTGAAGTCAACCAAAACGACTATCCCGTTCTTAAAAAATAATGAACTTGATTACAAGAATATTCTTCCGTTCATACCGGATGCTTACATCTGGATAACGTATGTACTGGTGGTAATCGTTGTGGTCACTGCGGTTTCCAATGGCGCCAACATAACGGATGGTATTGATGGACTGGCTGCGGGCACATCCGGTATAATAGCACTTACCCTGGCAATTTTTGCGTACCTCTCGGGTCGGGTCGATTTTTCCAGTTACCTCAACATTATGTACATCCCTAACCTAAGTGAGTTGGTAATTTTTACTACTGCTTTGGTTGGAGCTTGTCTGGGTTTCCTATGGTACAATGCGTATCCGGCACAGGTATTTATGGGCGATACCGGAAGTTTAACTATTGGTGGAGTAATTGCCGTGCTGGCATTGGCTGTCCGCAAGGAGTTATTGATTCCGGTAATCTGCGGGATTTTCCTGGTTGAAAGTCTTTCGGTGATTATTCAGGTATCCTACTTCAAATACACAAAGAAAAAGTATGGTGAAGGCAGAAGGATATTTTTAATGTCGCCCCTTCATCACCATTATCAGAAAAAGAATTTGCATGAATCCAAAATTGTAACCCGGTTTTGGATCGTTGGAATATTATTGGCGATACTAAGCTTGGCCACTTTGAAATTAAGATGAGAGAGCGTGTAGTCATATTGGGTGCAGGTGAAAGCGGAACAGGAGCAGCCTTACTGGCAAAAGTAAAAGGCTATGAAGTCTTTGTGTCTGATCAGTCAACCATTAAGGATAAGTATCGCGATGACCTGATCCGTAATAAAATTGATTTTGAAGAAGGTAAACATTCAATAGATAAAATTTTAAATGCTTCATTGATTGTTAAAAGCCCGGGTATTCCTGATAAAGCTGAAATAATCAAACAAATAAAAGCGAAGGGGATTGAAATTATTGATGAAATAGAATTTGGCTTCCGCTTTATTCAAGGCAAAGTAATTGCCATTACCGGAACAAACGGAAAGACCACCACTACACTGCTTACCTACCATCTATTGAAAACAGGCGGTTATAGTGTGGCACTTGCCGGCAATGTAGGCGAAAGTCTTGCGCGCAAGATTGCATCCGGAAACCACGATTGGTATGTTCTTGAAATCAGCAGCTTCCAACTGGACGGCACAAAAAAATTCAAGCCTTCCATCGGTATACTGCTAAATATTACACCCGATCACCTTGATCGGTATGACTATAAAATGGAGAACTATGTGGCATCCAAGTTCAGGCTTATTCAACGCATGGATGCTGCCGATCATTTTATTTTCTACGGAGATGACCCTGTCATTGCTTCCGCTTTGCCCATGCAAAAGCCAACCCCACAATTGGTTAACATCAGTTTGAGGAATGATTCGAAAGCAAAAGTTTATTATGATGGTGAAGTTATGAATTATGCTTTTGATGAGGACTTTACGATTGATCAGGCTGAAACTACATTGAAGGGACCGCATAACCTCATCAATACTATGGCAGCAGTTTCGGCAGCCTGCCTCGTGGGTGTTAAGCTCAAATATATCCGCGAAGGCTTAAAGACTTTCAGAAATGCTCCTCACCGGTTGGAGCATGTTGGTACCATTAACGGAGTGGATTTCATCAACGATTCAAAAGCCACCAATGTTGATTCGGTTGTATATGCCTTGGGAAGTTATACGCAGCCAATAATCTGGGTTGCCGGAGGCATTGATAAGGGTAATGACTATAACCTGATTAAGGAAGCAGTCAGCAAGAAAGTAAAAACCCTGATTTGCCTTGGAACTGACAATGAAAAACTAAGAAGCTTTTTTGGAGGCATTGTAAAACATATTGACGAAACCCAATCGGTTTCATCATTGGTAAGGCTTGCACTTCAGGTTGCAAAATCAGGGGATGTGGTATTGCTCTCACCGGCTTGTGCAAGTTTTGATTTATTTAAGAATTATGAAGATCGTGGCGATCAATTTCGCAAGGCGGTAGTTGAATTGAAGAAGGAAGTTGAAAATCAATTAGCATGAACAAAGTAAAAACATGGGTTGACGAAAATCTGCAAGGCGATCGGGTGATATGGGCCGTTGTGTTCATCTTATCCATGATCAGCATATTGGTGGTTTATTCATCTATTGGAACACTCGCTTTTAAACGAGCTGTAAGCCCGGAGAAATATTTGTTTACGCATACCCTGCATGTCATCATTGGTTTAACAGCCATGTGGTTTGCCCACCGGGTGGATTACCGATATTATTCAAAACTTTCACGAGTTGCGTTATGGATCAGTATTCCATTGTTGATCTATACGTTTAAAAGTGGTACTGAAATCAACGAAGCATCGCGTTGGATACAGGTTCCTTTCTTCGGATCATTCCAGCCTTCTGATTTTGCAAGCTTGGCACTCATCGTAAACCTGGCCAGCATGCTTTCTAAGCGGCAGCAGAACATTGATGATATCAAAGAATCTTTAATCCCGATTTTATTTTGGTGCGGCATTGTTTGTGGATTGATTGCATTGACCAACATGTCTACGGCAGTATTGTTACTGCTCACTTGTATGCTCATCATGTTTATTGGAAGAGTACCTGCTAAATACCTTGCCATGCTCATGTTTGTGGGTATTCTTTTTGGTGCATTGGCTTTCAAATTTGGTGTGCGTGGCGGAACAGTGATGAGTCGTGTAAATGATTTTGTTGGTTACGTCCAAGGTGAGAATGATCTTTCATTTCAGGCTAAGCATGCACACATCGCTATAGCTTCTGGTGGTATAACCGGTAAGGGTCCAGGTAATAGCGACCAGCGAAATATCTTACCGCATCCTTATTCGGATTTTGTGTATGCCATACTGGTTGAAGAATACGGCATGGTCGGTGGTATTGTGGTGTTGCTATTGTACCTGGTGTTGTTGCATCGGGGGATGAAAGCGGCCTACAACAGCGAGCGTGCATTTGCCGGATTGTTATCCGCGGGACTGAGTTTTGATATCGTTTGTCAGGCCATGATCAATATGGGTGTGGTTGTTGGCTTGGGCCCGATAACCGGTCAACCTTTACCCTTGATAAGCATGGGCGGTACCTCGATGGTATTTACCGGGTTATCGCTCGGAATCATACTCAGTGTGAGTCGCGGAGAGCGCGATGAGGCATGGTCGCAGAAAACAATGAAGACAGAAGACAATAAGAATATTGAGGCTAAGGCAGCATGATGGTTTCGTGTTGCGTGTTTCGCGGTTTGAGTTAGCCCGGAACCCGAAACTCGTAACGCGAAATAAGAATAGAATATAAACGTAAGAGTTGAGCGCAAAAGGACCATATCGATTAATCATTAGCGGAGGAGGAACCGGTGGACACATTTTTCCGGCTATAGCTATTGCCAATGAGTTCAGGGCACGCTATCCGGACGCGGAGATTGTTTTTGTGGGGGCGAAAGGCAGGATGGAAATGACCCGGGTTCCGGAGGCTGGCTACAAAATCATTGGGTTGTGGATTAGCGGTTTACAACGCACACTGCAGTTGTCGAATCTTTTGTTTCCGGTTAAGCTGTTGGTAAGCTACATCCGCGCGATCATGATCGTTAAAGAAACTAAACCGCATGCTGTTATTGGTACAGGCGGATATGCCAGCGGGCCCATTATGATGGCGGCCACGCGGTTGGGAATTCCGTCACTTGTTCAGGAGCAAAATTCTTTTGCCGGATTAGCCAACAAACAGGTTGCAAAACGTGCCAGCAGGATATGTGTAGCCTACGCGGGAATGGAAAAATATTTTCCTAAGGAAAAACTTGTACTCACAGGCAACCCGGTACGAAAGGATATTTTGGATAGCAGCGACAAGCGTGAGCGTGCATTGAATAAGTTCGGTTTTGATGCAACTACTAAAACATTATTGATTATCGGAGGGAGCCTTGGTGCACGAACTATAAATGAAAGTGTATTAGCCGGTATTGAAAAGTTAATTGACGCACGTGTGCAAATTATCTGGCAAACCGGTAAAGGTTACTATGATGTGTGCAAAGCCTCAGTGGAGCAATACGATTTAAGAAGAATCAGGGTTTATGATTTTTTAAAGGAAATGGACTTAGCGTATGCCGCGGCTGATGTAGTGATTTCACGTGCCGGAGCGCTGGCTGTTTCTGAATTGTGTGTTACTGCCAAAGCTGCCATACTGGTGCCTTCACCGAATGTGGCTGAAGATCATCAGACAAAAAATGCAAAGGCGTTGGAAGACCAACAGGCAGCCGTTGTAGTAACCGATAAAGAAGCCCACAGTCGCTTGGTTGAAGATGCATTGAAACTTTTGTTTGATGAACAACGCACGGAAAGGTTAAAATCAAATATCAGTAGAATGGCCAGACCAAATGCCACCGCTGATATTGTGAACGAAGTTGAAAAGATTATTGGAGCAGGTGGTGAACCTTCGCGTGCGGATAGGCCAGTGATGGCCATGGTAATGAATTAGGTAATGAACGGACTCGACAAATATCGCAACATCTATTTCCTCGGTATCGGTGGTATTGGTATGAGTGCCCTTGCCCGTTGGTTTATGAAAAAGGGTGTATCCGTTACGGGGTATGACCGAACGCCAACTACACTCACCCAGCAATTATCATCCGAGGGGATGATATTACATTATGATGATGCCGTGAACAACATCCCTGAGAGTGTTTTGCGTGAACGTGACAACACGTTGGTGGTTTATACTCCGGCCATACCAAAAGATCACAAAGAGTATAATTATTTGTTGCAAGAAGGGTATTCCATTCTTAAGCGTTCGGAAATACTGGGGCTGATAACCAAAAACTACAAGACGATCGCGGTAGCCGGAACCCATGGAAAGACAACCACTTCGTCAATGGTAGCGCACATTCTTAAATCAGCTAATAAGAATATGGTAGCCTTTCTTGGGGGAATAACCACTAACTACGAGTCCAATCTTGTGATGCACGGATCAATTGGAGCCGATACAATAGTTGTTGCAGAAGCCGATGAGTTTGACCGTTCTTTCCTTCAATTATTTCCTGAAACAGCAATCATAACCTCAGCCGATCCGGATCACCTAGACATTTACGGTAATCATGAAAGTATGATTACCTCCTTTAAGGATTTTGTTAAACAGGTGAAAAATGGTGGTACATTAATCATACACGAATCCATTGCCGATAAGTTAGCGGGCGAAATCACCTCGCTAACAAAATATACTTACAGCATGAGCCGGGGACAATTTTTTGCCGGCAACATTACTGCGCATAGCGGATTTTTTGAATTTGACCTGATGGGCTTTGGTCCGAAGGTTGAGCGTATCAGGCTCGGTGTCCCCGGTTTTCATAATGTAGAAAATGCTGTTGCGGCTTCTGTTGCGGCACATGAATTGGGCATCAGCCCGTCAGAGATTAAAAGTGCCTTGGAATCCTTCCTGGGTGTTAAGCGAAGGTTTGAATTTATCTGTCGGGGCAAGAATGTAACTTTTATTGATGATTATGCCCATCACCCGACAGAGATTGACGCATTCCTTCGCTCGGTGAAATCAATGTATCCGCGAAAGAAATTAACGGTGGTATTTCAACCACACTTGTTTACACGCACACGCGATTTTGCAGGAGGGTTTTCAAAAAGCCTTAGTCTGGCGGATGAGGTGTTCTTAATGGACATCTATCCGGCTCGTGAACTTCCTATTGCAGGTGTTGACTCGGACATGTTAGTAAAGGATATCACCAGTTCAGTAAAAATCAGATGTGGTAAATCTGATTTAATGGAAAAGCTGGCGAACCACGAAGTTGAATTGTTAACCACGATTGGAGCCGGTGATATCGATACGTTTGTTCAGCCGATAAAAAAAATGCTTGAAGACAGGTATGAAAGTTAAGTTTACAATAGGAAATAAACTTAAAGTTGGTGCGGCATTGCTGGTACTCGTGCTGGTTATTGGCTTTAGCGAACGCCAATATGGTGATGGTACGGTTAACGATGTGGTGATCAAAGTTCAGAACATCCGCGAAAATCATTTTCTGGATGAACAGGATATCATTGCGCTGATGCAACTTGACTATTCAAACCTGAAAGGAGCAAGCTTGAAGCGTTTGAATCTTAAAATGATCGAGGATCGAATTAAATCCGATCCTTTCATCAACACGGCCCAGCTTTATTATGATGTAAAGGGTAACCTGATGGTAACGGCCACGCTACGAAGACCCATTGCTCGGATTATACGCCATGATGGTCCGGATGCTTATATCGCAGAAGATGGTACAATCATGCCTATTTCCGAAAAGTACACAGCTCGTGTTGTACTGATCAGTGGTTCTTATACAAAACAATTTTTGCAACTCAACAATATCACAGAGCATAATGATGGACAGGAGTTAATGACCATGCTTCACAACATCCGAAAGGATGACTTTTGGCGTGCACAAATCGCTCAATTGGATATTGATGGCAAGGGCAGAATTTTCATCATGCCACAGGTTGGAAGTCAGACGATCGCGTTTGGGCATGCAGATAAACTTGATGCCAAGCTTCGGAAGTTGAAAATATTCTATAAAGAAATTCTGCCTCAAATGGGCTGGAATAAATACAATAGAATAAGCCTTGAATTTGACGGACAAATTGTAGCTGAATAATAATAACAACAACATGAATCAACCACTATAAATCTAACACCTATGGAAAACGAAAAAATATTTGTCGGGCTCGATATAGGCACAACAAAAATTTGTGTGATCGCAGGCCGTAAAAATGAATTCGGTAAGCTCGAAGTATTGGGCATGGGCAAAGCTGAATCGGAAGGCGTAGTAAAAGGTATTGTATTCAATATCGACAAAACTGTTTACGCCATTGAAAAGGCTATTAAAGAAGCGGCTGATCAGGCCAATATTGATATTCGGCTTGTTAACGTTGGTATCGCTGGCCAGCACATTCGCAGCTTTATGCAACATGGCGGTATCACGCGTTCGGGTAAAGAGGAAGAAATTACGATTGCTGATGTAGAGCGCCTCACACAGGATATGTACCGTATGGTGGTTCCTCCAGGCAGTCAGATCATCCATGTTATGCCACAGGATTACATGGTTGATTACGAAGAGGGAATCAAAGAACCGGTGGGGATGTCAGGCGTGAGGCTTGAAGGAGATTTTCACATCATCACGGCACAAACCAATGCTATAAATAACATCAACAAATGTGTGCGCAGGGCAGGTTTGGAAATTGAAGACCTTATCCTGGAGCCGCTTGCATCAAGCCTTGCCGTGCTAAGCGAAGAAGAGAAAGAGGCTGGCGTATGTCTTATTGACATCGGTGGCGGAACTACGGATGTAGCTATATTTTACGATAACATAATTCGCCACACAGCAGTCATTCCTTTTGGTGGAAACATTGTAACGCAGGACATCAAGCAAGGATTAATGGTGCTGCCGCAACAGGCCGAGCAACTGAAAACCCGTTTTGGTAAAGCCATTGCGGAAGAGGCGAGTCTCAATGAGATCGTTTCTATACCGGGCATCCGTAATCGATCAGCTAAGGAAATATCAACAAAAAACCTGGCTAATATCATTCAGGCCCGCATGGAAGAAATTATTGAAATGGTGCATGCCGAAATTATTAGTTCGGGTTACGAGAACCGCCTTGCTGGTGGTATTGTGATTACCGGTGGCGGAGCACAACTCAGCAACCTGAAACAACTGGTGGAGTACATGACAGGAATGGATACGCGTATCGGTTATCCAAACGAGCACCTTGGCAAGAGTAAAATTGAATCCGTTAAAAGTCCGATGTATGCTACCTCAGTAGGCCTTGTATTGGCCGGCTTCCGGTCACTCGATGAACGTGAAGAAGACTATCGCGATGCACGTGAACAAGACAAGGTTAAGAGTAAGGACAATCGCAAGACACCTGTTACATCAAAGAATTTCTTTAATGATATTCTCAATAAGACCAAGAGCTTGCTGATTGATGATCTTGATGCTAAAAATGAATATTAATTAACAATTACTGATAGAATGAATCAACCACTAAAACAATACAATCATGATTGAAACCGGATCGTACCAATTCGACATCCCCAAACACCAATCGGGTGCACAGCGCTCGATTATCAAGGTGATCGGTGTTGGCGGGGGAGGAAGCAATGCCGTGAACCACATGTTTCGTCAAGGAATTAAAGACGTAGAATTTGTGGTGTGTAACACCGATTTACAGGCGCTTAACAGCAGTCCTGTGCCGACCAAACTTCAGATTGGCCTTCACCTTACAGAAGGTCTAGGGTGTGGGGCAAACCCTAAAATAGGCAAAGGTGCAGCCATAGAAAGCAAGGAGCAGATTCAAGAGTTCCTGGAAGGAACCAAGATGCTTTTCGTTACTGCGGGCATGGGCGGTGGTACCGGAACGGGAGCTGCACCAGTGATTGCTAAAATTGCCAAGAGCATGGGCATACTTACTGTTGGAATCGTTACTTCGCCATTCATTTTTGAGGGTAAGAAGAAAAGAGAGCTTGCAGAATTAGGTATTAAAGCGCTTCGCAGAAGTTGTGATACCGTGTTGGTGATACTCAATGATAAGCTGCGCGAAATACATGGTAATCTCGCCATTGGTAAGGCATTCGCCCAGGCTGATAATGTATTAACAACAGCAGCTAAGGGCATTGCTGAGATCATTACGCTTACCGGTTATGTCAATGTCGACTTTCAGGATGTGCGTACGGTAATGCACAATGCCGGACCTGCAGTAATGGGCACGGCAGAAACACGCGGTGAAAATCGCGCACGAAATGCTGCCAGTGGTGCATTGGCTTCTCCTTTATTGGACAACTGCGATATTATGGGTGCCCGAAAAATCCTGTTGTCAATAATATCCGGTGCAGAAGCTGAACTTCAAATGGATGAACTCATGGAGATCACCGAATACATTCAGCAGCAGGCTGGTGAAGAGGCAGAAATGATCTTTGGACATGGTGTTGATGCTTCATTGGGCGATCGCTTACGCGTTACCGTTATAGCCACAGGGTTTGATCATGAAGAAGAGCCTGAGGAGGAACACGTGGAGAAGCCACTTCCAAAAGAGGCTGAAGCACCCAAAAAAGTTCATGATCTCGATAGAAGCCAAATCTGGCTTTTTGAACAAGATCAACCTATTGGTGTACCACGCGAAGTAGAACTGAAGCATAAGGAAGATATTAAAGAGCAAAAACACACTGAGGATGAAACGTTGGAGAAAGAGGTAGTGTTCACCGGACCTTTCAATCGCATTGATGCAAGTTTTTCAGATCAGGAAGAAGATGAGGGAGAGGCTGGGTTGTTTGATCTTGATGACGAAGAATTTGATCGCGAACCTGAAAAGTACAGCGACCAGGTAATTAATGAGGACGGTATGATGGAATTGCGCAATACCCGTAAGCGCCTTGAAGATCAGGCCCGTGAGCGCAAGGAAAAATTGAAAAATGCACGCAAGAATGAAATGACGAAAGAGGAGTTTAATGAAAAATGGGCATTGCCTGCTTACCTGCGAAGGGGCATAAAAATGGATAATGTTCCGCACTCATCCGACTCGTTTATCTCTAAGTACAATTTGAATGACGATAACAACATCCTTGGGAACAACAAGTTCCTGCATGATAATGTAGACTGATTCAAGACTGAATGAAGAATTCGATTTCGATCAACGATTTCAAAGGTATGGCATTTCCGGTGCGACTGGTATTTACTCCATTCGTAGTGGTTGTTGGTGGTAAATATTTTTTTGCCGGCACCGGTATGCCTTATTATTAATCCCGGATCAACAGGGACACTTTTTTACCTTTGAGAGCCCCGGCAGACGGCCGGGGCTTTTTTATTTACCGGGTCGCCTACGAAAAGGATTTTGCAGGGTTACAATATTCTGTAGGTAATACTGGCCTCAGACTTGCATAGCATCCGGTAGACTAAATTCAACGTTTATGAAACGGTTTATTTTCTTCGCCATGTTGATTGGATTATCGGCTTGCGAATTTTATTACACCGACCCAGTTTATAGCCCACGCGATCGGGTTTTAGGGCGCTACGAAGTGGAGGAGTATAGCGAGACCTATAATTCTTTCTTGCGCTATACGATATGGATTGAGCGTTCCAGCAGGGGAAATGACGCCATCTGGCTTGATAACTTTTATGATGTCAATTTGCGCGTTCGCGGTACAGTTAATTTTGATAAGATAACTATACCCAAACAAACCGTAAATGGTTTTGAAGTTGAAGGTGTCGGCACGATTCACGGTAACACCATCAACCTTGCTTACCGGGTTAGGGATTTTAGTACAAACCAGCGGACAGATTTCTTAAATGCAGTAGCTCTCCGATATTATTGAGCACCAAGAAAGTCAATAGCTTTTTTGAGATCATCGGGTGTATCTATCCCGATGGTCTCAAGCGTTGTTTCTGCTACATTAATTTTAAAACCATTTTCCAGCCATCGTAGCTGTTCCAGCGATTCAGCTTTCTCCAACGCGGAAACCGGAAGACCTGTTAATTTTCTTAAAACATTGGAGCGATAAGCATACATTCCGATGTGGCGGTAAAAATCTGCTTTTTCTAGCCAATGTTTTTCTGCAACGTTACGAACATGTGGAATAGGTGATCGGCTAAAGTATAAGGCCTGATGGGTTGTATTGAAGATGACCTTTACAATGTTTGGATTGAATAACTGATCAATATCCGTTACTTTTTTCACCAGCGTTGCAATTTCAGTTTCCCCATCAAGCAATGAAGCCAGCAGGTTTATCTGCTCCGGCTGAATAAAAGGTTCATCACCCTGGATGTTGATCACATAATGGAATGAATCCGATTGCAGTGTCATTGCTTCGTAACACCGGTCAGTGCCACTCACGTGATTCTCTGAAGTCATGCAAACATCACCACCAAAATTTTTAACGTGATCAAAGATTAATGGATGATCGGTAGCGACAACCAGGTGGGTTATGGAGCTTGCCTTTTTAGCTTGTTCATAAACACGCTGTATCATCGAAACCCCGGCAACATAGGCCAGTGCTTTTGCCGGAAACCGGGTGGAAGCATAGCGTGCAGGAATTACACCGAGGATTCGATTCATGTTATGCTTTTTTTACACGCAGGGAAGTTGTTTCATCGTCCAGTACTTCAATCGGATCGCCCTTGTCCAGAAACTCACCTCGGGTAAATGCATCATAAAGCTGCCCATCAATCATCACCTTACCGCCCGGGCGGAGAACGGTTTGCGCAATTCCTTTTCTTCCTTTGAGCGATTCCTTCGCGGCACTTACGGTAAACCCTTTTTCGCGTTCCTGTGTATCGGTTAGTGCAATGCGTTTAAAGAATCGGGAGCCCGATAACCGTGCCCCACCGGCAAAGAGAAGAATTATTCCACCCAGCATACCACCAAAGGTGGCTGCTATGGCATACAATAAATCATTGGCGGGTACAAACTCAAAGTTGAATGCGTCATTATTAACCATGATGAGTATCAATGAAATTACCGTAAGGGAAATGCCGGCTATGCCTGCAATGCCAAATCCGGGTATTACAAATATTTCTACTCCGATAAGCGCGAGCCCTGCGAAAAGTGCAATAATTTCCCAGTTCGCAGCTAATCCATTCAGGTAATAAGGTACGAGGTAAAGTATAAGTGCAATGGCTGAAGCTAAAATAGGAAAACCAACACCCGGGGTTTGTAACTCAAAGTAAATTCCACCGATGATGATTAGTATCAGTATTCCGCTGATGAATGGATTCAGGAAAAAGGCAATTACTCTATCGGCTGACTGAAGCTCAAAATTGACCAGTTCGTAGTTTTCAATTTTGTTGCGCTTCAAAATTTCTTCAACCGATTCAACTTTAGCTTCGCAGAAGCCATGCTTGATTGCCTCTGAGGTGGAGAAGGTTATGATTTGACCAGCCTCCGTAACGCTGTCGATAGCAATATCTTCATCTACCATTCCTTCTGCTATCCTCGGATCTCTTCCTTTTTCTTCGGCCGTGGAGCGCATGATTGACCGCATATACGATTGGTATTTATCCGGAGCCTTTTCACCGGTTCCGGTAACTACTGTAGCTGCGCCTATGGTGGCACCCGGTGACATATAAATGCTGTCGCAGGAAATGGAAATCAGTGCTCCGGCTGAGGCTGCATCGGAATTGATGAATACCCAAACCGGCTTTTTGAACTTCATGATTTTGTCTACAATTTCCTTGGCATCAGTAAGAATGCCACCATACGTATCCATTTCAATGATTACAATATCGGCCTCTATTTTCTGGGCATGATTTAGGGCAAGTTCAACATACCGGTTTGTACGCGGGTCAATTTCGCTTTTGATATCCATAACCATTACTTTGGTTTGTTGCGCCTGTAGGGCAAGCACCATAATGGATAGAATAAAACTTAGAAGTAAATGCTTCATGATTGGACTAACTATTTCGTTGGTAAATACGCATAAAATTAACCATAAATCAATCGCCTTGGTTTAAGGCTGTATCCGATTAAAAATGGCTCTTTTTGGCTGTATTTTTGTTTCTTAAATAATGTAGGTAAATAAGGGTATTACACAGCGTTATCTTTTTTTACCCCTTTAAGTTTGTGTAATTTGGCGTTAAAATAAGTAACCGACAGGTTCGTTACAGGGTTATGATAAAACTTTTGGTAATAGCCGGTCTCTCATTTTTTAATCCCCGGGCTGACTCGGTTGGGATTGAGACCATCAACGGAAAGACATTCATTGTGCATCGTGTGGATGAAAAGGAAACCCTTTATGCCATTTCCAGGCGTTATGGCGTAACGGTAAACCAGATACTTGAATTCAATAAGGGCGCAGATGCAGGCCTTGAAATCGGACAGATTCTGAAGGTTCCATATTTTCCAAAACTCAAAGCTTCCGCAGGTTCAGCGATTCATAAAGTAGCCGAGAAGGAGACCCTGTTTTCCATATCAAGACAATATGGGGTTTCCGTTGATGAGATTAAGCAATGGAATAACCTGAGCGACAATGCGCTTTCGGTAGGCCAGGAGTTGATCATCAAATCAACCCAAACGGCAATACCTTCTGTAATTACCCCGGTTGACACCAAATTGATGTCGCAACGTACAGTTCATACTGTTGCCGAAAAGGAAACGTTGTACAGCATTTCAAGGCAGTATGGCGTAACGGTTACGCAAATCAAGGAATGGAATAGCCTAACACAGGAAGATTTAAAGATTGGTCAATTGCTTTTTGTGTCGCAACCGATCTACAACACAACAACACCAATACAATCTGTCGAGACAAAATTGCCAGTTCAGGAAACAAAACTTCCGGATACTAAAACGGTGCAACCCGAGGAAAAGGCTCCGGTTGTTACCATAACCGAGCCGGTTTCCAATAAAGATGAAGTTAAGCAATCGGGTTTGGCTGAGCTTATTGAGGGAACCGATGGAAACCGAAAGTACCTGGCGCTTCACCGTACGGCACCTGTGGGTACTATATTAAAGGTGCGCAATGAAATGAACAACCGCGAAGTGTTTGTTCGGGTTATTGGTAAACTTCCCGACACAGCCCTAACCGATAAATTGATTATCAAAATTTCAAAGTCGGCATACGATCGACTGGGTGCAATTGATCCGCGATTCAGGGTAGAGGTTACTTACTACAAATGAGCGTTACGGCACATTGCCTTTGGCTATTGTTCCCGTTAATCGCTACAGCGCAAAACCTTGTACCAAATCCAGGATTTGAGGAGTTAATTCGTTGTCCGCATAGTTTCAGCAAAACCAAGGATGATTTTATTATTCCCGGATGGACATCGCCAACCAAAGGAACACCCGATGTGTTTCATGCCTGCAGTTGGGGTGAGGCCGATGTACCTTATAACTGGGCGGGTTCTTCCAGCGCAAAAGAAGGTAAAGGATATGTTGGTATTTATGCATGGATGAACACCGGTACCAACTACCGTGAATACATTCAATGCGAACTAGCTGAACCCTTGCAAGCCGGTGCACGGTATCATATCGGGTTTCACTTCAAGCTGGCCACCAATTCAGTATATACAATTAATCGCATGGGATTGTTGTTAACCCAGGATCAGATTCGATTCAATCATGATCGTGTAATTGAAAGGATACCTACGTTGTCAGTGCAAAAAGATTCAGCGTTGGATAAATCAACCGGATCATGGGAGAAGGCATCCTTGGAGTATGTAGCGGAGGGTGGGGAATTATTTTTGACCATTGGAAATTTTTCGAAAGATGCCGATACACGTTTTGTCAAGTTAAATCACCGGGTAGGAAATAGCACTATGCTGGCCTCCAGTGCTTATTATTATCTCGATGAGGTTTGGGTGGTGCCATTAGATCCTGTTTCAAAAACGCTGCCTGAACAGGAATTTATTTCCGAGGAGATTGAATTGAATAGGGATTATGTGCTGAAGAATATCCAATTTGAGTTTAACAGCCATACTTTGTTAAAATCATCCTTTCCGGACCTGGATCGAATTGTGAATATTCTGAATAACAATCCAACATTTCATGTTCGGCTTTCCGGGCATACCGATGATGTTGGCTCAGCGGAGTACAATCTTACGCTATCAAGATCGCGCGCCCGGAGTGTGGCAGAGTATCTCAATTCAAAAGGAATTGATCGGGAGCGTATCAGTACGTTTGGGTTTGGAAAAGAGAAGCCAATCGTTGATGAGAAAACAGATGAGGCCAGATCAGTTAACAGGCGGGTAGAAATGCGCTTTACTGCGGTAAGGCCTGATGATAAATTCTAGTCGACCAGTCATCCAACCGGGGGTTCATAAGTGAAAACCACAAGGGCGGAACCAATGCCATTAAAATCATGGTTGGATAGCCAAAAGGCAGTTGAGGACTTTCGTCATAATGCTTCAATACCTGGTAGCGTTTGATGGCGTTGGCGTGGTGATCGGAATGCCGTTGCAATTGAAACAGAAAAAAATTGCTGATTAAGTGGCTGGCATTCCAGGAATGCAACGGATTGACACGCTCATATTTTCCCAGAGCAACTTCTTTTCTCACAATGCCATAATGTTCAACGTAGTTTACCAATTCAAGTAAAGTAAAAGCAAAAAAGCTTTGAGCGAAAAAGAAAACCGGCACTTGCCATTGTATGCTTCCATAAACTATACTTATGGCAAGTGTTATCACTCCGCAAAACAATATGGGAAGAAGGGTATACCAGATCATGCTGTTTTTCCAATGCAGGCTAGGTAACCCTTTTTTCTGCAAACTATCTGTTTCGTGCTTCCACGCATGTGCATAGCCAATGAATACTGAACGGAACCAGAAGGTGTAGAAGCTCTCGTTTTTTCTTGCTGTTGCCGGATCTTCAGGCGTAGCCACATAAACATGATGTCCCCGGTTGTGTTCGATGTAAAAGTGCATGTAACATACAGTCATCAGCAGAAGCTTACTATAAAAGCGTTCCAGGGCAGATTTCTTATGACCAAGTTCATGCGCTACAGTAATACCAATTCCACCGGTAACCAGCGCAACGCTCACCACGAAGGCTAACCATATAAGCGGAGTTTGAAAACCATCCTGCACCACAATAAAGCAACCCCACAGTACGAAGGCCAATTGCACGAACGTCCAGATGTATGTAACAAAGCGGTAGTATTTTTCTTCGCTTACAAGTTTAGCTTCGCTTTCATCAAGATTGGTTGTGTCTAGTCCGGAGAGTTGATCGATCAGCGGTATAATAATAAAAGCAAACAGTATAGTGATGAAATTCCAATAACCGCCAAGGTAGTATCCGCTTACCACCAACGTAGGTAGAATAAACGCGGTAAAAAATCCTATTTTTTTCAGATGCTTCACAAAACTAAGGTACTGTTTTGTGTGGAAAATTTCCAGCGTGTTCTATTCCGAAACCATATGAAAGACCGGTTTTTTTTCAACGGTGCCCGTGTTGTCGATTTCTTTCATGTGATCCCGGTTCGCCATAATAAATTGATTGTAGTGTGTTACTACGGCATCGTATTCGGTACGATAATTTTCAATTCGTTGTTCGGCTGTACGAATGGTTTCTACGAGGGATTGCAGGGTTGTATTGTAAGCGAAGGCTGAATGAGATTCCGCCAGGGATATTAATTCAGCCACCAAAGAGTTTGAGGCAAAATCGTATTCATCAATAACATCGGTGTTGGCTAAACTTTTTGGGGTGTAACGTATCCGTTTGAGTTGTTGAATCCGCTCATCCAGTGTCTCCAATTTTTCGGCATCAAATTTACCGGTAACCTGAAGTTCGTGCACCAAGGCATGCATGGCGAGTATTTTTTTATTGTCATCGTTGATCATGAGGTTCCAGGCTGTCAGTATGCTGTCCTGAAGGTTCAGGTAAATTTCGGTCAGTGAATCTGTTTTTGTAAAACTCGTTACCGATTCCTCTACCTTTTTCTGACTGCAATTAACAATACTCAGCATAATTGCAGCAGATATACAGAAATGTAACAGCGTTTTGATCATACAATGTTGCCTGCTAAGGAATACGGCTCAAGGTAATAAAAGTTATGCCTATGGAGTTGATAATTGTCATGGGTGTACTATAATCACAAAATATGTCGAAACACAGCACTAAAGCGGTTTGAACTGTTCGAACGCTTCCCGGCAGTCGTTGCAATAATGTATCGATCGGCATAGGGTTGGGCCAAAAGGGTTCTTTAGATCGGTATTAGTTCCATTACACCGGGGGCAAGCCGCATGTTCGAGGATATCAATATCGGAGAAGAGGTTTCCGGGGGGGGGAGGAGCCAATCCGAATTGCTTGAGCGCTTGTTTTCCTTTTTCAGAGATTTTATCAGAAGTCCAGGGTTCTTTGAAAGAAATATTTATCGAGATGTCTTCAATACCTTTACTTCTCAGCATATCGGAAACATCCTGTTTCATCATATCCATGGCCGGGCAGCCGACAAAGGTGGGTGTCATCTCGATGTGTACTTTGTTATTGTCAAGTGTTACATTAGTTATTACACCAAGGTCGACTAGTGATAGTACCGGTATCTCTGGATCTTTGACATCTTCCAGCCAGGTGTAAATATCTTCTTTGGTAATGGTCTGCATTCGTTACTGATCAAACCGTTTTGTATGGATTTGGTTCGTTACCACTCCGCTCCGGGATCGATTTTAAACACTTCACTCATTTCATCCAGCAGGGGTTGCAGGTGCTCGCTGTGCTTTCCGCTTCTTCCGCCATACACGGGGTTCAAGGTACTCCAGCCTGGCAAGTGCAGTTGCGTTTGTTCAATAATTTCTTCGACCCGATTTTTCCAGTTCTCCATCAAAGCAACCTCGCCTTCAAAAATTCCATCGGCAATCAATTGCTTCTCATAAGGCGACTCTTCAAAAATACCAAGGGCATAAGGGAGTGCATGGTCTAGTGAGCGTTGAAGACGCGCTATACTTTCTTCGGTTGCGTTGCCGAGTTGCTTAATCCAGGTATTGGCATGCAACGTATGATAGCGAAGTTCGGCACGCACTTTTACAGCAAGCTCAGCCAACGGTTTATAGGATGAAACCGTAAGCATATCAAAGCGAATGATTTCAGCTGTATCATAAAAGAAGTGGCGCATCAAGCTGAAATCGTATTCTCCGTTAGGCAATTCGGTTAGTATGCAATTATGAAACTGTTCTGCATTTCTGGTGAATGCAATCGTGTCGGGGTCTTGTTCACCTAGTTCATGCAATATAGAGTACAATGCATGGCTTTGGCCAATCTTATCTTGTGCCATGGAGGAGAAGGCGATGTCTTCTTCCAGTAGGGGTCCCATTCCCGTCCATTCTGAGTTACGATGTCCTAGGATAAGCTGGTCATCAGCTATTTTGTACAAGAGCTCTTTAAGTGCAAGGTTATCCATGATAATTTTTTGTATTTCAAACGAACCAATTGCAGTTCGTCAGTTATTCACTTTTTCAAGAAAATCTTTCAATTTATCGCCAGCTTTATAGGCTGATGCATCCCTGAATTTTTTTTCCGGCAACGTGAGCCAAAGTTCCTGTTCTTCTGGTTTGGTGAACCGTATGTCGTTGGTGCGAATAGCCCAAACATTGTAAATAATTTTATCGGTTTTATAGTCTTTGGCGGTTAATGTTAAAGCCTCACCAGGTGTTGCAGCCGTTACCGATCCAATGTGTATATGTTGTTTGCCACGTTTTGTCAAAAAGAAGATCTCATAACTTTCTTTTTCTCCGGGTTGTTCGGGTGTATCGTGGATTAATTCAAACACCGACTGATTTCCCTCGGTCATCGCTGAAACATAAACGTTACGGGTATCCACCACATAAAGCGATACACATTGAAACCTGCGTGTGAAAGCCTCTTTTGCTAACACAAAAGCCATCTCCAGGTTCGGTGCATGAACAATGCCTTCGTGTTGAAACGGTTTCCCTTCTTTTGGCTGTACAAAAACTTCAAAGGTTCCGAACTGATCAAGCGGTGCTTTCGGTTCAACGTGTTCGGGTTGACCTACTTGTGGTAAACGGTTTACTCGTGGATCGAGTGAGTTCATAATCAGTTTAAAAGGAGTAATGGTTCATACGCGCGTAGCTCAAGCCAACGGAGTTACATAAGTTGCTTTTGGTGTTTTCAATGCTTCGCGTACCCAGCGTCCTCGTTCTTCAGCAACTCTTCGTACTTCAAGGCGCTCCTTGTTGCAAGGTCCATCACCATTAATCACACGCTTGAATTCCTGCCAGTCGGGTTCAGTGTATTCCCAACGCCCGGTATCTGTATTTTTCTTCAACAACGGATCAGGAATCGTGAAACCCAGTTCCCAGATTTTCGGAACGTACATGTCGAGGAATTGATTCCGCATGTCATCATTCGATGACATCTTTACTTTCCATTTCATGAGCACTTCTGTGTGTGCTGAAATTTTATCGGAAGGGCCGAAGAAATGCATCATCGGTGGCCACCAGCGGTTAAGTGCTTCCTGAAACATTTGCCGTTGTTTTTCAGTGCCGGTGGCGAGGTAAATCACGCAATGGTGTCCATACTTCAAATGGAATGATTCCTCTGCACAAATTCTGTCGAGAGCCCTGCAGTAGGGACCATAACTGCCTTTTGCATTGGCCAGTTGGTTTACGATTGCTCCGGCATCCACCAGCCATGAAATAAAGCATGAGTCGGCCCATGTAAAGGCAGGGTAGTTGAAAATATTTGAATACTTTGATTTTCCCGTGATCAGGTCGTTAATCATTTCTTCCCGCGATTTACCCAGTGTTTCTGCCGCGCTGTAAAGCAGCTGGGCATGGCCAACCTCATCCTGCACTTTGGCCATAAGCGAAAGCTTGCGCTTAAAACCCGGTGCGCGGGTAATCCAGGTTCCTTCCGGCAATGCACCAATTATTTCGCTGTGCGCATGCTGTTCAATCATGCGAATAAGTTGCTTGCGATAGAGCTGAGGCATCCAATCGGTAGGCTCAATTTTCTCTCCCCGTTCAATACGGGTTTCAAATTCGGCAAGTTTAACAGGATCTTCCTGGGCGAGGCTATCGGTTTTAATACCTTCAAATGTGTTTCCTCCTCCGTACATAGCAGGCAAATTTTAGTACGACAAAACTAACAACTGTTAGTGGAAGAACAAGGTTGCTATACTTTTTGTTTCAATCCGTTAATGAGCATATCGGAAAGTTGCTCACCTAACTTTTCAGGTTCAATGGTACTATCTGGACTGAACCATGCTGGCATCCAATTTAAGGAGGAGAACAAGGTCATTACGGCCAGTTTCGTATCGATATCTTTCTTAAAGTCTCCACTGGAAACCCCCTCTTCAATGATGGTTTTGAACCGGTTGATGTAATTGATGCGCAGCAACAGAAAATCGCGCAGGTAGGGCTGACTTAAGTGCCGGTGTTCATTCATAAACACAGCCGATGCAGTAAGATCACGGGCCATTACCTTTACGTGGCCGATAATTCCAAGTCTTAGTTTTTCGCGGGCCGACACGTTTTTTTTCTCTACTTCCAGCAATGAAGCGCGGAAGTCAGCAGCCATATCAAAGCAAAGTGTACGCAGAATTTCTTCTTTCGACTTAATGTGGGAATATAGACTCGCTGCTTCAATTCCCAACTTTTGGGCGAGGTCGCGCATGGATGCCGCGGAGTAACCTTTCTCCTTGAAAAGCTCTGCCGCCATCCGGATAACCTGTTCTTTTCTTGATAAATTTGAAATCGTTTCAGCCATGACCTTCTGTTCTTCAAAAATAGGACAAAATAGTTACACGTTGAAACTTCATTTCCATAATTTGATGCAACGAACAACAGGCCTGTATGAATTTCCACTCCCTTCAGCAGTACTTCTATAAACTCTATGGAACGTTGTTTCTGTTGATCCTTATTCCCCTTGCGGTAGTGATCATTTCGCCATATGCCCGTTCAACTGAACCGATGATATGGATTGCCCAGTTACCCGATCATCAAATTGTTGTTTATGTTGTTTGTGGTGTGGTAATCAACCTCTGGGTGCTAGCGCTTGCCATCTTTTTTAACCGGCTCCGAAATCTTCGGACAGTGATAAGCCTGGGCGAACGACTAAGTGCATATGCCAACCTAACTATCGTACGTTCAATATTGTTTTCGGTTGGCTTACTGTTGCTTGCTTTAGGTTACATGCTGGTGGAGAGCAGATGGTTGATGATAATTTTTTTTACCAGTTTGGTTGTGCCGATAGTGCTGTGGCCTTTTCCGTCCCGCGTGTGTAGCCACCTGAAGTTAAAAGGTGATGAGCGGATGGTGGTATACAACATTAAAGATGATATGTAACATCATCCTTTAGTTAAGATGTGAATTCACCATTGTGATACTTTTTTGCCATCACAGGCTGACGAGCAAATGGAAAAGAAATCTTACCCGTTCAATGAAGAAGTACCAGTTAGGTGAATTTGAAGAAATTGTAATGCTCAAGGTGGGCATCTTGCATGGCGAAGCCTTGCCACTCAGAATAGATGGATAATTCTTCCATATTTATTACTAAAATGTAGAACAAATACTGGTTCTGCTCGTATATTTACTCTACAATCTAGTAACTAATAGAACCGAAACTGATATGATAGAAACCCGATTAGGTGAATTTGAGGAAGTACTCCTGCTCCTGGTGGGCATTCTGGGCGAAGATGATGCTTATGCCTTTCGGATTGCTGAGGAATTTGAAAAGCAAACAGGCCGGGCAGTTTCGATCGGAGCGGTCCATTCCACACTAGATCGACTGGAAGGCAAAGGCTTTTTGAAGTCTGAAATGGGCAAAGCAACAGCAGCGCGAGGCGGAAGGCGCAAGCGCATTTTTACGATCACCGCTATTGGCAAACGCGTGCTCAAAGACTCTCGCGACTTTAAAGTTAGCCTGTGGCAGCAGTATCCCGCGTTTAAAGTAAACTTTGTTTGATATATAAACATAGGTTATGGATGAGTTGAATAAACCACCTGTGTGGGCAAACAAATTGTTGAGGGCATTTCTACGAGAAGATTTAGCCGAAGAAGTTCAGGGCGATCTGGAAGAGAAATTTTACTCCGATCTAAGAACAAAATCTTCCTCCAGGGCAAAGCTTTCTTACGCATTTCAGGTTTTTAATTATATGCGTCCGTTTGCCTTTAGAAAACGAAGCAATACACATCTTAATCAATACGACATGTTTCAGAATTACTTCAAGATTGCTTCGCGCAATTTGCTAAAACAGAAACTCTATTCGGGAATTAACATTGCCGGACTTACACTCGGGCTAACCTGCTTTATGATTATTCTGCTTTATGTGCAACATGAATTTTCGTACGACAGGTTTTATCCCAATACCGAACGCATCTACCGGGTTTATCAAAAGCAAGCGGGCAATGTGTTTATGGGTACAGATTTCTTTGCCGTAACTCCGGCTCAACTGGCACGCGTCATGATGGAAGAGTGTCCGGAAGTTACACATGCCACCACTGTTCAAAGAACATCAGGTCTTTTAACAATTGATGGTAGAAGTTTTTGGCAAGAAGGAATTGCTGCGGATGCAGAGTTCTTCAATGTGTTCCGCATTCCATTTAATGAAGGTAATCCACAAACGGTATTAACCGATGGCCGCAGTATCGTGTTAACACAATCATTAGCTCAAACTATTTTCGGAAATCAGGATCCCATCGGTAAGGCATTTCGCTACCAGGATGGTGAAGGAGATTTTACAGTTACTGGTATTATCCCCGATCAACCGGCCAGTGCATCATTCAAGTATTCATTTGTTATTCAATTATTATATAGCAACGGTTATGCAGAGGAGATGAAACGTACCGGATGGAGTAACAATTCCTACTACACCTTTTTTGAATTGAAAGAAGGGGGAACGATTTCGGCTTTGGAGAAAAATTTTGCAGCGCTTTTGAAAAAGTATCAACTCCCGGACGACTATTCTGAATATCCGTTTAAAGATCAATACTTCGCACAGTCATTAACCGATTCGTATTTCCAAACAGGTGTCAATTTTGACATCGGGCAAAAAGGAAACCTCAAGGTTATCTATGCCTATGTAGCCGTGGCGTTGATTGTATTGTTGTTGGCCTGTGTAAACTATATGAATCTGGCAGTGGCGCGTTCAATCAAGCGTGCGCGGGAAGTTGGTTTACGCAAAGTAGTGGGTGCAATGCGCAGACAACTTATTACACAATTTTTGGGCGAGTCGGTATTGATTGCATTGTTTTCTTTACTTCTGGCCACTGGACTTACGTATAGTGTGTTGCCTTACTTCGGGAGAATTGTGGAGCGGCCTATTGAGTTTAACCTGCTTGCCAACCCGATGGTTTTGCCCGCACTGTTGGCATTGGTGTTAGTGGTTGGTTTACTGTCGGGTAGCTATCCTGCACTGGCCATGTCATCCTTAAAGCCGGTTGATGTACTCAAAACAAAAACAGACATAAAAGTTTCCGGCTTCAGCCTGCAGCAGTTCCTGATTGTGTTTCAGTTTGTGGCATCCATTGTACTAATCATCAGCAGTGTTGTAATCTATCGCCAACTGGATTTTATGAAGAGCAAAGAGCTAGGCTACGATAAAGAAAATGTTGTTACCCTTTGGTTGAAGGACAGGTCTCTTCGTGAAAAGTATCAAACCCTGGAAACACAGTGGCAGGAGCATCCGGGTGTAATAGCAACTACTATTACCTCCAGCTTGCCGGCAGAAATTTCATCAAGCACCATGATTAAAAAGAATGCCGATAACAAAGAAGATATGGCTATTTACCAATGGTCAGTTGGGTTGGATTTTACAGAAGTATTTGGAATTGAACTTGTGGCCGGTCGGAATTTTTCGCGCGATATCAAATCTGATGAAGTGGATAATTTCATCATTAATGAAACAGCCGCCCGTGCATTGGGCTGGACGGCCGAAGAGGCTATTGGCAAACAGTTCGAGTACCAGGGGCAGAGCACCATCATTGGTGTGGTGAAAGATTTTCACATGCTTTCCATGCACTTACCAATTCAGCCGTTAATGATTCGTTTTTCAGAATATCGGGGCCGGTTTTTGGCACTTAAAATTGAATCCGATAATATTCCTCAAACGCTTAGCCATATCGAAACCGTGTTTAAGAAAAACTCAACGTATCCTTTTGAATATCAATTTCTGAGTGATGAATACAACAAACTCTACAACAGCGAATTGAAACTAGGGGAGGTTTTTGGATTCTTTACCATTACTTCCATTGTGATTGCTTCTTTGGGTTTGTTTGGTCTGGCAGCTTTTACGGCCGGCCAACGAACAAAAGAAATCGGCATCCGCAAAGTGTTGGGTGCATCGATGCAGCAAGTGGTTTTTATTCTCTCAAAAAGTTTTGCGTGGCGTGTATTGGTAGCTTTTATACTTGCTGCTCCAATTGGCTGGTACACTATGAATATGTGGCTACAAGATTTTGCCTACCGTATTGATATGTCCTGGTGGATTTTTGCTTTGGCGGGATTATCTGCATTTCTAATGGCAGGTATTTCCATCGGCTACCAGTCGTTGAAAGCTTCATTAACTAATCCCGTGGATAGTTTGAGAAGCGAATAACGGGAGGTAATAGTGGGCAAAAACTAATCTGAAGATTTGTTGAAGTGTGAAAAAAAGAGGTCTGTCAACGACAAACCTCTTTTTGACTTTTAACTAATGCGCCAGGTTTATGGATTCATATAACTATCCCGTATTCCCTTAAACTCCGAACCTTCCTTCCACTGCGGCCAAGTAGTTTCAAATGAAATTTTCTTGCCAACATTGAACAACAGTTTAAGGTCATCTACTGCGCCATCAAGATTCCAGCGTGAAGTATCATATTCATCTGATGGTTTGTGATAATACTTCGCTACGTATTCATCCTGGAGTTGCTTGCCGAATTCAGTACCTTTTTCAAAATGATCAATACCCGTTCCGGTATACAATGCAGGGATGCCCACTTTGGCAAAACAGAAATGATCGGAACGGAAATAATATCCAGCCACCGGGTTAGGTTCAGGTGACGTGTAACGCCCAACAGCTTTAGCTTCTTCGTCCAGGTAATCTTCCAGGTTGGATTGCCCAACGCCAACCACAACAATGTCTTTCATTTTTCCATACGGGTTTACGCCATCCATATTAATGTTAGCTACTGTTTTTTCTCTCGGATAGATGGGATTCTGCGCATAATACTCCGAGCCCCACAAACCTTGCTCTTCGGCCGTTACCGCTAGAAAGATAACGGTACGGTTAGGTTTTGACTTCATCGATTTGAAAGCCTTCGCAATTTCAAGCATACCGGCTGTTCCGCTGGCATTGTCGAGCGCTCCATTGTATATGGTGTCTCCTTTTTCATCGGCTTTGCCGATACCAAGGTGATCCCAGTGGGTTGAGTAGATAATGTATTCGTCAGGTTGCTTTTCACCCGTTATCTTTCCAACAACATTGTAGCTCTTATCGTATTTCGCCTGCACCGAAAGGGTAGTGGAGAGTTTCAGGTTCATGGCCATGCCTTTAAAACCCGGTTGACGGGCAGCCGAAATCGTTGAAGCCCAATCGATGCCAGCCGTTTCAAACAATTTTTTAGCTGTTGGATTTGAAACCCAACCAACGGTTGCGCAGAAGTAGGGATTTTTGTCGCGTGTATCTAAGTATAACTTTGAAGTGTTCCAGCTATTCTGCACCACCCAAAATCCGTAGCCAGCCGGTACATCATCGTGGATGATCAGCAGACCTTTTGCGCCCTGCCGTGCTGCTTCTTCAAACTTGTATGTCCAACGGCCGTAGTAAGTCATGGTATTTCCTTTGAACAAGGAAGTGCCTTCCGATCCAAATCCAGGATCATTCACCATTACCAACACGATTTTATCTTTCACATCCAGGCCTTCATAATCATTCCAGTTGTACTCAGGCGCTACAATCCCGAAGCCGGCAAAAATCAAATCACTATCTTTTAGCTCAATTGTTTCTTGTGTACGTTCGGTCCAGATCACGTAATCTTTCAATCCTTCAAGGGTGAACGCTCCTTTCTTCGATTTTACTTCCATTACCGGTGATGCCGTAGTGGTGATTTCTACCATCGGTACTTCCTGTAGGTAGCTTTCTCCGTTGCCCGGTTCCAGGCCAAGGGCTTTATACTGGTCTTCCAGGTAGGCCAATGTTTTTCGTTCCCCTTCTGTGAAAGGCTTCCGGCCCATAAATTCATCGGAGGATAAAATTTTTAAGTGGTTTTCGATCCCTTCAACAGAAAAGGAGTTCAGTCCTTCTTCGCGGGTAAAGGTGGCTTCTTTTTCGGCACATGATACTATCAATGCAAGAATGGCGAGTAGGAAAAGCAGTTTTTTCATAACAAGGTTTTTTAGCGTGCCAATGTTAATCATTTATTGGATTTTGTGCCCCAACATTTTTATAAAGGTTTGTACGGAATGCCCAATAACCATAACTTCAAACATTAAACACTACTATAATTATGACTCGCATTGCAATGTTAGGCACTGGCTTTATCGGCCGTTTTTATACCGATTCACTTCACGGATACAGAAGTAAGGATAAGATTGTTTCGGTTTATTCCCGTAAGGATGAAAGTGTGAAGAAATTTATGGCCGATTACGATGTGCCGTTCGGAACTACCAATATGGAGGAAGCCATTAGCAGGCCGGATGTTGAAGTGGTTTGTGTTTCGTTACCCAACAACCTGCACGAAGAAGCCGTGATGTTGTGCTGCAAGCATAAGAAGGCTGTTATGGCTACCAAGCCGCTCGGACGAAATGCGGAAGAAGGAAAGCGCATGCTGGAAGCGGTAGAGAAAGCCGGAATTTTTAATGGATACCTTGAAGACCTTGTGTATACGCCTAAATTTTTGAAAGCACACGAAAGTATTTTAAGCGGTGCCTTGGGAAGAATTCTTTGGGCGAAATCGCGCGAGACGCACCCAGGCCCGCACAGCGAATGGTTCTGGGATATGGAGCAAGCTGGTGGTGGATGTATTCTGGATCTCGGTTGTCATTGTGTGGAGATTGCACGCACGTATATCGGTAAAGACATTAAGCCGATTGAAGTGATGTGCTGGGCGGATACGCAGGTAAAACCGATTGATGCTGAAGATCACGCCATCGGCTTAGTGAAATATGAAAACGGTGCCATCGGACAATTTGAAGTAAGCTGGACGTTTCGGGGTGGCTTGGATTTGCGCGATGAAGTGATGGGATCAGAAGGCACCATCTGGACGAATGGGTTTTTGCGTACAGGCTTTGAAATGTTTACTACCGGAAAGGGTGCTGATTATGTAGCAGAGAAAGCAGAAAGCAATACCGGTTGGCTTTTTCCGGTAGGTGATGAGTTGAACGAGTTGGGATACAACCACATGTTTACCGACATGCTGAATGCCTTTGAACAAAGATCACAACCAAAGGAAACTTTTTATGATGGCTATATAGTAAATGCCATTCTGGACGCAGCATACCGATCAGCTAAAAGTAAATTATGGGAACCCGTGAAGTTAGATGTATGGCGTGGTAAAACAGGTGTTACCAAGGACAGTCACTTGCAGGAGTACGATGCTGAACATTACCTGGTGAAAGAGGAAGTAACACACTATGGTGCGAAAAAGTTAATACTGAAAAGTAAAGTTACCGGTAAAATTTCTGAACGGGTTATGAAGTAGGTACATTACGTTATAAGGACCTTATGATTCGAATTGTAGTTTTTACTGTTTGTATAGTGATATGCAATTTGATGTTTGCACAAAATGGTTCTTTGAGAGGACTTGAGCGCATAGACAGCCTTGAAAACATTGCCCGTGGGTTAAGCGGTGAGGCCAAAGTGGATATGCTCAATTCGATGGCGCTTGAATGCTCCGCTTTTGACGAACGTAAGAGCAACGAATACACACTACAAGCACTGGAAATCAGCGAAGGGATTGGTTACAAGAGGGGCAAGGCGCTATCCTTGATATATAGGGCGCTTTACGAGCAATCGCTCGGAGATCAGCTATTGGCCGGAAAGTTTTATGCACAGGGAGTAAGCCAGGCCCATCAGACAAATCTGAAAAACATTGAAGGCTATGGTTTGGTAAAGTATGCAAATTTTTTGGCGAGGCGAGGAGAGGTTGACTCCGCCTCGATGCTTTTTACGCGTGCCCATGAAGTTTTGAACGGCACAGAATTTCTTTTTGAGTTCTCTGTATTAAATAAAGAGTGGTCAAGGTTTTACGGCTTACAAGGCCAGCGTGACAAGCAGCTGCAATTGCTGAAAAAATCATTGGCGCTAAGGGAGAGCTTAAACAGACCAAACCTGCTGGCAGATATTTACCTTCAATTTGCCGATTACCATATAGAAATGTTACAATATGATAGTGCGGAAAGTTTTCTTCGGCAGACCAATTATATTAACACTTTAAAATTGCATAGTCCTGATATTGCGAATGAGTACAAACTCCGAAAGGCAAATCTGCATTTGCGAAAATTGGAATACGAAGAGGCACTTAGGCTACTGAACGAGATCAAACTTTACTACCGGTCAAATGGATTAATGTATGAGTATGTGGTTACTCAGGTTGAGATAGCCTATACTTTTTCTGATTTGGGTAACTATGAGTTGAGCCTTAATAATGCGTACGAGGGTTTAAAAATAGCAGAGACAAATGGCTACAGTTATGAACAAAGCAGACTTCTGTGGCAATTAGGATGGGTTTATTTTTTGCTATCACAAAATGATCTGGGTAAGGACTTTGCATTTAAGTCGTTCCCAATTGCTGTACGAAACCGGTACAAGGTATTGGAGGGGTTAAACTACAATTTGTTGGGCATTATCTACAGCAACACAAAAGTTTATGATTCTTCTTTGTATTACTTAAACAAAGCTTTTGAAGTCCGAAAAAGTATAAAGGACAAAACCCGAATGGCTTCTACCCTAAATAACATGGGACACTTAATGAGCCTTCAGGGTAAATTCAGCGAATCGATCGCCTATCAATTACAAAGCCTGGCACTTGAAACTGAAGCGAAGAATGATATCGGAATTGTTTGGTGCAATCTTTCGCTAGGGCAGGTGTACATCAAACTTAAGGACTATGCAAGAGCCAGTGAACACCTGAAAGTTGCTGAAGCGCTCGCCCAAAAGTCCAACTTTACTCAATCCCTGCGTGATATTTATCGGGAAAAGGCAACACTTGCCAGTTTGATGGGAAATTCTGAAAAGAGTGCCGGATACTATAAACTATATATTCAGTTAAGCGACTCGCTTTATAGTTCCTCGCTTGCAAACCGCATAGCAAGCTTGCAGAGTGAATACACACTGCTACAGAAAAATCAACAAATTGAATTGCTTAACAAGGATAAAGAACTGCGCGATGCTGCCCTTTTGATTAGCGAAAGTCGTTTGCGGCAACAGCGGATTGCCATTGCTTTTGGCCTCGCTATACTTCTTTTTACACTTGTGGCCGGTTTTATTGTTTACAGGAATTATAAGAAGGTAAGGTCATTAAACTTCCATATTCAGGAACAAAACGAAGAGATACAAGCGCAATCGGAAGAGCTTCAGCTTTCGAATCATACAATACTTCGTATCAATGAAGAACTTGAATCAACGGTTGAGTTGCGCACACGCGAGTTGAAGCAGGCCTATAAAGAGTTGGACACTTTCTTTTACAGGTCATCGCATGATTTCAGGCGCCCGCTTACTACGTTTATGGGGCTTGCAGAAGTTGCCAAGGTTACAATCAAAGATGAAAATGCTGTGAGCCTTTTTGAAAAAGTAAACCAGACTGCCCGTAGCCTCGACAAAATGCTCATTAAGCTTCAATCTGTAAGCGATGTCGGGTCGGCAGAGTTGATTTATAAGGAAATTTACATGGATGAAGTTTTTGTAACAGCACAGGAAAATTTATCCAGTGAAATAAAAAACCATGAAATCCGGGTTACGACAAATGTTGCAAGTGCCTATTCATTTTACTCTTACCCTGCCCTTATCAGGGTAATTGTAGAGAATTTACTGGAGAATTCGATCATGTTTTCCTACCCCGGTTCTGTTGTCAATCTTTCAGCATCAGCCGATGGGAAAGGCCTGACATTGATTGTTGAAGACCAGGGATGGGGAATAGAGGAGCAATACATCGACAAGGTGTTTGATATGTATTTCCGTGCCAACGAGCGTTCTAAGGGCAACGGACTTGGGCTATACATAGTAAAGAAGGTTGTGGATAAGTTAATGGGTAAAGTGAAATTGTCCAGCACATTTCAACTTGGTACTTCAGTTGAGATTTTTCTTCCCCATCGCTCAAAAGCTACGGCTTCTGCTTAACCCATCAAATCCCAAACGCTTTTATAAAAACCTTTTTGCTGCACGTGTTCTAGCAAATCAATGTAAAAAGGGTGCGAACCCAATGTAGCACTGTCGCCAACCATAATCAGTTTTTTCTTTGCCCGCGTCATGGCCACATTTACACGCCTGATGTCGCCTAAAAATCCCACTTCACTTTTTTCGTTTGAGCGAACTAAGCTAATGGCAATCACATCGCGCTCTTGTCCTTGAAAGGCATCCACCGTGTTGATGGTGATGAATGAGGCTAAGGTTGAGAGCTCTTCCGATTGTTCAGCCAATTTGATCAACCGTTCTACCTGCGCGCTGTAGGGTGTAATGATGCCAATGGAGAAATTCCAATGGTCCACACCAACATGAAGAATCAGTTTCTCCACTTGCCGGATCAGGAACAGTGCTTCTTCCTCGTTGTAACGACTTAATGTTTCAGTATCCTGCGCTTCGGTAAACCCGCAACCGGCTGTGTCAATAAAATCGAAAGGCAACATACCGGGCTCCAGCAGGGTAGTGGCAACGGAGGCATCAGCCAGCAGTTTGTTCTCGTAAAAATAATTAGCCGAAAAACGCATGATGTCTTCGTGCATGCGGTATTGCGTTTGCAACATCAGCGCAGTTTGCGGATGGTGCTGAATGCATTTTTCGAAAAGTGTTTTTGATAAACCTGCTTTTCCTGCTTCAAACGATTTTACCGTTGGCGGCAGTTGGTGGTGATCGCCTGCCAGCACCACACGTTCGGCCCGTAAAATCGGTATCCAGCATGCAGGCTCCAGTGCTTGTGCAGCTTCATCAATAAAAACAGTTTTGTAACGCTTGCCGCGAAGGGTAGGATGTGAAGCGCCTACCAACGTGCACGCAATAATTTCACTGTTTTGTAACAGATCATTGACAATGTAAAACTCCAGTACATCTGCATCAGCTTTGAGGGCTTTCGCTTCCTGCACCAAAAGCTTTCGTTGTTGGCGTTCGGAGTAACCGAATTCGCGCTTGTATTTAAACGCCATGTCTTTCAACTGCTCCATGCGCCTGCGCATGTTTCGCAACTCACGGAAATGTTCGTGCATGGCGATACGGGCATCCAGTGTTTTGCTAAGCGTTTGTTCGGTAACGCGTGCCGGGTGCCCGATGCGCAGTACATTCAATCCCGCTTCACTGAGTTTATCAACCAACAAATCAACCGCTGCGTTGCTGGGTGCTGTAACCAACACCTGTTTCTCTTCCTTTACCGTAACTTTTATCGCTTCTACCAGAGTGGTAGTTTTTCCGGTGCCAGGAGGCCCGTGAATAATCGCAACATCATCGCTGTTTAAAATCTTTTGCAGTGCTTCCTGCTGACTTGCGTTTAAATCGGTCACCGGTTTCCAGTCGCCTGTTGCCGGTAACTGGCGACTGGCAACCGGCAACCGGTAACCAAGCAATATTTCTCTCAGTTCTGCTACCCGACTTTTATCCGCTTTAATCACTTCCTTCAGTGCAAACTCCATTTCGCGGTAGGTCATCTCATCAAACATAACATCCACGCCAAGCAATGGGTCGTCAATCCAATCGGGTAAATCATCGCTGTTGAGCGTTATCACCATGGTATTGTCGCGCACATAATTGATTACACCGCCCATGTGTTCTTTCTCCGGTGTGTTGTGTGCGTTACAAAACACATTCACCACTTTTGCGGATTGAAATACATGCGCCTGATTAAGGTGTTGCGTGCGTTCAATTTCAATGATCAACCTTTCACCCGTGCCGATATAATGCCGCCTGAGTTTAACCGGATACCAGCTTTTGCCTTCTTTTGTTTTTCGGCTGAGTGGGAGCAGCATTACTTTTTGTTTGTATTGCTCCAGGTCAGCATTGCGTTCATCGCGAAGCAATTCAAGGGTTTTGTATAGTTCTTCGGTGGAGGTCAAATTTCTTGGGACTTAGTTGTTTGGACTTAGGACTTTGAATCTTGAATTTTAAACCTTGAACTTGATATTTGATTTATTCAGTTTCAAAATACAGGTGATAATGATTTTTACAACCTGGATTAAAAGGTGAGTTGCATTTCGGGCAGTTGTTGTTGCATTGCATGTACTCGTTAACGGTCAGTTCGTGACCGCATACACCACAGAGGATAGCCTTTTTGTCAAATTCTTTTTTCGGCCATACCGTAGCAGCATGATCAGCGGTTTCTTCATGACAAGAATAGCAGGGAAAATATTGGTCGCAGCAGTAGAATTTAATGGCAATGATGTCGAGGGGTGAATGCCAGTGTACGCACCGCGTTTGGTTGTCGACCGGTTTACCATAAACAGCAATACCTTTTACTGATGCATTGGTCAAGGGTATAGCTCCCTGTTGTGCCCAAAGCGGGTAGGTATTCATAGTAAACAAAATTATTGCTAATAGACTGCCGATTCGCATATTCATATTTTGTTCAAAAGAAGCCATATCAATTAAGGATGCAAAGGTATAATTCCTTTCCTGTTTTATTGTTTTCGTACTCGCATACTTATGTTTAACTTTAGTACGCACTAAAATTTTTGCAGCTATGAAAAAGCGCATGCTCTCCCTTCTTTTTGTGTTGGTATTTAGTTTCGTCCGTGCCGATGAAGGCATGTGGTTATTGTACATGCTGGGCGACCAGGTATATAACGACATGGTAAAGATGGGATTGAAACTCAACAAAGAGCAACTGTACAGCCTGAATAAACCCTCGGTTAAAGATGCCATTGTAATTTTTGGCGGTGGCTGTACCGGTGAGATTGTAAGCCGTGAAGGGTTACTTTTTACCAACCACCACTGCGGGTATTCGGCCATTGCTGCAGCCAGTTCAGTGGACAATAATTATTTGCGCGATGGCTTCTACGCCAAAACACGAGCCGAAGAAATTTCAGCGCCTTCCTTGTCGGTGCAGTTCTTAGTGCGCATTGAAGATGTTACCAAAGAAGTTGAAGATGCCCTGAAAGGATTGAGCGGTGCCGAACGGGCCACTAAACTCCAAAGCATATCCAATGAAATTGTAAAGCGCACAACCGATGGAAGCGACCTGGAAGCGCGGGTTGCTCCTTTTTTTCGCAACAACCAGTATTTGCTTTTTGTCTATCAGCGTTACCGCGATGTTCGCCTGGTGGGTACACCGCCTGAAAGCATCGGCAAGTTTGGTGGCGATACCGACAACTGGGAGTGGCCTCGCCACACCGGTGACTTTGCCGTGTTCCGTGTGTACATGAGCAAAGATGGCAAGGCAACAGCCTATGCACCCGACAACGTACCTTACAAGCCGAAGTACTACCTGAACGTATCCACCAAAGGGGTGAAGGAAAATGACTATGCCATGATTTTCGGTTACCCCGGAAGCACCAACCGCTACGAAACTTCGCTCGGTGTAAAAATCAAAACCGAAATTGAAAATCCAGCCATTGTTAACCTGCGTGATGTTCGCTTAAAGCTGATGTTTGAACAGATGAAGAAAAGCGATGCCGTGCGACTGCAGTTAGCTTCCAGCTATGCGGCCATTGCCAACTACTGGAAATTTTTTGACGGAGAAGCACAGCAGTTGTTGAAGTATGATGTGTTCGGTCAGAAGAGGGCAGCGGAAGAAAAGTTTATTCAATGGGCTAAAGGAAAAGCCGACTACGAAAATGTTTTTGCAGAGTATGAAAAAGCGTACAAAGCCTGGTGGCCGTATGCGAAGCACCGCATTTACATGAATGAAGGTATACTCGGCTCACCACTGGCAACCTATGCTGCGTCATGGCAGGCGCTTGAAAACGCGCTTACGCGCGAAACTCCCTCGACTGATGAAATTGCCAGGGTTACAGAAAGCCTGAAGCGCACACGCACTATGTTTCTGCAAAATGAAAATAAGGCATCCGATGAACAGATACTGGCAGCCACTTGCCGCATGTATTATCATGATATTGAATCGGCACAGCACCCCGCTGAATTTTATACCCGCCTGCGCACCGGCTATGGCGATTTGAGCGATGAGGCCACGTATAAGAAGTTTGCAGCCGAGGTGTTTTCAAAAACCATGGTGTTTGACGATGCCCGTTGGGATGCTTTCATGGCCAAGCCCGATGTGGCAGCCCTGCGGGCCGATCCGGCCTATGCCTACGTTTCGGCTTTTGTAAAAAATTTCAACACCCGTTTTACACCAACCTTCACCGAGTTTACGCACCGCAACAACGATTTAAGCCGACTGTACCTGAAGGGTGTGCGCGAAATGAACCCCGGCAAAACCATGTACCCCGATGCGAACTTTACCATGCGCCTGAGCTATGGCAGTGTAAAACCATACCGTCCGCGCGATGCAGTATCGTATGATTATGTGTGTACGATGAAAGGCGTGTTGGAGAAATACAAGCCGGGCGACTACGAGTTTGATTTACCGAAAGAACTGTTGGAAGCCGCCAGAAAAAATGACTTTGGCACATACAAGGACGCGCGCACCAACGACCTGGTGGTGAACTTCATTACTACCAACGATATTACCGGTGGTAACTCAGGCTCACCGGTGCTGAACGGCAATGGCGAACTGATCGGACTGGCGTTTGATGGCAACTATGAAGCGCTAAGCCACAAGATTGCCTTTGACAAAGATTTTAACCGCACCATTTGTGTGGACATAAGGTATGTGCTGTGGTGCATCGATAAGTTGGGTGGCGCAAAGCATATTGTTGATGAGCTGACGTTGAAGTGACAATATGATAATTAATTAAATGTCTACTGGTTATCGGGAATTCAAAACAACACGCTTTGAAAGATCAACTCAGTTTTTCACTTTGATTTTTTTAATTGCTCCTTCAGTTTACTTAGTGTATATACTCTTTGATCAGACGCCATATTGGTATGCAGTTTTCCTTATTTTACCTTTTCTATTTTTTATTTTACTCATTCAGGGAAGCTTAATTAATAGATTGAGAGTTGGGCCTGATTACATTAAATACATCACTATTTTCAAAAAGGAGAAAATAAATTTCAAAGATGTTAAGCGATTTGGATTGTATGAAATTGGGCGTTATGGGAAAGTCAGGTTAATTGATGAGTTGGAATTGCCCCAAATTGATCGTGATGAAGTCAATATCTTTATTTTTTTATCGACTAAGCGATTTGTTGATATACATAACATAGAAAACAGTGAGACTATAGTTTTTCCCTTTCATGACGACTACTATCGTGTAGTAGGAAGGATATTGAAGACTACCTATGGAATACTGCCCTCAAAAGTGATTGTTTAATGATGCCACTTACATCAGGCTATGATATGAAGAGAGTTTGCATGCTTGTGTTTTAACCCTTGCTTATAGGATTGTTTTGTCACACCGAGGACGAGGTGCCTCATATATTTATCATTAATGAAATCGGAGTATTCTTTTCCTGGGTAAGAAAAAAAGGTATCCCATTTTCTTCAGGATACCTTTGATTAGAAGTAATTAAAATAAATCAGGCCATTTCAACTTCGTGAAGTTCCTTCGCGAGCTTTTGTTGGATTTCAAAAGGCACCTGTGCAAACTCCGTAAAGCGTTGCGCGAAACTGGCACGCCCTTGCGATAATGAACGCAAGGTTGTGGAGTAGCGATCAAGTTCAGCCAACGGAGTGCGGGCGTTAATGATTTGATGTTTTCCCTTGGAATCAATGCCCAGGATCATTGACCTACGGGTTTGCAAATCGCCCATCACTTCGCCCATAATTTCTTCCGGCACCTGTATTTCGAGATCGTAAATAGGTTCGAGTAAAATGGGCTCTGCATTCATAAAGGCTTCCTTGAATGCCATCATACCGGCAATTTTAAAGGATATGTCGTTTGAATCGACCGGATGCATTTTGCCATCATATACCATCACACGCACAT
Source organism: Cyclobacteriaceae bacterium (assembly GCA_019638255.1). Taxonomy (GTDB): domain Bacteria; phylum Bacteroidota; class Bacteroidia; order Cytophagales; family Cyclobacteriaceae; genus UBA2336. Next base: position 220,865 of record JAHBUD010000002.1, on the reverse strand, counting down.
CGCGAACGTATGAACCCGTAATGGGTCCCTGCTCCATTTTTTCCATCACCCCTTTCTGGATCGATGGAATGAAGCGCGCATCGATGACACCACCAACAATACAGTTGTAGAATACCAGCTTGCCACCCCACTCCAGGTCGGTAACTTCTTTGCCGCGCACCGGAAACTCAGTAGGCTCGGGCATGCCTTCGTAGTAGGGTTCAATTTTTAAATGCACTTCACCAAACTGGCCGGCACCACCGGATTGTTTTTTGTGACGGTATACCGCCTGAGCAGGTTTGCGAATGGTTTCGCGATACGAAATGCGTGGGGATATAAAGTCAACATGAAGTTTATAAACATTTTCGAGGTACCATTTGCAAACAGCAAGGTGCATTTCGCCTTGCGCTTCAATAATCATTTGCCGGAGTTCGCGCGAATAGCCTACGTTAATGGTGGGGTCTTCCTGGTGAATTTTGTTCAGTACTTCACCAATTTTTTCATCTTCGCCTTTACTTTGTGCAATCACCGCAGTGCGGATGCGCGGTTGGGGATATTCAATGGGTTTAATCGTTACTTCAAAACCTTTGGCATGGAGGGTTTGATTGGTGTAAGTGTCTTTTAGTTTCAGGGTAGCACCAATATCACCCACCACAAGTTTATCCACCGGGTTGCGTGCTTTACCATCCATAATAAAGAGTTGATGGAATTTTTCAACTGCACCGGTTTGACTGTTAATCAGTTCAGAAGATGACGTAACCTCACCCGAAATTACCTTAAAGAAGGTAAGCCTTCCCAGGTTGGGCTCAAGGTGTGTTTTAAATACAAAGAGTGCCGTGGGCTGAGTGGGATCGTAGGGTATTTCTTTATCATCAATGGTAGTCTCAGGCTTTGCTTCGAGCGGAGTGGGCGCTACGTTGTCAATAAATCCCATCATCCTTCCGCTGCCCATATTTTTCTTGGCCGACATGACGAACACTGGGAATACATCGTGATGGATCATGCCCAGTTTTAGTCCTTGCCGCATTTCATCTTCATCGAGTGTGCCTTGCTCAAAATATTTTTCCATGAGCTTCTCATCATTCTCGGCAGCTTTCTCCACCAGTTCATTGTGCAACCGGTTGGCTTTTTCTTTTTCGCTTTCCGGAATGGGAAGCTTCTCGGGCTTACCACCTTCCGCTGGAAATTTATACATCACCATTTTTAGTAAGTCGATGATGGCATCAAAGCCTTCGCCTTGGTTTACGGGATACTGCATTTGCGTTACCGGGTTGCCGAAAGTTTGCTTTAAGGATTCAAGCGCCTGGTCAAAATTTGATTTCGGGTGATCGACCTGGTTGATAGCAAATAGTACTGGCTTGTTAAACTGATCGGCATAATTCCAGATCAACTCCGTACTGACTTCAACACCGTGCTGCGCATTTATAACCACTACGCAGGTGTCGGCCACGCGCAACGCTGAAATCATTTCACCCGAAAAATCATCAAAACCGGGTGTATCAATAATATTGATTTTGTAATCGTGCCATTCCGTATGGAGTACAGTAGCGAAGATGGAGTTGCCACGCTCTTGTTCAATTTCGTGGTAGTCGGAAACGGTGTTCTTTCCTTCAATGGTGCCTCTGCGGTGTGTAATACCCGCTTCAAAAATCATGTCTTCGGCAAGTAGTGTCTTGCCGCTTTTCGGGGCTCCCAACAGGGCGATGTTTTTCAGGTGTTTTTCGTCATATACTTTCATGGTATGAAAAATTTAGCGCGGGAATGAAGATTTTCGGAATGGAGAATGAATATAACCAAAAGACTCATTTAACCCGAGGTGGTAGAATAGAATTTTTTAACTAAAAGGAATATTACAATGATTCGATTTAGCCAGGTTTATTGTGTTTTACACCTGATAATAATCAGACTATACCTTGATATTTCTCAAGGAGATGATGGGTATCCACATGGTTTTAGAAACATGCATTACGCCAGAAGAGATTTTTTAAGCATCAGAAATTTTCTTGTGCTTTATGTATATACCAAATTACAACACTTGGCACAGTTGATCGAAAATCATTTTATAAGCTTTCCACCTCCCAAAACTTTATACAAGCGCATTTTGGCACTCAAAAATTGCTGACGCGTGCGGGTTAAGATTAGTTCTGCATCAAAGGCCTGCCGTTGCGATTCCAGGTATTCCAGGTAGCTGGTAACGCCTTGGCTATAACGGCTGCCGCTAAGCAACTGCGCATTTAAAGCGGCATCCCTTCGGTATTCTGCAATTTCAATTTCTTCCTGCAGTGTTTTTAATTCAATCAGCACATCTTCAATTTCTTTTACAGCGTAGAGTACGGCATTTTCGTAAGCGTATTGCGCCTGAAGCTTCCGGCTTTCTTCAATCCAGGTAGCTCTTTTAAGCTTGCCCCAATAAAAAAGCGGCCCACCCAATTGCAAACCAAACTGGTAAAGTGGATTCTGAACGCTAAAATCGGGAGCCGTGCTGCCCACGAAACCGATGTTGCCGAACAGACTTAACGTGGGTAGACGATTTGCCTGCGCAGCGCCAACCCGGGCATTTTGAGCAATTAACTGATATTCTGCAGCTACGATATCCGGTCTGCGCTTAACAATTTCGCGCGGTTGGTAAATTTCAATTCCCAGCTGACTGTTTTGCGCAGCCAAGGGTATGGGTGTGGGTATATGCGTTGGATTTGATCCGATCAGCACACACAAAGTATTTTGCAGTTGTATTTCCCTTCTTCTGTTTTGCGGTACTGCTGTTGCAGCAATGGCCAATTGTATCTGTGCCTGGTTTACATCAATTTTAGGAACAATACCTCGCGCAAAGCGTTGTTCAATAATACCAAGCATACTGTCGCGAAGCGCCAGGTTTCGTTGAGCTATCGCCAGGTTTTCACGCGTCTCAAGCAACAAGAAGTACGTAGTGGTTACATCACTGATGAGGCTCATCATCATGGCGCGATAACCGGCTTCGCTTGCCAGCCATTCGTTACGCGCTGCCTCTGAAAGTCTTTGCAACCTTCCCCAAATATCAATTTCCCAAAAGGCTGAGCTTTGGCCAATAAACAGGGTGTTTGCATCTATAATTTGATTAATCAACAAGGTGCTGTATTCCCCAGAACCGCCAATGTTTAGTTGAGGGCCGAAATCTGCTTTTTGGATTTGCAGGGAAATTCGCGCCTGCACAATACTCTCTGCTGCAATCTGCGCGCTGCGGTTATGATTCAGGGCTCTTTGTATCAGGCTATCGAGTATGGGATCGTTGTAGATAGTCCACCATTGAATGCCTATTGTATCACTTACAACAATGGTGTCTACTTTTATTTTTTCGATGCCGGGCGATAATTCACGCTGGCTAAACGCTAACGGTACATCGATTGTCGCGCCCCTGTAGTTTTTTCCTACTTTGCAGGCAACGGTCAATAATGCCAACAGGGCAATAATGGTCAGTCTTCTGCTCATCATGATTTCGTGGCGTTAAGGTTATCGCGTTGCTTTTCATAACCAAAGGACTTGCCGATGAAGTAAAACAACATGGGATACATAAAAACACCAAGGAGGGTGGCTATAAGCATTCCTCCCAGTAAGGTCATCCCCATTACTTTACGAGCTTCTGCACCTGCACCGCTGGCGAGCACTAAAGGTAAAATGCCGAGAATAAATGAGAAGGCCGTCATTAAAATCGGACGAAAACGAAGCTTAGCCGACTCAACTGAAGCATCAAATAATGACAAGCCTTCATCAAACTTTAATTTTGCAAACTCGATAATAAGAATGGCGTTTTTAGCTGCCATGGCGATGAGCATAACCAAACTGATTTGTGCAAACACATTGTTCTCAAAGCTTTCGCTGAAAATGCGGGCCAGCATAAGAAACAAAAATGCTCCAAACAAAGCGAAGGGTGTGCCCAGCAGAATACTCAACGGAAGACTCCAGCTTTCATACTGGGCAGCAAGAATCAGGAAAACAAACAACAGTGACATGGCGAAAATAACACCGGCCGAGCCAGAGGCTTTTTTCTCCTGGAAGCTCATCGCGTTCCAACTGTAGGTCATGTCGTTGCTCAACACTTCTGCAGCAACTTCCTCTAAAGCCTTTAAAGCTTGCGCGGAACTGTAACCGGCTGCCGGTACGCCCGTAACTTCTGCGCTTCTGAACAGGTTGAACCGGTTGGTGTACTCTGGTCCGCTGGCCCTGTTCACGGTTACAAATGCACTGATGGGTACCATTTCTCCATCTCTATTCTTAACAAAAAATAAATCCAGCCCGGATTCATCCAATCTGTATTCGGGTTCTGACTGAATGAAGGTTCTGTAAATACGTCCGAATTTTGGGAAGTCATTTACATAAGCACCGCCCAAAAATGCTCCGAATGTTTGGTAGATATCGTTGAGGTTAACACCTGCTTTCATCACTTTGTCTACATCAATATCTACTCGTCTTTCAGGTACTTGTGCCTGAAACTGGGTATTGGCACGACCTATTTCCGGTCGCTGAACAGCAGCCTGTATGAATGCCCGTGTTTGCTCCTGTAGATGCAAGGGGCTGCTGCCCACACGGTCTTGTATCATAATACTGAAACCGGAGCCTGTGCCTAAACCCGGTATAGCGGGCGGGCCAAAAGCAAAAACCTGTGCTTGTGTTACGCTTCGCAATGCCATGTTCACTTTGCGTGCTAATTGTGCGGCTGTTACGCCTTCGCGTTCATCCCAATCTTTTAACGATAAGAACATGAATGCTGCATTGGTACTCATGGCATCGGCTATCATGTTATAACCCACCGCACACGTTACCTTTTCTATTTCCGGAAAACTTTTTAGCACAGTCTCTACTTGTCTGGCAACTTCGTCCGTGCGCTGAAGGCTGCTGGCGTTGGGTAATTGCAAGCCTAAAAAGAGGTAACCCTGATCTTCTTCAGGAATAAAACCACCGGGAAGCTTTGCGCCAATGAGCAAGGCTGCAACAAGGGTAACCCCAATAAAAGCAACACCTCTTTTTACTTTACTGGTTATGATATGTGTATAGCCTGTGTAACCGGTTGTACTTTTATCAAAAACACGGTTGAACCATTTAAAGAATCTCCAGTTTTGTATACTTCCTTCTTCCTTGCTTCGCAACATGAGGCTGCAAAGCGCAGGACTAAGGCTAAGCGCATTGATACTGGAAATGATTACCGAAACAGCAATGGTAATGGCAAACTCCTGATACAAACTTCCTGTAATACCGGGTATGGCAATAACCGGAACAAATACGGCTACGAGCACCAAACTGGTTGCGATGATAGGAGCAGTTACTTCTTTCATTGCTTCGGTGGTGGCATCCTTGGCATTCATGCCGCCTTCCATTTTGGTTTGAACCGCTTCAACCACTACAATGGCATCATCTACCACAATGCCTATGGCTAATACCAACCCGAGCAGCGAAAGTGTATTGATGCTAAATCCCAGCACGGGGAAAAGAATGAAAGTACCAATCAAGGAAACCGGGATGGCCATCGTAGGGATAACGGTGGCTCGCCAGTCCTGAATAAAAACAAACACAACCAAAATAACCAGTAAAAGTGCGATGATCAGGGTTTCAATAATTTCCTCGATGCCTCGCCTGATGGGCATGGTAGAATCAAGTGCAACGGAGTATAGCACATCTTCGGGGAAGTTCTGTTTTAGGCGTTCCATGGTGGCTAGTATTTCATCAGCAACCACTACTGCATTGCTTCCTGGAGATTGATAAATAAATATTGCCGCACTCTCTTTATCATTAGACCGGGTGATGTTTGTGTAACGTTCAGTGCCTAATTCCACACGGGCAATGTCATGCATCAATACCTGGCTGCCATCGGGATTGTTACGCACAACAATTTTTCCAAACGACTCCTCACTGTTCAGTCGCTCCGGCAGCAGAACGGTGTATGTGAATTCAGTTCCCGGAGGTGCCGGCTCTGCGCCAAACCGTCCACCAGGTATGATGATGTTTTGTGCCCTGATGGCCCCCATAATTTCGGGAATGGTAATACCCATGCTGGCCAGTTTATCTGGCTTTACCCAAATGCGCATGGAGTAATCGCTGGCACCCACCACCAAGGCTCTCCCTACACCCGGTATCCGCGCCAACTGGTCTATAATATTAATGTTGGCGTAGTTACCCAGAAACTTCATATCGTAGGTTTCCTTTGGCGAAGTCAGCGTAAGGAGCATAAGAATGTTGGGCATTGCTTTTTGCGTTGTCACGCCCATACGGTTTACTTCATCCGGCAATTGAGAGATAGCTGCAGCAACACGGTTTTGTGTGAAAACAGTATTCATGTCCGGATCGGTACCAACATCAAAAGTTACCTGCAGGCGCATGGAGCCATCGTTGCTGTTGGTGCTCTGCATATAAATCATGTTTTCAACTCCGTTAATCTGTTGCTCAAGCGGAGTGGCAACCGATTGCTCAACGTTAGTAGAGTTTGCACCCGTATACCGTGCGCGTACCTGCACTACGGGCGGGGTAATATCAGGATATTGCTCAATGGGAAGCGTATCAAGCGAAACAACTCCGGCAATAACAGTGAATATAGCGATGACAATGGCAACGATAGGCCTGCGAACAAAAAAGATATGCTTCATGGCCTATTGAGGATTTGCTTTTGATTGAAACTCTACCACTTGCGGATCTATCTGCATACCCGACTGAGCCCTCAGTAATCCGTCCATCAATATTTTGTCACCGGCTTTGATGCCTGATTGAATAACATAATAATCACGGAAGGGACTTTGAACACCTACGCTTTGCTTGTTGATGACTCCGTTTTCATCCACCACAAAAACAAAGAACTCACCTTGCACCTCTATGGTGCAGCGCTGGGGGATAAGCAATGCATTGCTGGCTGTTGACATGGTTACACGAACCCTTGCAAACTGCCCCGGCCTGATGACGCGATCGGGATTTGGAAAAATGGCTTGTAAAAGAATGGATGCCGTTCCCGGATTTATTCCACGGTCAATAAAATTGAAGCGGCCTGCATGCGGAAATATTGAACCATCACTGAGTATCAAATAAAACGGACTGGTACTTTTTGAGTTTCTCCTTTCTTCGGGAGTCATGTTTCTGTATGACTGTGAAAGTTGAAAGTAATCACGTTCGTTCAGAAAAAAATCTACAACAATACTGTCAGTGGATGACACTGTATTAAGAATTACAGGATTTGGAAACCTGCCTACATATTCACCTACTTTCGCCTCGCTTTTGCCGATCAGCCCGGTTATCGGTGAGGTAATCCTGCAATAGCCCAGGTTGATTTTGGAAAGTTCCACGGCAGACCGTGCTGCTTTCACCATCTCGTCAGCAGAACCCTTGCTGGCAACGGCAGCATCATAGTCACTAACGCTGATGGCACTGGTGGCAACCAGCGGGCGAAGTCGTTCCAGTTCGTTGCCGGCATTTACCGCCCGCACGCGTGCTTCACTCAGCTGGCTTTCCATTCGGGCAACCTCGACACGATAAGGAACCTCATCGATGGTATATAGTAATTGGTTTTTTTGCACAATAGTGCCTTCTTGAAAATGTATGCCTTGCAAAAAACCATCTACTCTTGCCCTGATGGTAATATCACTTTGTCCATAAACCTGACCAACGAAATCCTTTTCCAACGGAACATCCTGTTGCAACACCTTAACAACACTAAGCTGTTGCAGCTGCGTTGGTTGTGATTCAGGAGATGAGCACCGCTGGTTTAATAACAATACCCCCAAGGCTGAGATAAAAAGTAACTTCTGATTCATGACGAGCACGGTTTGAAATAGGACTCTGAAAGTAGCAGGACTAAGTTGATAAAAAAATCTATAGTATCAATGAATATGCATGTTAAATAGGTTGATGGGCACATTTCATAGTTTGGCTTCTAAATTTTTTCCGTTGTGACCAACCATGTGCTAGGTGAATGTTTCACGATATGCTTGCTAACAAGGGTTAAATCCACTTAATTCTCTTTGATTTTAAGCACAACCATTCCATCATTCAGACTGATTAAAGTCACCTAGAGTTGTGACGTGAATCAATAATTTAATTTTTTACCCGCAATACTTTTACCCTTGAAAACAGAACCAACAAACAAAACCAGATGAAAATCAAGCCGCTAAAACTCATTCTACTGGCATTATTGTTTCTACCATACTTTGGTAATGCTCAGGTAGCCTACAAGAGTAAAACCATTAAAATGTCAGTAACGGGTAGCTCCACCCTCCACGAATGGGAATCGGAGGTTACTCAGGTAGAGGGCAGTGGAGCACTAACCCTTGACGGTAACCAACTAACCACCATAAAGGATGTAGTGGTGAAAATGCCAGTAACCGGCATAAAAAGTACTAAAGGCAAAACCATGGACAACAAAACTTATGAGGCCTTTAATTCTGAGAAGAATCCCACTATTCAATACAAGCTTGGCGCAGCAAAAATTTCAGGTAGTGGTGAATTTACCGTAGTGGCAACCGGTAATTTGAGCATGGCCGGAACCACGAAACCGATAGAACTGAGCGCCAAAGCCAAAGTACTTGCCAATGGTGATGTGCAGATTACCGGATCGCATACACTTAATATGAAGGATTGGAACATGGTGCCCCCAACCGCCATGATGGGAACTATAAAAGTTGGCGAAGAAGTAACCGTAAAATTCGACATTACCCTTACACCTGCTAAATAATTTCAAATCAAAATAAATTTTAAAAACAAACCTTTAACACAAACACATATGAAAACTAATGTCACTAAAATAAAACTGTTAAGCATTGTAATGCTGATGGTTTTTAGCTTGAGTGTTATGGCCCAACAACCGGCCATTCAATACTTCCGTCCGTATGATAAAACCGGTATTAATGTTTTCGAAACAACTAAAGAAGATACCGTTGGTTATGATGGTTTTAAGCTGCGAATTGGTGCAGGCTTTACACAAGGTTATCAAAACCTAAAGCATAGTAATGGATTAACCGCCTCATCTATTCCGGCTGCCAACCTATATGAAATGGGTGGAGGTTTTCCGCTGGCTCAAGCCAACCTGAATATTGATGTGCAGTTGTACGATGGTGTACGGTTAAATCTGGTGTCCTACATGGCTTCACATCACCATAATGAATTTTGGGTAAAGGGTGGTTATCTGCAAGTAGATAAAGTTACCTTCCTCAACAGCGAATTTATGGATAACCTGTGGAAAAATTTAACCTTGAGAGTAGGGCACATGGAGATTAACTACGGTGATGCACACTTCCGCAGGAGCGATGGTGGTCATACTTTACAAAACCCATGGATAGAAAATAACATCATGGATGCTTTTACTACTGAAATCGGTGCTGAGTTGTACTGGCAAAAAAATGGTATCATCACGATGATTGCCATGACCGATGGCGAAATTCAAGGTAACGTTTCTGCCCCTTCACAGCCCGAAGGTGCAAAGCGCAAACCAGCAATTTATGGTAAAGTAGGTTTTGATAAACAACTGCAAGATAATCTCCGTGTTCGTTTAACCGGCTCATTTTATACCACCGCATCTTCTGCGAGCAACACCATTTTTGGAGGTGACAGAACCGGATCAAATTACCAGTTTGTAATGGATAACGCTCCTGTGACCGTTACCGGTAACTATACTTCTGGCCGATTTAACCCCGGCTTCCGCGATAACGTTACAACCTTTATGGTTAACCCCTTTGTAAAATTCAGTGGACTTGAAGTATTCGGTACCCTTGAATTTGCAAAAGGAGCAAATCAATTTGAAAATGGAGAGGGAACCAACCCTGCTCGTCCAGCAATAGACGATCGCAAAGCTGACCAGTTTGCCGCTGAAGCCCTTTATCGGTTTGGCAAGAATGAGAAGTTTTATTTTGGAGGCCGTTACATCACTTTAAATGCAACAGTGGCTGATGGTGTTACAGCAGCCAGTGCAGGTACACAATATGATGTAACTATTGATCGGCTATCCATTGGTGGTGGATGGTTCGTAACAAAGAATGTGTTGCTCAAAGGTGAGTATGTAAATCAGAATTATGATGGTTTCCCGGATGCCGGTGCAAACAACCGTTTCTATCAAGGTAACTTCAAGGGCTTTGTTATTCAAGGTGCCATTTCCTTCTAGTTTTTTTCACCAGCTAGTCTAATAAAAAAAGGCCTCCGAATAGTCGGGGGCCTTTTTACATAGTATCAATTGTAGCTATGAAGCTGGGTAGCCCAATACCTTGAGCATGCTCTCCTGGGTTTGTTCCGGTGAAAATAACCGGGTTGAAATTTCACCGTCCTCATTCCGGTCAATCAACACATGCTTCGGTGCCGGTATCAAACAATGCTGAATACCGCCATAACCACCTAACGATTCCTGATAAGCACCCGTATGGAAGAAACCAATGAACAACGGTTCTTCATCGTTGATCATCGGTAAGAAAACTTCTCCTGTGTGCGCTTCGGAATTGTAATAATCATGGCTATCGCAGGTAAGGCCCCCAATATTCACTTTGTGAAAAGGATCATCCCATTTATTCAGGGCAAGCAAAATATACTTTTGATTCATACCCCAGGCATCGGGCAGATGCGTAATGAATGAACCATCAATCATATACCACAACTCTTTATCGTTTTGTAGTTTTTGATCCACCAGGCTATACAACACCGCTCCGCTTTCGCCCACGGTAAAGCTTCCAAACTCGGTAAAGATGTTGGGCACCGGTACATTATTCTTATCGCAAATCCATTTGATGTTTTCCACAATTTGCTCGATCATGTATTTGTAATCGTAGTGGAACGTGAGGGATTGTTTAATCGGGAAGCCACCGCCAATATCAATTGAGTCAAGCGAAGGACAAATCTTTTTAAGCTCGCAATATTTGAAAATGAAGCGGCTCAATTCACTCCAATAGTAGGCTGTGTCTTTTATGCCTGTGTTGATAAAGAAGTGAAGCATTTTTAAAGATGCCTTTTCACTCTTTTCAATTTTATCTCTATAAAACCCATTGATGTCGCTATACCGTATGCCTAAACGTGATGTATAGAATTCAAATTTAGGTTCTTCATCGGCAGCTACCCTTATACCAACCCTGTAGGGCCCATTGGCTTTGGCTTCATAGTAATCTATTTCACTCAGGTTATCCAGTATCGGAATGCAATTGCTGAAACCATCATTCAGGAGTTCAGTAATGTACTGCCGGTATAGTGGCATTTTAAAACCGTTGCAAATGATGTAGGTGTCTTTACTGATCCTTCCCCGGTCGAACAAACTTCTCACGATTGGGATGTCGAACGATGAAGATGTTTCAATGTGTACATCGTTTTTCAGCGCTTCTTCCAGTACAAAGGAGAAGTGCGAAGATTTGGTACAATAACAATAGGTATAAGTGCCGTTGTACTTAAATTTTTCCATAGCCGCCTGGAAAGTGGCTTTGGCATACCGGATATTTTCGCTGATGCGTGGCAGGTAGGTGAGCTTAAGCGGAGTGCCATACTGCTTGATGATTTCCATCAGCGGTACATCGTTGAATAATAATTCGTGGTCGCGTACCTTAAACTCTTTTTGGGGGAATTCGAAGGTTTGTTCAATCAGTTCGCGGTAGCTTTTCATTTCTGATTCAGTGATTCAGTATTAGCGTAAATCAAGTAAATAACCTGGTCTTTTTGTATGGAGTTTGTTGATCATCATATCAGCCAACCAACGCTTATCCAATCCATAAAAGGAGTGCAATATTGCCATAAATTTGCCATCTTTGCAATGCATTAACATCATGATAAATCGCCAATCCAATGCCCTCTTCGACCTGATTTACATCGGGTTACGTGCCTTGCCCGACTTCTAAGTTTGGGCGGTTATTATTCTTTCGGGCATTTTTCGGTTTTGTTTATTAACGATTTATTTAATTCCTGTTTGTTGTGAAGTCTATTAAGATCATAGAAGTTAAGTCAGAGATTGGGGCGGGTACCCGCGGGGCCAGCTTAGGGGTTGAGGCATTGAAAATTGCCAGCCTTGACCTGAAGTCCGATTTTTTCAAACAGCACGAATCCATCGAAGTTGAGCATGTAAACGAGCTATTATTCGATGGCGCCAAGCACGCTTATGCCAAGTTTATTGATGGCGTAATGATTATGGAAGAGCGGGTTTGCTTGGAGGTTTATGAAACCATTTGGGATGATTTCTTTCCGTTGATTCTGGCCGGTGATCACAGCACGGCCTATGGCACCATAGCCGGAATTAAAAAGTCTAATCCCGGTGCGCGCCTGGGGGTAATCTGGATTGACGCACATGCGGATATACATACACCTTTTACAACACCATCTGGAAATATGCACGGTATGCCCTTGGCCATGGCTTGTGGGCTCGATAACCTGGAATGCAAGGTTAATGATCCGCGGGGTGAAACACTGGAGTACTGGGAACAGATAAAAAATGTGGGTATGCCGGGCGCAAAAATCTATCCGGAAGACATCGTCTATATCGCGGTGCGCGATTTGGAGAAACCCGAAAACTACCTGATCAATAAACACAACATCAACTTCATCGAAACAGAAGAAGTGAAAAAATTCGGTGCTTCCGTTATTGCAACGAAGGCGTTGCAGATGCTGGACCACTGTGATCAAATCTATGTTTCGTTTGATGTGGATAGTTTGGATAGCCGTATTTCCAGTGGCACCGGAACACCTGTGCCCAATGGGTTAACGGTAGACGAAGCCAAGACCTTGAATGTTGAGTTAGCCAAGAGTCCGAAATTGGTAGCCTGGGAAATTGTAGAGGTAAACCCAACACTCGACAGCCAGAATCAAATGGCTGAAAATGCTTTTGAAATTCTGGAAGCAACAGCAAAATCTATTATTAGCCGCCCGGTAACGGTGGAATAATCCAAAACTCTGGTATTCAAAAATCATCATTGGCAAGACCAGTTTGGTTATGTTTCTGTATTTTCGCACCCATAAAAATTCAGCGAACCATGAGCCAAAACCGTCCTATTTCAGCATTTATTGAAAAGCATTACCTCCACTTTAACGCAGCAGCCCTTGTGGATGCCGCCAAAGGATATAAAAAGCACCTTGCTGAAGGCAAGAAAATGATGGTGACCCTGGCCGGTGCCATGAGTACAGGCGAGCTTGGAATTAGTTTTGCCGAAATGATTCGCCAGAATAAAGTTCATATAATTTCCTGCACAGGTGCCAACCTGGAAGAGGACATTATGAACCTGGTGGCGCACTCGCACTATCGCAGAATACCGAACTACCGCGATCTTACACCTGAACAGGAGTGGGATCTTTTACAAAACCACCTGAACCGGGTTACCGATACCTGTATTCCGGAAGAAGAAGCCTTTCGCAGATTGCAGGCTCATTTGTTTAGAGTGTGGAAAGATGCGGAAGATAAGGGCGAGCGGTTGTTCCCGCACGAGTTCATGTTCCGTTTGCTGAACAGCGGTGACTTGAAGCAGTACTATGAAATCGACCCGAAAAATTCGTGGATGATTGCAGCTGCTGAAAAGAACTTACCAATGGTTGTTCCGGGTTGGGAAGATTCTACCATGGGTAACATCTTTGCGTCATACTGTGTAACCGGTGAGTTGAAAGCCTCTACCATGAAGAGTGGTATTGAATATATGGTTTGGTTAGCCGATTGGTACACTGAAAACGCTGGAAAGGATGGGATAGGTTTCTTCCAGATCGGTGGCGGTATTGCTGGTGATTTTCCGATTTGCGTAGTGCCTATGTTACATCAGGATCTGGAGCGCGATGGCGTTCCGTTCTGGAGCTACTTCTGCCAGATCAGCGATAGCACTACTTCGTATGGTTCTTATTCAGGTGCGGTGCCAAATGAAAAAATTACGTGGGGCAAACTCAGCATTGATACACCGAAATATATTATTGAGTCGGATGCTACGATTGTGGCACCTTTGATTTTTGCATACATCCTTGACATGTAATCGTTAGGACGCAAGACGTTAGTAGTAAGACACACGATGCCCCCAATCTTACTACTTACATCTTAATACTTTAGTCTCCTATGAATCTTGACCAAACTTTACGAGCAGAAATACAAAAAGCTGTAAAAAGCTTGTTTAATCAATCTGTTGAGCAACTTCAGCTTCAGCCAACCAACCAGGAATTTGAAGGTTCCCATACGTTGGTTTGTTTTCCGCTTACCAAAGTATCTAAACTGAAACCGGAGGAAACTGCCAATGCCATCGGCAACTATCTGGTGGCACATTCTGGAATGATCGCCCGGTTTAATGTGGTAAAGGGCTTTCTAAACCTTGTTGTAGCAGATAACGTGTGGGCTAATGTTTTTGCTTCGGTTTACGCCAATCAGCAATACGGGCAGCTTGCAGCTAATGGTAAGGAAATCATGGTGGAGTATTCGTCACCGAATACAAACAAGCCGCTGCACCTCGGTCATTTACGAAATAATTTTTTAGGTTACAGTGTATCGGAATTATATAAAACTTGCGGCTACAACGTGCATAAGGTACAGATCATCAACGATCGTGGTATACATATATGCAAGTCGATGGCTGCATGGAAACTTTATGGAAACGATGAAACACCAGAAAGCAGTGGTATAAAAGGCGATCACCTGGTTGGAAAGTATTATGTAACGTTCGATAAAAATTTTAAAGCGCAGGTAAAAGAGCTAACGGATAAAGGAGTAAGTCAGGAAGAGGCCGAGAAGCAGGCGCCCATTATGCAACTGGCTGTTGATATGCTGCGCAAGTGGGAAGCAAAAGATTCGGAAACCGTGGCATTGTGGAAGATGATGAACGGATGGGTGTATTCTGGTTTCAATGCTACCTACAAGAAGATGGGTGTTGATTTTGATAAACTCTATTATGAATCGGACACATATTTATTGGGAAAAGAAGAAGTATTAAAAGGGGTTGATGCTGAGGTTTTCTTCAAAAAAGAGGATGGTTCCATTTGGGTTGATCTTACTTCCGATGGATTGGATCAGAAAGTATTGTTGCGTTCAGACGGAACATCTGTGTACATGACACAGGACATCGGTACGGCTATTTTGCGTTTCCGCGATTTCCCAAAAATTGAAGGGCAGGTTTACACGGTGGGCAATGAGCAGGAGTATCACTTTAAAGTATTGTTCTTGATATTGGGCAGGCTTGGCTACGAATGGGCAAAGAAATGTTATCACCTGTCGTACGGTATGGTCGATTTGCCAACGGGCAAAATGAAAAGTCGTGAGGGCACGGTGGTGGATGCTGATGACCTGATGACTGAAATGATTGAAGAAGCCGAAAAGCAAACACGGGAACTTGGCAAGATTGAAGGCTTAAGTAAGGCTGAAGCGGATGAATTGTTCGAAATGATCGGTCTTGGTGCACTTAAATTCTTCTTGCTGAAAGTTGATCCGAAAAAGCGCATGCTCTTCGATCCGAATGAGTCAATTCAATTGCAAGGTTTTACCGGCCCGTTCATACAATACACGCATGCCCGCATCAAGGCCATTTTGCGCAAAGCAGCTACAATGAATATTTCAGCGCAGGCTAACGATTTAAGTAACGTTGCCTCACTGGAGCCATCCGAGCGCGACATACTCTATCTGCTTACTACATACGAACAAAAAGTTCTGGAAGCAGCTAACCTGTATTCGCCTGCGGTAATTGCCAACTATGCCTACGAACTGGCGAAGACCTACAACCAATTTTATCAGACCATTCCTATTTTCAATGAGGCCGATCAGTCGAAATTGAAATTCAGGATTGCCATGAGTGAAGTGGTGGCGCATGTAATTAAGCACGCCATGGGTTTATTGGGTATTCGCGTTCCGGAACGGATGTGATTTATTTAAGCTCTGTGGCCCTATACGAATTCTCTGCGACCTCAGCGGTAAAAAATTTGTAATGAAATACCTTCTCCAAAACCAGCAATCCGAACGACTGATTTTTCGATCAATCAAGTCATCAGATTTCGATGACTGGCTTGAGTTCTTCAAAGACCCGCTGACACGACTTCATTGGGTAGAGGAGAAGCAAACGCCTGAGGACGCTTGTGCCAAGTGGTATGAAAAACAATTCCATCGGTATGCCCACGACCTTGGCGGTATGAACGCACTGATTGAAAAGTCGTCCGGACGTTTGGTTGGCCACGCAGGCTTACTGGTTCAGGAAGTGGATGAAAAGCAGGAGCTGGAAATTGCATATTCCTTACTGCCTGAATTCTGGAACAAAGGTTACGCCATTGAGGCTGCTCAACAGTGTAAAGCCTACGCGTTTAAAAATAAATTGACCCCATCATTAATTTCGATCATCAGTCTTTCGAACCTACCATCACAAAAAGTGGCCATTAAAAATGGAATGAGCATCGAAAAACAAACCGTATACAGGGATAATGCGGTGTATATTTTTCGCATTTCTGACCCGATAATCAGGTAAAAAGTCCGAACTTCAAGGCTCGAAACAATTTTACTTGTACACTTGTTTCTATATTGCTAAACTAAAAAGTTATGAAAACCGTATTTGCTATTTTTCTTTCCTTTATTATGAGCAATTCTTCAATTTACGATTTCAAAATGAACTCCATTGATGGTGATCAAATTGACTTTGCCAAATACAAAGGCAAAACTTTATTGATTGTTAACGTAGCCTCCAAGTGCGGTTACACTCCGCAGTATGCCGACCTGGAAAAACTGCATGAGCAATATGGCGACAAGGTTGTGGTGTTGGGTTTTCCGGCCAACAACTTTGGCGGACAGGAGCCGGGCTCCAATCTGGAGATTGCCGAGTTTTGTCAGAAAAATTATGGTGTGAAGTTTCAGATGTTTGAAAAAATCTCGGTAAAGGGTGATGATCAGCATGCACTTTATAAATTTCTAAAAGAGAAAACTGGAAGTGAACCTTCCTGGAATTTTTGTAAATACCTTGTCAAGCCTGATGGCACCGTGAAGTTTTTTGCTTCAAAGGTGAGTCCGATGGATAAGCAAATACTGGATGAAATTAACTAAGATCATACTCTTCACTGTTATCGCTATGGGATTAGCCGCATTCTTATCGAACAAACTTTCGAAATCTGAACCATTACAGGCCACAGGCTCAATCTATGATTTTAAGATAGCCGATCTGAGCGGACGAGAAATTGATTTTTCGCAATACAAAGGGAAGAAGTTGTTGGTTGTAAATACAGCATCGAAATGCGGTAAAACGCCACAATATGCCGATTTACAAAAGCTACATGAGGAACATGCCAATGATGTAGTGGTGCTTGGCTTTCCGGCTAACAATTTTTTATGGCAGGAGCCCGGCACCAATGAGGATATTGCTGAATTCTGTGAGCGCAACTATGGCGTTACTTTCCAAATGTTCGAAAAAATATCGGTGAAGGGAAAGGAGAAGCATCCGCTTTACAAATGGCTGGAAGCAAAAACAGGCAAAACTCCCGATTGGAACTTTGCCAAATACCTGGTCAGTGAAGACGGTACCACTGTTACTTTTTTTAACTCAAATGTAAAGGCTTATGAAAAGCCTATTATGGATAAAATTCTGTAAGAATAGTGTTCAGGAGATTACTCAGTATTAAACCTTTTTCGATTGATGCCGGAGTTCTTTTACTTCGGCTTTTTTCTGGCCTGTTTATGATGCACTACGGCTGGAAGAAATTTACCGGCTTTGAGGAACGCGCAGCGTCATTCCCCGATCCCTTTCATATTGGAAGCCCCGCTTCCTTAAGCCTTACCATCTTCGGAGAATTGGTTTGTCCGGTTTTTATTGTTTTCGGACTTTTTACCCGTTTTGCGCTTATTCCATCTATTATTACCATGCTGGTAGCAACTTTTTATGCCCATTCCGGTCAAACCATTATAGAGCGAGAACATGCCATATCGTTTTTGATTCCATACCTCGCTATTTTTCTGATCGGTCCGGGTCGGTATTCGATAGATGCCTTGAGGAATAAATAATTATTTTTGTACCCGAATGGAGAACATCAAGCCTTGGATCAGCGCCTTCCGTTTAAGAACCTTGCCATTGGCCTTGGCGTGCATCGGTATGGGAGGTTTCCTGGCTGCTTCGCAGGGCGCTTTTCGAACAGATATTTTTCTTCTCTGTGCAATCACTACCGTGTTGCTTCAGATACTTTCCAATTTGGCCAACGATTATGGTGATTCTGTTCATGGTGCCGATCATGATGGCCGAAAGGGTCCTCAGCGTGCCGTTCAATCTGGTGCAATCACTCCTGCGCAGATGCGCAATGCATTGATTGTATTTGTTGCGTTATGCCTGGTTAGCGGTATAGCCTTGCTCATCCTATCATTTGGCCTCAACTGGAATGCTTTTTTGTTTTTCTTTTGTTTGGGGTTGCTAAGTATTTTGGCTGCAGTGGCTTACACCGTTGGTAAGAAGCCGTACGGGTACATCGGGTTAGGCGATTTTTCGGTACTCATATTTTTCGGATTGGTTGGCGTTCTTGGCTCACTTTACTTGTTCACGCAGCAGGTTAATCCACTGCAAGTACTACCCGCACTAAGTTGTGGCCTTTTCTCAATGGGTGTACTCAACATCAACAATATACGCGACATCGAATCGGATAGAGTAGCTGGTAAATTTTCTATCCCGGTTCGCATAGGCAAAGAAAAGGCAACAGCTTACCATTGGTTTTTGCTGATAGGTGGGCTTTTGGCTGCGTTTATTTATGTTTTTTTAAGCTACCACTCAGGCTGGCAATTGCTGTTTTTGTTTACCCTTCCGCTCTTTATCCGCAACGGCATGGCGGTACAAAAAAAGGCAACACACGAACTTGATCCCTACCTTAAACAAATGGCGTTATCCACCCTGCTTTTTGTTATTTTATTTGGGCTTGGTCAGGTCCTTGCCTAGCAAAGCAGTTCTCTTTGCTCTGGATAACCGATTTTTTGTTTGCTTAAACAGACTGGTTGGCATCTTTACCGTGATTTTAATCAGTTTTAGCTATGATTACCGTCACGAAATTCAGAACTTAAGCAGGTAATTTTACTATTGAAAGTAATCCCCGAAGGTCATGAAAAAAATACTTGTTCCCTGCGACTTCTCCGAGCAAGCCGTAAGCGCTTTTCGTTTCGCGTTAGATATTGCCGCTCAATCCAAAGGAGAAATTCATTTGATCAATGTGGTGGAGGTTCCCGTATTGCATGATTCCGTACTTATGCCAGTTGTGGCCTTTGAAGAAGCTTTGTTCAAGGAGTTAAGGGAAAAGGCGGAGAAACAGTTTAAGAAGATGCGTGAGAAGTATGTAACTGGTAAAGTGAAACTGGAGAACAAAGTGATCTTTGGTCCGGTAACACGCATGCTTTTTGACTACATAAGCGATAAGAATATTGATTTGGTGGTGATGGGTACAAGGGGCGCCAGTGGTGTTCGCGAAGTACTGATCGGATCAAATGCTGAAAAAATGGTACGCAACTCACCGGTACCGGTAATCGCTATTAAAAAATATACGAAGGCATTATCGATCAAGAACATCGTATTTCCGAATACCCTTAACACAGAAAACCAGGAGGATCTTGTGCTTAAGGTAAAAGCCTTACAAAATTTCTTTAAGGCGAAACTGCACATTGTGTGGATTAACACCCCCACAAACTTTACACGCGATACCATTACCCTAAAGCGGCTGAACGCTTTTGCCAAGCGGTTTATGCTGAAGGACTACACCATTAATGTGTTCAATGATCCTTATGAAGAAGCCGGAGTCAATAATTTTACGCAGGACATCGGTGCTGATATGATTGCCATGGGCACCCATGGGCGAAAAGGATTAGCACACTTCTTTAGCGGCAGTGTCGCGGAGGATGTAGTGAATCATGTTGAGTGCCCGATCTGGACATACTCCATAAAAAAATAATTTTTTGATGTATCTTTTTTTAGCTGACATCACGAATAACGTTTGATGGAAACCCTTGTACAAACTGATCTGGCCTGTTATCACTGTGGTGAATCTTGTGATGATTCACTTTGGAAAGATGATAAACCCTTTTGTTGTTATGGCTGTCAGACGGTTTATGAAATATTAAGCTCGAATGATTTGTGTGAGTACTATGCGCTGGAAAAGAATCCGGGTACGCAGTTAAGGTATGTATCAGAAGAGACGTATGCATACCTGGATGAAAAGGAAATCCGCAAGAAACTCCTTTCCTTCGACTCGAGTGAATTCGCGCGGGTGCGTTTTTATGTACCAGCTATCCACTGCGTATCTTGCATTTGGTTGCTTGAAAATCTTCAGAAACTAAAACCCGGTATACTTCGGTCGGAGGTAAACTTCGTTCAAAAATCGGTTACGGTGGATTTTAAGCCGGATTCAGTTACCCTCAGCAGTGTGGCCAAGCTGATGGCCTCATTGGGGTATGCTCCATCCATTAAGTTGGATTCGGAGGAGAAGAAAGGCACAACCACAACATACGACAAATCGCTTCTGTTGAAATTGTCAGTTGCAGGTTTCTGTTTCGGTAATGTAATGTTGCTCAGCTTCCCTGAGTACCTTGGGCTGGACAAAGTTGCTGATGGTTCATTGATCCATGTGTTTTCGTGGCTAAATATTTTGCTATCCGTTCCGGTGTTCCTCTATAGTGATATCGATTATTTATCATCCGCCTGGAAGAGTTTCCGGCAGCGTCAAATCAACATTGATGTTCCGATAGCGGTTGGTCTTGTAGCTTTATTTCTTCGTAGCGTATGGGACATTGTTACCGGCTACGGCCCTGGTTATATGGATTCATTTACCGGGTTGGTATTCTTCCTTTTGATCGGCCGATGGTTTCAAAACAAAACCTATGAAAGCCTTGCGTTCGACCGTGACTTCAAATCCTATTTTCCATTGGCTGTACTTCGATTGAAAAAGCAAACTGTTTCGGTAGAGGAAGAATGGGAGCCGGTTGTTGTTTATAATCTTGCCAAAGGCGATCAGGTTAAGATCCGTAACATGGAAATTGTTCCGGCCGATAGTATGCTGCTGGATGAGCAAGCCTTCATCGATTACAGTTTTGTTACCGGTGAATCAAAGCCCACCTTGGTGAAGCCAGGCGAATTGGTTTATGCCGGAGGTAAGCTTATCGGCCAGCCGGTGAAACTTGTGGTAGAGAAGAAAACCTCTCAAAGCCATTTAACCAGCTTGTGGAATAAAGATGTATTTCAAAAGCCGGAGGAGAGCAAGTATAAGCGATTGATTGATCGCGCGGCCAGAAGATTCACCTGGGTAATACTGGGGTTGTCGCTGGTTACGGCCACGTATTGGTATGTTACAGATGCATCGCAGGTTTGGTTAATCATCACATCAGTATTAATAGTGGCATGCCCATGTGCTCTGGCATTAACCACGCCTTTTACCTATGGTAATATGTTACGTGTATTTGGCCGCCATAATCTATACCTCAAAAATGCTGATGTGATTGAACGTATGGCTTCCATCAATGCAGTGGTTTTCGATAAAACCGGAACGGTTACCCATGGAAGTGATCCTGAAATAGAATTTACTGGTGAACTTTCTGATCAGGAAATGGGTTGGGTTAATATCCTTACAGGATACTCTACGCATCCGCTCAGCAAATTAGTGCATGCGAATACACCGAAGCAACCAACTAAACAAGTAAAAGATTTTAAAGAGATTTCCGCGAAAGGTATAGAAGGTACTATAGGCGGATCGTACATTCGCATTGGCTCTGCACAGTTTACAAACTTCCATGAAAATATGGACGATCTGTCATCAACTGTGTTTGTTTCGGTGAATGATGATGTGCGAGGGTATTTTAGCATTCGTACAGCGGTGCGAAAAAATATACAGGGCATGTTGAGCCGGTTGGGTGAGAAATGTGAGGCGATGCTTTCGGGGGACAGTAAAGCTGATAAGGTGCTGATGAGTACATTATTTCATCCAACTGCTCAACTACTTTTTAAACAAAGTCCGCACGACAAGTTGAATTACATCAGTAATCTTCAACATGGCGGTAAGAAGGTGATGATGTTGGGCGATGGCCTGAATGATTCCGGTGCATTAAAACAAAGCGATGTGGGTATTGCCGTAACGGATGATACCGGTGTTTTTACACCTGCATGCGATGGGATTCTTCAGGGTGACCAAATCGGCTTACTCGACCGGTTTTTAGCCTTGGCCAAGTCAGCTACCACCATTGTTAAAGCTGGCTTTGTGCTTTCGTTCATGTATAATGCCATTGCATTAAGCTTTGCGGTTTCGGGGCATCTCACTCCGTTGGTGGCAGCCATACTAATGCCGCTCAGCAGCATTAGCGTTGTGGTGTTTACTACTGTGGCCGTTAACGTAGCGGCCGCCAGGAAATTAAAAGTCAACCCATTATCCTGAGATCATGTTAATTATCATCCTGCTCATATCGATCAGTCTTTCCATCGCCATAATTTTTCTGCTTATCTTTTACTGGAGCATGAAGAGTGGCCAGTATGATGATACGTACACACCTTCGGTACGCATGCTGTTTGAGGATAAGAAAGGGGATAAAAAATCCTCTTCAGCGAAAAAGCAGCAGTCCCTTTAAAAATTTTCGATTACTGACTTTTGTCAGTGAAGTTCACATTCTCTTTAAGAATCGTAATTCTTGATTGACACAAGGAACAAAAATCTCCAATTCTGGATATTCTCGCTGCTTTTACATGTGATAAAAATCAAACGCTCTTTATGATTGGGGTCATATAGGTCAAGGTAACCACGGGCATACCTTGTGCATAATTTAAACCAAACCGCAACTGCAAACTAAATCCTATATAACTATGAAAAAGCTGATGACTGTTCTTGTTGCCGCTGCTATACTGGCGGCTTGTGCTCCAGATAAACCTCAGGTAAGCGAGACTACCGGTGCTATGAAAAGCGCTGTTGAAGAAGTGACAGACCCTACTAAAGGAATCGGACAGGTAAAGAATGTTACCCTTCATAATCCTTTGGATGCCGAGCGGGTTCAACGAGGCCTGGATATTTATGAAATGAAGTGTTCAGCATGTCATAAGCTTGACGATCAACGTGTAGTAGGACCCGGTTTCCAGGATATAACCAAGCGCAGAAAACCGGAATGGATCATGAACATGATCACCAACGTGGATGTGATGCTGGATGAGGACGAAGAAGCTCAAAAGTTACTGGAGCTGTGCTTGATGCGCATGCCTAACCAGAATGTATCCATTGGCGATGCACGCGACATTCTGGAGTTTATGCGTCAAAATGATGGCGAGAAATAATCACCAAAACCCAGTCTATATGAAATACTTACTAGTAATACCCTTACTGTTGCTGTTGGCCTGTGGTCAGCAGCAACCGGCCAGCCAGGAAACTGCATCGGCACCTCTTGGCGGTGGCCAGTCTACGGTTAAAGATGAGACATCTAAACCCGATGTTGTTCGCATCGCAGTAAACTCGAACGTGCATAAAACATTGGTTGCCGCTTTGCAGGCTGCCGAGTATGTGGATGCGCTTTCCAATGCCGGACCCTTTACTGTTTTTGCGCCAACTGATGATGCGTTTGCAAAATTGCCAACTGGTACGGTTGAAAACCTGGTGAAGCCTGAAAACAAGGAAACACTTCAGAATATACTGGAGTACCATGTGTATGTGGGCAACATTCGGGAAGAGCAAATCCGTGATGGCATGACCTTAAATCAGGTTAACCTGGATAATGTGACCTTGAATGTTTCTGCTGATGGTAAGATTACCATTAACGGAGCAAATGTTATCGGATCGGTAAGCGCTTCTAACGGAACAGTATATGTAATCGACACCGTGTTGCTTCCACCAGACAAAAAATAAATCTAACAATAACTAAACGATAATGACCATGAAAATAAGTAGGATAATCCTGTTGGTTTCGATAGCGTCTTTGCTGATCGTGCTAAACAGTTGCAAGCCCAAAGGCCCTGTTGGTGTTACCACCGGTGATGCAGCATCAAAAGTATACGTTGCACCGGGGCAGTATGACGAGTTTTACAATTTTGTGTCCGGAGGTTTTAATGGTCAGATGGCTGTTTACGGATTGCCTTCAGGCCGCTTGTTCAGGAATATTCCGGTTTTTTCAGAAGACCCGATGAGCGGTTGGGGATATAGCGAGGAAACCAAGCCTATGCTGATGACTTCGCATGGATACATTCCATGGGATGACCTGCACCATCCGGCACTTTCAACAACAAAAGGTGAGCATGATGGTCGTTGGTTGTTTGGTAACGCCAACAATACGCCACGTGTTGCCCGTATCGATTTAACAACATTCCGCACAGCAGAAATTATTGAGATACCCAATAGCGGTGGTAATCACTCATCGCCATTCATTACAGAAAACACGGAGTATGTTGTGGCAGGTACACGATTCAGCATACCATTAGGAGATAACCGGGATGTTCCGATTAGCTCGTACAAGGAAAATTTTAAAGGATCCATATCCTTCATAAAAGTAAATCCAGAAACCGGACGCATGAACATTGAATTTCAATTGCGTACTCCTGGCTTTAATTACGATTTAAGCCGTGCCGGTAAAGGCCCCTCACATGGATGGTTTTTCTTCTCTTGCTACAATACCGAACAAGCGTATACTTTGTTGGAGGTAAATGCTTCCCGTAACGACAAGGATTTTATTATGGCCGTGAACTGGAAGAAAGCCGAAGAGTACCTGGCACAAGGTAAAGGCAAGAAAGAAAAAGTTAAGTATGCCCACAATGTGTACGATGAAAGGACACATTCAGCAACCAGTAAGATGATTGAAGAGGTTACTGTTCTGGATGTTATGGAATTCCCCGACATCGTTTACTTCATTCCTTGCCCTAAGTCGCCACACGGTTGCGATGTTGACCCAAGTGGTGAGTTTATCGTTGGCAGTGGAAAGCTGGCGGCTGTAATGCCGGTGTTCTCATTCGGTAAAATCCAAACTGCCATCACCAATAAAGACTATGAAGGTGATTTTGATGGCATTCCGGTAATCCGATACGAATCAGCGTTGCACGGTGAAGTGAAGAAGCCAGGTCTTGGCCCTTTGCACACTGAGTTTGATGCTAAAGGAAATGCCTACACCTCTTTCTTTGTTTCATCTGAAATCGTGAAGTGGAATGTTAAAACACTGGAGATACTTGACCGCGTTCCTACCTATTATTCTATTGGTCACTTATGCGTACCTGGCGGCCCAACCGCAAAGCCACATGGCAAGTATGTAATTGCCTATAATAAAATTACCAAAGATCGTTACCTGCCTACAGGTCCTGAGCTGACACAAAGTGCACAACTCTATTCCATCGAGGGCGACAAGATGCAGCTTCTGCTGGATTTTCCTACCATTGGTGAACCACACTATGCCGAAGCATTACCCGCCAGTTTGATAAAGGATAAATCGGTAAAGATTTACCCGATTGAACACAACGAACATCCTTATGCTGCTAAAGGTGAAAAGATGGCTCGGGTTGAGCGTAAAGGAAACGATGTGCATGTGTACATGACAGCCATTCGTTCACACTTAACACCCGATAACATTGAAGGCATTCGTGTTGGGGATAATGTGTACTTCCATGTAACCAACCTGGAACAGGATTGGGATGTACCACACGGCTTTGCTATTAAAGGAGCTACCAATGCTGAGATACTGATTATGCCGGGTGAAACGCAGACCTTGTTGTGGAAGCCGCTAACACCAGGTGTAGTGCCTTTTTATTGCACAGACTTCTGTTCTGCACTCCACCAGGAAATGCAAGGTTATGCACGTGTATCGCCAGCAGGTTCAAACACACCGTTGAAATTTTCAACCGGAGATACAGGTGGCCAGAAATAGTGGCACTGACCACCCTGCGTTTCCATAGTTTGCAGGTTGAAAAAAGCGCCCAGTCCCGTTCTGCGCTAACGGAATCGGGAAGGGGCGCTTACCAAAGTATGATCTTATGAAAAAGTTAAAAACATCGACTCGCATCATCATCGCAATAGCTTCACTGGCCATGGTCAGTGCATTCTTTGTACCGTTATGGCAAATATTGATGTGGGCGCCACAGTATCCGGAAGGGTTGGAAATGAAAATTTGGATTGATAACCTGACAGGCGATGTTAAAATCATCAGTGCGTTGAATCACTACATCGGCATGAAGCATATTGAAGTTAGTATGTTTCCTGAGTTTGGATACATGAAATACATTGTTGTTGCACTTATTGGCTTTGGGCTACTCACCGCGCTGGCGAACCGTAGGTTTATGTTGGCTGCATTTACCGTGTTGTTTGTAGCCACCGGTATTGCTGCCTTGGTCGACTTTTACCTGTGGGGTTATGACTACGGGCACAACCTCGATCCCACAGCGCCTATTGTCGTACCTGGTATGGCCTACCAACCTCCACTTATTGGCACAAAACAATTGCTGAACTTTACGGCATTTTCTGGTCCTGATATTGGCGGGTGGGTATTTTTAGTTGTTGGCCTCGCGATAATGGCTGTATTAGCACTTGAAATTTTTAAATACCCAAAATCAGCATCGTTATGAAAACAATTGCCACTATTTTTTTTGCTGCTGTTGTACTGTTGGGTTGCCAGGTTAAACCTGAACCCATTGTGTTCGGTAAGGATCAATGCTACGCTTGTAAAATGACCATAATGGATAAGCGTTTTGGAGCAGAAGTAGTCACGACAAAAGGAAAAGTATACAAGTTCGATGATGTGAACTGCATGATCGGTTTCATCGACTCTGAAGATGTCGAAGATCGTGACGTAGCGTATAAACTCGTGATTGATTACGCCCAACCCGAAAAACTAATTGGTGCAGGTGAAGCATTTTATATTAAATCTCCGGAAGTAAGAAGCCCGATGGCTAGCCAGGTGGCATCTTTTGAAACGGATGAAAGTAAGAACGAACATAAAAAGCAATGGAACGGTATTTACCTTACCTGGGGAGAATTGACAACACAGTTTAAATAGTCCTGATATTGCTGTTTGATTTGAAGCAGTATATTCAGGATGAACTTTGTCGCCACGCAAAATGAATCCAATACGAATAAATACAACCATCACACTCTTATTATTGTCGGCCGCTACAATGGCAGGTAGTATAGTGGTACAGCCGGGTGGGCAGATTAAAAGTATCCGGCAGGCAATAGCTATAGCACTTCCGGGTGATACGATTATCGTGAAACCCGGGATTTACCGCGAAGGAAATATTATTGTTGACAAGACCCTGGTGTTGCTGGGTGAAAGCAAGCCTGAGATTGACGGAGAATACAAAACAGAAGTATTTACCGTAGCCGCAAGGCATGTTACCATTGCAGGATTTAAAATCGTGAACAGCGGAACCTCCAGTATGAAGGATCTCGCTGGAATTGGGGCTTTGCAAGCCGACTTCCTTACAATCCGTAAGAACGAATTCATCAATACTTTCTTCGGGGTGCATTTGTCAAACAGTGGGTTCAGTGTTATCGAAGATAATGTTTTTCAGGCCGCAGTACGTAATGAGTACGAAACCGGAAATGGTATTCACTTGTGGCAATGTTCACAGGCTATCATCCGAAAAAACACCATTCGCGGGCACCGTGACGGGATTTACTTTGAGTTTGTAACGCAATCCGTTATTGAAGGAAACCTGAGTGAGCATAACCTGCGTTATGGTCTGCACTTTATGTTTTCGCATGATGATGAATATCATAACAATATTTTCAGGGAGAATGGTGCCGGTGTTGCTGTGATGTACACGCGCAACGTTAAGATGACTTATAATGTATTCGAAAAAAACTGGGGCAATAGTGTGTATGGTTTATTGTTAAAAGATATCAGCGATAGCCAGGTGTTGAATAACCGGTTTATTCAAAACACCATAGCCATTTATATGGAGGGCACAAGCCGCACAGAGTTTACCGGAAATCTATTTTCGGAAAACGGCTGGGCTATTAAACTGCAAGCCAGCTGCGATGCCAATACGTTTACCGGGAATAATTTCAAGCGCAACACGTTCGATTTTGCCACGAATGGAACGCTTGTACTCAATACCATCAACCGTAATTATTGGGATAAATACCAGGGTTATGATTTAAATCGCGATGGCATTGGCGATGTGCCGCATCGCCCGGTTAATATGTATACTATGATTGTTGAACGTATACCCACTGCAGTGCTATTATGGCGCAGTTTTTTGGTTTATCTGCTCGACCGCGCTGAAAAAGTTTTTCCGGCAGTTACCCCTGAAAATTTAAAAGACGACTATCCAAGCATGAAGCCTTATGATCTCAATACAACAACTTAAAAAGAAATTCGGAAAGCTGTGGGCGCTGGATGGAGTAAGTGTTGAGTTTGCTTCGGGTAAATCGTATGCGCTTATTGGCCCCAACGGATCGGGTAAAACTACGCTCATTAAAAGTGTGTTGGGTATGGTGATACCTACCTCGGGCAATATTGTGGTCGATGGCGAAATCATTAAGCATCACTGGCACTATCGGGAGAAGATTGGTTACATGCCACAAATTGGTCGGTACCCGGATAATATGCGCATCGGGCAGTTGTTTGATATGATGCGGAACATCCGGAACAATCCACCGCTGGTAGATGATGAATTGATTGAATCCTTCCGATTGGATAGAATGTTCGATAAGCGGATGCATACCTTATCGGGTGGAACCCGCCAGAAAGTAAGTGCGGCATTGGCCTTTTTATTTCACGCACCCATTTTATTTTTAGATGAGCCCACGGCTGGATTGGATCCGGTGTCAGTAGAAATCCTGAAAGAAAAAATTCTTAAAGAAAAGGAAGCCGGAAAGTTACTCATCATTACCTCACACATTATGAGTGACCTCGATGAGCTCTCCACGGAAGTGGTTTACCTTCAGGAAGGGCATGTTCGGTATAACAACTCCGTTGAAGAGCTAAAAGATATTACCAGTGAACAAAAGCTGGGTAAAGCGATGGCCAAATTGATTCGAGGCCTGGAAGAAAAGCATGTAGATGTTAAGATCACCACCAATGAATAAATCAACATCATGGTAAGAATTGTTAAATATGTTTTTTACGATATCCTGCGAACGCGGTTTATTATGCTCTACACGCTCTTTCTGTTGCTGTGTACGGTGGCCATGTTTCAACTTGATACGGATACCGGTAAGGTAATTTTAAGCTTGATGAATATTGTGTTGATGGTGGTGCCGTTGGTGAGTATTGTTTTCAGCACCATTCACTTTTATAATTCGTATGAGTTTATTGAGTTAATGCTATCGCAGCCCGTAAATCGGAGGGTCATATTTCTTAGTGAATATTTCGCGGTAGCCATTTCACTTTGTTTTGCTTTTACGGCAGGGGTGGGGTTACCGATGGTTCTATACGGTGCCGATGCCAGTGGATTTACGCTCTTGTATTCAGGCATTATGCTTACACTCGTTTTTGTTTCACTGGCCTTTCTTTCTTCGGTGCTTACCCGCGATAAAGCTAAAGCCATTGGCGTGGCGTTGTTATTCTGGTTTTACTTTTCTTTGATTTATGATGGCCTGTTGATGTGGATCATCTACACCTTTATGGATTATCCGCTTGAAAAAGCTACACTGGCATTGATATCACTCAACCCGGTTGACCTGGCTCGGATACTCATGCTACTTCAGTTGGATATTTCTGCATTAATGGGCTATACCGGTGCATTTTATAAAGAGTTTTTCGGTAGCAGCAGAGGGCTGATATTTTCATCAGTTGTATTAGCCCTATGGATTACCCTTCCGGTATGGGGTGCAACGAGGATTTTTAGCCGCAAGGATTTGTAACGATGAAGTGGTTGGTGCTTTTTCATGTTTTGGGTGCAACGGTTTGGGCAGGTGGACACCTGATCTTGTCGATTGGTTTTTTACCCGCAGCCCTGCGAACAAAAAACCTCAGCATCATTCAACACTTTGAAAAGCATTATGAGCGTGTAGGTATACCAGCCCTGTTGGTACAAGTAGTTACCGGCTTCTGGATGGCATTGATCTATGTACCGTTTTCCTATTGGTTTTCATTGGCCACGCATCATCATGTATTGCTCTGGATTAAAATTGGTTTACTGCTTGGTACTATTGGGTTAGCGGTGCATGCCCGGCTCTTTATTATACCTAAGCTTACAACAGAGAAATTGTCCTTACTGGCGCTTCATATCATACTGGCAACGGTATTGGCCGTTAGCTTTGTGGTAACCGGGTTAAGTTTTAGGTTTGTATACCCGTAGTGTTTAATAGTTACATGATTTGCGCTATTAATGCTGTTTGAAATTATCCTTATTGATACCTTGCGTTCTTAATTGTCACCTCCATGAAATTTATGAACCTTCGGTGGATTCTTCTCATCATCATTATGTACTCAGTCATTAGTTGTGATTCTTCACGGTCTCCTGAGGTTATCATAATTGAAAATCCGGCACGTGAATTTTCAGGAGAACCGTGGCTCTTCACAGACGCGCATGGCAAGATTATATTATCATGGATAGAACGTGAGGACACCCTTAATTTTTTCAAGCTGGCAGTTTGGCACAACAACGCATGGAGTGAACCACAAGTGATTGCCAGCGGCTCGGATTGGTTTGTTAACTGGGCGGATTATCCGATGGCCATTTCCAATGATCAGGGAAAATTTATCAGTCATTTCCTCGAGAAATCAGGTGAGGATGTGTTTGCATATGATGTAAAGGTCGCCACATCTCCTGATGGAAAAACATGGTCAACTCCTTTTTTATTGCATGATGATGCCAAGCAAGCTGAGCATGGCTTTGTTTCGTGGATTCCTTACGATGAAAACTTTTTTGTTTCGTGGTTGGATGGCCGCAATACCGTTACTGCGGATGGTGCCAACCATGCGGATCATGGTCATCGTGGTATGATGAGCCTTCGATCTGCCGTATTGAATTCAGATGGAAAGAAACTGGAGGAGTGGGAGCTTGATACCCGTACATGCGATTGTTGCCAGACCACCTCAGCCATTACCAGCAATGGGCCGATAGTCATCTACCGTGATCGTTCTGATAAGGAAATCCGTGACATTTCTATCGTGCGCTGGGTTGATGGAAAGTGGACGACACCAAAGCCTGTTTATCAGGATGGGTGGGAAATCAATGGATGCCCGGTGAATGGACCGCGATGCGAGGCTATAGGCAACCAAGTAGCGGTAGCCTGGTTTACCCTGGCACGAAACGAGGGCGAAGTTAATGTGGTATTCTCTGCTGATGGCGGAGAAACTTTTGGTGATCCTATCAGGGTTGATAGAACTGAGACAATTGGACGGGTAGATTTGGTAATGCTGGAAGAAAACCGTGCGTTGGTTAGCTGGATGGAGGGATCGGAAATTAAAATTATTGAGGTAAACAGCCGTGGAGAGATAGGGCAACCCGTAACCGTGGCTGCTTCATCCTCAGCAAGAGCCAGCGGTTTTCCGCAACTAACCAAAGCTAACGATGGCGTGATGGCAGCCTGGACAGATGCCGAAACAAAACAGATTAAAACAGCACTGGTTAAATGGTGAGTAAAACCAGGAAGGATATTACTACACGGGATGATGTAAAACTGTTGGTTGACCGTTTTTATGAAAAGGTCAATCAAGATGAATTACTGGCCCCGGTTTTTTCCCATGTAGATTGGCCTAATCACTTACCCATTATGTACGACTTTTGGGCTTCGATTGTGTTGGGCGAGATGTCGTATAACGGTAATCCTTTTGCCAAACATATTCATCTGAATATAAACAAGGAACATTTTACCCGCTGGCTGGAATTGTTTACTAAAACTGTAGATGTGCATTTTGAAGGATACAATGCTACCCAGGTAAAAACACGTGCCCTCTCCATAGCTGATTTGTTTCAGTATAAGAGGGGGTTGTTGGGAAATAGGAGCTAGCTCCAGATTTATTTGAGAACTATTTTTTTTATAGCGAAATCACCTTGATCACTTTTTGGAATAATAATGAATTTGGGATCGTAACGACCTCATCTGCTTCAGTTTCAATGATGGTAAAAAAGGCGCCAATATCTTTAATCTTTCCGGTGAGTGGGTAGTCCTTATCTAAGATGCTGATACTGTCACCCACTTTGGCCGGGTGGCTCACAAATAATAGAATACTTGCGGTAACATTTGAGAGCATTGACCATTGGGCGAACAGTGCAATGCCGAGAATAGCTATAAATGAAGATAGGAATAGCACCAGTTCGTTCTGGTCAACACCCCAAATAAAAAGCAATGTGACCGCAGCAGCCAGATAAAGACCAATAGTTATTACCTTAAGGGTAAACGCAGTACGATCCTTTTGAAGGTGGTATCGGTTTCCAATCTTTTGAATGGTTCGTTTGATGAGAAAACTAAGAATTACCAACCCAATAAGTACCAAGGCGGTTTCAAGTATTTTGAGATGAAGTGGTTCCATAAGTGATGTTTACAGTGTGTAAAAATAGAGAAAGTGGAGAATTGATTAACAAACCTTGACAGGGAGTAGCTTATTTTAAAAAATGTGTTGATTATCTAAAGCCATCTCAAATACTCCTCGCATCAGGTTGAGCTTGTCGAAATTTGCTTATTTTTTCTCAAGCTGCTTCTTTAGGTTGATAAATGAAATGTAGGGACCTTCGGCCATGGCCATGTTTACCAGCCAAGGCGGCACAGAGCCACCCGGATCGATACGCATGGTATAGACCACATTTATATTGTTATCAACTTTTTTTACTTCCCACTGTGCGTGGGAGAATGGAACACGAACCAGTCCTTTTGTTAGAGGATGATCGCTTGGAATACTTTTTACGGTAAATTGAATGTGACCAGCATCAGAAAAATTTTTAACCGAAAACTGTGCAATCAATTCTCGGTTCTCCACCGGCCAGGGAGCATCTATTTCTGAACGGGTAATCATAGTTTCCTTTTCACTGTCCTTCCTGAGTATAGTAGCCGAGGTCATGTTGTATTGCCAGTCGGGATAATTGCTCACATTCCACATAAACTTTTCCAGCTCTTTAATGGTGGAGTTGGAAATGGTGAATTCTGCTTTCAGGGTTTTAAAACGTTCGTTTTCGGATGTGCAGGTGTAATACGTTGATGTTGTCCTTCTGTTTTTTAAGTATACAGTCTTTGATTCGTGCGCTGCACACGCTAAGGGTAAAGTAGAAAATAAGTAAATGCAGGTTCATTCGACAATGTTTATTCGTATTGGAAGCGGGCACTTTCCAGCAAGGAAATTATTTCCTGCCGCTGCTGAGTGAACCAGTCAATTATACTTTTGTTCTTTCTAAAATATTGATAGTAGGTTAGTGTGCTTCGGAAATTCTTTAAACGCTTGTAATAGTGCAATGCAAAAAGACCGCTTACCGGCATAACAATGGTTAAGGTAACCGTAATTAAAGTACTGGAGAATAAAATCCAGGAAAGGAAAAGTATTAAGCCATAAAAAATCGGAAAAGTAAAAATACCGGAGGTCATCATAATCGGGGCTTTGTATTCTTCATCGCTTGAAATCCATCGGGCAATTTTAGCAGGAATACTGTAGGGAATGTAGTTAAATACAAGTCCGCTGATGTATAACGGAAAGCCGCTTACTAAGTAAGTCAGGTAACGGACTAACTTGGTGCGCCCCACCGCTTCAGATTTCTCAACGAGGTAATCGCTGATGTTGAATTCTTTAATGGTATTGAAATATTGATCAATTTTTTCTTTTACCTCCCGCACCAACATAGGGTTGTGTTCCTGGAAGTAATTAACCGCTTTAACAATGTTCTGTGTAAGATTGATTTCGGGTTGACGGTTAGTGGATGCAAACTGCTTTTTGTAGATGAGTTCAATTTTTCGTACCAGGTCGTCTTCTTCCCGATCATCGGTAACTACAATCAATTCGCTCATGCGTTGTTGCAGGTCAGCAGTAAGGCTTAGCACTGCCGCTTGGGAATCGCGTTGATAGTGTTCATGGTACTCGTTCACGGTGAACGATTGGCCAATGTTAATCACCACAGACTCACGAAAGCGGGTTGGGTTGGAGTAGTTTAGCCCGACAGGTAAAATCGTGAGGGGAAGGTTGAAATTATGTTGATCCTGAGTGCCGAGTGCGATACGGGCGGTCCCGGTTCTGATAGGCCGGAGTTTGCGTTCATTAATGCTGTTGCCTTCCGGAAAGATCAGCAGGATGCCTCCTGAACCGAGGAAATCAAAACAGGTTTGAAAGGCTGCCAGATTCTTTTCATCACGATTGCTTATTTCATCTTGCTTACGATATACAGGAATGGCGTTTAGATACGACAATCCCCAACGTGCAATCCCGGTTTTGAAGATGCTTCCGTTCGCTAAAAAATGTACCTGGCGCGGCAGCATAATCAAAGCCGCCAGTATGGGATCCATGAATGTATTGGGGTGATTGCCCACAACAATGATTGGTCCTTGTTTGGGAATATTTTCTACACCATGGATAGTGATCCGTTTATAAAATATTTTTAGTGCTATTCGGATGACGATGCTGAGGATGAAGTAGAGCATAGATTAGCACTGTAAATTCAGAACCTCTAAAATAATTGTCTAAATTTCACAACATTTACTATTTGTGCATTTCCAAAGTTTTGAAAATCAAGTAGATCCTTTGTCTCCGGTCACTAAGAAGTTTGCTTTGCTTTCTTTTGATAATGCTAGTAAAAAATCGTCTTTCGGATCACGACAAACGGAGGGGATTTTTTTGATTCGAATCTTTAATGCTATAATATCAAGAAGTGAGATTAGATCAGCCACCTTATCTTGATCAAAATATTTCTGCAGTTTTTTTCTGGAGGTAACGAGTTTCGGTTCGGTGATTAATTGATCTGTTAGAACAATTTTTATTTCCTCGCTTACAATAATATCTTTCAGAAATTGAAGTTCTTTGCCAATCAGAAAACTGATCCAGATATTTGTATCAATAATGATTTTACTTGGCTTTTTGCTTGGCATAAAGTTCTGCCCTTACCTGTTCCACTTCCTGATTAATTGTTGATTCATCAAGCTCGTCAGTGTTAAATGCTTTAAGAAGTGATGTTAGTTTTAGATCAATTACCTCTTTTTCAAGTTCCCTAGACAACCTTATTTTCTCTTTTTTAGGTAATTGACGTACTAATTCAAGTATTTGTCTGAATTCCAAAGTCTATATTGTAGGTTTCTGCCTTCATAAATCCCAAGTTAATAAAAATTTGATTTTACCTCCTAACAGAAGCTTACTGAGTATCCGTTGAAAGTAATGTTACACCGAGAAACGAGGTGTCTCATTAAATAGAAACAATCACAAAGAATGCCTTTTCCGAAACATCAGGAGTGGCTTGGGAAAAGTGCTATAGTGGGTATCCCTTCAAACGAGTTTTTATGTCAAAACAAAATCTTATGCCCTTCCAACTCTACCTTGCCTTCCTTTTCCATGCGCTTAATGGTGCGTATAACCGTCTCCACCCGCAGGCTGGTCATGTCAGCCAATTGTTGCCGGGTATAGGGAATGATCATTTTCTCCGTTTCCGACTCAGGGGCAATTTTCGATTTGAGGTATTTTAATATGGTGGTTAATCGGTGCTCCGGTGTGTGCGATGAAATTTCGGTGAGAATCATCGACTTATATTGAAGCCGGTTGCAAAGCACGTGGTTCAATTTTAAGTGGATGTCGAAGTTATTTTTAAGCAACTCAAAAAATTCAACTTTCGGTAAGCGCCAAACGCTCCCTGGTGTGAGTGCAACGGCAGTGCTGGGGTAAGCAAAATTTCCAAACAAGGGAGGTTCTCCAAAACTCTCACCGGCATGAAAAATACCTTGGGTAAATTCCTGCCCTTCATGATTGAGGATGTACATGCGCACTTCGCCTTCTGCTACCTGAAAATAGTCAGTGGCATTGGAGCCTTCCTCAAAAAGCACCTGGTCTTTGCGCAAACGTACAAGGCGTGCATGGTATTGCGTCAATATTTTATCCGGTATCATGTGGCGATGATTACTGAAATTTAGGGATTACTTGGGTAAACTCAACTTGCTTTTCTGCAATCAGGCGTGGAAGCGACATGTTTTTACATCAACCTGATATAAATCAGCATTCCATGTGATGAGCGACAGCTAACCGCGTGACCGATTGGGATAACTTCCTCCCGTTAAACTTTTATCATCATGGCCAAAGAGAAAAAATCAGCGTATATCAATACCGATGGCAATACGGCAGTAGCCAACATTGCCTACGCCTTTAGTGAAGTGGCTGCCATTTACCCGATTACACCTTCATCGGATATGGGCGAACGGGCAGATGCCTGGTCGGCAGAGGGCAGAAAAAATATTTTCGGTGAATCTGTAGATGTTGTGCAGATGCAATCGGAAGCCGGAGCGGCCGGGGCCATTCATGGTGCCCTGTCGGGTGGGGCTATGGCTACCACGTTTACGGCATCGCAAGGACTGATGCTCATGGTGCCCAATATGTTCAAGATTGCCGGTGAAATGATTCCTACAGTATTTCACGTTTCGGCACGTTCATTGGCCTGTCAGGCCCTATCGATATTTGGCGATCACTCCGATGTAATGGCAACACGCGGAACCGGTTTTGCCTTGTTATCATCGGGTAATGTGCAGGAAGCGCAGGACATGGCAACCATTGCACACCTTTCAACGCTGGAATCCAGAATTCCTTTCTTGCATTTTTTCGATGGCTTCCGCACCTCGCATTCCATACAAAAAATTATTCCGCTGGATTACAGTGATCTAAAATCCATGCTCGACATGAAATATGTTGAGGAATTTCGTAAGCACGCATTGAAGCCGGAAGCACCGGTATGCAAAGTCGGTGCGCAAAACCCCGATGTGTATTTTCAAGGCCGAGAAACGGTGAATAAGTATTACGATGCGTGCCCGGGTGTTGTGAAGAAGTACATGGAATTGTTCGCAAAGAAAACCGGAAGGACTTACAACCTTTACGAATATGTAGGCGACCCCAACGCTACAAAGATTCTGATTTCAATGGGATCAGCTACTGAAACCATAGAAGAGACCATAAATTATCTAACACGCAATGGAGAAAAAGTAGGCGCGGTGAAGGTTCGCCTGTACAGGCCATTTGCATTGGAAGATTTTCTTGCCGTTATACCCGAGGGCGTTAAAAAAATAGCCGTGCTTGATCGCACGAAAGAACCTGGTGCGTTAGGCGATCCCCTCTTTTTAGATGTGGTGGCAGCACTTCGCAGTCGGCCCGACATTCAGATTATCGGAGGCCGATATGGTTTATCCTCAAAGGAATTTACGCCATCGCTGGTGAAAGCCGTATTCGATCATCTCGATAATAATGGCTGGCATGGTTTTACCGTAGGCATCAACGATGACGTGACACATAAATCCATACCGGTAAAAGAAGAGATTGATACCGAACAAGAAGGTATTGTACGCTGCAAGTTCTGGGGCTATGGTTCAGACGGTACGGTGAGTGCCAATAAAAATGCCATTAAAATTATTGGCGATAGCACCGATCTGTTTGTGCAAGGCTATTTCCAGTATGATTCGAATAAATCAGGCGGGTATACTGTTTCGCATTTGCGTTTTGGTAAAAATCCAATTCAATCGGAGTACTTGTTGAATAAGGTTGATTTTGTTGCCTTGCACCGTCCACAATACATTGGCCAGTACGATATTCTAGAGGGCATTACCGAAGGGGGTACGTTCCTGATCAACAGCAGCCAAAAGCCTGAAAATATTTTCAGGTTGTTCACCCGCGATATGCAGGAAACAATCTGGAAGAAAAAAATTAAGGTATACGCCATTGATGCTTCCAAAATTGCCAAGAGTGTTGGCCTTGGAGGAAGAATCAACTCTGTAATGCAGACAGCCTTTTTCAAAGTGTCGGGTGTACTGCCGGAGGCACAGGCAATTACCACGATTAAGGAGCACATTGAAGAACAGTTCGCCCGGAAGGGCCGTGAGATTATTGAGATGAACTGGAAGGCTATTGATGTAACCTGTGATAATATTATTGAGGTGCCTGTTCCTGCCGAGTCTGAAAAGTATGCTGAAATATCCGAATTGATTCCGGCTGGCTCCGATGATTTCGCACGGCTGGTGGTGGATCCGATTCTACGATTAAAAGGTGATAACATTCCGGTATCGCTGATGCCGTTGAATGGCGCGGTGCCTACCGGTACAAAAAAACTTGAATACCGTGGCGTGCCGGGCAATCCTGCCACCTGGATTGACAAACTTCCTTTTGTGCAAGAGCCTTACATTGCTGAACCCTATCTCGAATATCCTCCAAGCTGTTCCGGTTGTGGTGAAGTACCCTACATCCACCTGGCTACACAACTTTTTGGCGACCGTATGATTATCGCCAACGCTACAGGTTGTACTTCTATTTATGGTGGAACCTTCCCGTTAACACCGTATACAAAAGATAAAAGGGGAAGAGGACCTGCATGGGCCAACTCATTATTTGAAGACAATGCTGAATATGGTTTTGGCATCCGGCTCGCAGTAGATGCAAACCGCAAACAGCTCAAAACAAATGCAGAAGCTTTACTGCCGAAAGTAAAAACTCCTGAGGTTAAGTCAGCGCTTGAAAAGGCATTGGCCTTGTTCAATGAACACACGAATGAAGCAAAGGACCATGCCGATGCCCTGAAGCCTTTGCTGGCAGCAGAATTAAAAACTGTTGGTAAAGAAGAAAGGGCATTGCTCGAAAAAGTAATTGAGTTACAGGATTATTTTGTAGATAAGAGTGTATGGATTTTTGGTGGCGATGGCTGGGCCTACGACATCGGCTTTAGCGGGCTTGATCACGTAATGGCCTCCAACCGAAATGTAAACCTGCTCGTGCTCGATACCGAAGTGTATTCCAACACCGGTGGTCAGGCTTCCAAGGCAACCCCTCGTGGTGCAGTGGCCAAGTTTGCATCCAACGGTAAAAAAATGGGTAAGAAAAATCTCGGACTCATGATGACTACCTATGGCAATGCTTATGTGGCGGTAGTTAACATGGGCATGGATCGGGAAAAAACAGCGCTTGCTTTTGTGGAGGCTGAAAAACATAATGGTCCTTCTATTATAATCGCATACTCACCTTGTATTGCGCACGGCTACGACATGAAGTTTGCTAAAAAGCAATCGGAGAAAGCCGTGAAGTGTGGTTACTGGCCAATGTACAGGTTCAATCCTGATCTGCGTGCCGATGGTCAGAATCCGTTTACGTGGGATGTTCCTACCACAGAAGATGCCGTTAACTTCAACGATTATCTGGATGCAGAAATCCGGTACAAAACACTTAACCTCTCTGATCCCGAAGAAGCCGTACGATTGACCGAACTGGCCAAAAGGGATAATGAGCAACGCGCAAAGGACATTCTACATTTATCTGAACAAGTAACCTCTTAAATGCAATAGCCATGGCCGACTTAAGAACAAGATACTGCGGGTTAACCTTAAAAAACCCAATTGTAGTTGGAGCAAGCAACCTGGTAAGTGATCTGGACAACCTGGTGAAACTTGAAAAAGCAGGCGCTGCTGCCATCGTTTATAAATCGTTGTTTGAGGAACAGATTCAACTCGAATCGCTCGACATGGAACATGTTCATGAAAAATACAGCAACTGGGATGCTGAGCATGAATCATTCTTTCCAAAATTAAAACATGGTGGTCCTTCTGAGCATTTGCTGAAATTGCGCCAGGCACGAAATGCCATCTCCATTCCTTTAATCGGAAGTTTGAATTGTGTTTATGAAGATACGTGGGTGGAGTATGCACAGAAGATGTCCGAAACGGGTATCGATGCTTTGGAATTGAATTTTTATGCCAGCGAACTCGACTTTGATGCCGATGGCGCAGCGATTGTGCAGCGGCAACTGGATACCCTTCGTGCAGTAAAGCATGCCATTCGTATTCCGGTTATTGTAAAGCTTAGTCCGTTTTACACCAATTCGCTTTCGGTAATTTCAAAAATGGATAAGCTTGGTGCTTCAGGTTTTGTGTTGTTCAACCGCTTGTTCCAGCCCGATATTGATATTGAAAAGGAAGGGCATCATTTCCCCTATAACTTCAGTAGTGAAAACGATAACCGACTGGCTTTACGGTTTGCCGGATTACTGTATAGTAAGATTGATGCCAGCATCATCAGCAACACGGGAATTTTTTCCGGTGCGGATGTGGTAAAAATGTTGTTGGCCGGAGCCGATGCCGTTCAGGTAGTAAGTGCTATCTATAAGCGTGGTATCAGTCAGCTTGAAACCATGCTGGATGACCTGGAGCAATGGATGGACAAAAAGGGATACACCTCCATCAACGATTTTAAGGGTGCGTTATCCAAAGAAAATATGATTGACCCGTTTGCCTATAAGCGGGCACAGTATGTAGATATACTCATGCGGTCGGAAGTATTTATGCAGTACCATCCGAAGCACGGTGAGTTGCATGATCCGAATGAACATGCGGAATAGAATGAAGTAAATAATTATTAACCCCTAATTGATATTATCATGGCAAAAATTGGAATTTTTTATGGCTCTACCGAAGGAAACACAGAACGTATAGTTACTGAAATTCAAAAGCAACTCGGTGGCGAAGATGTAGCCGCGTTGCACAACGTAAACTCGGCAACAGCCGATGATATGCAACCTTACCCATACCTGATTCTCGCATGTCCTACCTGGGAAATCGGCCAGTTGCAGGAAGATTGGGAGAGCTTTATCGATGAGCTTGCCGATGTTGATTTTGCCGGCAAAAAGATAGCCTATGTTGGACTGGGCGATGCCGATGGATATCCGGACACCTTTATTGATGCACCGGGTATTATCCATGAACGCATTAAAGACAAAGGTGTAACGGTGGTGGGCTGGTGGCCAACGGAAGGTTACAACTTTGAAGCCTCCAAAAGTATTTACGATGGAAAGTTTTTAGGGCTTGTGATCGATGAAGACAATCAGAAAGACCTGACGGCAGGCCGTATTGAAAAATGGGTGGCCAGTATCAAATCTGAATTTCAGTAGCGCACTATGGCTGCCATCCGGTTTAAAAAGCCCGTCTTTCCAGTTAGCGATCAGCTAAGAAAATACCTGATTGCAACAAACCGTGAAATTGACGCGCCCATAAGTTATCAAGACTTACTGCGATCAAGCGGTGCCATCACGCTGTTTGATAAGCAAGGTCGTGATACACTTTGGGAAACCATGATTTATTCAGAATCAGACCGGACGTATTTACACGAAGCTCTTCGAAAAGTTTATGCACAGTTGAAAGTTGCCGGTGATACTTCAGTGATTGATCACTTATACATCGATCGGGTAGATTATTGTCTTTATGCCAACACTCATCCTTTCCGCGTACGCATTGTAAACAAGCTTAACGATTTATTTGATTATTTCTACATCAAGCGTTCAGATGCTTCGCGCATCTATGGAATGGAATTGGAGCACCAACTGTCACCCAACAAAATCAATTACCTCACCTCGGGCAACACGT
Source organism: Cyclobacteriaceae bacterium (assembly GCA_019638255.1). Lineage (GTDB taxonomy): Bacteria > Bacteroidota > Bacteroidia > Cytophagales > Cyclobacteriaceae > UBA2336. The sequence continues at coordinate 179,579 of JAHBUD010000002.1, read as the reverse complement.
TTATCGAGGAGCATATTCAGGGCATACCGGGCGATGCTTTTATTCATCAATACCTTAAGGAGGATCATTCCTTCAATCCGCTTCGTATTGCCAAGGAGTTTGTAAAGTTTAATGAGCGCTGCCTCGTACAATTATTGGGCGATATGCGCAAGGATAACTTCGTGGTCGAGATTATACCCGATTTTGATGAGCTGTACTTCCGCCTTCGGGCTATTGATTTCGATCAGCAATGCTATGAGGGCAGCCACACCATTTACATGCCGCAGTTCTTTAAAGAGAATAGTCCCATCATAAACCTGGGATTTAAAACCATGTCGGTTGTATTGGAGCTGCAATATCAGAAAGAGGAGCGCATGCGCCTGCTGAACAGGGTACGTGCAGCCGGGATGCAGCTAACGGCATTACTGGATGCCATGGCAAACGTTGAGCTTTCGACAATAGAGAACACACACCAGCTGCGCGAAGGATTAGCCGAACTTTACGGTGATGACACTTTTCTGAAGTGCAACACCATGGGCGAAATTGTTCGCACCAGTTTACAGATGCTGAACAATTACCCAGTGCGGAAGAGAATGGGAGTTGAAACTACAGCCTAATAGTATGACCAGCTACATTGAGCAACCGGGATTTATCAGTTCACTCAACCAAGGCATGATGAAGATTGCGTTGGTTGGGTCAGGCGGTTGCTCATCGTGCCATAAAAGTTTATGCATGCTGCGCGATATTTCCCAACGAGAGGTGGAGGTGCCTTGTGCCGACTACACCTTTCAGGTTGGTGATGAAGTGCTGGTACGCATGAAACCATCAGCAGGCTTTACAGCGGTAGCATGGATGTATACTTTACCTTTCGTATTGATTATGGCATCGATGATAACGGCACTGGCCTTCCATGTTCATGAAGGTGTTGCCGGGCTTGTGGCCGTATTGGTATTGGTGCCCTACTACAGCATGCTCTATCTAATCCGCCAGCGTTTTAATCAATCCTGCAAATTTGAAGTCCTAAAGCGATGACCGTGTTATTAAATACCGTACTGATTTTAACAGGGCTTGGAATTTTCGCAGCGGCCATCATCTACCTCGTTTCACAAAAATTTCAGGTGGTAGAAGATGAGCGTATTGGTGCGGTAGAAAATGTATTACCCAACACCAATTGTGGAGGTTGCGGACAACCCGGTTGCAAGGCTTTTGCCAAGGCTGTGGTTGATGCCGAAAGTTTAAAGGAGCTGCACTGTCCAGTTGGCGGCAATGCGGTGATGAAGCAAGTGGCGGAAATTCTTGGCATCGCAGCGGTAGAACGCGATCCCTACATTGCTGTTGTTCGTTGCTCCGGTTCATTTGAGCATCGCAAGAAAACAAGCATCTATGATGGGGCGGAATCATGTAAAATTGCCGCTACCCTTTACAGTGGTGATACCGGTTGCGCCTACGGATGCCTGGGCATGGGCGATTGTGTTGATGTGTGCGACTTCGAAGCCATGTACATGGACGAGAAGACTGGCCTGCCTGTAGTTATAGAAGATAACTGTACAGCCTGCAATGCTTGTGTAAAGGAATGTCCGAAAAATATTCTTGAACTCTGGCCAAAAGGCAAAAAGAACAAACGCATTTTTGTGGCTTGCCTCAATGAAGAGAAAGGCAGTACGGCACGCAAAGAGTGTGCAGTGGCATGTTCCGGCTGTGCGAAGTGTTTCGAAGCTTGCCGGTATGATGCTATTACCATAAATAATAGTCTGGCCGCTATTGATCCGGAGAAATGCACCTTATGCCTGGAGTGTGTGGAGACCTGCGATGTGCGCAACATCATTACTGCTAACGTACCCGATGAAAAAATCAAGCATGCTACGGATCATAGAATTCGGTTGGAAGAACGTGCACGTAAAAAAAAGGAAGAAGAAAAATTAGCAGCCCAGGCTGCCCAACAACAAAATGGCGATGCGACTAAACAAGCATAAAACCTTTAAAACCGGAGGAATTCATCCCCACGATAACAAGCTTTCTGCACAGGTAGCCATTACACCATTGTCTTTACCTAAGATGGTCACCATACCCATCATTCAGCATATCGGGGCACCGGCAAAAATTGTAGTCCAGCGGGGTGATATTGTAAAAACCGGGCAAATCCTTGCCACCCATGAAGGCTTTGTTTCCTCCAATATTCATTCCTCTGTTTCGGGTCGTATCGGTGTGATTGAAGAAGTAATGGACAGTACCGGGTTTAAACACACCGCTGTTAATATCCGTGTAAAGGGTGATGATTGGGAAGAGGCCATTGACAGAACGGATACACTTGTTGAAGAAATTAAATTCAGCCCAAAAGAAATTGTATCCCGCATAATGGAAGCTGGGGTAGTAGGAATGGGTGGTGCCGCTTTCCCATCACATGTTAAGCTAAGTGTACCCGAGGGCAAACACATTGATCATTTACTGATTAATGGTGTCGAGTGTGAACCATACCTCACGGCTGACCATCGCGTGATGCTGGAGAAGCCAAAGGAAATTATTGTTGGTATAAAAATTCTGATGAAGGCTTTGGGTGTTCAGAAAGCCATTATTGGCATTGAAGATAATAAAGCAGACGCCATTGAAATTTTTCAACAGCTATTGAAAAATGAAAAACACATAGGTGTAGAAGCGCTAGAAGTACACTATCCTCAAGGGGGCGAGAAGCAATTGATTCAAGCCTTGCTGAACCGTGAAGTACCTTCGGGTGGTTTGCCGGCAGATGTTGGGGTTATCGTTCACAATGTGGGAACCACCTATGCCGTTTATGAGGCCGTACAAAAGAATAAACCACTCATCGAAAGGGTAGTCACCGTTACCGGTAAGTCGGTAAAACAACCTTCAAATTTTCTGGTACGGATTGGTACACCGGTTATCGATTTACTGATTGCTGCAGGTGGTGTACCGGAAGATACCGGCAAGATTGTTAGTGGTGGCCCCATGATGGGCAAAGCCATTGCCGATCTGGATGTACCCATAGCGAAAGGAACATCAGGTATTTTGCTTATCCCCAAAGATGAAGCAAGCCGATCTGAAGTGTATAACTGTGTGCATTGTGGAAAGTGTATTGAAGCCTGCCCGATGGGACTTGAACCATACCGGTTGTTGATCATGTCGAAAAAAGGAAATAATAAACGTGCTAAGGAGGAACATATTCTGGATTGTATTGAATGCGGATCCTGTTCGTTTGTTTGTCCTTCCAATCGCCCGATACTGGATTACATCCGATTAGGCAAAACACAGCTCAAAAAACAGAAAAGCGTATGAGTGCAGGACTTCTCACCGTTTCACCATCACCGCATATTCATACGGATTTAACCGTGCCACAGATCATGCGCGGAGTAATCATCGCTATGATTCCTGCTTTGGTGTTTTCTGTTTATAATTTTGGTTTAGGCGCAGTATACGTAACGTTGTTGGCCATACTTTTCTGCGTGGTGATAGAATATTCGATTGCCCGCTACCTGCTAAAACGCCCGGCTTCCATTTACGATGGCTCAGCCGTCATCACCGGAATGTTACTCGCCTTCAATGTACCAACCAATTTACCCTGGCACATAATATTAATTGGCAGTGCAGTGGCTATCGGTATTGGTAAAATGAGTTTTGGTGGCTTGGGAAATAATCCATTTAATCCTGCTCTTGTCGGGCGGGTCTTTTTGTTATTGTCGTTTCCTGTAGAGATGACCTCCTGGCCTAAAGCGGGTGCTACATGGTCGTTAGATGCCACCACCAGCGCAACGCCATTGGGCATTTTGAAAGATGGACTCCGCGCTGGTGATACAGTTCCTGAACTGATGAACCAAATGCCTTCCTATGCAGATTTCTTTTTTGGACTTCAGGGTGGAAGTTTAGGGGAGATGTCTGCCTTCGCGATTTTGTTGGGATTGATTTACATGCTTTATCGTAAAATTATCACCTGGCATATCCCTGTTTCTATGCTCATTACAATTGCTTTGATGACAGGGATTTTCTGGCTGGTTGATCCCACACGTTTTGCAAATCCATTGTTTCATTTGTTAACAGGGGGCGTCATGTTAGGGGCTGTATTTATGGCAACCGACTATGTAACATCACCTTTTACACATCGGGGTATGATTGTATTTGGTGTTGGTATTGGTGTGCTAACCGTGGTGATTCGTTTATTCGGCAGTTATCCGGAAGGCGTTTCGTTCGCTATTTTAATAATGAATGCTTTTGTGCCCATAATTAATTCGTATGCGAAACAACCTCGTTATGGATCTAAATCCCAACGGCATAAAGCGTATCAGGAAAAACTTGAAAAAGAGTTGACTTCAACGAAGTAGTATGGCAAAAACTAAATCATCATTTGTCAATCTGATTGTTACCCTGGCGGTAATCACCTTTGTAGGATCGCTGTCACTGGGTTTTGTTTTTGATTGGACCAAAGAACCCATAGCCAAAGCACAAATGGCGAGGCAGCTCAAAGCGATTGAGGCGGTTGTGGAAGGGTATGATAATAATCCGGTAACCGAAAAATATAAAGTGGTTACATTGGATGGAAAAGACAGCCTTGAATTTTTTCCTGCTACGCGAAATGGTAAGCGAATCGGAACAGCGGTAAAGACAAAATCGGGTTTGGGTTATAGTGGCGACATCTGGCTGATGGTTGGTTTTGACAAAGCTGGCAACATTATCCGCATCCAAGTTCTTGAGCACAAGGAAACTCCCGGACTGGGATCAAAAATGACTTTGCCTTCATTTCTTAATCAATACTATGGAAAGAATCCCGGCAAGGTAAACCTTAAGGTTAAGAAGGATGGGGGAGCAGTGGATGCGATAACCGGTGCAACCATCAGTTCGCGTGCCTTCTCCGAATCGGTGCAAATGGCCTATGAAACTTTTCAATCTGTAAAACATGATGAGTAACACGAGTCATAAGGAAAATTTTATAAAAGGTTTAGTAAAGGAAAACCCGGTATTTGTGTTGTTGCTGGGGTTATGCCCAACACTGGGTGTTACCTCATCGGCATTCAATGGTTTGGGTATGGGTGTGGCTACAGTTTTTGTCTTGGTGATGTCGAACCTGGTGGTTTCACTCATCAAAAATTTTATTCCTGATAAAGTTCGCATTCCGGCATTCATCGTTATCATCGCTTCCTTTGTTACCATGGTTCAGTTGTTAATGGAAGCCTATACACCGGCTTTACACGAACAGCTTGGTTTATTTATTCCATTGATTGTTGTGAACTGTATTGTGTTGGGCAGGGCGGAGGCCTTTGCATCCCGAAACACAGTGGTTTCAAGTTTAGTGGATGGGTTAGGCATGGGCGTTGGCTTTACATTAGCCCTTACGCTGTTGGGCGCTATCCGCGAACTGTTGGGCAGCCTTTCCATTTTCGGATTCAGGTTAATGGAAGGCGATGGCATGTTGGTGTTTATCCTGGCACCCGGTGCCTTTATTTCACTTGGTTTTTTAATCGCATTGATGAATTGGTTGAAAGACCGAAGCGCTGGAATAAAACGTTAACTGAATGACTATGGATTATCTCGTCATTATTGTATCGGCCATATTCATCAACAACATTGTGCTGGCGAAATTTTTGGGTATCTGCCCATTTCTGGGAGTTTCTAAAAATACTTCAACGGCATTAGGCATGGGGGCTGCAGTTATTTTTGTGATGACCATCGCCACCATCATTACGTACCTGGTCCAGCACTATTTGCTGGTTCCTTTCCACATCGGGTATATGCAAACCATAACCTATATCCTGGTGATCGCATTTTTAGTTCAGGTTGTTGAAATCATCATGAAAAAAGTAAGCCCCGATTTATACCAGGCATTGGGTGTTTATCTTCCGCTTATTACAACCAACTGCGCTATCCTTGGGGTGGCCATTCTGGTAGTGCAACAGGATTTAAACCTGATAAAAAGTGTTGTGTTCGCCATCGCCAATGCGTTAGGGTTTACCTTGGCGATCATTTTGTTTTCCAGTTTGCGTGAGCAACTCGATGGTGCCGATTTACCGGAGTATATGAAAGGCGTGCCAGCTGCGTTAATCACCGCCAGCATTCTTTCCATGGCGTTTATGGGATTTGCCGGGTTGGTTTGATGCTTTCTAACCAGAGCCATCTCAATAATCCTTTCATACTACATAAGTCATTCCGGCCCTGCCTGACCAGCAGGCAGGCTTGAGTCGGAATCTCGTGATTCAATCATTTAAAGGGATCGCCCCGAGTACTTGGGGCGATGACTAGTAACTATCAGATTCATACTCGTTTCGTTTAAACAACCTGACATGCACCACCTGCACAGGCGGCCTCAGCTTTATGATCGGTTTCATCATCGGTTTCGAAAACATTTGTGAGATCAATGGATTTCAGGCTCTTCTCGAGTTCAACGAATTTTTCTTTAGTAATATCTTCGAAGGGTGCTTGTTTGTAGTTCCCCGTATCGAAGGGCAACACACTGAGTCCATTGTAGGATGCTTTGTTTGCCCACATCCATTCGCCCACACGTTGCCAATCACCATCTTCAATGGATACCGTAGCCGACACATTGTTGGCATTGCTTCCTCTGCGAAAGCCTTTTCGAACCCACTCTTCATTGAATTTTTTTATCCGCTCAAGTAAATCCATAACATGTTCTGTTCGCAGAATGCTGCCCTCGGGTGCTTTTTGCGGAATACAGATGATGGCCTGCTTGCTGTTGAGCAGATCATCCTCCAACAACTCCGGATGAGCGATGCACAGGTATTCGTACAAGGCTTCATTCTTTCCAATGCGTAAGCGCCTGATGTAATAATCATTATGCCATGCATGTATACCCGATGATGTGCCCAACACCAACGAAGAAGTGCCTGAAGGTTTGATGGTGGTGGTGCGTGCAGCAAACTGTATCCCGATCTTGGCTGAAACTTCAAGGTTTACTTTTTTAACCTCCCGGGCGGTTTCATTCAGATCCAGTTTTTGAACGGCACCGCTGGCAATGCCTGTCATGCCCACGCCAATCAGGGCATCTTGCTCAGTAGTGGTTTTCCATATTTCACGCAAGTAGTGAAAATCGGTAAATCCCGCTTGTAACGTGCCAAGATAAGCCGCAGCACGTGCACGGGCATTAAGTTCATCCTGTGTATACACATCCGATACGTTTACTTCGCACAGGTTGCAGAATTGGAATGGACGAAGTGCAATCTCGCAACACGGATTTGTTCCCCAATCCAGGTCATTGGTAAAATAGAAACCCGGCTCACCGGAACCGGAGAGTTCAATTTTTTTCCAGAGATCAAGAAATTCAGTTTGTGAGATGTTATCCCGTTGCAACACCACTGAATTGTTGGCGCGACCACGTTGTTCGTTTAGCTCCCACCAGTTACCGTACTTGCAGGTGAGCATTTCTTCATCGCCATGCGAGAAGAGTGAAATCATAGCCGACCTTCTGATTCCGCCTGCCAGCACTGCATTGGCCAGGTGGCACATCAGGTCGTGACATTCAAGGGGTGTGAGTTTCTCGCCATTTTCTTTTCGGTCGAGTAATGCCTGAACGTGCGCTACACATATTTTGAGCGGTTCAGGGCCAGGTGCTTTTCCACCGGCTGTTACGAGGCGTGCACCTTTCGGTCGAATGTCGGAGTAGTCAAACTCCGGAATGTATTCGCTGATGCCGAAATAACCTTTGAGTAAGACTTTTATGGCATCGGCCCAGCCTTCCAGGCTATCACCGATGAGAAATCTCCTTCGTTTTTCAGCTTTGTGAATGGGCGGGAGTTTCTCAACATGGTGGTATTGTACGGAGTACCCAACGCCAGTTCCGCCAAGTAACAGGAACATTGTTTCTGAAAATGCACGGATATCGTCTGCCGGAAGGTAAGCACAGTTGTAGATGCGTGAGTTGTTCCGCGCAATGGCGGTTCCGGCAAACTGCATGGCGCGCATGGAGGGTAACACTTTTTTCTGTCGTACCCATTTCATGGTCTCAATAATTTCTTCGTGTTGAAAAGGATACTTCTCGACCATCATGTGCTGGTACCGGTCACAAATTTCATCCCACGTTTCCCTGCGCTTTAGTTCGGGCAGGTAACGGGCGTACTTCATGTAGATGATTAGGTCGCTGAGTACTTGTTGGTTAAGGTTCATAGTTTACGATTAAAAAGTGAGTGGTTGCTTCCGAAGTAGAAATGTATGCAGCGCATACGGTAGGTTGCTATGACTTTAGTCATAAACCGCTGAATTTTTAACGCGTTGTTGTTTTTAGTAAATTCAATTTCAATATGGATTTAGTTTGGACTGTATTGGCCTGCGGTTTTATGATTGCCGGCATTCTGGGAAGTGTAATTCCACTGGTGCCAGGGCCACCGCTTAGTTTTGTTGGCTTGCTGGTTCTTCAATTGCGCGAGCAACCTACTTTTACCATCAAATTTTTAGTCAGCTGGCTTTTAGTGGTGATCGTTATCGCTGTGCTTGATTATGCGGTGCCCATTTATGGAACAAAAAAATTTGGTGGCAGTAAATATGGCATGTGGGGTTGTATGGTGGGCCTTGTAGCCGGTTTTTGGTTTGGCCCAATTGGAATTATAGCAGGTCCGTTTGTGGGTGCGTTTGCCGGTGAACTTCTGGCAACCAATCAGTCTGAGCAAGCACTACGCGCAGCAGTGGGTTCGTTTATAGGTTTTGTTTTTAGTACCTTGATGAAGCTTGTTGTCTGTTTGGTTATGGGCTGGTATTTCATCAGAGCATTATGACCCCGGTCTGGGTCGACAAAGGCCAGCAGCTAGTACTTTATCAAAGCGTTATAATTTTTGGTTGATTTGTGTTAACACAGACTTGTGGTAATCAATAATTTTACTGTATGCATAGAAACGAAGACCTGATCCGGAAATTCTATACCAGCTTTAGTAAACTTGACGATGAGGGCATGAAAGCCTGCTATCATCCGGAAGTAAAATTTTCTGATCCGGCCTTTCCTGATCTGAAGGGAAATGAAGTGGGTGCCATGTGGAGTATGTTGATTGATACGCTAAAGAAAAACCCCGGTGATTGGAAGTTGGAGTTTAATACTATAAAAGCAGATGAAGCGAAAGGATCAGCCCGTTGGGAAGCATATTATACTCTATCGTTGACTGGAAGAAGAGTGCACAACATCATTGATGCAACGTTTGGTTTTAAAGAAGGGAAAATAATTTCCCACACCGATACATTTGATTTTTATCGCTGGGCGCGGATGGCCTTTGGCATAACCGGTACTTTATTAGGCTGGACTCCATTCTTCCGTAAGAAAGTGCAGGCCACCACAAGAAAACGGTTGGAGGGTTTTCTGAAACAGAACGGATAAAGACTCCATGTTATGGATATACCCCATACGAAAATTAAAGCGATCCTAATTCCTTCAGTACTTATTCGTTTAAGACTGATCGTAATGACGTTTAGAAGTTGCTTAATACTGCTGGAGATTTTCGCTTCAACGACACTCTTTGCTCAATCGTCCATCGATATTTTTACTATCGTGGGTATGGTTGGCATGCCATCCTCCTATCAAGAACCGCTCAATGGCAAAGCCACTGAAAGCAACTTGCTGGTTAACCTTAAGTTGCCAATTAAGTTCAGCGAGAAAACAATCTGGTATAATGATTTCACTTATTCCGGGTTTAATGTGTCAAGTGATTTGGAAGTCAGGCCAACAGAATACCTCACCGCTATGCGCATGCATGGAATTATTTTGCAAACTGGTATCGTACGGAAATTGAATGAACGAAATGGTTTCCAGCTTTTGGCTGTGCCACGATACATGTCGGATTTTAAGGGAAGCGATGGCAAAAGCTGGCAGCTTGGCGGTATTGGTTTATTCGAGCACCGTTATCACGAAAGGTTGTTGATGCGTTTTGGAGCCTTGTATAATCAGGAATTGCTTGGGCCGTTGCTTGTGCCATTGGTTTATTTGGATTGGCAATTAAATGACCGGTGGAGCATGACGGGTTTAATGCCGATAAACCTGAAGATCAGTTATAAGGTGAATGAAACACTAACGGCAGGTTTCAGTCATTTCGGATTTATTACTACCTATCGATTAGGGCAAGAGGAATTTAAAGGCGACTATATCGAACGCAACAGTATTGATGAGGCGTTATTCGCCCGGTGGAATACAACCGGCAATATTTTTCTTGAAGTGCGTTTCGGGTATTCCTTAAGCCGGGTGTATGAACAATACAGTGCTGATGAAAAAATGGATTTCCGGTTCAGCATTATTCGTTTTGGTGATGACCGAACTCCTAAAAATGTGAACTTTGATAATGGACTGATTACCTCGCTGAGGTTGGTGTACAGTCTCCCAATAAAATAAAAGAGGCAAGCTTTCGGCCTGCCTCTCTAAAATTATTTCGATAAGTGATTCCTAATCCTGTTCTGCAAACACGCGCTCCGTTAAATGCTCGTTTAGTTTTAAGTGATCAACCCCTTCTTTCAGCCAACCCGGTGCGGCAGCGCCTTTTAGATGATAATCGAAAAATTCCATCATGCGCATGGAGTAATCTTTCCGATTTTCAAGTTTGGCAAGTCCGTGGTTTTCGCCTTTATACTGCATCATCACTACAGGTTTCTTTAATCTGCGCAATGCATTGTAGTACTCAATACCTTGTGTAAAATCTACTGCGCCATCTTTATCGTTGTGCAACATCAGAAGTGGGGTGTTTACGTTTTTAACATGATAGACCGGTGAATTGCGTAAATACGATTCCCAATTTTCCCAAGGTGCTCCTTTAAACCGTCCTTGCGAAGCTTCAAAAATCGACATGTTTCCGCCACCGGTATTCCAGTAAATTAAGTCGTACATGGATACCATGTTGGTAAGTGGAGCTCCCGCAGCAGCAGCTTTGAACATGTTTGTTTGGGTGATCAGAAAACAAGTTTGGTAGCCACCCCATGAATGCCCGTGAATGCCTATTTTATTTTCATCAATTACGCCCGTCTTTAAAGCAGCCTTTACACCGGGCATCACACACCATACGGCCGACATGCCCGGGTCATCCATTTTATAAACAATGTCTGGAATGAACACGGCATACCCATTACTGGTATAAACATTTGGATTCCAGCCGGTGCCAGAAAAACCAGGACTACTATAGCTGTGTAAGGTTTGTGATAGTTTCTCATAGTAATACACTACAGTTGGATATTTTTTACCCTTTTCATATCCGGCAGGCAAGAACAATGCACCTTGCAGGGTATCGCCTTTGTCGGAAATATAATCAATCAACTGTACGCCAGACGACCATGCATATTTGTTTGCATCGGGAGCATTTTTAGTTACCTGATTTTCATTTTTCAATTGCGCATCGGCAGCAAAGAATTCTGTTGGCTGATTGAACTTCTCGCGACTAAAAATATACACGTCAGCTTTTTTTGCTTTTAATAAACGGCCAATGTTGGAGTCTTCCCATAGTAAATTTTTTGCGCCAGGTGCAAGTCCTGCCTTACCCGATTCAAGTCGTGCGATACCACTTTTTTTATTCCATTCCCCATAGATGCGCACATACTGAGGTTTTTTAAGATCAATTCCTTTTTCGTCCGGATCAAGTTGATAGCGATTCTGATAACGGATTTTCTCTTTCTTACCGTTTACTGAAAGATTAATCGCAACCTCTTTTCCATTCGCAGGCACTTGCCACACGTCCCATAAGTCGCGAAGCAAAACATATTTACTATCACTGCTCCAACCAACAACCGGTGTGAGAGGCTTTACTACGTTATGATCATCCTCTGTGTTGACAAAAGAAGTTTTAACTTTTTCAGTAATGTTCACATTGCTTTTCGTTGCGATGTCATAAACAAAATAATGCCCATCTTTTCCATACAGAAATTTCGTTCCGTCAGGTGATGATCTTGGGCTTGACCAGAATGACGGCAGGTATAATTTTTCAAATACTTTTGTTTTTGATCCGCTTTTTAAATCGATTACATATACATCGGTGTAGGATTGTCCATCCAATGCATTATCCAGTTCATATGCACTGTTATCCTGACCAATAGCATACCGGTGCTTCGGCATAATATCCAGATTTTTTAATGTGCTCTCATTTAGCCTGACGAAGGATGATGTACTCACATCATACATTCCCCAATAACTGAAATTTTTATCCTGTGTTTCCTGGCGCTGCTGCCGCGATTGTAAACGTGTATCCTGCCAATGCCAGATGGTCATGTCAGGTTTTAATGTATCGCCTTTGGCTTCCGGCTTCTTGGTTTCCAGTTTGGCAATGGCTTTTTGCAAATCGGCAATGGATTTGATGGTGGTGTCGGTTTTTATTTTTGCAAGCTTATCTGCATCCGATTCTTTCGGGGCTTCTTTATCGTCTGATTTCTTATCTTCTTTTTTTGCCAATTCCTGATCATGAATGCCGAACAACAATCTTGTCAGGTCTTCTGTCCACATCGGTTTACGATTTGGACTGATCGTCATGCCTTTGGGGAATCGTACCGAATCTTTAGCGGGTTCATACGTAATAACAAGTGGAGAAGGGGCAGTGAAATTCTTTACACCGATAACGCTTCCTTTGTCCTGCTTGAATTTTTTATCCTTCACCATTTTCAGTGCAGCAAGTCCATCGCCTTCTTCAGTCCAGTTAATGGATTGATACTTTGCCTTATCACTATCCAATACGCGGGTTTGTTTTGATGCAATAGTATAAAGGTGCAGTCCGTTGCCGGATTGATTCGTAGCATCAATGGTATAGGCTAATAGCACTCCCTTCTTGTTAAATGCGTATTCTGAAACGTTTCCAATGTTCTGACTTTTTCCTGTAGCGAGTTCAACCAGCAACAGATCAGAGCCTTTCGGATCATCGGGTTTACTTCCAGGGCTGCGTTCTTTGGCAATATGAATAGCGATATGGTTTCCAAGCTCTCCATTGAAGGAGAATGAGTTCACTTTTTCGTATTCCGTTTTTTTATTGGTAGCCAATTCTACAACATGAAGCTTATCGAATAATTGCTTACCGGGTGTTTTGGCATTGGCTTTACGTTCCGAATTTTTTGGATATTCTTTAAAGGCTATCCACTTGCCATCTTCAGAGAAAGACAGGGAGGGAAAACTGGTGTTTCCAATAGAAAAAGTTTTCTTATCTGTTCCCCTGACTTTTTGAACAATGAGTTCACCATCGCCATCTACTGGAAGTAGGGCATAGGCTACCCACTGTCCATCCTGTGAGACGGTTACACTGAATGGCGAAATGGATTTCCACGCAGGTATATCTTTCCAGGCGATGGGTTTAACATCCTGGGCAATGTTGGTGGTATGCACCAATGCCAGGATCGATACAACAAGAATTTTACTTAGCAATGATTTCATGTTTAATGGATAAGTTTTACGGAGGTAATATTAAACATTATTATCAATCAAACTAGGCATGACCTACACCAGCGGTTGGTGGTTGGGATTTTATTGCCTTTATTGAGTAACCTTAACTTTTGCCCATGAGTACCCCTCCCGATGAAGGACTGAAACGTGTAGTTGGCGTTCGTACGTTGGCGATCAATGCAGTGAACATGACCATTGGGGCTGGTATTTTTGCGTTGCCTGCTTTGGTGGCAACAGCGATTGGCGCTTCGGCTTTCCTGGCCTATATTGTTTGCACGGCTTTGCTTGGGTTGGTGTTGTTGTGCTTTGTGGAAGTAGGCACAAAAATTTCAACTTCCGGTGGAGCTTATGCCTACATCGAAGAAGCCTTTGGCCCGTTGGCTGGTTTTTTGACCAATACCATTTTTTGGTTGGGTTTCACAACCTTGGCGAATGCCGCTGTGATTAATGTAATGGTCAACAGCCTTGAATTATTTTTTCCTAAGCTTGGTGATCCTGTTTTTCGAGGACTTTTCTTTCTGGTTGTATTTGCCGGTTTAAGTTGGTTAAACATACGCGGAAGTAAGGAAAGTACCGCCTTTGTTACAGGTGTTACCCTACTTAAGCTCGTGCCCTTGTTGTTGCTTATTGTTTTCGGGGTAGCGCATATGAATAGCGAGAATCTTCATGTTTCCGAATGGCCATCGTGGCATCGGTTAGGTGAGGCATCACTGATTTTGTTTTTTGCTTTTGGAGGCGGTGCGGAAGCAACGCTGTCAGCTACTGGTGAAATTAAACGACCAACCTATACCATACCTCGCGGCCTTTTGTTGGGTGTCGTGATTGTTTTTCTTTTTTACCTGTCGATACAAGCAGTGGCACAAGGTGTATTGGGCGATGCTCTTGCCGAACAAAAAGAGGCACCATTGGTTGCGGTGGCTTCAGTTGTTTTTGGTAGCCGGGGATTAGTCTTAATGTCTGTGGCTGCGGCAGTATCTTGTTTTGGTCTGATTAGTGGTGATATGTTCGTGTCTTCGCGCGTACCGTATGCAGCTGCACGCGATGGATTGCTGCCATCAATTTTTGCAAAGATTCATCCGAAATTTTCAACACCACACTTCTCAATACTATTGTATGCTTTCGTCAGCTTTGTCTATTCTATTTCCGGTAGTTTCCGTCAACTGGCTGTGTTATCAAGTGCTTCTATTTTGCTTATTTATGTAGGTGTGATTGCTGCTACTATAAAATTGCGAAAGCGAGAGGTGGAAGGTGCTTACATCAATCCTGGTGGGTTAACCATACCGGTGTTGGCACTGCTGGCCACAGGCTGGTTCTTGTCGAACCTTGAATGGAAAGAAATCGTTGCGGTGATCATTTTTCTTGTATTCTTCACAATCGTATATTTTTTGATGAAAACTTTTCAGAAAAATCAGTAGATATTTTTCAACTATTCAACGATTACATTTCAAATTCGATCACTAACAACTGTTTGTATTCTGTTTTTATGCAGTGACTGATTAAGATCAGTAGTATCCGCAGTCAATTGGGTTACCTTTGCCTGACCAAAAACCTATGCAAGAACAAATCTATTCGATCATTACCGGGTCCGGCCGTTATATTCCTACACAACGAATTACTAATGACGATTTCCTGAATCACTCATTTTTCGAAGTGAATGGCCAGCGCTTAAACCGCACCAATGAAGAAATCATTCAAAAGTTTAGTGAGATAACGGGCATACTGGAACGCAGGTATGTTACAGATGATCTTGTTGCATCTGACATAGGCTACCTGGCGGCACAAGATGCACTTAATTCTTCCGGCATCGATGGTGAAACACTCGACTACATTATTGTTGCCCATAATTTTGGCGATGTAGCGGCCGACAATCGTAGAAGTGATTTTGTTCCGGCACTGGCTTCGCGTGTAAAAATGAAACTGGAGATAAAAAATCCGGATACGGTTTGTTATGATTTACCTTTCGGATGTGCCGGCTGGCTACAGGGTGTTATTCAGGCCGACTTCTATATCAAATCCGGGATGGCGAAGAAGGTGATGGTGATAGGCGCAGAAACACTTTCACGTATCTGTGATCCACACGATCGAGACAGTATGATCTATGCCGATGGGGCGGGTGCTGTGATACTTGAAGCGCGCTATAGCGAAACGCCTGTAGGCATCCTGGCGCATCATGCGCAAACCAACGCAGGCGAGTACACTTACGTATTAAAAATGGAGCCTTCGTATAATCCCGATTATCAGGGTGATGAGTTATTTTTAAAAATGCGCGGACGAACATTATATGAGCATGCGCTGAAAGCTGTTCCCGCTGTTGTGAAGGCCGGTCTTGAAAAAGCCAACATTCCCATTACTGATGTAAAAAAAGTCTTCATTCATCAGGCTAACACAAAGATGGATGAAGCTATTTTGAAGCGATTGTTTGAAGCCTACGGATTAATGGCGCCAGATGGCATTATGCCGATGAGTATTTCCTGGTTGGGGAACAGTTCAGTGGCAACGGTGCCTACGTTGTATGACTTGGTTAGCAAAGGCGATATGCCTGGGCATGAGTTAACAAAAGGAAGTGTGATTGTATTTGCCGCGGTAGGGGCAGGGGTTAACATTAATGCTGCTGTTTATAGTATTCCAGATTAGAAACCATTTCACGGGTTAGCGTAGGCAGCACCCTGCAACTCAGAAGGCGCAAAAAAAAAACGGGAAAGTCAATTGCTTGATTTTCCCGTCTTCGTTATACATAAACCGTAGCCCATGTATACCGCTAAGCTTATCTTGCCATTGTAAAGTCTGCCTCAACTCTCCTGTGAAAGCTGCTCTCAACTTTATGTTCCCGTCAGGTTTTCCTTGCGGACGCCTTCACGTGAACACAACCTTATCTCACCAGCTTTTTTGTTCCCTGCTTTCCGTAGAAAACCGGTTTTTGTTTTTCTGGTGTTGTTCGATCACCCTGTCAATGTTCGACTTAGTGATATAAATGTACTTGTCCGATACATCCTGACAAAATTTTTATCTATAAAGTAGTCAACAACTTATCAACCAGGTTATGCACAATTTATTCTGAGCGCTTCTTCTTGCGCCAATACACGTAAAGAACAATCATGATCAGTGGCAGAGTAATAAATAAAATAATGTCGGTAGTAGAAGTGAGGTCAATGGGTGTGCTTTGGTTAGGGATGTCTGTTGGAATCTGGTTGAATACATGAATTATGGCTAAAGAAATGGAAAGCATTGTTGGTATTAGTTGTTTCATAGTTTTTTATCAAGCGCTGGTTATTTAATTTTTTTTGTTATGCCGATCCCGATGTATCGGAAGAGGTATTTTCTGGGTGCTTTTAACATAATTTTATGAGACTCCTCATTCCTCGATATGACAATACGATCAACTGAATTATTTATTCTCTTGTTAACAATTTAACAGTAAAATCCTGATAAAAATCACCTCCCATGATAATTGAAATCAGATATACCCTTTGCCTGAAAATCTATTTTTAACCCATTATCTTTAAAGAACACAACACACTACCTGACCTATGGAACTCGAAAAATTCAGTTACGACAACAAAATCGTGAAGGCCTTTATGATCGCCTCGGTGATTTTTGGCCTTGTCGGTATGCTGGTGGGCCTTACCGCAGCCATTCAGCTGTTTTACCCAGTTTTCAACTTCGATCTGCAGTACACTACCTTCGGAAGAATCAGGCCATTGCACACCAATGCAATCATTTTCGCCTTCGTAGGTAATGCCATGTTTGGCGCAGTGTATTATTCGATGCAGCGCCTGTTGAAAGCCCGTATGTTCAACGATACGTTAAGCTGGATACACTTTTGGGGCTGGCAACTGATTATTGTTGCTGCGGCCATTTCCTTGCCCTTAGGCATGACAACGTCCAAAGAGTATGCGGAACTTGAATGGCCAATCGATATCGCCATTACCCTGGTTTGGGTGGTGTTCGGTATTAATATGTTAGGCACGATCATCAAGCGCAGAGAGAAACATATGTATGTGGCCATTTGGTTTTACATCGCCACGTTCGTAACGGTGGCAGTACTCCATATTGTAAATTCATTCGAGATGCCAGTGAATTTATTCAAGAGCTACTCCTGGTATGCGGGGGTGCAGGATGCGCTGGTACAATGGTGGTATGGCCATAATGCTGTGGCGTTCTTTTTAACTACCCCTTACCTGGGCATGATGTATTACTTTTTGCCCAAAGCTGCCAACCGCCCCGTATATTCCTATCGACTATCCATCGTGCACTTCTGGACGCTAATCTTTATCTACATCTGGGCAGGTCCGCACCATTTGTTATACTCTACACTTCCCGATTGGGCACAATCACTGGGTACCGTATTTTCTATTATGCTTATAGCTCCGTCATGGGGTGGTATGCTGAATGGTTTGTTTACGCTTCGTGGAGCATGGGATCGCGTGCGTGAAGATCCTGTTTTGAAATTCATGGTGGTAGCTGTAACCGCTTATGGTATGGCTACACTGGAAGGTCCGCTGCTGTCACTTAAAAATGTAAACGCCATAGCACACTTTACCGATTGGATTGTGGCGCACGTACACGTTGGTGGTTTGGGTTGGAATGGCTTCCTGATCTTTGGTATTCTGTACTGGCTTATACCACGCATGTGGGGTGTGCCTCTGTTCTCCAAAAATCTTGCGAATGTACATTTCTGGATCGGTACCTTGGGTATCATCTTCTATGCATTGCCCATGTACATCTCAGGTGTAGTGCAAAGCTTAATGTGGAAAGAGTTCAATCCCGAAGGCTTCCTGGTGTACAAAAACTTCCTGGAAACTACGGTGCAGATTTTACCGATGCACATGCTACGCGCCATCGGTGGTGCACTTTACCTGACGGGTGCTATCGTAATGGTTTACAATTTGGTTAAGACTGCCTATTCCGGAAAATTCATTGCCAATGAAGAAGCCGAAGCTGCACCGCTGGTGAAGACCGAAGTTACCGGCTCATGGCACCATGTGTTGGAGAGCAAGCCAATATTATTTACGGTGTTAACCCTTATCGCTATCTCTATTGGAGGTATTGTACAAATGGTGCCAACGTTCCTCATAAAATCCAACGTGCCAACGATTGCCAGTGTGAAACCTTATACACCATTGGAATTGCACGGCCGGGATATCTATATCCGTGAGGGTTGTGTTGGTTGCCACTCTCAACTTGTTCGTCCGTTCCGCAGCGAAGTAGAACGCTATGATCCGCTGGGTGGAGAATACAGTAAGTCGGGTGAGTATGTTTACGACCATCCGTTCCTGTGGGGTTCAAAGCGTACCGGCCCGGATTTGCATCGCCTCGGTGGCAAGTACTCTGACATTTGGCACTATAACCACATGTTGGCACCAGATGCTGTATCGTCCGGATCAATTATGCCTGCTTATCCATGGCTGTTTACACAACGCATTGATTTGGGACAAACTGCACTTAAGATTAAGGCCTTGCGCAAAATTGGTGTACCCTATGAAGAAGGTTATGAAGCGATCGCCAACGAAGAGTTGATGATTCAGGCGCGCAGAATTGTGAGCAACCTGGAGTTGGAAGGCATTGAGGTGGCACCGGAAACGGAAATTGTTGCCATGATTGCTTACCTGCAACGGTTAGGCAAAGACATTAAAGCTTCAAAAACCGCATCGAACAAATAAATACAGAAGCCATGTATAAAAATGTATTACAAAGCATCGACAACGTGGCCATCTGGCCGGTTATCTCCCTATCCATATTCTTCATCTTTTTCATTGTGATGCTGTGGTGGGTGTTTAAAACTGACAAGAACTTCATCAATAAAATGAAGAACATGCCGCTGAATGACAGCCCTGCAGAGAATATCGAATCAAAAACTTCAACGACAAACTTATGAGAACCTTCACCTTAACGCTGTTACTTATATTCGCAGGTATCGGGGCATTTGCTCAGGATGCTGCCGTTGAAACAGGATTCTGGCGCGATCCGTTTGGTGATCCCATGTTTCCGTTTTACCTGGTAACTGGATTTGTTTTTCTCACTGCCTTTTTGGTGGTAATGGTAGCCGTGTACATGTTGAAAGTGCTGAATGTTTTTATTCGAAAAGCTGCCGAGGAGCGTGCAGAAAAGCTTGGTATTGCGTATGTGCCACAACCCAGCTTGTGGACGAAGTTCTGGAATTCCATTAACGCATTCCGCTCAGCGGAAGAAGAGCGCGACATTATGCTTGATCATAATTACGATGGTATCCGTGAACTTGACAACCATTTACCACCGTGGTGGAAATGGTTATTATACGGAAGTATTGTATGGGCTGCGGTTTACCTGGTGGTTTATCACGTTACCGGTACCCTTCCATTGATGGATGGAGAATATCAGGCTGAAGTTGAAGAAGCAAATGCTCGCAAAGCTAAATTCCTGGCCTCTAATCCTCCGGTAGCCATTGATGTAGATGCGTTGGTTTACGAGCCTACCGATGCCATTCTGGCAAAGGGTAAACAAGTGTATACTATTAACTGTGTTTCCTGTCATATGGCAGAGGGGCAGGGCAGTATTGGTCCTAACTTAACGGATGATTACTGGCTGCACGGTGGAAGCATAAAGGATATTTATTCAGTGATTAGAGATGGAGTGGTTGAAAAAGGAATGATTTCGTGGGCTCCGGTGTTATCACCAGAGCAGATTCGCGATGTCTCCTTCTATATAAAGAGTTTAGTAGGTACCAATCCGGCTAATCCGAAAGCTCCACAAGGGGTGTTGTATAAAGAAGGACCGGAACCGGTTGTTGAAGAAACGAGTTCCCTATAGTGAACAAGACAGATTCCGGGCTATAGTCCGGAATCTGTGTTTTAGCGATTAGAATTTTAATAGTAAAAGTGAAGTGAGCCTAAATACTGAAAATCTTTATAAATACGATGAAGAGTTCCGCGATACAATAGCTACCGTTGATGAGAAAGGGAAACGTGTGTGGGTTTCCCCTAAGAAGCCTTCGGGTCAGCATCACAATGCGCGTATTATTGTAACCATTGTTTTACTATCCATTTTCTTTGCAGGCCCATTTCTCAAAATTGGTGGTCAGTCATTTCTTTTACTCAACCTGTTCGAACGAAAATTTGTCGTGCTGGGCCAGGCGTTTTGGCCGCAAGATTTCTTTCTGTTAGCCTTAACGCTTATTACATTATTTGTTTTTGTAATTCTGTTTACGGTAGTATTTGGGCGCATATGGTGTGGCTGGGCTTGCCCGCAAACACTGTTTATGGAAATGGTATTCCGAAAAATAGAATACTGGATTGAAGGTGATGCCAATCAACAGCGCAAACTTAACCAGGAACCGTGGACGGGTAACAAAATTTTTAAGAAGGGATTAAAGCAATTTATCTTCTTAAGTATTTCGATAATCATTTCGCACACGGCTATGGCTTACCTCATTGGTATTGAAGAGGTAAAGACAATAGTCTCACAATCTCCCACCGAACACATGACTGGATTCATCGGGCTAATGGCGTTTACGGGTATATTTTACTTTGTGTTCGCATACTTTCGTGAGCAGGCATGTATTGCTGTTTGTCCGTACGGCCGATTACAAGGTGTGTTGCTCGTTAAAGATTCCATTGTGGTAGCTTACGACTGGTTGCGTGGTGAGCCACGCGGGAAACTTAAGAAGGGTGAGATAGACTCAACAAAAGGCGATTGCATTGACTGCAAACTTTGTGTGCACGTGTGCCCTACCGGGATAGATATACGGAATGGTACCCAGCTGGAATGTGTGAACTGCACGGCATGTATTGATGCCTGCGATGAGGTGATGGAGAAAGTAGGCAAACCAAAGGGATTAATACGGTATGCGTCTTACAACTCCATCAAGGAAGGCATTCAGAAACTGATTACACCCAGGGTTATCGGATACTCCATGGTGTTGCTTGCGCTGATTAGTTTTTTGTCATTCATGATCGCGACACGTTCGGATATTGAGACTACCGTGTTGAAAGTGCCGGGTACATTGTTTCAGCGGGGTGAGGATGGTATGATTTCCAATCTTTACAACATCGAATTTGTAAATAAAACATTCGATCCGATAACACTTGAAGTGAAAGTAGAGTCACCACCTGAGGCCATGCTTACAAAAGTTGGTGAGCAGGCTATTGTGGTTCCGGCCGGTGAAATGTTGAAAGGAGTATACTTTATAAAAATTCCTCCCGATCAGGTTAAGGAAGCTAAAACGGTAATTGTTCTTGGTGTGTATAGTGAGGGGATGCGTTTAGAGAAGGTAAAAGTTAAATTTATCGGGCCGGTTAGGTCAATGAGCAAGTAACAATGAGCAATTAATATGATCATCAAATAGTAAAGTATATGAATTGGGGAAAAGGAATTGTTGTAGCGTTTGTATTGTTTGCTGCTTTTCTGGCGATTATGGTAACGATTATGATGCGCCAGGACATCGGTCTGGTATCAAAGAATTATTATGCGGAAGATCTGGCGTTTCAGGAGCAGTATGAGCGCAAACAAAATACTGAGCAGCTTGCGGTAAAGCCGGAAGTCCTGATCGAGGAAAGCATGTACTTAAAAGTGCTTTTTTATTCTGATAAGTTTGTGGAAGGCGGTGAATTGAAAATTTTCCGTCCATCTTCCGATAAGTTGGATCAGCAGATACAATTAAAGGCATCATCCGATTCGGTTCAGGTGTTTACGCTACAGCCATTGGCACAAGGAACTTACCGAGTAAAAATGACGTGGACCATGGACAGTAAGGAGTATTATATAGAAAAGGTTATTTTTATATAGACCTGTATGTATGTAGCCGCACTTCTGCTTGGATTTACCGGCAGCCTGCATTGCGTAGGCATGTGTGGCCCTATTGCTTCAATGATTCAGGGCCATGCTGCGCGAAACACGATCATCAATAGGGCATTGTACAACCTCGGGCGTACAACTACCTATGTGTTTATGGGGGTAATCGTTGGCGCTCTGGGTAAAATAGTTCAGTGGGGCGGAATTCAAGGTAAAGTTTCTATTGCAGTAGGTGTGGTGATATTATTGATTCTGCTTTTGCCTAAGGTGCAGTCAATATTTTTACCGGGTTTATCGCGTTTTGTTTTAAAACTCAAAGGTGCATTCGCTACACACTTAACAGCAAAGCGACCGTTATCATCGTGGCTTACCGGTGTGTTCAATGGATTTTTGCCGTGTGGCCTGGTGTATGGCGCGTTGGCAATAGCCCTGATTCAAGCCACACCGATTGAAAGTGCGTTGGTGATGTTCTTGTTTGGCCTTGGCACCATTCCGGCATTGCTCACCGTAGCTTTTTCATGGCAGGCTGTGCGGAGAATGATACCTTGGTCTTTCCAGCGCATTCAAACCATTATGCTTATTGCTGTGGCTGTAGTGATGCTGTGGCGCGGACTGTCAGTGGAGGGTTTATTCGGAAATAATACTCCGGAGGTTGTTTGTCAACCTTGATTATTTCCGGAAGTGCTCCATCAGGTATTTTTTGGGTGTGATGCCGAATTTTTTACGGAATGCTGCAATGAAATGACTTGGGTTTGAATACCCGATCTGGAAGGCCACCTCGTTCACTTTGTATTTTCCTGAATCCAGCAGCACCCGGGCGTGATCGAGTTTATGATCGAGCAGGTAACCAAACACGGTGTTTCCATAAATTTCCTTGAACCCAACCTTTAATTGAAATTCATTAAGTCCTGAAAGTTTGGCAAGTGCCTTTAATCCGGGTGGCGAATCGATATGCTGTAATAAATGCTCCTTTGCATTTTTGATTTTGCGAACCGTCTCTTCATCGTTCAGGAAGGGGCAGTTTTCAGCATTAGGCTTCTTCTCAGAAAAATACAAACTCAGCAGCTCGTACACTTTACCGTTGTAGTAAAGATTTTTTGTACTGTCGCTTAGCTGGATTGTGAATAACTGATTCAGTACAACCACCAGGGAGGAGGGCACATCGCGCTCATCGTAAAACTTGCGGTTTACATTCTCAGCTTTTAGAAAGGGAAGAGGTTCGTGCGTAAAGAGCTCGTGAAGGTTTTCCAACGAAATGAACAAAAACACCATACGACAACCCGGTGACAACCTCAAGGTAAAGGATAAGTCACCATCGGGTTGATAGAAAAAATAGTTCTTGAGCCGCTGAATTTCACGGCTGTAATGCGGCCCGAATTCAAACCGGGCGCTGCCGTCCAGGCAGAAGTAAAACTGAATAATGTTTTTCTGCAGCGTGCCGGGCAGGGTTAGCTCCTCAGGTTCTTTGTTCTCCATCAGAATCAACTTGATATCTCCCGATTCAAACGCTATCCTGAAATTACTTTTTTGGGTATTTTCTTTTATGTAAGCGAGCATTTTATGGCTTGATTGATATAAAAAATGACATAAATCATGGCGTTATGTGATCAAAAATAACTCATTAACTTCATAAAATACCAATTTTTGAAACTGATTTTAATAATGTACAGTACATGATACTATTTATACTTATTGGGGTATTTTAGAATCAATCTAAATTAAATATTTGCATTCATTTTTAAGAGCGATGGTTCGGATACCTGTTTTCATACTTCTTTTTGCGCCCTTGCTAGTAGTTGCCCAGGTATCGGTAACCCTGCAAGAAGTGGCTACAGGACGCAGGATAGAAGGTGCTGTTATCTATGCGCAAAACCAACGGGGTACACGGGTCGCACAGATTGTGACAAACGAAAGGGGAGATGGATTGATTACGGTCGCTGATTTTCCAATAACCTTAATTACCTCTCATGTAGGATATGAGCAAGCAAAACTTACCGTGCAGACACCCGGTAGTTATGCACTTGAGCTTGCGCCATCACTTACTCAGCTCAATGAGGTAGTTGTTACCGGCCAATTCGAAGCACAATCAGCCAGGCAATCTGTTTACAAGGTGCGAACCATTTCAGCAGACCGCATACAGGCAGTTGGTTCTACACGTGTACAGGATGTACTGAACACAGAATTGAATGTTCGCTTTGATCAAGATTTGGCCTTGGGTGGCTCAAATCTTTCGCTTCAGGGATTATCCGGGCAGAATGTTAAGGTGCTGATTGATGGTGTACCCATGGTCGGCCGACAGGGTACAGGAAATGAAATCAACATCAATCAAATCAATGTAAATACCATTGAACGGATTGAAATTGTGGAAGGACCCATGTCAGTTATCTATGGTGCTGATGCGCTGGCTGGCGTAATTAATATCATCACCAAAAAGCCAGAGGAGAAGAAATGGAATGCTACGGTTCGCTTGCATGAAGAGTCGGTAGGTTCGGAATACGGTGCAGGGCAAGGCATTCATAATGCAAGCGTATCAGTCGGACATTCCCGCAAATCTTTTTACACCT
The DNA here is from genome assembly GCA_019638255.1 of Cyclobacteriaceae bacterium. GTDB lineage: Bacteria > Bacteroidota > Bacteroidia > Cytophagales > Cyclobacteriaceae > UBA2336. The sequence goes on along the minus strand of JAHBUD010000002.1, from coordinate 154,940 downwards.
TAGCCGATCTGACTCGAAACTTTTTTGGCGGATGGCAAGGCGATGCCGAGGATCGCGATAAGGAATGGCATCCAAAAACGCAATGGATGGCCAGCGGTCTGGCAGGCTATAAAACTGATAAACTTGATGTGTACTATCGGTTGGATTACCTGAATGAAAATATTTACAACCCGGGATTGTTTAGCGGTATTGAAGCGATTGATCAAAATTATATTACCAATCGCTTTATGCACCAGGTGCAAGGCACTTATTCTTTCTCCGACCGACTAAAGTATAATGGTGCTTTAGCCTACACGAACTATAGCCGGAAAATCCAAACCGTAACGGTAAATCGCAACACAGGCGATGTAAGGCTCGCGCTGGATCCATCCTTACAGGATGTTACCGAGTTTGATGGAATAACGGCCAGGGGAACGCTGCTATACAAACTTTCAGATGCAGTTTCAGTGCAACCGGGATATGATATAAATATTGAGTCGGGCAGTGGCGGGCGTTTGCTTGAAGGCATTTCTTCTATAGGCGATTATGCTGCATTTCTATCTGCTGAAATTAAACCGAATGACTGGCTTAGCTTCAGGCCGGGTGTTCGCATTGTTAACAATACAGCGTATGAGGCACCTCCGGTTATCCCCTCATTGAATGTGAAGATGCAGTTGGGTGAAAGGCAGGATTTACGGTTGTCTTACGGACGTGGTTTTCGTGCCCCATCTTTACGTGAGTTGTATTTCTACTTTTTTGATGCCAGCCACTCGATTGAGGGTAACCCTGATTTGAAGGCTGAGCTTTCGCATAGCGTTAATGTTTCGTGGAATGTAAAACTGGTAACCGCTAATAAATGGACCATTAATTCTTTAGTAACAGGATTTTACAATACCGTGGAGAATATGATCGGCTATGGAGTAAAGCCCGGTAACGCCAACATTACAACATACCTCAACATTGAATCATTCAAGTCGAAAGGATTTACGTTGATCAATATACTTAAGGTTAGAAAGCTTGACATCAGTGCGGGTGTCGGATACACCGGTCGATACAATCAGTTAACAGATGTGCCAGATGAGAACCTTTCTTTCTTGTGGTCACCCGAAGTAAATGGATCGTTGTCGTATACCATTCCGATTATACAAACGGGTATTTCATTCTTCTATAAATACACAGGCCGTACACCCTTCCTGGCAACAGACGTAACGGGGATAACTGAACTGAATGAAACAGAAGGCTTTCATTGGGCTGATCTCAGTCTTCAAAAATCATTTGCGAAGAAATTTAACCTTTCAGTCGGTGCGCGCAATCTGCTGAACGTAACCCGCATCAATAACATGGCTGCTGATGGTGGCCCTGTACACGGTGGCGGTTTAACCCGACCGGTGGGTTATGGACGATCGTATTTCTTAAGTCTTACTTATACACTTTGAACTAACCAAAACAATAATAACTACCGATGAAAACTAAATTGATAAATGGATGGAGTGTGGCGATGATGATCGTATTTCTTATTTCTTTTTCTTCCTGCGAAGATGAACCGCAATTACCCGATAACCTGGTTGAATTTGAATCATCACAATTAGGATTTGCTGCCGATGAAGACGCCTTAACAATTAATATTAATTTTTCACGATCTGCATCACAGGCCGGATCAGTTACGGTTTCGTTTTTGCCAAATGGCTTAAATTATGGAACCGATTTTAGTACTAATCCGGTCGCCACTGCAAATACTATTACGTTACCCGTTGCCAACGGCACATCTCAACTATCGTTTAATGTGGAGAAATTGGCCGGTGTTTTATTAGATGGTGATGAAACAATTGTTTTTACGATAACTTCTGTAAGCGATGGTTTGGTGTTGGGAATATCCAATCAGTTGGAACTAGGTTTTTCAGAAATTTTAGCGGCACAGGCAATCATGAATATTAATGGAGGAGGTCCTGCCTATCCCAACAAAGTATTTATTGATTTGAGCGCCAACCGTCAAACAGCTGTAGACCGTACCACCTGGGATTTGGGCTTTTACATGGGTGATGATTTCAGGGTAATATTAAATTCTTCCGTAACCATGATGGCGCGTGCCATTGACAAAACCGATTTAACTTTGGTTACCGCTGCCGATACCCTTGGTTTTGCCAATGCTATGATTGTGGGCGCCAATTCCACCAACGCTGCAATGGCATGGATTGACGATCCTTCCGGTGACTTAACCAAAACCGCTTTCGCATCTATATCCGCTACCGCTTCTGAAAATAAAATATATATTATTAATCGCGGTGCGGCCAATCCCCCCAGTGATCCTTCAGAGCCAATACCAACAAGCGGCTGGAAAAAGGTTCGCGTGTTACGCAACGGCAATGGTTATACCATTCAACATGCGGACATTGCCTCGGCAACGTTTCAGGAGATACAACTATCCAAAGACGACAGTTACCTGTTTAAATACATCAGCTTTGCAACAGGTGCTGTTGTTGTTGAACCACAAAAGGATAGATGGGATATTGCGTGGACAGGATTTACTAATTCAACGGCTCTTGGACCTCCAGGGACCCCGCAAATACCTTATTATTTTCAAGATATTATCCTTCAAAACAGGAATGGAATAGAAACAGCTGAACTTTTAACGTCAGCCGCGGGCAGTTTCGAGGCATTCAGTGAGGCAAACCTGATGACTGGCGTTACCTGGTTGACCAGCCAAGTAGGTATTGGAGCCAAGTGGCGGTCAGGCGGTGGGCCAGGTACAGCACCTGCTGTTCGTTCCGATCGGTTCTATCTGGTTAAAGATGCAGAAGGGAATATCTATAAACTCCGGTTCACTGCACTGACACAAGATGGTCAGCGGGGAAGACCGCAAATTGAGTTTGCGTTGCTTCAACAAGGGAATTGAAATTTAAACTTACGAATTGCGAATGACGAATATATAGGATTCGTCATTCGCAATTTTTTAAAAACTATTATGATTGAATATATCCCAATTTTAACAACTGTCTTCTCCATATATTTTCTCGTGGTTATTTATAGGCACTGGCAGTCAAATCAAAAACTTTATTTACTATGGTGGACATTGGGTGTGTTAACATTTGGTTTCGGTACTGCCACGGAAAGTATAAATGTACTGTTTGGGTGGAGTGAAGTTAACTTCAGGCTATGGTACATCAGTGGAGCATTGCTGGGAGGTTTTCCGCTTGCTCAAGGATCAGTTTACTTATTGATGAAGAAGAAATTTGCGGATTGGAGTACAGTATTAGTGCTTACGATTGTGGGCGTTGCTGCGGTATGCATTATTTTATCGCCCATATGCCTGCCTGAGAATTTTGACGGTTCATTGGGAGGTAATGTTCTTTCCTGGCAATGGGTTAGATATTTCTCGCCATTTATAAACCTGTATTCCTTTATTTTTCTGGTGGGTGGAGCGATTTATTCAGCCGTTCATTATGTTCGCCAACAAGATAAGCAAAAGCGATTTTTAGGAAATGTTTTGATTGCTTTTGGAGCGTTGTTACCGGGTATTGGAGGATCATTTACCCGTGCCGGATACGTAAATGTACTATTCGTAACGGAGTTAGTTGGGTTGCTATTGATTTACGCTGGATATTCAGTAATCAGAAATGATAAATCGATATCTATCCATTCTATCCAACTAAATACCCGACACGATTAATTCCTCGCCACGTTCCACTTCACCACCTGCTCTAGTTTATTGGCGTGAAGCACATGGATTTTACCGGCTTCAATGCTAATGATGCCCTCTTCACGGAAGTCGGAGAGTACACGAATAACAGATTCAGAGGCAGTACCCACCATTTTAGCAAGATCATCGCGGGATATCGTTACCAGGTCTTTTTCCTTTAGGTCGTGTATTCTCAATAATGCTTCAGCAGTACGTTGACGTACCGAATTGTAAGCCAGATTTAAAAGTTGTGCCTCTTTCTCTGAAATTTTTCTGCACAAAATGGATACGAAGGAGGCAGAAATCTCAGGATGACTATTAAGTAACGTAAGAAAATCATGTCTTGGAATTACCGTCAACTCGCTATCCTCAAGGGCTACAGTTGATTCGCCATAGTTACTGTTTTCCAGTATGCTTTCGTAACCGAAAAAATCTCCTTCTTTATAAAGACTAATGATCAGTTCTTTGCCATCGGCATTTGTTCGGAAGGCCTTAACATTGCCTGATTTAACAAAGAAGAATGCATTTGGCATTTCGCCTTCCATATAAATGTTTGCTTTCTTCTTGTACGATTTAACCTTTCTGTCTTTGCAGAGGTCTTCAAGGTTCAAAAACTTTTGTGCATCGGAGATGAATTGGTCCAACCCGCTGGCATCGGAAGTGTATTGCTTTTTTAGCAAGCTTATTTTCTTTAACCGTGTTTCAACTGCATTAAGCAAATCGGTATCATCAAAGGGTTTGGTCAGGTAATCATCAGCCCCAAGGGTCATCCCTTTACGGATGTCTGTCTTTTCCGTTTTGGCGGTAAGGAATATAAAGGGTATGCTGGCCGTTTCTGGCTTTTTGCTTAGGATATGAAGAACACCATAGCCATCAAGCTCCGGCATCATAATGTCGCAAATAATAAGGTCTGGGCGTTCCCGGGCAGCAAGCTCAACACCAATCTTTCCATTTTCAGCGGTGTGTACTTCGTAGCTGGCCAGCGTAAGGATTTCGGCCGTATTTTCACGAACCTCAGGGTTATCTTCAATCAACAGGATTTTCTTCATGTAAGTGGTAAAGTTATGGTAAAAGTACTGCCTTTTCCTTCAATACTGGAGAAGTCGATGGTGCCTTTCAGCAAATCTACATATCGTTTTACAATGTTCAACCCCAGGCCGGTACCTTGTATGTTACTTACGTTGCTAGCCCTAAAAAAGCGTTCAAACAAATGTTTTGCTTCGCTTTCAGGAATACCAATACCCTCGTCACGAATGATAACTTCAAGGTGGCTATTTTCAACTAGCCTGGTGTCGAAGTGAATCACTTTGTGCGGGTGGGAATATTTACTAGCATTTGATAACAAATTGAACAAAATGTTTCGAAGCACACGTTTGTCTAGGGGATACTCATCTTTCTCGAGATCGCACGTTAGTTCTATCGTCTGCCCCTCCTTTAACAGGGGCCGTAGTTCTTCAAGGATTTCTTCGAAAAAACTCTTGAGGCATATCTCTTCCCTGACCACTTCTATACGGCCTTCTTCCAACTTGCCGAGTGACAGGAAATCATTGAGAATTGCGGTAAGATGATTGACAGATGATTTTATGCGTTGAACGTGCTTATCAATTTTATCAAAATCACCTTTTGTTTTGTACTGGTGAATCAGCGAAGCTGAGCTTAAAACAGAACTAAGAGGAGTTCGAAATTCATGGGAAGCAATAGAAACGAATTTTGTTTTCAGTTCATTCAATTCCCGCTCCTTATCAAGGGCTTTCTTTGTTTCTTCTTCGGCCTTCTTTCGTTCAACAATCTGTTCCTGCAAAAAATGATTGGCGCGTTCCAGGTCTTCTACAAGTTTATTCAAATCATCTGTGCGGGTCTTTACTTTTTTCTCCAACTCAGAGGCATAAATCAATAATTGCTCTTCACTGTGTTTTAATGCTTCTTCAACCTTTTTGCGTTCAGTAATATCGATGATAAAGGCAACCACTACTAATTGGTGATTAATTTCTTTATAACTCAAGCTTACCTCAACAGGAAATTCATTCCCGTCTTTTCGCCTGGCCATCAGGTCACGACCAACACCCATGCGCCTGGGGGCAGGGTTCTCTTTGAATCCTACACGGTGCTGAACATGCTGGCTCCGGTAGCGTTCTGGAAGCAGTACCTCAAGTTTCTTACCGACCAGTTCACCTGTTTCGTAGCCAAACATTCTTTCTGAGACAGGATTGGCCAGTTGTATATCTCCGGCATCATTGATCATTAATATGCCTTCAGCTGACCCCTGAAATATTTCTCGAAAGGTTTCTGCTGAATTGAAGGTTATTTCCAGGTGCTTCTGCATACGATAGAAAACAGCCCTTAAGTTAATAATCAAAGGGAAGTATGACAAAAATCAGTCCTGTGGTTGACACTAGTCCTCATTATGGGTACTAAATCCGCCTACGTTAGTGTTTGTATTACCCCTTATAATTGGCTACGATGAAGGCAATTTTATGTGCACTTGATTTTTCGAGTACCTCTGGTGAGGCGCTTAAAGAAGCAATGAAATTGGCAAATAGTAAACAATCCAGGCTTACGGTATTGTATGCTTACAGATTATTGCAGCCAAAAGGAACCAGCGTGGCGGAATATCGGAAGCAAGAAGAGTTAAAGGCCAGTTTGGAATTTGATTTGTTGTTAAAAAATAATGGTGCTGAGATGAGCGTCCCCGTTGAGTTTATTATTGAGATTGGCTTTTTGTCCGACCGGATTGAATCCCATGTAAATCGAAATAAGGTGGAGTGCCTTGTTCTCTCAGAACAACTGGCTTCAACTATTAAGGAGCAGCAAGGGCTTTCTTTCGAACATTTTATGGCTTCGCATAACATACCTGTGGTTATTGTGCCCGAAGCCCTCGAGGTAAGCTAAAAAAGTGGCTATCCTGAAATTTGAGTGTTTGTTTGTGCAATAAATGTTATAATTTAAGGCTATTAAACTTAATACCATGAAAAAGATACTTGTTCCAACTGACTTTTCTAAGGAAGCCCAAACTGCAGCTGAAGTAGCCAGCGGTATTGCAAAAAAATCGGGTGCATCTTTAATACTGCTCCATGTAATCGAAGAAGGATCAAGTCAATCTTTTAAAGTAACCGGAGAGGTATTCAAAGGCAATATGGAAGATAAGTTGTTTATGCTCAAGCTTATCGAAAAATCCAAAAAGCAAATGGAGAAATTTGCAGCCAGCTCCTTTTTTGCAGGTGTAAAATTGATTCCGGAACTCCGTGTAGGTTCTCCTTATCACGGTATGCGAACCATCATTACCGAGCAAAAGGTGGATTTGGTGGTAATGGGAACGGCAGGCAAAACCAACCTGGCCGAAATGATCATTGGATCCAATACTGAAAAAGTAGTGAGACACTCCCATTGTCCGGTACTCACCATTCAGAAAAAGCCTATTCGGTCAGACTTTAAAAATATTGTTTACGCTACTTCCATGAGCAAGGACGAAGAAGTGTTTTCACGGATTGTCAAACGCGCCCAGGAAATGTACGACTCCACTATTCATTTGGTACGCATTAATACCCCAGGAAATTTCCAACGGGATGCTGTTGTGAAAAAATACATGACTGATTTTGCCAAGAAGCTTCAGCTTAAGAATTATACAATTAATGTGTTCAACGATATTACCGAAGAAGAAGGGATAATCTATTTTGCCGAGAGTATCAATGCCGATATGATTACAATGGCTACTCATGGCCGCACCGGATTTGCCCACGTGTTGGCAGGTAGCATTGCTGAAGATGTAGTGAACCATAGCAAGCGCCCTGTACTGACCTTTGTTGTAAAGCATAGAAAATAATAAGCCGGCAAGCAGACTTTAGCCGTGATCTCTTATCTATTAAAGGGATAGAAAGATCGCCCCGAGTAACTCGGGGCGATTGACTAAAAGAATTGAGGCAGCTCCTAGTGATGGTGATGTCCACCTGGACCGTGTACATGGCCATGGGCAAGTTCATCTTCTGTAGCAGGCCTTACCTCCATAACCTCAACAGAAAAGTTTAGTCCTACACCGGCCAGCGGGTGATTGCCATCAACCGTAACATTTTCCAGGCCAACTTCGGTAATGGTTACGATTTGAGCCCCAGCGTTGGTTTGCGCTTGAAACTGCATGCCTGGTTTTACTTCCTGATCACCAAAGGCGGTACGGGGTACCTTTTGAATGAGTGAATCGTTACGTACGCCATACCCTTTTTCAGGTGAAACTTTTATATCCAGTTTTTCGCCTTTGCTTCTTCCTTCCAGCCCTTCTTCCATCCCTGGTATCAGGTTGCCAATCCCTTGAATATAAAGTAATGGATCTTTTCCAATGCTTGAATCCAGGATGTTGCCATCGTTATCGCGTAAGGTATAATGAATGGAAACAACGGTGTTTTTGGCGATTTGCATAACGCTTTATGTTTGGTGGTTTAATGATTAATTACCAAAGGCAGAAAAGCTATAAATTGAACAGAAACTGCCGATACGGTTTATTTGCTGGCAAGTATAAACAATTTCAATGGAAAGGTTCAATTGAACTGCTTATTGAAGAAATTGATGTTTCGAAAAGACGAAAAATAAAGTAGTATCAATACCTCAGTTTGTATGATTTTAATCTTAGATCTATTGGTCTGTTAAATTTCTGAGCTCAATGGATCTATTATGTTGGGAATAGATTTGAGCTTAAAGTTCTATTGGGGAAGAATTAGTGGAGAGCATTACCGTAAGACTATTATTGAGGATATGCCTCATTTTAGATATTTTACGACTAATTACTTGAACAGAGTAATCGATTGACTATGAGAAAATATTCTTTACTCCTTGTGTTGTTGCCTTACATAGCATTTTCGCAACTAAGCATTACTGATAAAATTGAAAGAGGGAAGCGATATTTTCCAATAAAGGACGGGGCTTCAGCGGCTACCATTTGTTACGACACTTCGGAAAATATACTGGTTGGAAAATCTGCCGTTTTTTTGGCCGATGATATTGAACGTGTTTCCGGCAAAAGGCCTGATCTTTCCACGGGCAGTTTGCTCAGCGACAATATGATAATTGTCGGCACAGTTGGGAACAATCGCCTTATTGACAAACTAATTGCTGAGAAAAAGATAAGTGATCAATCCATCAGGGGAGGCTGGGAGCGATTTATCATTCAAACCATCAAAGCTCCATTTCCGGGCGTGAAACAAGCACTTGTTGTTATTGGTAGCGACAGGCGAGGGGTGGCTTACGGTCTGTTCTCCCTTTCCGAGGCCATGGGTGTTTCTCCCTGGTATTGGTGGGCCGATGTGCCGGTAAAGAAAAAAGAAAATATCTTTCTTGAAAACATCCATTTTGTTTCCGAAAGCCCGGCTGTAAAATACCGGGGGATATTCATCAACGATGAATCTCCTGCGTTTCGGTACTGGGCCAAAGAAAAATTTGGCGGTAGTAATCATAAATGCTACGAAACCATCTTTGAACTTCTATTACGTAACAAAGCTAATTTTTTGTGGCCTGCCATGTGGTTGCCAACCATGTTTAATGTTGATGATCCATTGAACCCCAAAACAGCAGATGAGTATGGAATTGTCATGTCCACCAGCCATCATGAACCCATGATGCGTGCGCATAACGAGTGGAATGTTTTCAATGGGGGAGCATGGAATTATATAACAAACAAAGAAAAGCTTCGGGAATTTTGGCGCGGAGGGATTGAACGCATGAAGAACTATGAAAGCATAGTAACGATTGGTATGCGTGGCGATGGCGATGAAGCCATGGTGAAAGAAACAGCGGTTGATCTTTTACAGACCATTGTAAGAGATCAACGTGAAATTATTGCCGATGTTATCGGGAAGCCTGCTGATAAAACGCCCCAGGTGTGGGCTATTTATAAAGAAGTGCAGGATTATTACGACAAAGGAACGCGGGTTGATAACGATATCACCGTTTTGTTAGCCGATGACAATTGGGGAAATATTCGTTATCTCCCCAAAAAGAAAGACTTAGACCGTTCAGGTGGCTATGGAATGTATTACCATTTCGATTATGTAGGCGCTCCGGTGTCTTACCGGTGGTTGAATGTAACTCAAATCGAACGGGTATGGGAGCAGATGAAACTTACTTACGAGCATGGAGTTGACAGGATATGGATTGTAAACGTGGGGGATATTAAACCCATGGAATTTCCTATAAGTTTTTTCTTTGAGTATGCCTGGAAACCCGATGCCATTCAAGCAAAGGACTTGCCTGGCTACTATGTACGGTGGGCAAAAAATCAATTTGGGGAGAAGCACGCGCAGGAAATTGCAGAGTTGATTTCGCTTTATACAAAATATAATGCGCGCAGAACTCATGAGATGATAAAGCCCGAGACGTACAGCATTGAAAATTATCGTGAAGCCGATAGGGTCGTTTCAGAATACAAACAACTGGTTGAAAAAAGCAATGCTATTTATAAGCAACTTCCCGAAAACTATCATGCTGCATTTTATCAATTGGTTCATTCGCCTATTGAAAAGAGCTGCAACTTGCTTGAATTGTACGTGGCGGCAGGAAAGAGTAAACTGTATGCGAAGCAAGGCAGATCTTCCGCAAACCGCTATGCTGATAAAGTAAAAGAATTGTTCGACAAAGACGCGGAACTTGTCCGTCAATACCACGAAGAGTTGGCAGGTGGCAAATGGAACCATATGATGTCGCAAACAAAATTTGGATACACAAGTTGGAACCACCCGAGGGTAGATGTAATGCCTGCCGTTTCATTCATCCGTACAAAGAGTACACCTACGCTTGGCTATACCATTGAATATGGAGCTGAGCCAGAATGGGGTGGTCACAGCGTTGAAGGGTATCCACTTTTTAGCAAAAGCTTTATTGATTTTGACCCCATCAACAGGCAAAACTATTTTGTAGAAATTTTTAACATGGGGGAGGGTTTTTTAAACTACTCGGTTGAAACCAAGAATGACTGGATACAAGTATCAAAAACTGAAGGCAGCATTCAATTCGATGAAAAGGTATTGGTCAGTATTGACTGGGAAAGGTCACCTAAAGAAAATGGTAGCGGAGAGATTATTATAAAAGGTGCCGGAAAGGAATATGTTGTTAAAGTACCTATTAGGAACGTACTTCCAAGGGCATCGGGTTTTGTCGAAAATAACGGTGTCGTATCCATAGAGGCAGCAAATTATACCCGTAAGGTAGATGCCAAAGACAGGTACTGGTCAGTTGTGTCAAATCTTGGTCGCACACATTCTTCTGTAATTATAGAGCCGGTAAATATTCAGACGCAAAGGCTAGATAAGACTTCACCGAGACTGGAGTATGATTTTACGGTATTCAAGACAGGCGAGGTGAAAATTGGTGTTTACATTTCACCAACCCAGGATTTTAAAAAGCAAGACGGGTTGAAATATGCCATTTCTATTGATGATGAAGAGCCGCAAATAATCAATGCAAACGAAGGGGAAATTACACCTGATTACAAGTATGCCGACTGGTGGATGAAATCAGTGGCTGACCATATTAAAATAAGAACATCAAACCACAACATAATTAAGCCTGGGCAACACACGCTTAAATTATGGACGATTGATTCTGGAATTGTATTCCAAAAAATTGTGATTGATGCAGGTGGTTTAAGACAAAGTTATTTAGGTCCTCCGGAAAGTCTCTACTTGAAGCCTTGATTAATAAATCCCCATATTAATGATGTGAGTAATTGAAGTTCTTGGACGCCCTACAGTAATAACACTATCCTTTCAGGAACGATTGAAGTATTATCAATTCGTGTTGAGTACGATGGTGCTATGGTTGGTTAGGTTTAGAGACCATGGATATCCTTTTCAGATCAATTCAACGCGGCTTCCTGTCCGCATAGCCTCATAAATCGCTTGAAGTAATTTAACATCTCTTCTTCCCATTTCACCAGGTACCGGAGAGGGGCGATTGTCTCTGATGGCAAGCGCAAAGTCATCCATTTGTTTTGCTTGTTGATATACTGGCTGAATTTCCATTTTCCCGGCAGACGTTTCGCCTTTCAATCCGCCATAGTTAAATGCCGGTTTCAGTTCGAACCAACCCTTTTCGGCTTCAGCTCTTAGAACATTTGCATTTTCCGAGTAACTCGTCATGCCTTTAGCGCGAAGTCCATTGGGCATTTCAAATTCCCAGGTCAGTGATTCCTCCACTTCGCTGAATTTTATCGGATCGGTTTTTGGTCCTTCCTTGGCAGTAACCGCAATAGGTTCCATACCGGAGAGGTAACAAAAACCCTGGACGCTATAAATTCCAAGATCCATCAAGGGGCCACCACCGGCAAGTTCTTTATTCAATCGCCATATTCCAGCAGCAGCTTTAAAACCAAAAGAAGAAGATAAACCCGTTAGTTCGCCAAATACTTTTTCTTTAGCGAGTCTGATCATCTCAAGGTGGAATGGATCAAAGTGCAGTCGATAGCCGATGGAAAGACGCACGTTGGCTTTTTCACAAGCTTCAAGCATGCGGTCACAATCCTCAACGGTTATGGCCATAGGTTTTTCACAGATAACATGTTTGCCTGCTTGCGCTGCCCTTATTGTATACTCCGCGTGCATGGAGTTGGGCAGTACTACATAAATGATGTCAATATCTGGATTATCTTTAATGCTGTCGAAGTTTTCGTAGGTGTAAATGTTTTTATCGGGGATGTTATACTTCCCCTTCCATTCAGGAATTTTTGAAGGAGTACCGGTTACAATACCTGCCAGGTAACAATGCTCAGTTTGCTCAAGGGCTGGAGCAAGTTGCCCACTGGCATAGGAGCCCAAGCCGACTAATGCTATGCCTAATTTTGTTTTGTCCGGGTTCACTGTTGTTTCCTCGTTTTGGTTTTTAGTACTGCGGTTGCAGGAATAAATTGAAGCAAAGGATGAAAGACCCAGTGTTGTGAGTCCAAGATTATAAATGAACTTTCTTCGTGAGCCATCAGGTGTTGCTTTTGTTTCCATAAGCGGGTTGGTTAGTTAGATGAATTGCTGAAGAATTAATACTCCAATCAAGCCAAGTACCGACATTAACGATTCCATAACTGTCCACGACAGGAAGGTTTGTTTAAGAGATAGGTTAAAGAATTCTTTAAACATCCAGAAACCGGTATCGTTGATGTGTGAGCAAAAAACACTCCCTGCTCCAACGGCCAGCACCATCAATTCCGGTGAAACCTGTCCGGCAACTACAAGTGGAGAAACAATCCCCGCGGCAGTCAACCCTGCTACAGTAGCAGAACCAAGTGCAATACGAAGGAGTGCGGTAATGATCCACGCGAATATATACGGATTGATTTGCCACTCGCTACTGAATGAAGTGATGTATTTGCCGGTACCACTGTCGATTAAAACTTCTTTCAACACTCCACCTGCAGTAATGATCAACAAAATCATGGCAATGCCCGTAATGCCTTCTGTTAACCATTTCATAACGGTTGACATATCTGTTCCTTTTCGTATCCCAAAAAAATATATAGCCAGTAATACGGATGTCAGCAAAGCAATATTCGGGTTTCCGAAAAACTGAATGATTGAATAGGTAGTTCCTTCGGATTTAAAAAATGTATCAACAACTACCGCTAATGAAATAAGTAATACCGGCATTATAGCAACGATAAAACTGGCAAAAGGTGATGGCGGGTTGGCTGGTTCAATAGGCTGTTCATAAAATGAATTACCGTTGGTGGTTGCTCCGATATGCTTCAATACCCTGCCAAGAAACGGACCTGCAATAATCGCGATAGGGATTACCAGGATTATGCCATAAACTAACGTTAAGCCCAGATCGGCTTTGAAAGCATTAACCAATACAACAGGGCCGGGGTGTGGTGGAAGAAAACAGTGTGTTGCAGAAAGCGAAGCGGCTGTTGGTATAGCAATGTATAATAGGGGTAGCCCGGTTCTTCTCGCTACGGAAAAAACAAGAGGCACGAGAATAATAAACCCTGCATTATAGTATAACGGAAGACCGACTAAAAATCCTGTTAGTAACACTGCCCATTGCACATGACGTTCTCCAAAATTTTTTATGAGGTTAGATGTGATTTGATTAATGGCTCCGCTGGCTTCCAGAATTTTTCCCAATACAGCGCCAAGGCAGATAATCAATGCCAATCCGCTAAGGGTACTGCCAACACCCTTCTCAATTGAAACAACCAGTTCTGAAGGTTGCATCCCTAAAAGAAGCCCTACAATGATGGCAACGATCAGCAGCGATAAAAACGGGCTGATTTTTTTGTACGTCAGAAAAACCTGCAGTGCAACACCGAAAGCGATAATAAGAAGAGGCATTAATTAACTGCGTTAATGAGTGTTCCGATATTATCAATTTTAATTCGGATTTCATCGCCTGATTGTAAAGTAAAGCTGCCCGGAGGAACAATGCCCGTGCCGGTCATAATCAGGCAGCCATAAGGAAATGTACACTCACGAAAAACAAATGATGCAAGTTCTTCAGTAGTTCGTTTCATTTGACTGATGGCAATGGAGTCCTGGAAAATGGATTGGTTGTTGCGAAAAATCTCAAGATGAATGCTCGTGTTTTTATCAAGGGGCTGATCGGTTAAATAAATGCATGGCCCAATAGACGCACAACCATCATAGGTTTTAGCTTGCGGAAGATATAGCGGGTTCTCGCCTTCAATGCTTCTGCTGCTCATGTCGTTGCCTACCGTGTAGCCAATGATCTTTCCTGAAGATGTAACTACAAGAGTCAACTCAGGTTCGGGTACATCCCAGGTTGAGTCCTTTCTAATCCTTACCTTTTCCTTATGCCCAACAACACGATGAGCCGTTGACTTAAAAAAAACTTCGGGGCGCTCAGCTTCATATACTCTTGCATAAAAGTCACCTCCGCCTGCAGATTTTGATTCCTCCTGTCTGCCAACTTTGCTGCGAAGATAGGTTACTCCACATGCCCACAATTCCTGATTACCAATGGGAGCCATAACTGAGTTCTTGATTAGCTCAACAGCCTCGCGTATAGGAGCACTTGTAGCAGTAATTTGTTTAAGCTTGTTCAACAACTCATCGTTGTTTATAAACTGATCCCAATCTTCCTGGTGGAGAAAAAAATTATTCTCAGTTTCAATCAAGATACCAGAAGAAGTTTTATAGACTCTCATAATATTATTTTCGTTTAATGTAAATCCCCATTAACCACACTTCCCGATCCTCCACGCAAAATATCAAAATCGCAACCCAAATCAGCTTGTTGGATGTGATCGAGGAAAAATTTCACATAGCCCCTTTCCGTATGCGGTGGAGGAGGGGTCCAGCTGGACTTTCGCTTCTTGAGCTCTTCATCACTAACATCAAGGTGTAGCTTTCGTTTATCGATATCCAGTTCAATCATATCACCATCTTTTACCAACGCCAGTGTTCCGCCAATGGCCGACTCGGGCGAGACATGCAACACCACTGTTCCGCCAGCCGTGCCGCTCATTCTCCCATCCGAAATCCGGATCATATCGCGCACACCTTTTTGAAGAAGTTTTTCGGGTAAGTCCACATTGCCTACTTCCGGCATGCCCGGATAACCCACAGGCCCTACGTTCTTCAATACAATCACACAACGCTCATCAATGTCAAGCTTCGGGTCATCAATACGGGCATGGTAATCGTCCATGGTTTCAAACACTACCGCCCGGCCCCGGTGCTTCATCAATTCTTTTGAAGCGGCAGAAGGTTTGATTACCGCCCCGTTTTCGCACAAGTTTCCTTTTAATACTACAATGCCCGCCTCCGGTTGCAGGGGCTGGTCCAAAGCAGCAATTACATCGTGGTTGTAGCACGGAGGATTGATATTATTTTCACCGATGGTCTTTCCGTTAACCGTGATGGCATCGTTGTGTAAATATTTTTTCAATTCATTTATAACCACTGGTAAACCTCCGGCATAATAGAAATCTTCCATGAGGTATTTACCGGATGGTTTTAGGTTTACGAGTAAGGGAATTTTGCTTCCGTTGGTATCAAAATCCTCTAGCTTCAAATCAACACCAATTCTTCCCGCAATAGCCAGCAGGTGAATAATAAAATTAGTTGATCCGCCTACACCGGCATTAACCACTATGGCGTTTTCAAAAGCTTTTCGCGTTAAGATTTTAGAGAGTTTCAAATCCTCTTTCACCATTTCCACAATCCTTCGCCCGGAAAGATGAGCCATTACTTTTTTTCGGGCATCCACAGCGGGTATGGCTGCAGCCCCGGGTAAGGTCAGGCCCAGTGCTTCTACCATGCAAGCCATGGTTGAGGCTGTGCCCATCGTCATGCAATGCCCCTGGCTTCGGGCAACACCTACTTCAGCCTCATGGATATCTTCATCGGTATATTGCTCAACGGAACGTTTTTCCTTGATCATCCAGTTGAACGAACCTGAACCAATGCATTCTCCGCGGAAGCGCCCGTTTAACATCGGCCCACCCGGCACAACAATAGTTGGAAGGTCAACGCTGCACGCGCCCATGACGGTTGAGGGTGTTGTTTTATCACAACCGGTTAACAACACCACACCATCAATGGGGTTGGCCCTTATGGATTCTTCCGTATCCATGCTGGCCAGGTTGCGGAACAACATGGTAGTGGGACGCATGATGGTTTCACCCAGCGAAGTGACAGGAAATTCCAGCGGAAACCCTCCGGCTTCGCGCACGCCACGCTTCACGATTTCAGCGAAATCGCGCAAGTGGCCGTTGCAGGGAGTAAGTTCAGACCATGTATTACAAATACCGATAACAGGTTTGTCTATGAAGTAATCATCCGGATAGCCCTGGTTGCGCAGCCACGAGCGGTGCACAAATCCCATCTTATCGGATTTTCCAAACCAGTCGTAGCTTCTGAGTTTCTTGCTCATGACGAAATCATTTTAACAAGCGTTAATAGATGGGGATCGTGTATACTATTCGGCATTTTCACAGGCTCTTAATTTTTTTCACGTTTACCATTTACCAACCTCCACAGTTGGTTCGGGTTATTGGTTTTCAATTCATTTGGAAGTAACGCTTCGGGAAAGTTTTGATAGCATACTGGCCTGGTAAATCGTGTGATGGCCAGGGTGCCGACAGAAGTTGTACGACTATCGGTAGTTGCAGGGAAGGGACCACCATGGACCATAGCATCACAGACCTCCACTCCGGTTGGGTAACCATTGATAATCAGTCTGCCTACTTTTTGTTCCAGTATGTGAATCAGGTCAGCATATTGCAGTAAATCTTCGGGGGTTCCGTGAATTGTTGCGGTAAGATGACCGTGAAGTTTTTGAGCAGCAAGAAGTATTTCATTTTTGTCGTTAGCTGAAATCAACAGGGTAGAGGGGCCAAAAATTTCTTCTTGCAACGTAGGATTGTTTAGGAAACTTTTGACATCACTTTCAAATACGTGGGCTGCGGCCGTAAAACCAGAATCAGAACTTTTACCAGCGGCAAGCACATCAACCCCGGTAATGGTTTGCAATAGATTCGTACCGTGCTGAAAGTTGCTGCGAATTCCCTCTGTGAGCATTATACCTGCAGGAGTATCAGCAATGTGCTTTGATAGCGTAGCAGTGAGTTCGTTGGCATTTTCGGATTTCTCCATAAAAACCAATCCCGGGTTCGTGCAGAACTGGCCTACTCCAAGCGTTACGGAGGCAGCAAGGTCGCGCGCAATGTCGTTTCTCTTTTCCTGTACTATGCCCGGGAGAATAAACACAGGATTTGTACTACCCATTTCTGCATACACGGGTATGGGTTCCGGTCGCGCGCCAGCTTCATCAAACAGCGCTTTTCCTCCACGGAACGAACCGGTGAAACCAATGGCTTTTATTAATGGATGACGAACAATATCTAATCCAACTTCGTGTGATTGGCCATGGAGCAAGGAGAAGGTTCCATCCGGCATATTGCATTTTTTTATAGCCTGAAGAATGGCATGACCAACCAGTTCACTTGTTCCAGGATGCGCAGGGTGTGCTTTAACCACAACGGTGCATCCGGCTGCCAGTGCAGAAGCGGTATCGCCACCGGCAACGGAAAAGGCAAAGGGGAAATTACTGGATCCGAAAATTCCAACCGGCCCTAATGCCTTTTGCATACTGCGGACATCAGGTTTGGGCAATGGTTTTCGCTCAGGGTCACCGTAATCAATTCTGGCATCTACCCACGAACCTTCTTTAATGCAAGAGGCAAACATGTTGAGTTGATTTACCGTGCGTTGTCTTTCGTTCAACAATCGTGGCTCAGGCAACCCGGTTTCCTCCATGCAGCGTTCAATCAGCGCCTTGTCGAGGGCTACTATTTCTTCGGCAATACAAATCAGAAATTCAGCCCGCTTTTGGCCATCCATATTTCTATAGACTTGAAATGCTTCATTCGCAATTTTTGCAGCGCTATCAATTTCATGAGCTGTGGCTTCACAGAATTGAGGCGCTATTTTTTGGGTTGTAACCGGATTAGTAGCATTAAAAAAGTGTTGACCTTCTGCAGAAGTAGTATTTCCTATAATGTTTTTCCCTTCTATTTTCATGTGTAAATATTCTCAAAATGCAATGTTCAAAAATGTGCTAAAAGGTAACACTTCATGCTCATCTTTCTGTTCAAAAGATTTCAGAGCAGAAATTTGCACTCCGAATGATTATGACCGATCGGGAAATGCTTGATTTAAGGCTGGCTCATTAATAAAGTATGCAGAATTCCGACTGCGCTTCAAAGGGTTCCCAGATAGATTAAGACAGGTTATAGCTCGACTTAAATTTTGAAGCCAAATCCATTCTTGTTCTTTTGCTGATACTTTTGCTGATTGAATTTATAAAGGAAGGAACCCTTTTTGGAGGATCGCTTGTTCTTTTCCTTTAGCTTCTCAAGAATATTAAATGAGTTAATCTTTTTGGTGAAATTCCGCTTATCCAGTTTTTCATCCATGATTTCTTCATAGAGTTTCTGCAACTGCCGCATAGTAAATTTAGCGGGCAGCAGTTCAAACCCAATCGGTTGTGTGGTAGCCCGATAACGCAATCGCTCAATAGCGTCCTTTACCATTTCATTATGGTCGAATATCAACTTTGGGTAATTCGACATTTTGAACCAGCGGGCCGAGTACTTTTTGATTAATTCAACATCATGTTGTTCAATATTAATCAATGCATAGTACGTTACGGAGATGGTACGTTCAACCGGGTCACGATCAATTTCGCTATAGGCCTTTAGTTGCTCAAGGTATACATTGTGCAGACCGGTCAGTGAGTGGAGGATACGTATAGCGGCATCGCGTAGCGTTTCATCTGTGTGGAGAAATCCACCCATTAGCGACCATTTACCTTTTTCCGGAGCGAAGTTTCTCTTTATTAATAGTATTTTTAATTCTTCATCGTGTTGATCAAATCCGAAGATTATACAATCCACCGCAACAAGAACCTTCTCCTCATTTTTATACTTCTGAATCATAATTATTGACAGGCCAGGGGGAACGGACTGGCCGATATCCGTAAAAACTGAAGCGAAAATAGATGTTAATTATAATATCTGATCATGCCGCTAAAATAAATTATCTGGATTTAAATAAATGTATTAAGTACATTTAATATATATTTATTACCACTTTAACCCAAAAGGCTATGCTAAAGTATTTAATCCAACCAAGAATGAGGTTACTGACCATGGCAATGGCTTGGTTGTGCAACACAATTTTGTTTGCACAAACTCCTGAAGTAACGGCAATCATCAATGCCGGTCAGGGCAAGCAACAAATCAGTAAACATATTTACGGTCATTTCTCCGAGCATCTTGGCCGATGTATTTATGGAGGGTTCTTCGTAGGAACAGACAACACCAGGATTCCAAATGTTGATGGTGTTCGAAAGGATGTTATTGCAGCGCTGAAGCATATGAAAATACCCAACCTGCGATGGCCGGGTGGTTGTTTTGCAGACACCTATCATTGGAAAGATGGCATAGGCCCACGGTCAGAAAGACCAACACTTGTTAACCGATGGTGGGGAGGGGTTATAGAAGACAATAGCTTTGGCACGCATGATTTTTTAAATCTATGTGAAGAACTTGGTACAGAACCCTACCTGGCAGCGAATGTGGCAACGGGTACGGTGCAGGAGTTTATCGATTGGATTCAGTACACCACCCATGAAAGCCAAAGCCCCATGGCCGAATTGCGAAAAAAGAATGGACGTGAAAAACCATGGAAAGTAAAATACTGGGGTATAGGAAATGAAGCGTGGGGCTGTGGTGGCAACATGACACCCGAATACTATGCCAATATTTATAAGCAGTTTGCCACCTTTATGGATGGTAAAGAGTTTTACCGGATAGCGTCCGGGGCAAACGTAGCCGATTACCATTGGACGGAAGTGTTGATGCGTGATATCCCAAAAAGCCTGGTTGAAGGCGTAGCGCTTCATCACTATTCGGTAATTGATTGGAATAATAAGGGATCAGCTACGGAATTTTCAGAAGAAGAGTACTTGACCACCATGCAACGGGCCCTGCGGATGGACGAACTGGTGACCCGCCACTCTACTATTATGGATAAATACGATCCGCAAAAGAAAGTCGGCTTAATAGTTGACGAGTGGGGTGGATGGTATAATGTAGAACCAGGAACAAACCCGGGTTTTCTTTACCAGCAAAATACCATGCGCGATGCCATGATCGCAGGTGTTACCTTAAACATCTTTAATAATCATTCTGACCGTGTGCGAATGGCTAACCTGGCGCAAACCATCAATGTATTGCAGGCCGTTATCCTGACAGATGAAGAGAAAATGTTGCTGACACCAACATACCATGTGCTGACCATGTACAACGTGCATCAGGATGCCACATGGCTTCCGGTTGACTTTAATAATGTAGATTACACCCTCAAGGATAAGAAGGTACCGGCCATTTCAATCTCCGCATCGAAAGATGCATCCGGAGCCATTCATGTGTCGCTGGTAAATATTGATCATTCCAAAAAGCATTCGGTAGAAGTTGATGTTCGTGGCTATGACGTTAAGAAAGTAACAGGCACTATACTTAGTTCTGCTAAAGTACAGGATCATAATACCTTTGATAATCCAGAAAAAATTAAGCCAAAGGAATTCAAGGGGTTCAAAACTTCTAAGTCAAGTGTAGTGGTTGATTTGCCTCCGTTCTCTGTTGTTGTATTGGAAATCAAGTAAGGTCAGCTATGTGTGGACTTTTTTTTTACCCTAAGTCAACAAACGATTGCGCTTTTTGTAAAGCTGCTTTATGAAAAAGAATTACGTAATAGGACTAGACTTTGGTACGGATTCAGTAAGGGCTGTTCTGGTAGATGCTGCCAACGGAGCAACATTGGCCACACACGTTCATTGGTACAAGCGTTGGCGTGAAGGAAAATACTGCGATGCATCTCAATCCATGTTTCGGCAACATGTATTGGATCACCTCGAAGGGATTGAGTCAACCATTACGGCAGTGGTGAAGACTTCCGGTGTGGATGGGAGTTCTATAAAAGGGATATGCATTGACACCACAGGCTCTTCTCCGGTGCCGGTTGATGAACATGGAGTTGCTTTATGCCTGAAGCCTGAATTTGAACATAACCCCAATGCCATGATGGTGTTATGGAAGGATCATACGGCCATTAAGGAAGCAGAAGAAATAAATCAATTGGCAAGGAGTTGGGGCGGAATAGATTACACAAGATTTGAAGGAGGAATTTATTCATCGGAATGGTTCTGGGCAAAAATTCTTCACATCATCCGTGAAGATGAAAAAATAAAAAATGCTGCTGTTTCCTGGATGGAACACTGCGATCTGATGACCTACATCCTTACGGGAAGCACGGATTTGAAATCCTTTAAGCGAAGCAGGTGTGCCGCTGGGCACAAGGCCATGTGGCATGAAAGCTGGAATGGTTTGCCTGATGAAAAATTTCTCGAACAACTAGATCCCTCATTTAAAGCATTACGAAAAAATCTTTATGAGCTGACCTATACATCCGATCAGGTTGCCGGAAACTTATCTGCACAATGGGCGAAGAAACTTGGGCTGACCACGGATACAGTTTTGGCTGTTGGAACGTTTGATGCACATGCCGGTGCAGTTGGCGCTGAAGTAGAAGAATACACCCTGGTGCGCGTAATGGGTACTTCCACATGCGACATCATTGTTTCACCTGAGGAAAAGGTGAGCGATACGGTAAAGGGAATTTGTGGCCAGGTGGATGGTTCTGTTATTCCGAACATGATTGGTTTGGAAGCAGGACAATCAGCATTTGGTGATATGCTTGCGTGGTTCCGCGATGTTGTTGCGTGGCCAATTGATAATCTGCCTTCTGTTTCGGTTTCCGATAGAGAAAAACTCAATGATGAAATCATTACTGTGCTTTCGCTTCAGGCTGAGAAGCTTCCGATCAGTGAATCGCCCCCGCTGGCATTAGACTGGATCAATGGCAGAAGAACACCCGATGCCAACCAGGCATTGAAAGCCGCCATTATCAATCTCAATTTAGGTACCGGAGCCCCGGCAATATTTCGTGCGCTTGTCGAAGCAATATGTTTCGGTTCAAAAAAAATTGTTGACCGGTTTGTTGAAGAAGGTGTCGAAATAAAATCGGTTGTGGGAGTAGGAGGAGTTGCCAAAAAATCTCCCTTCATCATGCAGACGTTGGCCGATGTGCTCAATATGCCCATTAAAGTAGCTTCTTCAGACCAAGCCCCCGCATTGGGTGCAGCCATGTATGCGGCAACAGCAGCTGGTTTATATGGTAGCGTTACAGAAGCAAGCAAGGCCATGGGTAATGGTTTTGAAACGGTTTATCAACCTAACGCTAAAAATGTTTTGGTGTATGACAGGATGTACAAAACCTATTGTCAGCTTGGAGATTTCATTGAGAATAACATTAACAATTAAATATGTCAGACTTTCGCGACCTTAAGGAAAAGTGCTACGAAGCAAACATGAAATTGCCAGCGTTAGGCCTGGTGATTTATACGTTTGGTAACGTGAGTGCAGCCGATCGCAAGAAAGGTGTGTTTGCCATTAAGCCAAGTGGTGTTGCTTATGATATACTGAAAGTGGACGACATCGTTATTGTGGATTTTGATAACAACGTTATCGAAGGCACCATGCGTCCATCATCCGATACCAAAACACATGCGTTTTTGTACAGGAGTTGGAAAGAGATCGGAGGCATTTGTCATACACATTCAACGTATTCCGTTTCGTGGGCGCAGGCTCAACGCGATATCCCCATTATGGGCACAACCCATGCCGATTATCTTACCCACGATATTCCTTGTGCTGCCCCGATGAGTGATGAACTGATCAAAGGCGATTACGAGTACAACACCGGTCAGCAAATACTGGATTGCTTTGCTGAGAAGAAACTGGATTACAGGGAAGTGGAAATAATCTTGATCGGTAATCATGGTCCGTTTACCTGGGGCAAAGATGCCGAAAAAGCTGTGTTCAATTCAAAGCTTCTTGAAGAACTCGCGCGAATGGCCTACATCACCTTATCTATCAACCCTGCAGCGCCACGCCTGAAAGATGCCCTGATCGAAAAACACTATCAACGAAAACATGGTAAAGATGCCTACTACGGGCAAGAGTAAAATGATATATATCTTATGAATAACCTGAAACACTATGAGGTTTGGTTTGTCACCGGTAGCCAACATTTGTATGGCGATCAGGTGCTACGCAATGTTGCTGCGCATGCAGAAGAGATAGCCAAATCGTTAAGCTGCAACCCGGCCGTTCCGGTCAGCATAAAATACAAGGCAGTTGTTAAAACACCTGACGAAATCCTGACGGTGTTCCGGCAGGCAAACAATGAAATGAATTGCATCGGGCTTGTGCTTTGGATGCACACGTTCTCACCCGCCAAAATGTGGATCAACAGCTTAAAAATTTTAAGCAAGCCGTTCGTTCACCTGCACACACAATACAATGCTGAAATTCCATGGAGTGAAATCGACATGGATTTTATGAACGAAAATCAATCCGCCCATGGCGACCGTGAATTTGGTTTTATGGTAAGCCGCATGCGCAAAAGGAGAAAGGTAATTGTTGGGCATTGGAAAGATCAGCAAACCATTTCACAACTGGCTAACTGGACGCGTGTTGCTGCCGGTTGGCATGCCTTTCAACATACGCGTGTGGCGCGCATTGGTGATAACATGCGTGAAGTTGCCGTTACGGAAGGGGATAAGGTAGAAGCACAAATCCAATGGGGACTTTCGGTGAATGGTTACGGTGTGGGTGATCTTGTAAAATTTGTTGACGAGATTTCTGATGGCGAAGCTGACAAACGTGTTAAAGAATATTGCGATGCCTATGAAGTGTCCGCATCAGTGCGTTCCAGTCAGTCGTTAAAAGAAGCTGCTCGCATTGAGCTGGGACTTCAAGGATTTTTAACGAGCGGGAATTTTCATGCCTTTACCGATACTTTCGAAAACCTTCACGGCCTGAAACAACTTCCAGGCATTTCATCCCAGCGCTTAATGCAAAGTGGTTACGGCTTTGGCGCTGAAGGCGATTGGAAAACTGCTGCGTTGTTGCGGGCCATCAAAGTAATGGATCAGGGACTTGAAGGTGGAAGCTCGTTTATGGAAGATTATACCTACAATTTTCAGAACGGAAGCTCTACAGTTTTGGGTGCGCACATGCTTGAAATTTGTCCCTCTATCGCAAATGGAAAACCCCGCTGTGAAGTTCATCCATTAAGCATTGGAGGAAAGGAAGATCCTGCAAGGTTGGTATTCGATGTGGATTCAGGTCCGGCCATCAATGTATCGCTAATTGATCTGGGTAACAGGTTCAGGTTGTTGGTGAATGAAGTTGAAACTGTCCGTCCGGAGCATGACTTGCCTAAACTACCCGTAGCAAGAGTGTTGTGGAAGCCCTATCCCGATCTTAATCGCGCGGCACAAGCGTGGATACTGGCAGGAGGCGCACATCATACGGTGTTCAGTAAAGCCATTACCACGCAATTCATTGAAGACTTTGCGGATATGGCCGGCATTGAGCTGGTAATTATTGACAAGGATACCACCACGCGCGAATTCAATGAAAAACTAAAGTGGAACGAAGTCTACTACCACATCTTTCAGCAGCACACCTAAAATATTTTGATATGAGTAAATCCATACTGGCAGTCGTAATACTATTTCTTTTTGTACTGGGTTGCGATACGCAAAAGAAATCTGCACCATCTGTTCAACAAAATTCATTTGGTACAATGCCAGATGGAACGACAGTAGAGCAATACACACTGACCAATACGAATGGTATTGAAATGAAAGTGATTACCTATGGCGGAATTATCACATCACTGAAATTACCGGACCGCGATGGGAATTTTGCTGATGTGGTGTTGGGGTATGACAACCTGGAAGGTTACCTGGTACAAAATCCGTACTTCGGGGCGATTATTGGCCGCTATGGAAACCGGATCGCGAAAGGAGTGTTCACGCTTGATTCCGTTCAATATGAATTGGTGCAAAACAATATTGGCAATCACCTGCACGGAGGTAATGTTGGGTTCGATAAGGTAGTCTGGCAAGCCGAACCACTTACCATAGAGAATGCTGTTGGCTTAAAGTTTACCTACAAAAGCAAGGACATGGAAGAAGGCTATCCGGGAAACCTGGATGTTACAGTAAACTACATACTGGGTGATGACAACACGCTAACGTTTGAATATTTCGCCACTACGGATAAGAAAACAATTGTAAACCTGACCAATCATGCTTACTACAACTTAACGGGAAAGCCCGGAGATATTTTAAGTCATGAATTGAAGATCAATGCCAACGCATACTTGCCGGTAGACAGCACATTAATTCCATTGCAGCCGGAAAGTGTGCAAGGAACTCCTTTTGATTTCATCAATGCAAAAGTTATTGGTATGGATATTGAGACAGACCATGTTCAGTTGAAAAACGGAGGTGGATACGATCATTGTTGGATATTGAACAAGTCTGATGACGCCTTAAACTTTGCTGCTTCCTTATATGATCCGGGTAGTGGTCGCTTTATGGAAGTGTTCACTACGGAGCCGGGCATTCAATTTTATTCCGGAAATTTTCTCGATGGAACAATAACCGGCAAAGGTGGTGTGGTTTACAATTACAGAACAGGGCTCTGCCTGGAAACGCAACATTATCCCGATTCACCGAATCGTCCTGATTTTCCTACCACTACACTGAATCCTGGAGAAGAATACCGAACAAAAACAGTTACAAAATTTTCAATTAAGTAATGCTGCTTTATGATAGACTAAAATGAAAGCGTTGAAACAAGCCATATTTTCAGGATTAATCTTTGTGTTGGTAGCATGTTCATCACAGAAAGAAAAATCAGTCGAAGGTATCGAGTTGTTCTCACTCGATAAAGTAAAACTGCTTGATAGTCCATTCAAGGAAGCTCAACAGACTGATCTCAATTATATACTTGAACTGGATGCGGACAAATTACTGGCACCATTCCTGGTTGATGCAGGGATTGAACCTGTAAAACCCGGCTATGGCAATTGGGAGGGCACAGGACTAAACGGACACATCGGTGGGCATTACCTGTCGGCATTGGCTATGATGTACAGCGCTACAGGGAATGATTCAATCAAAAAGCGACTCGACTACGCGATCGACTGGCTTGAAAAATGCCAGCAAGCCAATGGCAATGGCTATGTTGGGGGGATTCCGAATGGAAAAAAAATATGGGACGAAATTTCAAATGGTGAGATAAAGGCTGAACTTTTTTCGCTTAATGATCGATGGGTTCCATTATACAATATCCATAAAATTTTTGCCGGACTAAGAGATGCCTGGGTTTTTGCGAATAATGAAAAAGCGCTCATAATCTGGAAAGATCTTTCCGATTGGTGGATCGGCCTGACAAGGAACCTTAGCGATGAACAATTCCAGGCCATGCTTAAGAGTGAACACGGTGGCATGAATGAAGTATTTGCCGACCTGTTCAGCATCAATGGTGACTCAACGTACCTGGCAATGGCAAAAAAAATGTCGCACAGGTTAATCTTAAACCCGCTGATCAAACAATATGATTCCTTGACAGGCCTTCATGCGAATACACAAATTCCGAAAGTGGTTGGGTATTTAAAAGTTGGTTTGTTGTCGGGTGACTCTTCCTGGACACAGGCGTCTGAGTTTTTCTGGAAGACGGTTACACAAAATCGATCCATAGCCTTTGGAGGTAACAGTGTACGTGAACACTTCAACCCTGTGGATGATTTTTCATCCATGCTCGAATCAGAACAGGGCCCTGAGACTTGCAATACCTACAACATGCTTCGGCTAACAAAAGGACTGTGGGAAGTCACTGGGTTTTCATCCTACATGGATTTTTATGAACGGGCTTTATACAATCATATTTTGTCTTCTCAACATCCCCATGGCGGCTTTGTGTACTTTACTCCACTCAGGCCAATGCATTACCGTGTGTATTCACAACCCCACCAGGGTATGTGGTGCTGTGTGGGATCAGGAATGGAAAACCATGCCAAATATGGAGAGTTGATTTACGCTCATCGGGGCGATGATATTTTGGTCAACCTGTTCATTGCCTCTGAACTCGATTGGAGTGAAAGCGGAATTCAAATCAAGCAGGCAACACGATTTCCTTTTGAAGAAGAGAGCACGCTTTTGTTGAAACTCAGCAAGCCAAAAAAGTTTAGTGTATCGGTACGCATACCGGATTGGATTGTTGGAGATAAGTTGCTGGTAAGAATTAATGATCAGGAGCCAGTGGAATTTCCTTCTGTGAATGGCTATGCCGTTATCAACAGAACCTGGCAAAATGGTGATCAGATAGTTGTAAAACTTCCGATGGAAATTACAACGGAGCAACCTCCTGATAAGTCGCAGTGGGTATCATTTCTCTATGGTCCGGTGGTTATGGCAGCCAAAACAGATACCACGGAGCTTACCGGATTATTCGCTGATGATAGTCGGATGGGTCATGTGGCAAAAGGTACCAAATATCCGTTGGAAAATGTGCCTTTGTTGGTCGGATCAATTGACTCTTTAGTGGCGAAACTGATTGTTGAAAACGGTGATGAATCAATTGTTGTTCCACTGAACAAAACTGAGTTTCCTGATTTATACCAAGACCTGAAGCTTGTTCCTTTTTATCAGATACACGAAGCCCGGTATATCATGTATTGGCCATACTCAGATTCTTCACAGCGTCACTAATGGTTTATACTATGCAAACATTAGACAAGGTTAATCATACAGCTGCATTTATCATCGCATTGATGTTGGTATCGACAGTAGCCAATGCTCAAAATCTTCCTTATCAGAATCCTGAATTTAGTTCTGAACAACGGGCAGAGGATTTAATCACTCGGCTAACGTTGGAAGAGAAGGCAGCATTGATGTGTGATGTATCGGATGCTATTCCGCGGCTGGGAATCAAAAAATTCAATTGGTGGAGCGAAGCCCTGCACGGACTTGCCAACAACGATAATGTTACTGTTTTTCCGGAGCCTATCGGCATGGCCGCTTCTTTTAACGATGAATTGGTTTACAAAATTTTCAATGCCACTTCCGATGAAGTTCGTGCGCGTTATCAGGAGGCCAGGCGCAAGGGTGAAGAGAACAGACGGTTTCTCAGCCTGTCCGTGTGGACACCCAACATTAATATTTTCAGGGATCCGCGCTGGGGCCGAGGCCAGGAAACATATGGTGAAGATCCTTACCTGACTTCCCGCATGGGTGTATCGGTTGTTCGGGGATTGCAAGGTCCTGAAGATGCGAAGTATAAAAAATTGCTGGCTTGTGCGAAACATTATGCTGTACACTCAGGTCCGGAGTGGAGTCGTCATGAACTCAATCTTAATAATATTGATCCAAGGGATTTGTGGGAAACCTATCTTCCTGCTTTTAAGTCGCTAGTGCAAGATGCGGATGTGCGCCAGGTAATGTGTGCTTATCAGCGGTTAGACGATGAACCATGTTGCAGCAATACACGGTTGTTGCAAACGATACTCCGCGATCAATGGGGCTTCAAACATCTTGTTGTATCTGACTGTGGTGCCATAGGAGATTTTTATACCAGCCATCACGTTTCATCAACGGCTGTGCATGCTGCTGCAAAAGGTGTACTGGCGGGAACCGATGTGGAATGTCAATGGAATAACCACAATTATAAGCTATTGCCGCAAGCTGTTGAGAAGGGTTTGATTACAGAGGATGAAATTGATATTCGTCTGATGCGGGTATTGATAGGACGTTTTGATTTGGGTGAAATGGATAACGATGATGTGGTCCCCTGGACTAAAATTCCAGCATCTGTTATTAATAATGAAGAGCATCGCAAACTCGCCCTGGATATGGCGCGCGAATCGATGACTCTTCTCCAAAACAAGAACGACATCCTGCCCCTGAAGAAATCAACAAAAAAAATTGCAGTAATCGGACCCAATGCAAACGATGCGCCTATGCTGTGGGGAAATTATAATGGGCGTCCTGTCCGCACCATCACCATTCTGGATGGGATTACTTCAAAACTATCGGCAGACAAAGTGGTATATGACAAGGCATGTGATCTGGTAGAGAACAAAGTAACTGAGAGTTATTTTTCGAAAACCTCCATTGATGGAAAGAAGGGATTTAAGGCTACATACTGGAACAGTGGTGATCGTACAGGTGATGTGGTGGCTACGCAACAGATCACCGACCCTATCAAATTAACTACTGCAGGACAACATGAGTTTGCATCGGGTGTTAGGCTCCTGGGTTTTTCAGGAAAATATGAAACAGAGTTTGAAGCAACGCAGGATGAAGAGATCGTTTTCAAGTTTGGCGCCACCGGGTATTTTGCTTTGCGGGTTAACGGTGAAAAGCTGGTAGAGTATAGCAATTGGAGAACCCTGCCTTCACGACATCCTTACCAGGTTGAAAAAGGAAAGAGATATAAGATTGAGATTCACTACGCTCAATTGAACAACTGGCAGGCAAACCTTGAATTCAATTTTGGTAGGGAAGTAGATATTGATTTTTCAGATCTTATTAAAAAGCTTGAAGGTATCGATGTTGTTGTGTTCGTTGGAGGCCTTTCAACACAACTGGAGGGCGAAGAGATGCCCGTGTCCTTTCCGGGATTCAAAGGTGGTGACCGTACCGATATAGAGTTGCCGCTGGTGCAACGCAACTGCCTGAAGGAATTGAAGAAAGCCGGTAAGAAAGTAATTTTTGTAAACTGTTCCGGTTCCGCCATTGGATTGGTACCGGAAACGCAAAGCGCTGATGCCATACTGCAAGCGTGGTACGGGGGTGAATCCGGTGGGCAAGCTGTAGCCGATGTGTTGTTTGGTGATTACAATCCATCAGGAAAACTTCCGGTTACATTTTATCGGGATACTACCCAACTCGCAGATTTTGAAGACTACTCCATGAAGGGCCGCACGTATCGGTTCATGTCGGATGCCCTCTTTCCATTCGGTTTTGGATTAAGTTATACAAAATTCACCATCGGTAAGGGAAAACTTACTGAGAATGTGATTCCAACAAACGGATCTACACGATTGATTATACCTGTATCGAATACCGGGAAAATGAATGGAACGGAAATCGTGCAGGTGTATGTCCGTAAAGTAAACGATGTTGATGGACCGATAAAAACGTTAAAAGGATTTCAACGTGTTGCTGTTGCTGCCGGCAAAACATCGGAAGTATTAATTGAACTTCCTTCATCATCATTTGAATTCTTTGATCGTGCAAGTGGTAAGATGATGGTGACCCCGGGAACCTATGAAATACTTTATGGAAATAGTTCTGATGATAAGCAGTTAAAAATGGAGAGGGTCACTATTCAATAGGGTTACCATGAAATTGTTTGGTGTGTTAATAAATGATAAGTCAAATAACTTAAATAAAGCAATGAGAAGAAGTACAACTTTAATACCTGTATTGATTTCAATATTATGCGTTGCAGGATTTATCACCTTTGGACAATCCAAAGGTAAAACAACCAAGAAGAGTGCTCCTGTATTTTCGCAAGCGGTGTACAAAGGCGATGACCAGATATATAAGGACAATCCTTTGGGGCCTGATGAGTTTTACAATCCCATTCTGCAAGGTTGCTATCCTGATCCTGCCATTACGCGAAAAGGGGATGATTACTACTTGGTTTGCTCATCTTTTGCCATGTTCCCGGGTGTGCCGATTTTCCATTCTAATGACTTGGTGAACTGGAAACAGATAGGCCATGTGTTGGATCGCACTTCGCAATTGGATGTGCACGATACCGGGATCAGTGCCGGTGTATATGCACCGGGTATAACGTACAACCCACACAATGATACTTTCTATATGATAACCACTGCTTTTGCCGGTGGATCAGGAAATATTATTGTAAAAACGAAAGACCCATTGAAGGGTTGGAGTGAGCCGGTGAAGCAGAATTTTAATGGAATTGATCCGTGCATTTTCTTTGATGATGATGGTAAGGCTTATGTTGTTCACAACGATGCTCCGGATAAAGGTAAGGAACTTTATAACGGTCATCGGGTGATCAAGATTTGGGAATACGATCTGGAAAAAGATAATGTGATACCGGGCACGGATGTAATCATTGTAGATGGTGGTGTTGATATTACGAAGAAACCTATATGGATTGAGGCGCCTCACATCTACAAAAAAAATAACCGTTACTACCTGATGTGTGCGGAAGGTGGTACCGGGGGCAATCATAGTGAAGTGATATTTGTGAGTAACATCCCCAAGGGCCCCTATACACCAGCACCCGGTAACCCGATTTTAACGCAGAGATATTTTCCGAAAGATCGCAAAAACAAAGTCGACTGGGCAGGTCACGCTGATTTGGTAGTGGGCCCGGATAACAAATACTATGGTGTATTTCTGGCGATTCGACCTAACGAGAAAGATAGGGTGAATGCAGGGCGTGAAACTTTTATCCTCCCGGTGGATTGGTCGGGGGAATTTCCTGTCTTCGAAAATGGTTTGGTGCCGATGACCCCTAAACTGAAACTTCCACAAGGCGTGCAAAACAGAACATCCGAATCTGGATTCTTTCCTAATGGAAATTTCACCATTACTGAAAACTTCACATCGGATAAGCTTGACTACCGATGGATTGGACTGCGGGGCCCTCGTGAAGCATTTATTGCTAAAGTGAAAGGTGGATTGCAGATAAACCCTTTTGCAACCAACATTAAAGAATTAAAACCTACTTCCACACTATTTCACAGGCAACAGCACAATGCATTTTCTTTTGAAACATCCATGACCTACACGCCCAATTCGGAGAAAGACCTCGCAGGAATCGTATGCCTTCAAAATGAAGGATCGAACTATGTGTTTGGTGTGACACGGGTGGGCAAGGACAATGTTTTGCTTCTTGAACGTACTGAGACGATAGGAAGGGGAAGGGAGCGTGAGATAAAATCAACCGTTCTGGCCTCAACAAAAGTGGATTTGATAAAACCTATTCGCCTCCAGGTCAAAGTCAACGGAGATGAATATCAGTTTGCCTATGCTGTTGAGGGTGCTGAGTTTGTGAACCTGGGTGGTGTGGTCTCTGGTGATATTCTTTCCACGAATGTTGCCGGTGGTTTTACTGGAACATTGTTGGGATTGTATGCTACATCAGCTAATGACGCTTTACCAAAATGAAGTCATGAGACCTGTTTTGCCAAAAGTTAAGCACTTGTATCGGTTAGCCTGGTTGCTGATGCTGATTGCAATGGGCTGCTCATCCGGTAATTACGAGCGAACGGAAACAGGATTAAAAACGCGAGTGGATTCCACCCTAATAGAAATACAATTCTTCACACCAAAAATTGTGAGAGTATTGAAATACCCACTTGATGCACCACCAGAAAAGAAAAGTTTGTCGGTAATAAAAAAGCCGGAGCCGGTTTCTTTACGGATACAGGAAGATGATGAAGTACTGTCATTGGTGAGTAGTGAATTGAAAGTAGTACTGAATACCAAAACTGGCACAATTGCTTACTCAACACCAGAGGGAAGAACGCTGATTAACGAAAAAGACGGGAGTACCGCATTTGTTCCATTCGATGATAATGGTGATCAAACGTATTCTGTGAAGCAAACCTGGAACCTGGAACCTGACGAAGCAATTTATGGACTCGGAATACTGCAGAATGGCAAGATGTCTCAGCGGAGACAGAAGGTAAGGATGATTCAGAATAATACATGGGACTATGTTCCTTTTATTCAATCGGTAAAAGGATATGGCATTTTCTGGGACAACTATTCACCCACCACATTTACCGATGATGAGTCGGGAACAGAGTTTTTATCTGAGGTAGGCGATTGTATCGACTATTATTTTATGTACGGTGAACATGCTGATGGTGTGATTACCAACATGCGCGAGCTTACCGGTGAAGTGCCCATGTTTCCTTTGTGGACGTATGGGTTCTGGCAAAGTAAAGAGCGCTACAAAAGCCAGAACGAAACGGTAAGTATTGTGAAGAAATACAGGGAGTTGGGTGTGCCACTCGATGGTATCATACAGGACTGGCAATATTGGGGTGATAACTACCACTGGAACGCGATGGAGTTCTTGAATCCTGAATTCCCTGAACCTCAAAAATTTGTAGACGATGTACATGCGTTAAATGCGCACATGATAATTTCTATCTGGTCATCCTTCGGGCCGGAAACCAAGCAGTACAAAGAGTTTAATGAGAAAGGCATGCTGATGAATTTTCTCACCTGGCCATTGTCAGGAAAGGATGTGTGGCCTCCTGATATGAATTATCCTTCAGGAGTGCGTGTATATGATCCGTATCATCCTGAAGCACGGGATATTTACTGGAGGTATTTGAAGGGCGGGCTTTTTTCATTGGGCATAGATGGCTGGTGGATGGATTCTACAGAACCCGATCACATGAACTTCAAGCCGGAAGATCTCAACAATCAAACTTATCTTGGGTCGTTTCGAAAAGTGCGTAACGCCTATCCACTCATGACGGTTGGTGGTGTATATGATCATCAACGAAAGGAGAGTTCTGATAAGCGTGTATTTATTTTAACGCGATCTGCTTTTGCAGGGCAGCAACGTTACGGTGCCAATACCTGGTCGGGTGATGTGGTGGCATCCTGGAAAGCACTGAGAAATCAGATTTCTGCTGGCTTAAATTTTTCTCTTTGCGGCATCCCGCATTGGAACAGCGACATCGGTGGATTTTTCCTTTGGGACTATAAAAGAAAATTGGATGATCCCGAATATCGCGAACTCTATGCGCGGTGGCTTCAGTTTGGAGCGTTCTGTCCAATGATGCGTTCACATGGTGCAGATGCACCGCGGGAAATTTTTCAGTTCGGAAAAAAGGGTGATGCGGTGTATGATGCCCTTGAGAAATTTATCCACCTGCGTTATCGCCTTTTGCCGTACATCTATTCATCGTCATGGGATGTTTCGGCTAACCATTCCAGCATGATGCGTGCCCTGGTGATGGATTTTCCAACCGATAGAAATGCTATTGACATTAACGATCAGTACATGTTTGGCGAGTCGCTTTTGGTTAGTCCTGTAACAAATGCGATGTATGTAAAGCAGAAGGTAAGTGGTAAAGACACCATCATGGTTGAAGATTTTAGTGTTTTAAAATCAAAAGAAACTTATCTACCGGCCAACACCGGCTGGTATGATTTCTGGACAGGCGAGCGATTCACAGGAGGAACGAAAGTCAGCAAAGAAACGCCATTAGATGTCATTCCTTTATATGTAAAAGCTGGTTCCATTATCCCCATTGGTCCTGCTGTTCAGTATGCAGAGGAGAAAAAATGGGATGATCTTGAAATCAGAGTCTATCCCGGAGCCAATGGAAGTTTTGTGTTGTATGAAGATGAGTTCGATAACTACAACTACGAAAAAGAAGTGTATTCAACGATCACATTCACGTGGGATGATGCAAAGCGAACTTTAACCATTGATGACCGGAAGGGGTCATTCCTGGGAATGTTGAGCAGCAGAACTTTTCAATTGACCATTGTAAATGCCAATAAGGGTGGTCATGAACATAAACCATCAAACCCTGATAGGGCAGTAACCTATACAGGTAAACGAATGCAGGTTAAACTATGAAGAGACCTGGTATTAAGTCGCTTATGAAAATGTAATGAAATCAGCATTACCATATGCTCTTTTTTTTCTGATTGCAATAGGCTACTCGCAAAGCAGTGGCCAGTTGAAACTTTGGTACAATAAACCTGCGGGTGAGATTTGGGAAAATGCCCTGCCTATTGGCAACGGACGCATTGGCGCCATGGTTTATGGTAATGTTGAACATGAAACGATCCAATTAAACGAGCATACGGTGTGGAGTGGTAGCCCCAACCGTAACGATAACCCGGATGCATTGGCCGCACTTCCAGAAATCCGTAAGTTGATTTTTGAAGGCAGACAAAAGGAAGCTGAACAATTGGCCAACAAGGTTATCATCTCAAAAAAATCACATGGACAGATGTTTCAACCTGTAGGTAGTATTCATCTTTCATTTGATGGTCATGATCAATATAAAAATTATTACCGTGAGCTTGATATTGAACGGGCAGTTGCAAAAACAATGTACACAGTAGGGGATGTTACCTACACCCGTGAAGTACTGGCTTCATTGCCTGATCGTGTGGTGGTGATGCGCTTAACATCAAGTAAACCAAAAAGTATTTCGTTCACAGCATCGTTCAGTACACCACAGCCAAAGGCAGTCATAAAAACATCGGATGCTAATGAAATAATCATTGCCGGAACTACAACCGATCATGAGGGAGTAGAAGGCAAAGTTCGCTTTGAAGGAATTACGCGCATCAAACCGGAAGGGGGTACGTTAACATCCAACGATACAGCAATTATTGTTAGTGAGGCGAATGCCGTAACTATTTACATCGCCATTACCACGAATTTTAATAATTATAACGACATCAGTGGTGATGAGCATGGCCGTGCTCTGACGCAATTGAATGCCGCCTTCCCAAAATCGTTTGATAGTATTTTAAAGGAACATGTAAAGGAATATCAGAAATATTTCAATCGCGTAAAGCTTGACCTGGGTGTTACAGATGCTGCAAAAGTTCCTACAGATGAACGCTTGAAGAATTTTTCTTCTACAAATGATCCGCAGTTTGTTACCCTTTACTTTCAATATGGTCGTTATCTGCTGATCTCATCATCCCAACCTGGCGGACAACCTGCCAACTTGCAAGGCATTTGGAACAACAAGATGAAACCACCGTGGGACAGCAAGTACACGATCAACATCAATGCGGAGATGAATTACTGGCCGTCAGAAAAGACAAACCTTTCTGAATTACATGAGCCGTTTCTGCAAATGGTTAAAGAAATGTCGGAAACCGGTAAGGAAACCGCTCGTGTTATGTACGGTGCACGCGGTTGGATGGCTCACCACAACACCGACATCTGGCGTGCCACCGGTGCAGTGGATGCTGCCTTTTGGGGAGCCTGGTTTTGCGGTGGCGGGTGGACGAGTCAGCATCTTTGGGAACACTATATATATAATGGAGATAAGGCTTACCTCTCAACTGTATATCCTGCCCTGAAAGGTGCAGCCATGTTCTTTGTTGATTTCCTGGTTGAACACCCTACGCATCGTTGGTTGATTGCTAACCCGGATATGTCGCCTGAAAATGCACCCCAGGCACATCAGGGCTCTTCACTTGATGCGGGTACGACAATGACCAACCAGATTGTGTTTGATGTTTTCAGTACCGCAATCCGGGCAGCAGAAGTGCTAAATAAGGATAAGACTTTTGCTGACACCTTAAAACAAATGCGCGATCGCTTGCCACCGATGCACATTGGTAAGCATGGCCAGTTGCAGGAGTGGCTGGAAGACATTGATGATCCTACCGACAACCACAGGCACATTTCTCATTTGTACGGGCTGTATCCATCCAACCAGATTTCACCTTATTCAACACCGGAGTTATACAGTGCAGCAAAAACTACTTTGCTCCATCGTGGCGATGTTTCAACCGGGTGGAGCATGGGTTGGAAAGTTAATTGGTGGGCAAAATTGCTGGATGGTAACCATGCTTTCAAGCTCATTCAAAATCAACTAACCCCTGCGGGCACAATGCCTGAAGGAGGCGGAACCTACAACAACTTGTTTGATGCGCATCCACCTTTTCAGATTGATGGAAACTTTGGATGCACTTCCGGCATTTCCGAAATGCTGGTGCAAAGTGCCAACGGTGCGATTGATCTGATTCCCGCGCTTCCGGATGTTTGGCCAACGGGTAGCGTTTTCGGTTTGCGTGCCCGCGGTGGTTTTGAGGTTGTGGAATTGCAATGGAAAGATGCAAAGGTTTCAAAGGTTATTATTAAGTCAACGTTAGGCGGTAATCTTCGGCTAAGGGTTCCTAATGAAATGAAATGGAATGGTAGAGTATTGGCAAAAGCGGATGGAGAGAATCTGAATGAATTCTTCCAGGCTAATGAAATAGCTGCACCTGTTATATCACCACAGGCAACCCTTACGCCACCACAACCGCGCAATTTTTTTTTATATGATTTACCAACACAAAAAGGAAAACTATATACACTAACAACCAACTGACAGCATAAGTAATGAACATCATAAATCAGCAGAATATGAATAGAAAAACCATCGCAGGCGTTTTATTTATCTTGACAATGCTCGGCATTTCAGGTGTTGCATGGGCTCAGCCGCGAGGCCCGTTCGTCATTTCTCCGCAAGTGAATGCCGATAAAACTGTTACGTTCCGGTACCTGGCGCCATTGGCGAAAGTGGTAAAACTGAGCGGACAGTTTCTGAAATCACCGGTAGAGATGAAACGTGACTCCATTGGGATATGGAGCACTACCGTTGGCCCAATTACTCCTGATATCTACCCATATTCTTTTCAGGTGGATGGCGTTACCGTGATGGATCCCGCTAACGTAGCCTACTTTCCGAATGAACGCTTCAAGGCAAGTTTGGTAGATGTTCCGGGAGATGTGCCGCTGGTACATGCCCTGAAGAATGTACCGCACGGTAATGTTACGTACGAATATTATCCTTCAGTAGAAGGAAGTACGGGTTCGGTGGTAGTGTATACACCACCAGGATACAATAAATCATCATCAACAAAGTATCCGGTGTTCTATCTGATCAGCGGAACAACCGATACCGAGGAGACATTCTTTAAGGTCGGTCGAACCAATTTGATTCTGGACAATCTCATTGCTGAAGGAAAAGCAAAACCCATGATTGTTGTTATGCCTTACGGGAATCCAATGGCTCGCATTGCCGAGCAACAAGGCAAACCAAAACCTGCTGATCAGTCCGGAAGAGACAGTGAAGACGCGATTAAACGCGCAAAACTTTTCGAAACCGACCTGGTGAATCATGTTATTCCGTACATCGAAAGGAATTATCGTACAATCCCCAACAGGGATAATCGGGCTATTGGTGGTTTTTCACGAGGTGGCGGACAAACCTTGCGCACTGCATTCGGCAACATGGATAAGTTCTCGTGGATTTGCTGCTACAGTGCATACTTGTCCACACCAGAGATGGAGAACACATTCAAACATATTGGAGGAGATTATGAAGCAACGAACAAACAGCTGAAATTGCTTTGGGTTAGTGTAGGTGATGAAGATTTTCTTTATAAATCGACTATAGAGTTTTTGGATTATCTGAAATCGAAAAACATAAACCACAAAAGCCTGATAACTCCGGGCGGTCACACGTGGATGAACGTGAAAACGTATGTAGCCGAAACGGCTCAATTGCTTTTTAAATAGTACGACATGACGGAATCCATTAACATGAATAGCCTGCCAATGAAATCAATAGCCATACTTGTTCTATCCTTTCTTTCATTGACCCTTGTAGCTCAACCCCCGAGGCCACCAGCCATCAGCTCACCAGAGGTAAATGCCGACAAGAGCATCACATTCAAATACTACAACCGCAATGCGCAGCGCGTGTACGTGAGTGGCGAATTTTTGAAATCGCCAGTGGCGATGAAGCGAGATACATCAGGTGTGTGGAGTGTAACTGTGCCGCCTGTAACGCCTGATATTTATCCCTATAGTTTCTGGGTGGATAGTGTACAGATGGCAGACCCGAACAATACCTACATTTTTGCCAATGAACGCTTCAAGCGAAGTATTGTAGACGTACCGGGTGATAAGCCGCTTATCCATTCTTTACAAAATGTGCCGCATGGAAAAATTACCTACGCTTATTACAACTCCACAACACTTGGAACAACTCGCCAATTGCTCATATATACACCGCCTGGGTTTGAACCGAATGGTAAGAAAAAGTATCCTGTGCTCTACCTGATTCACGGAGGTTCAGATACAGAAGAGACATGGACAAAAGTAGGTCGCGCCAACCTGATTGCCGATAATCTGATTGCACAGGGAAAAGCAACACCCATGATTATTGTGATGCCATATGGTAACGTACGGCCAAAGCCCATGCCCGATTTCACAAAGGATGTTATTAACGACATCATTCCGTTTATCGAATCAAACTACCCGGTGATTAACGAAAGTAAGGGCAGGGCAGTGGCCGGCTTTTCCGTTGGTGGAGGGCAAACACTGAACATTGGTCTCACGAACACCGACAAATTTGCTTATGTATGTTCTTATGCTCCGTTCACCGCAACCGATGAATTCAGAAAGAATTTTACGGACTGGAAGCCTGATGCGGTTGCCATGAACAAGCAATTAAAATTATTCACCATTAGTGTTGGTACTGAAGATTTTCTGTATGAAAGCGTGAAGCAGAATATTGCGATGTTTCAGGAAAAGAAAATAAAAGTTGAACCCTTTATCGTCTCCGGTGGACATACATGGATGAACTGTAAACTGTTTCTGGCAACAAGCCTTCAACAACTTTTTAAAAACTAAGAATACATAACAACTCATAAAAAAGATACTATGAAAAAGCTACTGACAGTAATTATCGCCATGGCCTTATCAGGTACATGGTGTATGGCGCAAAGCGCACCTCAGGAAATTAAAGAAGATTTTAAACCTTCAACACTCAACCAACCGGGGCAGGAGTACCCGCAAGTGAATTCACAAGGCTATGCCCGATTCCGGATTCACGTTCCAGCTGCCGATAGTGTACGTGTAAGTCTGGGGCTTGGTGGAAGAGGGGGTACCAAACTAACAAAGGGAGAAGATGGATTTTGGATGGGTACAACGGCAGGGCCGCTGGATGAGGGTTTCCATTATTATAATGTCAATATTGACGGTGGAAAATTCAATGACCCTGGCGCGTTGAACTTTTATGGTTCTGTGCGTTGGGAAAGTGGCATTGAAATACCGGCACATGACCAGGATTTCTACGTGCTCAAAGATGTGCCTCATGGTAGAGTGCAGCAGATTTTGTTTCCTTCAAAAAGCACGAACACATCACGCAGGGCTTTCGTGTACACACCTCCCGGCTATGATAAAGATCAAAAGACAAAATATCCGGTTTTATACCTTCAACATGGTTGGGGTGAAGATGAAACCGCATGGACAAATCAAGGTCGCGCTAATCTTATTATGGACAACCTGATTGCTGCTGGCAAGATAAAGCCATTCATAATTGTGATGACCTATGGCATGACGAACGAAATCAAGTGGGGCGGTATACGCGATTTTAAGATCGAACCATTCCAAACGGTATTGGTAGATGAATTGATTCCTTATGTAGACGCCAACTTCAGAACCCTGGCCAACCAGCCGAATCGTGCCATGGCCGGTTTATCGATGGGTGGTATGGAAACAAAAATGATAACATTGAACAAGCCTGAAGTCTTTTCTCATTATGCCTTGCTCAGTGGCGGTACGTACAAACCCGAAGACATTAAAGATAAATCGAAAGTAAAACTCATTTTTTTGAGTTGTGGAAGTAAAGAGCGACCTGATGGTGTTAAGAATGCAACCGTTGCGCTTAAAGAAGCCGGTTTTAATGCAGTGTCCTACATTTCAGAAGGCACCGCACACGAATTTCAAACCTGGAGACGCAGTCTGTATGAGTTGGCACCGCTTCTTTTTAAGAACTAATTGAGTAGTAAGCAATTTAATTTTATGGAATTGAAAAAAGTATCATCAATAGCTTCCAGAATTCTTTTCTTAATTGTCCCGTTCTTGTTCATTCGGTGTAGCTCAGATTCATCAGAGCACACCACCTGGTCGCACTATGGCGGAAGCCCGGATCAATCAAAATACTTCGATGCTTCACAAATCACGAAAGAAAATGTGAATCAATTGCAGGTGGCCTGGACGTATCCGGTTAGTGATAACGCACCTTCCAGCTTTAGTCCCATTATTGTAGACACCATTATGTATGTCTATGCTAAAAACTACTCATTAATAGCACTGAATGCCCTTACCGGTGAAGAAATCTGGATACATACCGGCTTGCGTGGGGTTTCAAGACGCGGAATTAATTATTGGGAGAGTAAAGACAAGAAAGACAAGCGTCTGGTGTTCACGTTAAATAATTCGTTGCAGGAAATTGATGCATTGACAGGGCAAACGATCACCACATTTGGAAATAACGGATACGTTGATTTGCGGGTTGGTCTCGATCGCGACCCAACTTCATTGCGTAGAGTACAGGCCATGATGCCCGGAGTAATCTTCGATGATTTGGTGATTATGGGGTCGGCACCCGGTGAAAATTATTTTTCAGCGCCTGGCTATGTAAGAGCCTACAATGTAGTTACCGGTAAGCTGGAGTGGACATTTCACACCATTCCAAAACCCGGTGAACATGGTTATGATACCTGGCCAAAGGATGCTTATAAGTATGTTGGTGCAGTGAATGTGTGGAGTGAAATGACCGTGGATACCAAAAGGGGAATTGTTTTTTTACCACTGGGTTCTCCCACCTACGATTACTATGGTGCCGATCGTTTAGGAAGCAATTTGTTTGGTAATTGCCTGGTGGCGTTGGATGCCCGCACAGGCAAACGTTTGTGGCATTATCAAACCGTGCATCATGATCTTTGGGATTATGATCTTGCTTCGGCTCCACAATTGCTTACCGTGAATCGAGATGGGAAAAAGATTGATGTGGTATCGGTGGCTACCAAACATGGTTTTGTTTTTGTGTTTGATCGCGAAACTGGTGAACCGGTTTTTCCTATCGAAGAGAAACCTTTCCCGCCCAGTGAAATGCCCGGTGAAGAGGCATGGCCGACTCAACCCATCTCATCGCTTCCTGTTTTCACACGACATGAAGTGACTAAAGAAACACTCAATCCTTATTTCTCAGAGGAGATCAAACAACAATGGCTTAAGCGATTGGATACTGCAAAATCCGGTTTGTTCATTCCGCATTCTGATAAGTATGAAACCATTACCATGCCGGGTGCATTGGGTGGTGCCAGCTATGGTAACACGGCAACCGATGCGAATAAAGGAGTCATGTATATCATGGCCCAGGATTATGCGTCTGTTTATAAACTAAACAAAGTGGTACCGGTAAAGCCAATGCTTTCTGATGATGAAATTAAGTTGATAAATGTTTTATACACGGGTTCATGTCAAACCTGCCACGGAGCAGATATGAAGGGCAATGCCGCGGGACCATCCTTGATTAATGTTGGGCAACGATATTTCTATGAAGAATTTAAAACGGTAGTAACGGAGGGCATAGGCCGCATGCCCGCTTTCGTTCATGTTGATGAAGCCGCGCTCACAGCCTTGTATAAATACCTGGGTGGAATTCCATTCCGTTTTCCCGGCAACCGCGGTGCCAGTGGAGGAGAAATAAGTGGCCCTGTGGTAGCAAACGGAGGTGCAAAAATTCCTGCTGATACAACCCGTGGAACTCCATTAACGGATTATCCGGAGGGTGTGCCTCATCCTGAAAACCGATATACAACCGGGTACGGAACAGATTGGCAAGCGTTGTCAGCACCACCTTGGGCTTCCATCTTTGCTTACGATCTTAATAATGGAACCATAAAATGGAGACAACCTATTGGTTTGGATTCTGCCTTTACAAAGGGAGATAGAACTGCTGGTGCTCCGGCCGGAACAATACGGAAGGGTATGGTGATTACATCCACCGGTATTGTGTTTGCTACAGGCAAGGGCGGTATGGTGTATGCGTTTGACGCAGACAATGGAAACATCTTGTGGGAAACTACACTTGGCAGCGAATCCACCGGCCAACCGGGTATGTACGTGATCAATGGTAAGCAATACCTGGTGATCAATGCATCGAACAGGTTTGAACCCGACAGT
Organism: Cyclobacteriaceae bacterium; assembly: GCA_019638255.1. Classification (GTDB taxonomy): domain Bacteria; phylum Bacteroidota; class Bacteroidia; order Cytophagales; family Cyclobacteriaceae; genus UBA2336. The sequence goes on along the minus strand of JAHBUD010000002.1, from coordinate 112,068 downwards.
TATGATTTTTCTAAAAGGCCTGGAGCATTGCCACGGGGTTATGTTGTGTTTGCGCTTCCTGACAATCAGGATGCAATGAATAATAAATAGTTAATTCAGATTACCTCACATCATTAAAATAGAAGAATATGAAAAGATTATTATTCCTACTTATGACCATTGCAGCGATGTCAGCATTGGCTCAGCCACAGTCGAACAATGAACGCATAGCGCACAACGACCCTGCCAGGTACCGGGAATTATCTGCTGTGCATGCCGGAGCAGGGAAAATGGGATTTACCCAACTGATTGGAAGGAATGATTTATCCACTAATTTTCTGTACCTCCATTCCGGGGTAATTCATGCCAAGTCAGGTATTGGTCATCACTATCATCATAATATTGAAGAAATGTATGTTCTGTTAACCGGAGAGGCAGAGTTTACAGTGAATGGACGTACGTCAAGACTGAAAGCTCCTGTTGCAGTTCCGTGCAAGATGGGAGACTCGCATGCTATTTATAATCCAACAGGCGAACCCCTTCGTTGGTTGAATTTTGCTGTTTCGCAACGGAAGGGGCAAGGTGATGCATTTGATTTGGGCGATAGTCGTGTTGGGGTTCCTATCGATAAGATTCCGGTATTTGTTTCCCATCAATTCAAAAAGGATGGACTGCGTGATGTAAATCACCCTTATGCAGGTAGTGGTGCGCTTTCCCGCAGGGCATTTGGTCCTGAGGTCTTCAGCACGAGTTGGAACCACGTTGACCATGTTGTTATTCCGGTAGGTAAATCCATCGGGCCACGACAACTAGAAGGTGTAGAAGAGGTATACTATGTAATGAAGGGCTCAGGCAATCTTACGGTTGGCACGGTAACAAAACCAATTGTTGCTGATGATTCGTTCAGCGGTTTGCTCGGAGAGAACCTTACATTAATCAATACCGGTACAGAAGACCTGGAGTTGATTGCTATTGGTGTTTCTGCATCATCGGGCAAAGATCCGAATAAATTCAAAGCGCTTTCTAAAGCGAAGGCAATGGTATTGCAAATGGATTTTGTTGTACCCAAAGAAAATGCCGAAGCTTTTGAAAAAATGTATCACTCTATTTATGTTCCGGCTATGACTGTTCAGGCAGGATATGTTGGTTCAAAATTGCTGCGCCTGTTTCCGGAAGATGTTGCTAAAGCCATAGAGGCCGAGCCAACTACGTATAATTATTCAATTCAAATATCATTCGACACCGAAGAGAACCGGAGAAAGTGGGTGGCCAGTCCACAGCATCAAATTGCATGGCCTGCAGCCAGTTCATTAGCCAAAGAATTTAAATGGCGTGGATATGATGTTATGGGTGATGATGATCAGAAGTGATTAATGTTATGTCAAATCTAATATTGAAACCGTCATTGGGAGGAAGCCTGCCTGCCGGTCAGGCAGGGAACGACCAAAGCAATCTCGTATTATGTTTCGAAAAGCGGGATTGCTTCACTGCGTTCGCAATGACGTGTGTTATTACGATGTGGTTTATTATTATGCTCAGCCTCTCCCTTTCAGTTCAAGCGCAAGATATACCGCCTACCACATCCATGGTATATCCGGGCACGGATGGCAAACTGGTTTATGTTAAGGATAGTCTTGGAAACAAAATTCCAGATTTTTCAAATGCCGGATACAAAGGTGGGGGTGTGGCCATTCCATATGTTCCTGTAAAAGAAACAGTGTGGCCGGTGCCGGGTAATAATTCAGATCATGTTCAGGCTGCTATTGATCGTATTTCTGCACTGCCAATGGATGATTCCGGTTTCAGAGGTGCGGTGCTTTTAAAAATGGGAACGTATTTGCTGGAGAAACCAATATACATAAAGGCAACAGGTGTGGTAATTCGTGGTGAAGGAATGAGCGATGTAGGAACCATTCTTATCGGCAGACTTCCTAAAGAAAATCAAGGGCCTGCATTTCGCAGACCCGCGCTTATTAATGTGAGAGGTGATTCAGGCACAAAACCACAGGAGGAAACAAAACAATTGATCACGGATAAATATGTTCCGGTTGGAGCAGCAAGTTTTACGGTTGCATCGGCTAAAAATTTCAAAAAGGGTGACATGGTACTGGTAAGACGAATCGGCAACAGTGATTGGATCAAAGCCATAGGACAGGACACGTTAAGTGTCGGGAGGCATCGGTGGGTTCCGTTCACCATTTCCTATGACAGGATTATTGTTGATGTAAAAGGTAACACGATTACCCTTGATGCTCCCATTTTTACGGCCATCGAAAGTCGCTGGGGTGGAGGCGAAGTAGTTAAATACATAGATGAACGCATTGAGCAGGTAGGTATTGAAAACCTGCGCGGTGTATCCGAGTATGATCCATCTGTTCGTACAAAAGCCTATGGCAATATGGATAGGGGGAACTTTGATGATCCCAACATCCGATATGAGGGAGAGGAATATTTTTCAGACGAGAACCATTATTTCAATTTCATCAATATTTCCAATGCCAGGAATGTTTGGGTGCGAAATATGAGTGCACTTCATTTTGGAAGTAGTGTGGTGCAAAGCAATGCAGGCACCAAATGGATAACCGTTCAGGATTGTGAATCACGCGAGCCTGTTTCCATCCGGATGGGCGCAAGACGTTTCACCTTTCAGGTGAACGGGCAGTTGAGTCTGGTGCAAAGATGCTTCTCACAAAAAGGCCGGCATTCCTTTGTGCTGCAGGGATCGGAATCCAGCGGTAATGTATTTTTTGATTGCACGACAGTGAATGCATATTCTACCAGCGAACCACACAACCGGTGGGCAAATGGTTCATTGTACGACAATGTGAAAGCTCCGCTAACCGCGCGGTTTTGGAAAGACATCAGCATTGGTTGGGCGGGTGCCAACATTGTATTCTGGAATTGCGAAGGCGATTTTCTTATTCAAAGTCCACCCACGGCCAAAAATTATTCCTTCGGTCATATTGGTATACATGCTGTAATATTCAATACGGCCTTGCAAGATCTGACCAAACCACGAGGATTTATTGAATCGTTGGATAAACATGTTGCACCGCGGAGCCTTTACCTTACTCAATTGAAAGAACGGCTTGGAGAAGCAGCACTAAAAAATATTGCAAAAGGAGCTGGAGGATTGGAGTAGATAATTATAAAAAAGTCTGATATGAAACTAAAAACGATTACACAAATTCTCTTGGTATGCGGAGTTGCAGTAAAGGGAGTATTGTTCGCGCAAACTATTTCAAAAGAAGAATTGATTTTCCTTACATCTGAATGGAAAGGGGAACGATTCGCAGATGGAAGACCTAAAATTCCCGACAACCTTATAGAAAGAGCAAAGCATATCATGATTGATGATGCGTGGACCGTTTTGAAAAATGAAGGTTATCTGAATCAGTATGAAGGCGGATGGAGAACGGTGAACGATATTACGATAGCCGGTCGCGCAGTAACAGCAATGTATATGCCCAGCCGGCCGGATGTGGAAAAGAATATTAAGGAAAGAGGAGCCAGGCAAGGCAGAAAGGGCAACACCAACTCATGGCCGATTGATATACTCACTAAAGGTGACTTATATGTAGCCGATGCATTTGGGAAGATCAGCGGTGGCCCGATCATGGGGGCAACCTTGGCAAACTCTATTTTTAGTAAGTCTGGTAACGGAGTAGTATTCGATGGGTCGGCCAGGGATTTACAGGAGATCAGGAACCTGGAAGGGTTTAATGCTTTCGTGCGTGATTTTCATCCTTCCTTTACAGAGGAAATGGTATTGATGGGACTCAATACACCCATTCGCATTGGAAATGTAATGGTGCTCCCTGGTGATCTGGTTATTGGTACAGTTGAGGGTGTTCTGTTTGTTCCGGCACATATGGCTGAACAAGTAATAAGTACATCAGAGTTTGTGATCAGGAAAGATCAGTTTGGTTTTGAGATGGTACGCACCGGCAAATACAGCACAGGCGAAATTGACAGTCAGTGGACGGATGCAATAAAAACCGATTTTCTTAAGTGGCTTGAGAAGCATCCCGAGTTAGGCAAAATGACGCGCGAAGAGTTGGATAAGATGATGAGTAAGCGCACGTGGTAAATCAGGTAAGATAAAGTAATACAAAGCAATGTTCCCCGTCAGCAGGGGATAGTCCTAACAAATAAACTTGTAAACAAACATCACTCACACTTAATTAATTCATCAACAAAAAAACCAACAAACCATGAAAAATTTATTCACAACAGTATTGGTACTTGGATGCATGACCGCATTTGCACAGAAAACTATTGATGGCAATTGGAAAGGTAGTCGTGAAACACCGAATGGTACATTTGAAGTCAGTTACACCTATAAAGTTGAAGGCAAGGTGTTAACGGGTACCTGGAAGACGCAGTTTGGTGAGACCCAGTTGCAGAACGGAAAGGTGGATGGAAAGAAAATTTCATACAGCATTACAATCAATGACAGAACCATTGACTACACCGGAGAACTCATCAGCGATGACGAAATTAAACTCAACAATGAAATGGGTGAGATGAAACTCACCCGTGTGAAGTGACGCAATTGACTACTCAATGTTTCAAAGCCCCAATAAATATTTGTAATGTTCATTGGGGCTTAGCTTTTCACATTGCTTTTAAAGTTGTTAATTAACTTTACTGACAATTCTTCCCTGAAATTTCCGGGGCAATAACCGAAGCGCTGGAAGTTGTTATCAATATTTTATCAAGCCTGGCTCCGTCTTCACGATACGTAATGGTGAGTGTGTGTTGTCCGGGAGTTAATGTGGTCGTTATTAATCTTCCCCATTGCCATGTTGTTCCGCCAAGCCCGTTGGCAATTTCGAAAGCGCCATGATCAACCTTCACCCAATAGCTGTCGTCACTTGGTGTTGGCCCGATACATTTAGCAAGAATATTATAGGTACCTGCTTTTTCTATGGTGAATGGAATGATCACCTGGTTGATGGCAACGTCTTCCGGTGCTTTGTTGGGTTCGCTGTTAACCCCACTTTTTATAGTTACATAAGCTCCATTGGAAGCGCTGGCATCAGTGACCACTTCCCAATTGTCACCTACATTTCCACATTCTGCTTCAAACCAGATTTTAATATTGTCTTCTTCACCAGGAAAAACAGGTTTGGTTGTTCTCCACCAATTGTACCAACGTTGATAGTCCATATCCGGATAAGGATGAATAGAAACATTTGTGTTAGCATCAGTTTTTCCCAATAGAAATTTATCAACGAATGCTTCGATTGCCGGCCGTTGGGTTTGTGGAATCGCACAATGACCGTGACCACCATCAATAAAAAAACCAAAGCGGTCCGCTATTCCAAGTGTCTTGTAAACTTCCTGCGTTGCCCGTGATGCTACATAGCAGGATGGATTCGCCAGCCAGGTGTAATCAGTGTTTCCAGTAACGAAGAGAGCCCTTGGTGCCACCATGGCCATCAATTCGTGATGATCGTACGGAAGTTTCGATACATTCAATCCGGCAAACTGAAACAAATCGTTTTTGAACCATTGATTGCTTGTAGCGCCAAGCTTTTCAACATTACCAATCGTTTCAGAAACACGCCATGCTGTAGCGCCACCACCACCGGATTCGATGGCGATTGTGAGTGCGATACGTTCGTCAAATGCTCCGGCAAAGAGCGCCATCTTGCCTGCATAAGAACAGCCTGTTACTGCAATGTGTTTTAAATCAATCGGCAGGTTTGCCTGCACCAACTCCAATCCATCGATGATGCGGCTAACGCCCCATGCCCATGCAGCATACTGTCCTGAGTTGTCAATATTTTGATCGGGAAAAAGTCGGTAGAATGGATCTGTATTTTGAGGATTATTATAACTGGTTACCTGGTTGTGTGTATACGTTATCCGTGCAATGTTACGACTGGTAAAAACATCCGCAGGTATACTGCCATTCGGACTATTCATGCCAATGACTGCCGGATAAGGGCCACTTATTGAAGGAATGGAAACCTTAGATCTTAACGACATGGTATCACCATTTACAGTAATGCGAACGGTGAGCATGCCGGAGGTTGAATCAATAGCACTATAGCTTGCTGTGAGGTTATCAGGTTTGCCCGGTTTTCTTCCTATTTCATAGTGCTCAATCTCAGCTTTAATTTCATTCCGTCTCTTTTCCCAATCTCTGAATTTTGTGGACCGACCCTTTCCATTCGACCACATAAAAGGATCAGTCAATGGATCTACAACAGGCAATTGATTAAGGGGCGGCAATGCGGGAGGGGTATACTTTGCACCCGTGTTTTCAACTGAGTAAACTAATGGTGGTTGTGCAAAAGACTCAATGCAAATGAACAACAGTATAAGTGCAGAAAGAACTTTTGATTTCATGTTCACCGCATTTTTACCCGAAGCAAATACTGAACAGCGGTGATGTAAAGTGTTTTATTGTCTGGTGATAATGCACAGTTAGATACCGTTACTCCGTCCATCTTTATTTTTCCGATCAATTTTCCGCCCTTGTTAAAGATCCAAACACCACCTGGCCCGGTAGCAAACACATTTCCATCCTTATCAATCTTAAATCCATCGCATAAGCCCGGTGCCTTTTCGCTGCTCGCATCGTAAAATATTTTTCCGTTTTTGATTGTCCCATCTGAATTCAATTCATAAGTATACCATCTTTTTTTCCTGCCGTCTGAATTGGAGACCAATAACGTTTTTCCATCAGGCATTATGCCGATGCCATTGGGCTGATCAATAGAATCCAGCAGCAGCGTTATCGCTCCCGACTTGTTCATTTTGTAAACTCCATTGAACGATAATTCTTTCTTCGGATCTCTGGGGCCTTTCTCGAAACCGTAAGATGGGTCAGTAAAGTAGAGGTCACCATTTTTGGTAAGAAAAAGATCATTCGGGCTATTTAACCGCTTGCCATCGTATGTTCCGGCTATTGTAGTGAAGTTTGATTTGGGAGAATTTAAAGGAGCATCCATCTGTGCAATTCTTCGGTCGCCATGCTGGCAAATCCACAGTTTCCCATCTGGTGAAAGTACCATCCCATTGGGTCCCATGAAGCCGCCCCGTTTGGTGGAGTCTGTATAACCTGCCGGTGTTATGTAAACTTCCTTGCCTTTTGCTTCTGTCCATTTATAGATCGTATTGGCAGGGATATCGGAGACTAAAAGCATCTTCTCTTTTTCAAACCAAAGTGGGCCTTCCGTAAACTGGAAGCCTTCGGCAATTATTTCAACTTTGGCATCTTTCTTAATGATGCCGGAGAGTTCATTGGAGATAAACTCAATGGTACCGGTAGGAGGTGCTTTAACTTCCTGTGCATACACGGAAACAACAATTGCAAGAAAAAATAGTTGAGCGATGATCTTTTTCATGATTGAAAGGTTTGATTCCAGACAGGTAAAATTTATTCGTTAGCAACACGTATTTTAATAACAATCTTCTTTACCACTTTATTGCCACCTGGTGTAATGTTGGGGCGGTGCGCATCGGAGGGAAAAAATATGAGGAAACTGTTTTGAGGTACGGTATAAATCTTTCCTTCACCGGTATAGAACATGATGTCGTTTCTTTCGTTGTAGGGCTTGTCCAGGGTAACATCTGCAAGCGGAGCTACGCCCATGTTTTCTTCACCGCTAATTACAAATTGCAAATCGATGTAATTTTTATGCGACTCAAAAGCAGTTTTGTCATAATCCTTAGTTGGCCCTTCCGACACCAGGCCAAATACATTATCACCATCAATGACATGCCTGCCGGTTGTCAATGTCTGTAAATCAGTTTCCTTTAAAAAGGCAAAGGCTTTATCCCAAAGCACTTTATTCAGCTGGTACTGCCTGGCAAATTGCAATTTATCGATGGCTTCATGCGGTGTAGCTTGTAAGCCGTTGAGGTATTCTTTCTTTTTAAACCACTTTTCAGCTTTTTGCTCTGTCCAGTTTTCAGATGATTGAGCGGATAGTGTAATCGTGGCAAGCATAAGCAGAAGGGTTGTAATCTGGTTCTTTTTCATTCGAATTGATTGGTTTGGTCTGGTCTGATAGATCGTTCTATAAGTAATTTACATAGCCTTCCATATTCGTACGAATCCTAAACACTTTACTGTAACTCACGATGTAAAGGGTTTTCATATCGTCATCTCCAAAGCAAAGACTAATGGGGAAGGAGGGTAGATTGATCATGCCGACAAATTCACCTTTTGAGTTAAAAATTTGTACCCCATAATAAGTGGCCACATACAAGTTGCCTTGCTTATCAATGGCCATACCATCGGCACTGGAAGACTTTCCTTTTCTGTCCAGCACGTTGCCGGTAAGAAACAACTGGGCAAACTTGCGACCATTACTGATCGTCCCGTCATCATTCACATCGTAGGCCCAGATAAAATTATCTTTATCACTGTTTACCGGGAACCACGATTCATCATCGTAGCAGTTGTTGATGTACAATGTCTTCCCATCCGGTGAAAGTACAATTCCATTGGGCATTGCAAATGCGTTGGGTTCAGTAAGCCTTGTTACGTTCCCATCCGATGAAACATAATACACGGCACGTCCAGGTTGAAATTTTTCCGGCTCCATGGTGAACTGTGGATCGGTAAAGTAGAAGCCACCTTTGGTATCGGTGATGACATCATTAGGGCCATCAATGGGTTTACCATCATATTTATCAGCCAGTACTTTTACTACTTGGCCTTTTGGGGTCATTTCCACCACACGATGCCCCATCATATCGCACACAATCAGGTTGCCATTTTTGTATGGATACAACCCATTGGTTTGCATTTTACCTTCCGTAATGTTTTTGTAGTTGCCGTTGGGATCCAGTTCAACCGTAGAGCTTTTCTTCGGATCGGCATTCCAGTTGGCATCGAAATACATGTTTGAAAAATAAATTTTGCCATTCATCCATTTCGGGCCTTCGGTGAAATTCAATTCAGGTTTTGATTTCTTTCCGTCAACTACCAGCTCAAGTTTGGCATCTTCAGGTATAATAGCACGATAAGCAGCCATCCTTGCTTTTTCCTTTTCCAGGTAATCCGGGCGTGCTGGCCAGAAAATATCCAGCGCATCGCAACCCAACTCACCAATTTCAGCACCGTGAACCATGTTACCGGGAATACGCACCACATCATTGGCTTTCATAGCTTGTTTTCCGTCAAGCAAAATTTCTTCGCAGGCGCCACGCAGCACAAACATCATTTGTTCCTCCGGATGAATATGATGCGGGAAAACGGAATGCGGATCCATAGAAATGAAACTCAACTGCATATTTTTGGCCGAAACCAATCTTGAGTTTGCACCTGTTGCCAGTTCAGTAAGTTGGAGTTCATAGAGATCATATACCTTGTTTGCTTCGATGTTTGGAATTTGATACGTACTGATATCAACCACTTCATCCGGAAGATTTTGTATCCCTGCTTTTTCTAAATAGTCCAAACGCACCGGACTATACAACTCCAGTAGTTTTGCTCCAGCTGAGCCTGCGGTCACAGAACTTTTACTTCCTTTTTCAAGAAACACAAAATCTGTTCTTGGCGTACCGCTATGTACACCGTCAGGGTTTTCTCTTTCCTGACCAAGCATGGTGACTGAAGAGCCATTGATCGATTGATCGATTGAGCCTTCAAGTACAAATACAAGCCTGTCGGCAGGTAATTCTTCTTCGGGAATGGTGGCATTGGGTGCCAGTTGAAGGGTAGCTACTAAAATACCGGTTCCCCAAAACATCCTGGCATCAACACCGGAATGTAATTCCGCGCTGGCAAGATTATCCAGACTCGTTACCTGTGCGGGTTCAAGATTTGAAGCTAGTGATGCTTCTGGAAGTCCAGTAATTTCTCGCTCTGTTAAATTATACTGTTTAATCAACTCCACATTCTTTTTGTGCCAGGCTGATTCCGTTGACGAAGTGCAATGTGTAAGGAGCACTACCAGCGTAAGCAGAAGATAACTGCAAACGAGTTTGCCGAATTTTAATTTCATATCTTATTCTATTTTCATGTTGAACAATACAGATCGATTGTTTTTGTGTTGGAATTTTGACGGTTTCATTCCGTTAATCTATAATTGTAATAATAACACTTATTCACCAAAAAGTGATAGGTTTTTTTGTGTATGGTAAAATTTTAGTGTTGCAATAGAAATTAAAGTACACTGCCATGAATAGCCTGAATAAAACAATTGGTGCTTCAGTTTTGATTCTGATAACTGCTGCGTCAATGTTTGCACAGAAAGTTAGCCTGAATCCAACCACCATCTGTAACCCGATGAATCTGAGTTATAGCTACCGTCTTGATGAGCCCTCAAGGCGCGAAGCGGCTGACCCCACCATGGTGGTGTATAAGGGCGAATACTATTTGTTCGCGTCTAAGTCTGGCGGCTATTTTCATTCAACCGATTTGATTCAGTGGAATTTGATAACCACAACTGATTTGCCATTGGAAGATTATGCACCAACAGCAGTGGTCATGAACGATACTTTATTTTTCATGGCCTCAAAAACACAACCACCCTTGGTCATCTATAAAACCGCTGACCCTAAATCCGGTAAATGGCAAGTAGCAAACTCGTCCTTTCCCATTCTCATGATTGATCCCGACTTGTTTGTTGATGATGATGGTCGATTGTTTTTCTATTATGGTTGTTCTAATGTCAACCCCATTTATGGCGTTGAGCTTGATACGAAAACGCTGAACCCTATTGGTGAGCCAAAGGCTCTTTTCAACAGTAATAAAGCAATATATGGATGGGAACGAAAAGGGGACTATAATAATGAAGGTGAAAATCCCTGGATTGAAGGTGCCTGGATGACCAAACGTAATGGGAAATACCATCTCCAATATGCAGGACCTGGTACGGAGTTCAAAAGTTACAGCGATGGTGTTTATGTTTCTGATCAGCCGCTGGGTCCGTTTACATTGGCGGCACATAATCCTGCATCGTACAAGCCGGAAGGATTTGCTGCAGGGGCGGGGCATGGCAGCACATTTCAGGATATGCATGGCAACTACTGGCATATTGCCACGATGACCATTTCAAAAAAACACATGTTTGAGCGCAGATTGGGATTATTCCCTGCATTCTTTGATAAAGATGACGAACTGCATGTCTACACTGGTTTTGGTGATTTTCCTTTTAAAATTCCTGCGAAGAAAATTTCAAGCCCTGACGAGTTGTTTCCCGGTTGGATGTTGTTGTCATACAACAAACCCGTAAACGTTTCTTCCGAACTGGCAGATCATCCGAAAGGCAATGCTACGGACGAAGACATTCGCACTTTCTGGAGCGCTAAAACCGGGAGCAAAGGAGAGTGGATTAGTATTGATCTGCAAAAGGAAAGTACAATAAATGCCGTGCAGATCAATTATTATGAGCACGAATCAAAATTGCTGGGAAGGTCTTCGGGGATTTACTATCAATACCTGCTGGAATACTCTACCGATAACAAAACCTGGAAAACACTGGCAGATAAAACGCAGAATCAAACGGATGTACCGCATGATTATGTTGAACTCTCCAGTCCGGTTAAAGCCCGCTATGTTCGACTCACCAACTTCCGTGTTCCTGACGGAACTTTTACGCTATCCGGGTTACGTATTTTTGGTAAAGCAGGGGGGAAGTCGCCAGCTGCTGTCGAAAAACTAAACCTGGTACGCGATGAAACTGACCGGTGTGTAGTTAATCTGAACTGGACTAAATCTGTAGGCGCTATTGGGTACAATATCAGGTATGGAATTGCCAAGGATAGGCTGTACCACACTTATCAGGTGTTGGGCTCAGAGCAGTTAACCATCAATAGCCTCAACCGTGAACAAACGTATTATTTCACGATCGATGCATTTAATGAAAGTGGCGTAACCAAAGGGGTAAGCATTCTCGAGCTTAAGTAGCTTCCAAATCTACAGTCCTGGAGGAACTCATCGGGTCAATAGAAGATGGTCCAAACATTCTATCTCATTTTATTTGACTGAACTTATCAAAATCATGAGGAAATGGCTATTCCCTCAGTAAGCCAAATAAAATTTGGTATTTATGCAATGGTATTCGCAAACGTTTTCCTTGGTGTTGTTAGGACAAAATTTTATAATTGTATAAATAACACTTAATCGAGGGATGACATTCCGCCATTTAGCCACTATCCTTGGGGTTGCCTGTCTTTCAGTAATCCACTGTTCTTATGGGCAATCCGTCATCCAATCGAAGAAAATTAGCCCAGAGCTTTTCGGATTGTTTTTCGAGGACATCAATTATTCGGCTGATGGCGGCCTTTATGCCGAGTTGGTTCAAAATCGTTCCTTTGAATATAGTCCCACCGATCGGAAGGAATGGAATTCATTTTCCTATTGGGAATACATTACACCTGGTTTTTCTTACGGATCGTTAGACGTTGAGACAACATCTCCGGTGCACCCCAATAATCCTCACTATGTTGTTCTTGATATTCATCACGTTGGCAGAGAAAAAGAATTTACAGGTGTAGCGGGTGTAGGAATACAAAACTTGGGTTTCGATGGAATTGTAGTCAGGGAAGGAGAGAAGTATAATCTTTCATTTTTTGCTCACCAGTTATCCGACAATGCCATTACATTGATAACCAGCTTGCAAACTCCGAAAGGAGAAATTCTGGCAGAAGAAAAAATTTCCACCTCATCAAAAGCCTGGAGGAGGTATACCGCAACGCTTCAGTCAACAGGAAATACAGATAGTGCAAAGCTGGTTGTACTGGCTATTACCAAAGGCAAACTGGCACTGGATGTTATTTCATTATTTCCTGCGAAGACATTCAAGAACAGATCAAATGGATTGCGACCGGATATGGCACAGGCATTGGCGGATATGAATCCAAGGTTCATTCGTTTTCCGGGTGGCTGCCTTGTGCACGGAGATGGATTAGAAAATATGTATCGGTGGAAAAGTACGATCGGGCCTATTGAGCAACGCGTTGAGCAAAAAAATATCTGGGGGTATCATCAAACATTGGGGCTGGGGTATTTCGAATATTTTCAATTCTGTGAAGATATAGGTGCAAAACCAGTACCGATATTACCGGCTGCAGTGAGTTGTCAGAATTCGGGTGGAACATGGCGCGTAGGAGGAACAGGACAGAAATCACTCCCGATGAGTGAGATGAAGGAATATATTCAGGAAGTATTGGATCTCATCGAATGGGCTAACGGTCCGGTTAATTCAACTTGGGGAGCAAAACGCGCAGAGGCAGGACATCCAGCTCCGTTCAACCTGGAATACATTGGTATCGGAAATGAAGATAAAATAACACCAGAATTTGAAGCACGCTTCAGAATGATTTATGAAGCGGTTAAGGCAAAGTATCCAGCGGTTACGCTTATCGGAACATCAGGCCCATTTTCTGACGGGGAAGATTTTGAAAGAGGATGGGAATTTGCAACTGAACTAAATGTGCCCATGGTCGATGAGCATTATTACAAAGACCCGAAGTGGATGATGAGCAACCTAAACCGTTATGATGCGTATGACCGTAGCCGCGCAAAAGTTTACCTGGGAGAATATGCTTCATGGGGAAATAAATTACAGAATGCTATTGCAGAAGCGGCCTACATGGTGGGGCTTGAACGTAATGGCGATGTGGTGAGCATGGCATCTTATGCGCCCTTGTTTGCCAAGAAAGACCGCACCCAATGGAAGACCGATATGATCTTCTTTGACAATACAAGTCTGGTGCTCACTCCGAATTACCATGTACAGCGGATGTTTTCTGTAAACCAAGGTGATACATATTTCTCCGGCACCATAACCATGAACGTGGCTGACTCAACACTTACTGCTTCATGCATTCAAGACAGTAAAACGGGCGACATTATTTTAAAGCTTGTGAATGTGGGTAATGAAGCAAAGGTCATGAAAATCAACCTGGGTGGGTTTAAGAAGATTGTGCCAGCAGCCGAGCAGGAAGTATTAACAGGTATAGCCGATGCGGAAAATACATTTGATCATCCGGAAAGCATTGTGCCTGTGAGATCGGGATTTAAGGCAAGCAAGGCGTTTGAGTACAACACGCAGCCGATGTCATTGACTGTAATCCGCATCAAGACAAGATAGCATGAAGTATTATAGACTTATAGTAACACCAATTATGCGAACCACCTTAATCGTGGCAATTGTGATGTTATCAGCTTCGCATTTATACGCCCAACACAACCAAGCCCGCAACCCAATCCTCTTTGCCGATGTTCCTGACATGGCCATTATTCGGGTAGGTGATGCGTATTACTCAAGCAGCACCACCATGCACATGAATCCGGGTGTACCCATTATGAAGTCAAAAGACCTGGTGAACTGGCACCTGATCAATTATGCTTACGATACACTAAGTACGATTGATGCGGTGAATCTTGACAATGGCAAAACTATGTATGGACGAGGTTCGTGGGCCAGTTGTATTCGCTATCACAACAACACGTATTATGTCAGTACATTTTCCAGCACCACCGGCAGGACTTACGTCTTCACTACAAAAGACATTGAAAAGGGCCCCTGGAAAGTTTCATCCTTTAGTCCGTCTTATCATGACCACACCTTGTTCTTTGAAGATGGTCGTGTGTATTTGATTTATGGTGTTTCAAAACTTAAGCTGGTTGAACTTACTGCTGATGCATCGGCTGTAAAGCCTGGAACAGAAGAACAGGTACTTATTGAAAATGCAAGTGCACCAGCAGGTGACAATATTATGCTGGGTGCCGAAGGTTCGCAGTTGTTTAAGGTGAATGGAAAATACTATCTCTTCAACATCACATGGCCAAGAGGTGGTATGCGCACGGTAATTATCCATCGGGCTGATAAGATAACGGGTCCGTGGGAAGGCCGTTTGGCGTTGCAAGATCTGGGTGTGGCACAAGGTGGTTTGATTGATACACCTGATGGCACCTGGTATGCATATTTGTTTCGTGATTACGGAGCTGTTGGTCGCATACCTTACCTGGTACCTGTGAAGTGGGAAGATGGCTGGCCTGTTCTCGGGGTTGGTGGAAAAGTTCCCGAAGAACTTGATCTGCCTGCGAACAAAAGTTTAATCCCCGGCATTGTAGCATCCGATGAATTTACCCGTAAGAAAAGTGATCCGCTGCTTCCGTTAGTATGGCAATGGAATCACAACCCGGATAACAAGCTTTGGTCGTTGACCGAGCGAAAAGGTTTTCTGCGACTTACAACCGGTCGCGTAGATACTTCATTTTACATGGTGAAAAATATTCTTACACAACGCACCATTGGGCCGGAGTGCACTGGATCAACACACATTGATGTATCCAATCTGAAGGATGGTGATTTTGCCGGTTTGACGTTATTCCAAAAGCGATATGGACAAGTGGGGGTTAGCATGGATAATGGTGTGAAATCTATTGTGATGGTCAGTGCTGAATCAGACAAACCAGTAGAGATTGAACGAATTCCACTTTCAAAGAATAGCATCTATCTCAAAGCAACGTGCGACTTCAGGGATAAAGCAGATATCGCAGAGTTCTTTTATAGTCTTGATGGAAAATCGTGGAAGCGCATCGGATCACAACTTAAAATGGCTTACACCTTGCCGCATTTTATGGGCTACCGTTTTGGGTTGTTCAACTACTCGACAAACAATAGTGGTGGATATGTAGACTTTGACTTTTTCAGGATTGAAGACCGCAGATCAAATTGAAGAGATGATGAAAAGAACCGCAATATTTGCAATGGGATATAAAATGGTGATCATTTTTCTGGCATTGATTGTTTCATCATGTGCCCCAAAAGTGGATCGACACCTTACGATCACTAGTCCTGACCAGAACATTGTAGTAACGGTTGATACAGAAAAATTGCTTTACAGTGTTGCCTACAAGAATGAACCCGTACTCAGTGAGTCGAAATTGGGTTTAGTTCGCGATGACGAAGATTTTTCAACGAATCTTACCGTTAGAAAAGCTTCCAAGCCAATCGTAGTGAAGGATAACTACACCATGCTTACTGCCAAGAAGGAGCACATCACCTACACGGCCACCGAGAGAATCATAGAAACAAAAACATCATCCGGAAAAAAAATGAATATCATCTTCCGTGTATCGGATGATGGTGTTGCGTTTCGTTATGAATTCCCTGAGACATCGTCAGATGTAAGAAAAATTATTTCTGAAGAAACAAGCTTTCGCTTTTTTGAAGGAACAAAAGCATGGCTTCAGCCGAAAGCAGAAGCACAAACGGGTTTTGAGCATACCAATCCATCGTACGAAGCCCACTATATGATGGAGATTGAAACCGGAACACCTTCGCCAACACAAAACGGCTGGGTGTATCCTGCTTTGTTTAAATACAATAACGTGTGGATGCTGATTACGGAAGCTGCGTTAGGCCGAACCTATTGCGGCACAGCCCTTCAGCAACATTCTTCTGATCACGAATACAAGATTAATTTTCCGCAAGCACCCGAAGTATTTACGAATGGTGCTTTAAATCCTGAATCAACATTACCATGGAAAACACCCTGGCGAATTATGGTGATTGGAGATTTGAAGACGATAGCAGAATCAACATTGGGAACCGATCTCGCGTTGCCTGCTGTAAAGATGGATGCAGATTTTATAAAGCCCGGAAAAGCTTCGTGGAGTTGGATTTTGAAAAAAGATGATTCAACAGTATTCAAGGTTCAAAAGAAATATGTTGACTTCGCGGCTGATATGAACTGGCAGTATTGTCTGCTCGATGCCACGTGGGATAAGTTAATGGGTTACGATTCGGTGAGGATACTTGCTGAATATGCAAAGAGCAAAAATGTAGGCTTATTGCTTTGGTATAATTCCGCTGGTGATTGGAACACGGTAAAGTTTACCCCAAAGGATAAGTTGCTTACGCACGAAGACCGGATGAAGGAATTTGGCCGGCTTCGCGAAATGGGAATCAAAGGGATCAAGGTGGATTTCTTTTCGGGTGACGGACAATCCATGATTAACTACTACGAAGATATTCTCGAGGATGCTGCTGCAAATCATCTCCTGGTGAATTTTCATGGAGCTACCTTGCCACGAGGTCTGCATCGCACATATCCTAACCTGATGACTGTCGAGGCAGTATTTGGATATGAAATGATCACGTTTGGTCAGGGATCGGCCAACAAAGCTCCGGAACATTCGGTCATGTCAGCGCTGGTGCGAAATGCATTTGATCCAATGGATTTTACACCGATGAACCTGTATAAAATCCCACGTATTCAACGCACGACTACTGCAGTTTTTGAATTGGCAACTTCTGTGATCTTTTTGTCGGGGATACAACACTATGCTGAAAGCCCCGAAGGAATGGACCATGTTCCTGAGAATGTAAAAGACTTTTTAAGAGAACTTCCCGATTACTGGGAAGATGTACGATTTATTGACGGTTACCCTGGAAAATTATTTGTGGTGGCCAGAAAATCGGGAGAGAGCTGGTACGTGGCCGGGATTAACGGAGAAAATACGGAGAAGTCACTTTCACTTGATTTGACTTTTCTCAAGAACAAAACTGGACGACTAATAGCAAGCGGAAGTAACAACAGTGACGAACCATCATTTACAGAAGCAACCGTGGATCTACCTGCTTCAGGAGAATTAAGTATTGTGTTGAAAGGAAATGATGGTTTTGTAGCCGTTTTTAAATAGGCGAAGAGCATGATGATGTGAGTATAAGATTTGGATCTGTTAAAGTGCGCAATCAGAATGAACGTATAAATCCTGTGTATATGAAAAGTATAATTTCTTTACTGCTGCTCATGTGTTGGTTTCCTTTATCTGCCCAGGAAACCAGGATAGCTCCGGAAGGCTTTGACTCTTTCAGGGCAAATATTCCGCAAGGTAGAATCGATTCGGTAATGTACCCATCAAAAACAGTGGGTAATGAGCGAAGGATGTTGGTATACACACCCCCCGGATTTTCGAAAAAGAAGAAGTATCCTGTATTGTATTTGCTTCATGGCATTGGTGGAGATGAAAAGGAATGGCTGAAAGGCGCCAACCCTCAGGTGATCCTTGATAATCTCTATGCAGAAAAGAAAATTGAGCCCATGATTGTAGTGATGCCTAATGGCAGAGCTATGAAAGATGATCGTGCAGGAGGAAATGTGTTTGAGCCAGAGCGGGTACAGGCCTTTGCGACTTTTGAGAAGGATTTGTTGAATGATGTCATTCCGTTTATTGAGAAAAAGTATCCCGTTCTTACGGGCCGCGATCATCGTGCTATTGCCGGTTTATCAATGGGTGGAGGTCAATCTTTAAATTTTGGTCTTGGCAACCTTGACAAATTTGCCTGGGTGGGTGGATTTTCATCTGCTCCAAATACAAAGTTGCCGGAAGTGTTGGTTCCGGATCCGGCAGCAGCGAAAGCAAAATTGAAATTACTTTGGATTTCGTGCGGTGATGCGGATGGTTTGATGGCGTTCAGCAAACGAACCCACGATTATCTCTATGAGAAAAATGTCCCGCATATTTTTTATGTAGAACCGGGGGGTCACGATTTCAAAGTCTGGAAAAACGACCTTTACATGTTTTCGCAATTTCTTTTCAAACCGGTTGATCCATCAATCTTTCCATCGTTTACCGTGTTGGGAGTTCCGGCATCGTCCAATGTTCGTTCGACACGCTATCCACAGATTTTGCCTGACAATCGTGTCGTATTCAAAATCAAAGCATCCGATGCGCAGAACGTGCAGGTTGATCTTGGAAAAAAATATGATATGAAGAAGGATGCTGAAGGATTCTGGACGGTAACCACCGATACGATCAGTGAAGGATTTCATTACTATTCATTATTAATTGACGGTGTGGCGGTGGCCGATCCGGCCAGTGAAACATTTTACGGAATGGGCAGGATGGCAGCAGGTATTGAAATCCCTTCAAAAAACGGAGCGTTCTACTCGCTGAAAGATGTGCCACATGGAGAGGTAAGAATGAAAAGATACTACTCAACCGTATTGAATTCATGGAGACGATTTTACATCTACACACCGCCTGAATATGATAGTGATGTTAATGCAAAATATCCTGTGTTGTATTTGTTGCATGGGGGAGGAGAAGATGAAAGAGGTTGGTCAACACAAGGCAAAACCGATTTGATACTGGACAACCTCATCGCAGAACAAAAGGCAAAACCTATGTTGGTGGTGATGATGGATGGAAATGTTGGAGGTGGTGGCATAGCCAATTTTGGAGAGCGTACCCTGCAGCTTTTTGAAAATGAATTGAAGCAAATGGTTATTCCGTTTGTTGAAAAGAACTATCGTGCAAAAACAGACGCTAAAAGTCGCGCACTGGCGGGTTTATCCATGGGCGGATTGCAAACTTTATATGCCGGCATTCGGAATAATCACATGTTTTCCCATCTCGGTGTGTTCAGTTCGGGGTGGTTTGCAAATAATACAGCATTGTCTGATCCTCAATATGCCTTCATGAAGGAAAATGCTTCCGGTATCAATAGTAATCTGAAACACCTTTGGGTAGCTATGGGCGGACAGGAAGACATCGCCTACAACAACTGCAAAGTTATGTTGTCAAAATTCGATGAAATGAACATTAAGTATGTCTACAGTGAATATCCCGGAGGGCATACCTGGCCGGTATGGAGACATAACTTGTATTCGTTTGCTCCCTTGTTGTTTACTGAATAGGCAACAACTTGAAAGAGAAATTGTGATCCGGAATTCAAACGATATTTAAAATGCAGCAAAGTCAGTTCATTCTGCAGCAAGGAGTATCGGGTACACTGGAATTGTTTCCGCACATGAAGGAATTTGGGCTGAGGAAAAACAGCACCATTCAGCTGGATTCTTTTGTTCAGGAAAAATCTGATTGTTTGAATTTGTTTTTTATTGTCGATGGAAAATTTGATTGGGTAATTGAGGGTGAGCATTATGTGCTTTATCCTGGTGATGTAGCCTTAGCCTTACCTGATCAGGAAATTGGTGGAGCGAAGGGTTATTATGATATCGGTACATTTTTTTGGTTGCAACTGAAAGTTGAAAAGAGTTCTCCGGATGGAAGGATAAGCATCGGTAGATGGAGCAATCTCTCTGAAGAAGAAAGGCGCACGATTGGAAAAATCCTGATGCTGAACAATTTGCCGGTATTGAAAATAAAGGAAGTAGCCGGCATATTTCAGGAAATGAGATCGGAAATTCTGAGTCAGGAACTTGGTTTTGTTACCCGGGTCAATCACCTGCTGGCGTCATTGCTGATCATTATTGCACGACAGTCTACCCGACAATCCGGTTCGCGCAGGGACTTTCCGCAAACATTCCTGAAACTTGAGCAGGCACTGCGTCAGAACCTGGCACGTCAATGGACGGTTGAAGAAATGGCCGCCATGGTTGGACTGGGTACAACTGCTTTTACAGAAAGAGTTAAAAGTTACACAGGGTTTACTCCATTGCATTACCTTATCAACATCCGGATATCCGAAGCCATCAAACTATTGAAGCGACCAACTGTAAATTTTACAGACATCGCGCTTGATACAGGATTTTATTCATCACAACATTTTTCCACCACCTTTAAAAAACTCACTGGCCATACGCCTGGTGAGTTCCGGAAAAGAAATTATGCAAATAATCAACACAACAAATGAAAAACATGGAATGCGTTATTACTATTGAAATCGGTACAAATGCTGTGCGGGTAATGGCATTTGACCTGAGTGGAAAAGTGATCGCTTCCATGAAGGGGTCATATCCAACTTTTCATGTTGAACCCGATTATAGTGAGCAGGATCCGGATCAGATGTTTATTACCATGTTGTATGTGCTTAAGAATCTGCTTAACGAAGAAGTTCATCCAAAGCATTACAAAGTAATTTCGATTTGTTTCAGTGCATCCATGCACAGTGTTTTACCAGTTGATAAACATGGAACTCCCTTACGTTATGCCATAACCTGGGCAGATAACCGAGGAAAAAACGAAGCTGTTGAATTGAAGAATTCTTCACTGGGTAAGGAAATTTATAACACAACAGGTACGCCCATCCATCCGATGTCACCACTTGTTAAGATCGCGTGGTTAAGTCGGCACGACAAGGAACGTTTTAAAAAAGCTTATAAGTTTTTATCCATCAAAAGCTATATTATCCAACAACTGACAAATGGATACGTGCTTGATTACAGCCTTGCATCAGCAACCGGGCTGTTGAATATTCATAATCTTTCCTGGGACAGCAAGGCGTTAGACTTTGCGGGGATAACCAGTGATAAATTACCTGATCTTGTGCCTGTGTTTCATTCACCGGGAAAGCTTAGACGAGAGTATCAGAAATCGTTGGGATTGTCGAATGATGTTAAGATAATCACCGGTTCAAGTGATGGATGCCTGGCAACACTTGGGGGAGGTGTATGGGAAGAGGGAAAAGCAACCATCACCGTAGAGGATAGTGGCGCTGTGCGTGTTGTTGGAAAGAAAGTATTAAAAGATGAAAGGCAGCGTTTTTTCAACTACTTGCTAACTGAGAAAGATTACGTATCTGGTGGTCCAACCAACAACGGGGGAGTGATATTTGAATGGTTCGCCAAGCAGTTTGGCGATTTCAAAGGTCCGTACGACATTGAGTATACCATGGTTAACCTTATTCATGAGGCTATGGAGGTAGTGGTGGGGTCGGAGGGATTACTTTTTCTTCCCTATCTGTTGGGAGAGCGTGCGCCAATCTGGAACCCGAATGCGCGAGGAAGTTACTTCGGTATTAACATCAAGCATGAAAAGCAACATTTTGTAAGGGCAACTATTGAAGGTATTCTGTACGAAATCTACAGTATTGGTAAAACGCTTGAAGAGCATCGCACGATTAACAGCTTAACAGCGAGCGGAAGTTTTGCTTCGATACCTTTCTGTGCCCAAATGATTGCCGATATTTTTAACAAGCCGGTATCCGTTGGCGATAATCCGGATAACATTGCACGCGGGGCATTTCTGTTATATGCTACCGATATGGGCATTTTTAAAAGCCTGGATGAAGCCGCCCGCTCCGTAATGTTGGCCAATACCTATAGTCCTAATAAAGTAAATCATCAGGTATACGAGAAGTATTATTCAATTTTTGAGCGACTGAGCACCAAGCTATACGATGAGTTTGAGGCAATTTCCAGGTATCAGAACGAGCAATAACCGAGGTTTTATTTGGTGTAGTGAACCTGTAATAAGTGCACCAGGCCATTAATCCCGAAAAGCCGGAATTAGGCGTTTATAACGTTTGCGGTAACGTGTTCAAAATTCTTCAGCGGGGTTTATTGGAAGAAGTTAGTAAGGGCATTTAGAATCTTTAACAAACAATTTAAAATGTCTTTTTTACACTTATTAATTATTTGTTTCACTAACCCCAAACCCCTTAAATTATGAAGCATTATTATCTATTGTATGGAATGATTTTGCTGCTGCATGCTTCCGGTATGGCTGCAGAATCAAGGTCGCCAGTTTGGCCAGAAGTCTCTGTTTCGGAGATGGACCAAACTTCAATTCGTATTACCGGTCGAGTGACGGATGAAAGTAGTTTACCCTTCGCTGGTGTAAACGTTCTGGTTAAAGGCACTGCTTTAGGAACAACGTCTGACAGTGAGGGCCGGTATTCAATTGAAGTGCCTGATCAAAACAGTATCCTGATATTTTCGTTTGTTGGCTACAAAACTCAGGAAGTTACAGTTGGAGGCCGCACGGTAATTGATGCATCCATGACCCCCGACTCTAGACAACTCGAAGAGGTTGTTATTACCGCGCTGGGTGTTCAAAAAGAGTCCAAAAAGCTGGGTTATGCAGTAACATCTGTGCGTACAGATGAACTCGTTACGCAGCGGACTACCAATATGATGGAGTCTTTGCAAGGAAAGGTTGCCGGTCTGAACATCACACCTCCTGCAGCCGGTGCAGGCTCCAGTATGCAGATACGCTTGCGTGGACAATCTGGTTTTGCAGGTGCAAATAACGCACCTCTTATTGTAATCAATGGCTTACCCATGGATCAGGATGCTAGGGGAACAAATGGAAACGGTCAGGTTAACCAACGTGACCGTGGGGATAATTTGCTTGCCTTGAACCCTGATGATATTGAGAGCATGACAGTGTTGAAAGGAGCTGCAGCGGCAGCACTTTATGGCTTCAGGGCGGGTAATGGTGCAATCATCATCACTACCAAGTCGGGTCAAAAGGATCAACGAATTGGGGTAGATTTTACATCTAGCTTCACCAGTTCTCATGCCTTGAACTACCTCGATGAAATTACTCAAACTGAATACGGTATCGGAACAGGGGGGAACAGGCCGATGGATGTGGGACAGGCTCAATCAAACGGTCAGTTTGGTTTTGGCGCCAGGCTGGATGGTCAACCAACAATGAATTTCGATGGAGTAATGCGCCCCTATTCGGCTTATGAAAACAGGCTTTTCGATTTTTTACGGGTAGGATCAAACTTCACCAATACACTGGGATTGTCAGGCGGTGGTGCAAACGGAAGCTTTCGGGCCTCATTCTCGAATACGGATGCGCAAGGCATTGTACCAAACAATGATTACAAGCGGAGGATTCTAAACGTTGGGATTAATCAGAATGTCACGCAAAAGCTCAAGTTGCAGATGAACATAAATTATTCAAACGAGGAGAACATTAATCCTCCGATGATTGGTACTCAGGGTGATGGTGCGGTGAACTTCTTCACCCGGATGGGTATCTCCACTCCATTGGAGGCGTTTAGAAATAGTGCAATTGATCCCGTTACAGGGGCAGAACTTCGGACCAACGGATTCCTCGGAACCATCAACAATCCATACTATGCAATTCAGAAGGGTCAGTTCTTTAATGATGAACGAAACCGTCTTCTTGGAACGGCTACATTACGCTATGACATCACCGACTGGCTCTATGTACAAGGCAGGTACAACTATGATTATGGTACCAGTTTTATGGAGTGGAATGTGCTGCATGGCCAGGGATCAACTACACTCCTTGAAGGCAATGGTACTTACAGGGGAAACTACAACTTAAGGCAAGATACGAATACCCAGATAAATGCTGATTTCCTTATAGGTGGTAATAAAGAGTTTGGTAAGTTTTCCATTGACGCGAATTTTGGCGGAAACACATGGAGAACCGAGTTCAGACGAAACGAGCAAAACTCAAGCAACTTTACCGTGAGGGATCTGTACTCCCTGCCAAACGGTACTTTGCGGAACCAAGGTATAGCGGGGTTTGTCTATAATGAAACCCGTGTTAATTCCCTCTATGGCTGGGCAGAGTTGGGCTATAACGGAATGTTCTATCTTAACTTTACAGGTAGAACAGACTGGTTTTCTGTCTTGAATCCAGAGAACAATAAGCAATTCTATCCCTCTGTTTCTGGTAGTTTCATTTTCTCGGAGGTGGTGCAACAGGATTGGCTTTCCTACGGTAAACTGAGGGCTTCATGGGCACAGGTGGGAAGTTCAAACGGAGTACCTCCATATGAAGGAGTACTCACCTATGCGATCAATCAAAATCAGTTCAACGGTCAGACCTTAGCTGGAGTTGCTGGAAATTTTGCCCCGAACCCACTTTTAGAACCATTTACTGTAACAGAAAAGGAAATAGGACTTGAAATGAGGATGTTTAACAACAAGGTACTGTTTGATGTCGCTTATTTCAACAAAGTGACAACTGATCAGATATTGGATGTTGTGATTTCAGATGCTTCGGGGTACAACAATACCAGGAAAAACGTTGCTTCATTAAGGAACAATGGTCTTGAAACCCTGATTGAGGTAACCCCGTATGAGACCGGTAATTTCAGGTGGACCAGTTCATGGAACAATACTTATCTGGCCACTGAAGTCCTTGATGTTGGTAATGAAAGCGGAACACTTTTAGTATTGCGTTTCAACGATACCGGAAATGAATTTCTTGGTGAGTTGCGGTACACTGTTGGACTTCCTATGAACCAAATGTACGTTAGAACCTACAGGAGAAATGATGCCGGACAAATTCTTGTAAACCCCGATGGACGATTACTGCCAACTACAGCTGCTACTCCAGGGGGGCAACTAACAAATGGATTCCTGCCTGTTGGAAGCTCAATTCCTAAAAATACAGGTGGATGGAACAACACCTTTACCTATAAGAACTGGAGTGTAGGGATGCTTATTGACTACCAGTTTGGTGGTGTAGTTTTGTCTTCTACGCACCTGAACTTGCTGAGACAAGGACACTCTATAATGTCGTTGGAAGGCCGCAGGGAAGGCGAGAATGGAATAATAGTTCCTAATTCTGTCTATGAAAGCGGTCCTAATGCCGGGCAGCCAAACACTACCGCAGTTACAAACTTGCAGTCATTCTATGCGGATTACAGAAATCATCAGATTGGTGATCCTTTCACCTTCAAAACCGATTTTGTCAGGTTAAGGAACATTTCAGTAGCGTATAATTTTACAAATGCGGTACGCAATGTGTCTTCCCTTAGTTTTATAAAGGGTCTAGTAGTGTCGGCAGCATGCCGCAATGCAGCATTCATTCATAGGGCCTTTGTTGGTTTGGACCCTGAGGCTATCCAGTCTTCCGGTGATTTCAGGGCAGGCTATGAAAATGCATCGCTGCCCACTACGCGTAACTACAACATAACCTTAAATGTGAAATTCTAAGCTTATGAAAACGATCAAACATTATATACTCATAGTTGCAGTCCTTCTTTTCGCTGGAGGATGCGATAAGGATTTTGTGGAAATAAACACAAATCCATATCAGGTAACGTCAATCGATCCTGCCCTTCTACTTGCAGGGGCACAGCGCTCCCACCTCGGTACGTGGGAAGCCGAGCACACTATTGTTCAGCAATTTGTTAATCCGTTCAATCAGGGTGCTACACTGGGATTTAACTTCAATGAAGACATTGATGGGGTCAACAATCCTAAGTGGACTGAGTCGTATCCATCAGTGATCCGAAATCTGATTCAGGCACTAACGGTGTTGGAAGGTACCGACCGTGTTAACTTAAGAAGCATGATCCGCATATGGAAAGCCCAGGTATTTATGGGCGTGGTAGACACTTACGGGAACGTTCCTTATTTTGAAGCGGGCAGAGCGGTTAGCCATGGTATCTTCGAGCCGGTGTATGACGATGGAGCAGCCATCTACGATGATCTGTACAATGAAATCAGGGATGCAGTAGCAGCCCTCAACCCAAGTGGTGAATTTGTTTCTGCTGATCTTTTTTATGGATCAAATGCTCAAGCCTTAACAAGGACAACTAACGCTGGCGATCAGGTAGCAAAGTGGCGGAAATTGGGTAATTCCTTGTTGCTGAGATTGGGTATGCGCTATTCCAAGGTAAATCCAACAAGAGCGCAATCCATAGTAGCTGAAGCATTCACAGGGGGGGTAATGACTTCCAATGCGGACAATGCCTACGTTAAGTACGATGGATCACTGTTTGTATATCCGGTTAATAACAACCTCCGGAACTTCTCTCATTTTAATTATGCGGCTGAGCCTTTTGTAGATCACGTGAAAACAAACAATGATCCACGCGGCAAATACATGATAGCAAATTTTCCAGATCCAGCTGCAGTTGCGAATTTTCCAAACCCTGACACGGTCCTGGCCAATCAGTTTGGTGTTCCAATCGGTGTGACCGACATTGAGCTTCGGAATCCTCCGTATAGAGGTTCGCGGGCGGGAGGACTCAACTACTCGCAATTTAATGTTTGGGTTTTAGCATCCCCCGCTGCCCCAACATTCTGGGTGACCTATGCGCAGACTTCCTTGTTGTTGGCGGAAGCAGCTCAGCGAGGTTGGGTTGCAGGATCTGCTCAAACCTTCTATGAAAATGGAATTCGGGCTGACATGGCAACATATGCGCTCTATCCGGGTACGGAGCCAATTGAGAACGATGAAATCAATAGTTATCTGGCTAAGCCAGGAATTGCCTTCAACGCCACGGATGCACTCAATCTGATCAACACGCAATATTGGATTGTTAACATCAGAAACGGTACGGAAGCATTCTCCAATTTTAGAAGGAGCGGCTTCCCTGCCCTGAGCCCTAATCTTTTCAACAACGATCTCAATGGAGGTTTTGCCAGAAGGATGTCTTACCCTGATCGTGAAGCTTCTGCAAATGCAGCGAACTACGCGGCTGCAGTCCAGGCCATAGGTGGTCAGGATAATTTGACAGCAAGGGTATTCTGGGATGTGCCGTAACTACCAGTATACTGAATAGTTTAAGAAGTGGCCGTTATTCGTACGGCCACTTTTTTCATTAACAGAAACTAGCAATTGGTTTTAAGAGTTTGTTTGTAGTGCAGTTCTGTTTTATCTGCATTAATTGTTATCGTTCTTGTTATTTCTTTGAGTGGCTAAATAGCATTTCATACGGAACACTACTTCAAATACCTTTTGCTAACTTCAATAAAATAATGATTACAGACTAAAATATTTTGAAAATCGATGCACTCCTTGATAAAACATGAAACTCTTTTCAAAATTATTTTAGGGGCATCTATAGTCTTACTGTTGTATTCGGTAGTTATTATTTTTTCCTCAGGGATTTCAAATGCAGGTCCGTTCATTATTCTATTTCTATTGTTATTGGGAATATCTTCCAGGGGATTTGAAAGTCTTAAGGGCTTTACTTACTCACTTATGATTTTTACCGGAGTAGCTTGTGCGCTTTATTATCCAAACTATTTAGTGGAAGTGAATGGGTTCAAGCTATCAGTTTTAATTACCCCGCTCATTCAGATTATCATGTTCGGTATGGGCACGAGAATGAGTGTTAATGATTTTATTGGTGTAATTAAAATGCCGAAGGGTGTGGCCATCGGTGTTGTAGCTCAATTTTCCATTATGCCATTGATTGGTTTTGTGCTCGCCAGCATCAACAATTTTCCTCCTGAAATTGCAGCTGGAATGATTTTGATCGGCTGCTCACCCAGTGGACTGGCTTCAAATGTGATGAGTTACCTGGCAAAAGCGAATCTTGCTTTGTCGATTACATTAACTACGGTAAGTACGTTGCTCGCACCATTTGCAACACCACTGCTCATGAAATTTTTGGGCGGAACGTACATTGAGATTGACATCATGAAAATGATGTGGGATATCTTTAAAATGATTGTCATTCCGATTGGGGCAGGGTTGTTATTCAACCGGCTCTTGCATGGAAAATCAAAATGGCTTGATCTGGCCATGCCATTGGTATCCATGATTGGAATCGGAGTAATTATTACCATCATAACAGCAGCAGGCAGAGACAGTCTGCTTGAGATTGGGCTTATCCTGATGGCACTGGTTCTTGTGCATAATATGGCAGGCTATTTTATTGGTTACTGGTTCGCCAGAATTTTTAAAATGGATGAGCGAGATTGCCGAACAGTAGCATTGGAAGTCGGTATGCAGAATGCTGGGATGGCAGCGGGTCTTGCCAAAGAAATGGGAAGAATTGCAACCGTTGGGTTGGCGCCAGCTGTATTTGGTCCACTTATGAATATTACCGGAAGTATTCTGGCTTCTTACTGGCACAGGAAACCTCCAAGAGAAAATTGATTTGAACTAAACTTAATTTGATATGAATTCAACACGAGGATTTCTATTCGCACTGACCTTAGTTGTCGGTAGCCAACTATCAGCACAACAGCTTTCAAAGGAAGAACTAATTTTTCTCACACCTGAATGGACCGGTGAGCGCTTTCCGGATGGAAGACCAAAAGTTTCGGACGATATACTTAAAAGGATGAAACTGGTTACACTTGAAGAGGCCTGGGCTACCTGTCGTGGTGCCGGCTATAATTATCAATACGAAGGAGATTGGTTGCAAATCCATCCGGAAGGAGTATTGGTTGGTAGAGCCTTAACAGCAACTTTTTTTCCGGGAAGACCCGATATTCACAAAGTAATTCAAGACAAAGGCAATAAGGATGGACGTGTACTCGCGCCTAATGCATGGGCAATTGATATGTTACAACACGGAGATGTTTATGTAGTTGATCATCACGGTGCTTCAATTGATGGGCCAACCATTGGTGACAACCTGGGGAATTCAATTTTCGCCCGATCAGGAAACGGAATGGTATATGATGGCCCGGTGCGTGATATCAACGGACTGAAGGATATTAAGGGGTTCACTTCCTATTACAAAACGTATCATCCTTCTCATCATTTTGGTTATATCGGAGGTGGAGGAGGCCCAATGCGGCTGAATACCACGTTGGTTGGTATAAATACAATAACACGAATTGGTAATGCAACCGTAATGCCTGGAGATGTTGTACTGGCACGAGATGGAGGTGTCTTGTTTATTCCTCCTCATTTAGCGCTACGGGTAGTGGAGACTTCCGAAATTGTTCGGCTGCGCGATATGTTCGGACATCAACGCCTGCGGGAAAAGAAGTACACAGCGGGTCAGATTGATACCCGTTGGACAGATGATATTGAAAAGGACTTTTCGCAATGGTTAAAAGATAACAAAACGAAGCTTCCTGTATCGCCAGAAAGAGTGGAGGAACTGCTCAAGACAAGAACCTGGTAAATGTTGTAACTAAAATTTAAAATGTAAACTAAAACGATATGAGAAATTTAACTTCAAGACGTTCATTCATGACCAAGAGTGCAATGATCAGTGCTTTAGGTTTATCGGGTATAGCCAATACTTTCGGACAGGGATTAACAACTGCAGTCGAGAATACTCCGAAGTTATCATCACCATCAGACTTAAAGATGACCGATGTAAAGGTTGCCTTTCTTAGAGGTGGTAGCAGAATGTTTGTCAAAATATATACCAACCAGGATATTTATGGTTGTGGTGAGGCGGTGGATGCAGTAGGAGGCGCCTACCACCTCGCAAAGCGATTCGGATTTTTTCTTCGAGATCAAAGTCCATTGAATGTACATAGACTTTTTGAGCAAATTCGAAAAGCTGGTGTCTTTGGTGGAGCTCAGTCGGGGATGTACATAGCTGTATTGACCGCTATTGAAACTGCTCTTTGGGATTTGGCCGGTAAGGCTTTGAATGTTCCAGTCTATCAACTGCTTGGTGGTAAATTTCGCGACAAGGTGCGTGTGTATATGGACACGGCTTTATATCAAAACCAATTACCAAAGCCAGAGGACTTTGCTACAGCTGCTAAAGAAGCTGTACAAATGGGCTTTACTGCTGTGAAGTTTGATTTGGATCAAGGCAATGATCCAAATAAGTATGACCGTTACAATTGGACAGCCAGCCAACCCGAAATCCAGCGCATGTACGACCAAATGGCTGCAGCCAGGAAAGCCGTTGGACCAAATATCGATATATGTGCGGACATGCATGGTCGATATGATTTACCCACGGCTCACAAGGCCGCCAAAATTCTTGAGCCATTAAACCTCATGTGGTTGGAAGAACCAATTCCTGCTGAGAATGTTGAAGCGTATGCTGCGATAACCAAGTCAACCAGTACGCCTATATGTGCAGGTGAGAATCATTACTTGGCCCACGGATTCAGACCATTGCTGGAAAAGAACGCGGTTGATATTATAATGCCAGATCTACAAAAGGCAGGTGGGCTCGGAGAAGGTCAGCGAATCGCCAACCTGGCGCATCTGTATTATATACCTTTTGCCCCACACATGGTCGCGTCATACCTTGGAGCAATGGCAGCAGCCCATGTTTGTGCTTCAGTACCCAACTTCATGATCTTAGAGTGGCAGATATATTATCATAAAGATCCAATGTGGAAAGAGATCGTAACATTTGATGGCACTGAATTTATTGATAAAGGTTTTTTAAAGGTTTCCGACAAACCCGGTATTGGGGTTGATATCAATGAAGAAGGTATGAAGAAGTATGCGGCACAAGGAATGCCATTTTTTGAGTAGAGTAATATTGCTACTTACCTTAATAAGCTATTGTGCACCATACAGACATCTCATAAATGTGTGAGACTGCACTGCGGAATAATTAAGTGCAATCGGTTGCATAATTAGGTTTATTTTAGTCAATTAACGAACAATTCAAACCAATAAAGCCATCAGAAATGACCAGTTATTTTAGTAGAAAAGTATTACGCGACATGAAGCAGAAATGCGCCATTTTAACGGTTGCTCTTTTGTGCTTTTTCGGAGTGCATGCTCAGCAAGTAGCCCCATACCTTGACCCGGAACAGCCCATGGAAGCCCGAGTTCAAGACCTGATCGGGCGATTAACACTCGAGGAAAAGACAACACAAATGATGCATGCCAGCCCTGCCATTGAAAGGTTGAAAATTCCGGCCTACAACTGGTGGAATGAAGCACTTCATGGTGTTGGTCGGGGCGGTGTGGCTACCGTTTTTCCCCAAGCCATCGGTATGGGTGCCACGTTTGATGAAGACCTTATATATAGGGTGTCTTCTGCTATTTCTGATGAGGCACGTGCCATGTATAATGCAGCTGTTGCAAAAGGTTATCACCAACAATATGGCGGACTAACATTCTGGACACCCAATATTAATATCTTTCGTGACCCACGGTGGGGCCGTGGACAGGAAACGTATGGAGAAGATCCGTACTTAATGTCGCGATTAGGTGTTGCTTTTGTTCGTGGCCTTCAGGGGGATAATCCAAATTATTTAAAGACAGCTGCATGTGCCAAACACTTTGCTGTACACAGCGGACCGGAAAAACTCAGGCATGAATTCAATGCCATATCATCACAAAAGGATTTACGCGAAACATATTTACCTGCGTTCAAAGCGCTCGTTGACGCTGGCGTTGAATCAGTTATGTGTGCCTACAACAGAACCAATGATGAACCTTGTTGCGCGAGTAACACGCTACTGAATGATATTCTCCGTAAAGAATGGAACTTCAAAGGTCATGTAGTGAGCGACTGCTGGGCAGTTGTGGATTTTTACCAAAACGGTCACAATGTTGTTAAAACGCAAGCAGAAGCTGCCGCTCTCGCTGTTAAACATGGCGTGAGCTTAAATTGTGGTAATGAATATGGTGCATTGATTGAAGCAGTTGAAAAGAAACTCATTACTGAAAAAGAAATTGATGATGCACTGGCCATTTTATTACGTACACGTTTTAAGCTTGGCTTATTCGATCCGAAAGAAAGGAATCCATACAATGCCATTTCTACGAATGTGATTAACAGCCCGCAGCATCGTGCGCTGGCACGGGAAACAGCACAGAAGTCTATTGTTTTACTTAAGAATGATGGCGTACTACCCTTGCGAAACGACTTGAATAAGTATTTCATAACAGGACCAACAGCTGCTAACGTTGATATTCTGTTAGGTAATTATTACGGTGTTAATCCACAGATGGTAACGGTGGTGGAAGGCATTGCCGCTGCCATTGAACCGGGCAGCCAGCTTCAGTACAGGTTAGGAATTATGCTCGACAGGCCTAATGCCAACCCACAGGATTGGTCGACTGGTAATGCCAAGAATAGTAATGCTACATTTTACGTGATGGGTATCAGTGGTTTGTTGGAAGGCGAGGAAGGGGAATCCATCGCTTCACCAACATTTGGCGATCGGTTAGACTATAATATTCCCAAACACCAGATTGAGTTTTTAAAGAAATTGAAGGACGGACACAACAACCCGGTTATTGCTATTGTAACAGGCGGCAGCCCAATGAACCTGACTGAAGTGCAGGAATTGGCAGATGCTGTGTTGTTGATCTGGTATCCCGGTCAGGAGGGGGGTAATGCTGTGGCTGATATTATTTTCGGAAAGACATCACCTTCAGGAAGACTGCCGATTACATTTCCAAAATCACTTGATCAGCTTCCTGCTTATGAAGACTATACTATGAAAGGAAGAACATATCGTTACATGGAAGCTGAGCCTCTTTATCCTTTTGGTTATGGATTGAGTTACACCACATTTGCATACAGCGATTTAAAATTATCATCTGCATCCATAAAGAAAAATCAACCGGTTGAAGTTGAAGTTACAGTTACCAATACAGGAAAGGTAGCTGCTGAAGAAGTTGTTCAGCTTTACATTTCGCATGTTGATTCAAAAATTCCTGCACCGTTATTTTCGTTAAACGGAGTAAAGCGTGTAAAGCTTGCTCCTGGAGCTTCTGAAAAAATTAAATTCACCATCACCCCTCAGATGTATTCAATTATCAATGACAAAGGTGTTACTACCCTCCAACCCGGTAAAGTTCGTGTTTCAGTTGGTGGCTCTTTGCCTGGAGGCCGAAGTGAAGCACTGGGTTCGACTAAAGCAGTACAAACAATTTTCACCGTAAAGTAAATCCTAATCTTAAACCTAAAACCTAAACTCTTAACATGGAAATGTTTTCTACAATTGACTGGGTAGTAGTATTTGTGTACTTCCTGGCCATTGCCGGCATCGCTGCGTGGTCGATGAAGAAAAAAAAGGACACCTCACAAGAGTATTTTCTTGCCGGCCGCAATGTAGGTTGGTTTGTGGTTGGCGCTTCGATATTAGCTTCAAATGTAGGCAGTGAGCATGTTGTGGGACTATCCGGAACGGCCGCAGAAAGCGGCTTGGCGATGGGGCATTACGAGCTGCACTCCTGGATTGTTCTGTTGTTAGGGTGGGTTTTTATTCCTTTTTATATCCGTAGCGGTGTGTTTACCATGCCCGAGTTTCTTGAGCGCAGATACAACTCTTCCGCGCGTTGGTTTTTGTCAGTTGTATCTTTATTGAGTTATGTCATCACAAAAGTTTCTGTCACGGTTTATGCGGGTGCTGTTGTTATAGCCACATTTATGGGTTTTGATTTCTGGACCAGCGCCATAGTGCTGGTAGTACTTACCGGTATTTACACGGTGCTTGGCGGTATGCGGGCTGTTGTTTATACCGAGGCATTGCAGGCAGTTTTGTTAATTATCGGTTCGCTAATTCTTACACTGTTAGGATTATCAGAACTTGGTGGATGGGATGCCATGATTGCCTCTGCGCCTAAAGAGAAACTCAATATGTTCCCTCCGCTCAGTCATCCTGATTTTCCCTGGGCAGGTATTTTGTTTGCATCACCTATTGTAGGCATTTGGTACTGGTGTACCGATCAGTATATCGTGCAACGGTGCCTTACAGCAAAAAATGAAACAGAAGCGAGACGAGGAACTATCTTTGCCGCATACCTGAAGTTATTCCCATTTTTTATCTTCTTAATTCCCGGTTTAATCGCAACAGCACTTGCAGCGCAAGGAAAAATTGAACTCACCAGTGCAGATAGTGCATTCCCTACATTAGTAAAGACACTTTTACCAACGGGTCTGAAAGGATTAATTGCCGGAGGCTTGCTTGCTGCTTTGATGAGCTCGTTGGCGTCTGTTTTCAATTCATGCTCCACATTGTTTACCATGGATATCTACAAAAAGATAAAACCAGAAACATCTGAGAAAAATTTGGTTACGGTAGGGCGGATAGCCACAGGAGTTGTGGTGGTGTTGGGTATTTTATGGATACCCGTTATGAGTGGTATCTCGGGGGTGTTGTATCAGTATTTGCAAAGTGTTCAGTCTTACTTGGCGCCTCCAATCGCTTCAGTGTTTTTATTGGGCCTTTTTTACAAACGAATAAATTCAAAAGGTGCCATGACTGTGCTGGTGGGAGGAGCGATCATTGGTGCACTCCGTATATTCCTTGAACTTAACAAGAGTTCGTTGACTGGATTCTTATATGAATTTGCCAACCTGAATTTCCTGTATTTCTGTATTGCGTTATTTGTCTTTTCTATAGTGGTTTTGGTTGGCGTTAGCTTGCTAACCGAAAAACCTTCTGAAGAGCAAATCAAAGGATTAACCTTCGCCACAACAGTTGCTGAAGACCGCGCCATATCAAGGGCGAGTTACAACAAAACGGATATTGTACTCTCTGTGATTGTGGTTGTGCTCATTGTAATGATTTTTATGTATTTCTCACCGCTTGGTGTTGGGGGATAAATTTTATGGCTGTAGATACCTGTATTCACTAATACTCCCGGTAGCGATATGTTTTGATTTTCTTTGAAGAAGTCAAAGCCCATCGAACCCTGCTTTTGATGGACTTCGTTGGGTGATTGTGCGTTCAGTTAAATGTGAATCAGGGAATATTGTAATAACTGCAAAATCTTGAAGGCAGTCCACATCAACAGAGAAAAGATGATTGTTAACCTTGAGTGAAAATGAAATTCTGCGAGTAATAAGATCATTACTAAGTAGTTCAGGAGAAAAGAATGGGGAGGTCAAAAAAATCAATTTCTCATACTCATTACAATTTAACCTAAGGTTTGAGCCGATTCCAAGTAATGAGTCAAATGGAATAGGGAGCTTAGGAACAGGTTCTGATGGTTCACCCATTTAGTAATGGTTCCGAGTGCGTGATTACGAAAGTACACATTACCTGTATATCTTATCCAGGTTCAAACACTGTCAGCAATAACAACATTTCGTGCTGAATTGTGAAGTTGTTAGAAAGGCGTAAGAGTTGAAGTTTAATGAATCCAACGTTTAACCTTCTGCTGATAATCTGAAGAGAATAAAAGGGGAAATCAAAATTTTTTTCGATTTCCCCGCTTCAGTACAACTGGATTTTTCAAAATCGAACCATTTCGTGGAAGATTTGAGGAGTTTTTGATTTATGCGCCAGCAATTTTCTATAATTCGGGGTTGGATTTAATTTGATCAAGGATCAGACCTGAATTCAAAAGAAAGGCCCCCACGTCCTGGAGACCTTTATCCTTCCATAATTTATTAACCAAAACTTTTATGAAGAGAATTCTACTTTCTCTTAATGAACGACACTCAAAAGTCCGTATTTATCGTCCATTTTGTGCGATGCAGGCAAGCTACTCGGGACTTACTTTTACACGTAAGTAGAAGTCTCTTCTTTACGAAGACCCGACATGAAGCAATTCAGTCAACTAGCCAGCCTTTCCAGGAAGGGCTGGCTTTTTATTTTGTGTTCCTTTTCCTTTTAAAAAATCCCTCATTTTGTGCGATAACTCAGCTAATCACATCGCGTTGAATCTAGGTGATGAAGGTTTGTTGTTTTTTGACACTCGTTGGGTTGATGGTTGCCGTTCATGTTAGCATGGCCAATCTGTTAAGCGATAAACGGTTTGCTATTGAAGATGGTGCTTGTGAAGTGACATTTATATATAGAAAGTTCAATGAGTTAATCGTTCTATCAGCCCAGCTCAATAATTCTGTTAGCGTTAACCTTATTTTGGATACCGGATTCCGAAATACTATTCTTTTTGGTAAAAAATTTCAAACGAAAGTAAATTCATTAACGTCAAAAACAATCTCTTTTTCTGGTTTAGGTAATGGTTCTCCTCTTATAGGTAAAATCTCTCTGGATAATGAATTAAAATTTAATGGTGTAAAGGGAAGTGGGGTGACTATCGTATTGGTACCAAGCCGGGCGTTTGTTGATGAAATGCCAGGAATTGATGGTGTTATTGGCTATGACTTGCTGCGCTGGTTTGAAATTGAGGTTAATCCCGTAATGTCAACCGTAACCTTTCGTCATCCCGAAGGCAATTCAATTCCTGATGGATTTACTAAGCTGGATCTGAAAAAAGAAGAGGTACTGCCGATTGTTTCAGGTCAGATTGAAGCAACCCCCCATACAAACAATGTGCTGCCCCTTTTGATTGATACGGGTTCTCAACTGGGTGTGCTCTTGAAGTCGCAGCAGATCGATTCAAGTGGTTATGAAATAATGGCGAGGGGACTTTGTGGATATATAAAGGGTATGGAGGCATCTGGGGAGGCATTCTGGATTAGTCAGGTTCACATGGCTTCTGGTTTTTCGTTTTCCATAATTCCAACAGAAAGAGAGGAGATGCTTTCCATTGGAATGCACTTTCTTAAGGATTATGTATTTATCATTAACTCAGTAGAACAATATGTTGCATTTAAAACATTAACAAATAAGCAACAAAAAGAGAATCCTCAGGTTCCGCTGATGGAAATAGCTCAGAAGATGACTCCATATGTTGATTCAGACTCTTTGCATTGATTCATGTCAGGAAAGTTGCTGACAGGAAGTGTTAGAACTCCAAGACAAGAATACCACAAACTGTAGTACACAACTCAAGATTTGACTTTTGACTTTTGGATTATTAATAAACTAAAAGTAATTCTATGAGTAAACTACTACGAATCTTGTGTACAGCAGCTTACGTATTGTGTGCTGTGTTCGCCTATTCTCAGGGCACCATGATCTCAGGCCGAGTTACGGCTGCAGATGATGGATTGCCATTACCAGGTGTAAACGTGTCGGTAAAAGGTACAACCATCGGTGTTGTGACGGATACCAATGGAAGGTATGAACTACAGGTTGAAAGGACTGATGCGGTTCTGGTGTTTTCGTTCATTGGTTTCATTTCAGAAGAAATATCCATTGGAGGAAGATCATCAATTGACGTATCAATGAACCAGGATGTTACCCAACTTTCAGAAATTGTGATCACAGGTGTGGCTGAGGGGACATCAACCCGAAAATTGGGTTTTGCAATAGGTAAAGTAGGCGAGAACCTGCTTTCGGAAGTACCTGCAGTAGATGCTGGAAATGCACTCCGTGGTAAAGTTTCAGGAGTACAGATAATTCAACGATCAGGTACCCCTGGCACCGCAGCCTCTATTCGTTTACGAGGAGCCACTACCATCTCTAATGCTGTTAATCAGGAGCCCTTGATTATCATCGATGGCGTCATCACCCCACCCGGCAGCAGTTCGTTGGCTGATATCAATATGAATGATGTAGAGTCAATTGAAGTTGTAAAGGGTGCTGCTGGTGCGGCATTATATGGTTCTTTGGCCGGAAATGGTGTGGTTCAGATTATTACCAAGCGAGGAAGCTCATCTGGCAGGGCCACAACTTTCACCTTCAGAACTGAGGCAGGTGTTTCGCAAATGCAGCGGTTTATGAAAATTAATCAAAGCCATAATTATCAGTTGGATGGCAATGGCCAGATTATACTGGATGGTTCAGGTAATCCGCTCAATGATGCGAGCAGCATTAACGACAATCCTTGGCCAGTAAGCTACAATCACCAAAAGGAACTTTTCGAAAATCGTGGATTTTTTTCCAACTATCTTTCAATGGCAACTAACACAGGTAATACCGGTTACTTTGCCTCTGTAGACCAACTTTCGCAGGGCGGTGTCATTGAGGGCCTACCTTCATTTGACCGCACAAATTTGCGCCTCAATGTTGATCACCGCATCAGTGATAAATTCAATGTAGCTATAAGCACCCTGTATTCTTCCTCAAGCGGACCCGCTGTAGCCTCCGAAGGTGATCAAGTCGGAATTGTTTATGAAGTTCTCCGTTTGAGCCCTTCCGCCAATATTCGTGATGTTAATTTTGATGGACAACCATTCATTACAACCAATATTGGAAAAGTATTTAACATCGGTCGTAACTCTAATAACCCGCTCTATCGTGCATATAATGACAAGTTTACTGTGGAGCGTGACCGTATCCTTGGCAACTTCTCTGGCCGCTATGAAATAACATCGTGGTGGAAAGTTGATGGACAGCTTTCTTATGACAGGTCAACCAGAAACCGCAATCGCTTCCGGGATAAAAAATTCCTAAATATTAATAATTCAAGTACTGCTAATCCTTATAATAATAGTTTTATCTTCAAAGAGAATGTGCTGAATACAGCTAAGGTGTATTCACTCACATCTATCTTTTCAAAATCAGTAGGAAAGTTAGGCTCATCACTTTCCCTTCGTTACCAGGCAGAAGATTATGGCTATGAAGAGCTTGAGGTCTCATCAGTTTCTAACATCGTAGTTGATGGAATCGATCAAACGACAAACATACCTACAGATGCCATTCGATCTTTTTCAATGACAGAAATATTCCGGGCGCAAAACCTTTTTGCAAACCTGCGATTGGATTACGATTCTAAATACATCCTTGATGGCTTGATCAGAAGAGATGAATCATCTTTGTTTGGTGCAAATAATCGTGACAGAACATTTTACAGGATTTCTGGTGCTTACCGACTCACTGAAGACATAGTTATTCCAGGTGTTCAGGAGATGAAACTCCGGGCGTCATTGGGCACCTCTGGGCAACGCCCCCCGTTCAGTGCGCAATATGAACGTGTGCCCTTGATAAACGGTAGCTACGAGCTTGGAACCGGTACAAAAGGCAATCCTGATCTTAAACCATCTACAATCCGTGAGTTTGAAACCGGTATCAACGTTGACTTCCTGAAGCATTTCACCTTTGAGTTTACTTATGCACATACCAATGCTGACGATCAGATTCTACTCGTTCCTCTCTCAGCAACAACAGGCTATGCCAACCAATGGCAAAATGCAGGTTCCATTGAATCAAAAACTTTTGAATGGTCACTTAACTCCAAATTGATTAACAATCAAAAAGTAAAATGGGATTTGGGAATCGTAGGTAGCAGAACAAGGAGCATTGTTACCAAACTTAACCGATCTGAGTTCGGATATGAAGGCGGTGGAGTGGGGAGTGGTTCATTCTTCAGGATTAAAGAAGGCGAAACGATCGGAGCAATCTACGGAGGTGTAATGGCTAGTAAATTATCTGAACTCACGGTAGATGAGAACGGATTTGTAAATAACCTCGAAAGTATTTCGAATAGACCATTAA
Source organism: Cyclobacteriaceae bacterium (assembly GCA_019638255.1). GTDB lineage: Bacteria > Bacteroidota > Bacteroidia > Cytophagales > Cyclobacteriaceae > UBA2336. Next base: position 72,549 of record JAHBUD010000002.1, on the reverse strand, counting down.
CAGACTTTGTGGTAAACCGAGATGGCTTCGTTATTTTAAACGGAACTGAATTCACAACCGCGGAAAGGCCCTATAACCTTGTGGATCCAACAAACGGTGGCCGCGTTGAACGCAAGATTGGCGATAGTACGCCAGACTTTATTTTTGGAATCAACAGTACAATTAGCTACAACAACCTGTCACTCTTCGTGCTCGTTGATGGCCAGATTGGGGGTGATATCGCTAACGTCAATAAACAAAACATGATGTTCAATGATATTGCACATGAAGTAGATCAGTCCAGTTATCCAGAAGGCCAACGTAAACACAGCGAATATTTCAGTGTGCTCTCCAATTCCGGAGCGGCACCCAATCAGTACTTTATTGAGGACGGTACATTTGCAACCTTGCGTGAAGTTTCTTTGAGTTATTCATTTTCCAGCGAACAACTTACAAAACTAGGTAAGGTGGGTAACCTCTTCACAAATGCCCGATTATCATTGATAGGCCGAAACCTGGTGACATTTACCAAGTACTCGGGATGGACTCCTGAAGTTGCCGCAACCGGTGGTGCCGATGGTGTGAACTTTAACCCGTTCAATTTCCGGGCTGACTTTGGAGCTGTGCCGATTTTCAGAACCTATGCCGTTTCACTTCAAGTAAGATTCTAAAACTAAATACCATGAAATTTAAAACTATAAGTATAATCGTCACAATCGCTATGCTATTTTCAAGCTGTCTGGATTTGGACGTTCCAAATCCAAATGACCCAAGCACGGAAATGGTATTGTCGGATCCGGGTAACCTTACTTCAATAACTGGTGGTATTTTGAATGGCGCGTTCGGACCTTATGTTACTTCAGTATTCTACAGTGTTAACTCAAGCCTGGAATGGACAGCAGACCACACCACCATGACTAATAATGTGCTTGGCTGGTGGTCAGTATTTAAGCAAGAACCCAGGCAGCAAATACCCAATACACTCTCATGGGCCGATAAAGCCTCTTTACTTGATCCGTGGAATCAATGGAACGGTACAATTGTCACGGCCAACACGGTAATTCGAACACTGGAAGAAAATGATGATCTATCTGACGATCTAATAGGATTACTGGCTACAAACTATTTTGCCCGAGGTATGGCTCTTGGTTATATCAGTAATGTGTTTGACAAAGGGTATGTTGTGCCTTTGAATGGTGACCCTTCCTATGTTCCGGTTCTTGTTCCCAATCAGGAAGTGCGCACGGAGGCGCTTGCTAGCCTTCAACGCGCAATTGAATTGTTTGAAGAAGTTCCTGGCTTTGTCTTGCCTTCAAGCTTGCTAAATGGACTTGGGTACAATAGCGCTGAAATGATTGCCTTATGCCATACTTATTATGCACATATTCTGGTGTCATCCGCGCGCAATGCTACACAGAATGCCGCTACCGACTGGAACTTAGTAAAGCAACATGCGCAGGCAGGTATTAATCGCGATTTTATCATCAATGCTGATGGATCCAATATATATCACACATTTCAATATGTCTCTGGATTATTTTGGTACTTCAGGGTAGATCATCGGATAATCAGGCATTTCAATCCAAACTTGCCTAAAAGATTTCCTGATAATACCCAAGCTCCTAGCAGTCCCTATACCGCAGACTTTGTGAAGGGTGCTGGTTATAATGGAGATAAAAGATTGGATGCTTACTTTGTATTTGAACCAGATCTCTCGTTTTACCAACCTGCCAGGAATGCAGGGACGTTGCGTAGTCATTACCGTATTAAAAGATATGATGGATTATGGGACGCCCAGGGTTTGGGAGCAAGTGTCTTTATGTACCGATATGCAAATCAACTTCTTTTAGCCGAAGCTGAAGCAATGAACAACAATCTTGCAGCAGCCATAGCAATACTGAATAATCCGGCCAACCCCAGGAAAGCTGTAGGTGAAATGCCAGATGTTTCAGCCTCATTAACAAAGCAGGAGGTACTTGATTTGATTTTTGCTGAACGCGATATTGAATTGGGTCGTACCGATTTTGGATTACCCTTCTTTGATATGAGGCGAAAAGATGCATTACAGCGGGGAACTATTCTGCACTTCCCTGTTCCCGCAGATGAACTGGTAACGCAGGGGCTTCAGGTTTATACTTTCGGTGGGGTTGATGCGGCTGATGGAATCAATACAGCGGATGGCAGCAACTCTTGGTTGAACTAAAATTGTTAAATACACACTGTAATAAAAGGAGAGGGCTTAACCTCTCCTTTTTTAGCATACCTCAAATGATTAGGACAGCATATTTCACTGTAACTAGTATAAAATAAATTACATAAGCGGCAGAAAATTTCGTTGCACTTACACATCCTTTACTACCCTTAACCCGTAGGTTTATGTAAGGCAAACTTCCAAAGGGAGACACAACGGAGTTATGCCAATTGGTTAACTAATTATAATGAATTGATTTGATTGATGGTGAAGACAAAAATTATTCTTTCAGCCATCATAACGCTTTTCATAGTGATGGATGGTAGTAGTCAACACTTCTCATCTATAAATTATAACATAGAACATGGCCTCCCCCAATCACAGGTTACCGCTATTACACAGGACCATTCCGGTTATCTGTGGGTCGGAACTGCCTCTGGTGGCCTTTCCAGATTTGATGGAAAGGAATTTGTAAACTATTCCACAGGACATGGACTGCTTTCACCTTCCATCAAAAGCCTGAGTTGGACAAATGAAAGGTTGTGGATTGGTACTTCACGTGGGCTCAACACCATGGCTAACGGAAAAATTTCCGAGCATCCCTTCGTTCCACGCATAGAAATAAAAAAAATGCTCCCACGGGATACCGTAGTATGGGCTACAACTAGACATGGGGGCATCTATCAACTCACGGACAATTCTGGTAAGTATTATACTGAAAGGAATGGATTTACGGATAAACCTGTGCTGGACATGGAATATGATTCGCTGGGAACACTTTGGATACTGACAGCCGGAGGTCATATTTATCATTTCGAGGATGACAAATTTTCGTTTCATGCTACTCTTCCCGATTCCACAGCCCAATCTATCATGCCGCTCTCTAAAACGCTACTGTTAGCTGGAACTTCCTATGGGTTAAACACCTACCATATAGAGAACCAAAATATTAGATTGATCCGCAAAGAGGTGCCACGAGCAAACGTCAGGGAAATTTGTTTATTCGATAACGAATTGTGGTTGGTTGTAAAGAATGGGTTGCTCTGGAAACAGGCAGATGAGTTCATTTGGCTTTCTTCACAGAATGGATTTACCAATGCACCAGCTTTTCATATTTTTCAAGATCGTGAAGGCATTATTTGGGCCGGCACCACTGTTTATGGTTTGTTTAAGTTTCTCCGTGGCCCATTTCGCAAGCTCGCTTTTCATCCGACTAGTTTTGTAGATGTAATAACGGATATCAAACAATTTGATTCTCAGTGTGTATTGGTTACAACGTTAGGAAAAGGGGCCTTTGAAGTGGAGCCGGATTTTACCATTAAGCCCTTGTTATTGCCACCGCGTGTAAGTAATATAAGCAATGCTGCATCATTGAAAGGTGAAATTCTACTGGCTTCATTTGAGCAAGGGATTCTTGTTAAATCTGGTGTTGCATTTAAGCCGTTGCCAGATCAGCCCACTTACGCTACTCCACCATTTTTTGCAGGTCAAGATGATGATAAACTCTTTGTTTCTGACCGACAATCGTTATTTACTCTGCGTGAATCACTCTTTGAAAGAGTAGTTGACAGCTTAAATGTATTCTTGGTTTATCAGATCGATTCCATGCTCTTATTGGGAACCGATAACGGATTGCAACAATTGATAAATGGACGAGTTAAAAAGATTGTAACAGGACACCACATTGATCACCAAATGATCACTGATTTTCATCTCGATGCTGACGGAAACATATTGGTCGGAACACTAGGGCATGGCTTGTGGATTTTTCCGACAGGAAACCTAAATCACCCTGCACCCGTTCACCTGTTACCTTTTGATCATATCACGTTTATCTTTTCGGAACGAAATCGTTTATACTGCGGTACGCAACGCGGAGTATGTGTATTCGATTTCTCGAAAAGACTAAAAGTATCTTCACAAAAGTGGTTAAATCGAAATAACGGACTTATCGGAATCGAAACAGTAAATGAAACGGTGCTAAAGCCTTCTTTCGGGGATAAACTTTGGTTTGGCACCATGAATGGACTGTTTATGTACGATACTCAAGAATATTACCCAATCCAATCAATACCCATATTATCAATAATCAATATGAAGGTTTCTGAGTTACCCGATTCAGTGCAAACTCCAGGATGGTTTAAATGTGCTTCCCTTAAACTGCCTTCAAATGCATCAACCCTGAATTTTGAATTTGAATCGGTGAGTTTACTGATGCCCGATCATGCGAAGTATCAATATCGACTGATAGGGCTTTCCGACAGATGGTCTGATCCAATGGAGCAAACCAGTATTCGGTTTACAAACCTTGTTTCCGGCCATTATAACTTTGAGGTGCGTGTTGTGAACGATATTGGCCTTGAGCTTGATCGTCAAACATTAGTTTTTCAAATCCTGACACCCTTTTGGCAAACATGGTGGTTTCGAACCCTCATTGGCGTACTACTGGTGATGGCGGTATGGGGTGTAATCCGCATTCGCATTTCAAGAGCAATGCAGGTTCAGGTATTGACAGAACAACAGAATAGGCAAATGCGAAGAGAACTTGCTAAAGATTTTCATGATGAACTTGGTAATCACCTGGCTTCCATAATTTCTCTACTACAGGTAATTGCCATGAAAGCACATGACCTGCCTGAAAATATTAGTAAACAATTCACATTACTCAACCGTCATGCCCATGATCTATTCTTCGGAACAAAAGATTTTATTGCCTCAATTGATCCGCAGCATGAAACATTAGGATGGACAATGCTTTACCTGGGAGATTTCGGAGCACACTTTTTTTCGACATCACCGATTATTTTCGAATCTCCAGAGGTTGAAAATTGGCAAAATAATCTGAAGGTGCGATCCAATTTTTCGCGTCACCTGATCCTCATCTTTAAGGAGGCTATGACCAATGCACTCAAACATTCGGGTGCGTCTGTGGTGAGTATGAAGGTTTTAAAAAGTAGCTCAGACCTGACGATTGCCCTCTCTGATAATGGTAATGGATTCGATTATGGAGCCACTAAGATTTCATCAGTAGGACTAAAAAGTATGGAAGAAAGGGCCAGGAAGATTGAAGCAATCTTGTTGGTTCAGTCTTCTTCAAAAGGAACAACAATCACCATTAAAAAGGAAAATTATGCACATTGGGCAAGCTAAAACACGGGTTGTAATTGTTGAAGACAATGAGATTGTTCGTGATGGGTTTTCATTTTTGGTTTCATCTCATCCGGATTTTGTAGTAATCAACAGCTATACGCATGCTGAAGATGCAATCAAAAACCTCCATGATGATCAGCCTACCATTATGCTCATGGATATTAACCTGCCTGGAATGTCAGGCATAAAGGCTATTTCTGAGATCAAGCGCTTACGCCCTACAGTACAGATTCTTGTTATTTCAGTACACGAAGAAAGTGAAGTTGTTTTTGAAGCGCTGTGTGCCGGAGCTGTAGGATATCTGACGAAGGCATCAAATTATGAGCGCATTGCTAAGGCTTTAGAAGAAATTGTAAAAGGCGGTTCACCTATGAGTTCTCAAATAGCACGAATGGTTGTTTCATCATTCGCCAAAAATCAGCGTTCACCCTTGTCGGCCCGTGAAACCGAAATCCTATCCGCATTGTCTGCCGGAAAGAGCTACTCCAAAATTGCAGAAGAACTGTTTCTTAGCAAATTCACCATCCGTACACACATCCGAAACATCTATGCTAAGTTGGAAGTCAATTCCAAGGCTGAGGCTATTGCATTAGCAAAATCAGAGAAGATGATATAAGTGACTTCATGATGCTTTAGATCATTACTTTAAAAGAAAAGGTCCCCACGTCCTGGAGACCTTTATCCTTCCATAATTTATTAACCTAAACTTTTATGAAGAGAATTCTACTTTCTCTAATGAAGGACACTCAAAAATCAGCAATCATCAGCCGGGTTTAGTACCTCATTTTGTATGATTTTGAACTGCTTTGTTATGGTAACCGATTAATTGTTGAAGTCATAAAAAAACGCTTTCTCATCCCTTTAGCTGAGTGGGTTCAGGCCATTTGAAAGATGTAAAAAAAGATGATTATCGAACCTTGCGAGTGAATGAAATTCTCGAAGTAATCAGTTCATTTTCAAGTAGTTCGGGAGAAAATAAAAAAGGGAAATCAAAAATTTTTTTCGATTTCCCCGCTTCAGTACCCGGAGCCGGAGTCGAACCGGCACAGTATTGCTACCATTGGTGTTTGAGACCAACGCGTCTACCAATTCCGCCATCCGGGCGGAAAAAAGATTTACAAGAACATGTAGGTTGTTTATGCCCCTTATTCAGGGCTGCAAATATGTATAAAGTTTGCTTCGGACACAATTTACAGCTCAATAAATTTCTGTAACGAAAAAGCCTGCGACCGCTCGGCAAAAAGTGTCTTTACCCGCCCCCAAACATTGCTAAATAGCTCTGATTTTCGGTAACGATTTAAACTTTCTTCATCCTTCCAGTAGCTAAGGGTAGTATAGGTATTCGAGTCTTTCAAATCCTTCAGTAACTGAAGATGATTGCACCCTTCAAAATTGCGGATGGCTTCTTTGTGAATATCAAAAATCTGAAGGAACTCATCAACACCGGCTTCGGTGAAGTGCATGCGTACAATGCGGATCAGCATAGCTTATTCCAGTCCAATCATCATAAATGCGCCCCAGTAGATTGGTTCCGGGTACTCCGTCCGAAGTTCCTTTTTGGCATCGATAAAGCTTTGGCGGATGTTATTCGTTGTGAGCCACTTTTGATAGAACTTCAACATCAGCTTTTGAGTTGCCTCATCGTCCACTTTAAACATACTCATAATTAGAATTTTTGCACCCGCTACGAGGAATGCCCGTTGCAATCCAAAAACGCCTTCACCTTGTTGCAACTCGCCCAAACCTGTTTCGCAGGCACTCAGCACAACCAAATCAGTTTTGTCAAGGTTTAGGTTCATAGCTTCGTAGGCAGTAAGAATACCGTTCTCCATATTGTAATTGTATTCCGTTTTATCCAACAGATCGCCAGCACCTTTTAATAATAATCCATTCCGCATCAATGGATTTTGAGTCAATGCCAGTTCATTACCCTCCATTTCATCTTCAAGTTTAATTTCTTCCGAAGGCTTATAAAATCCGTGGGTTGCTACGTGGAAGATTTTTGGACTGTTCAGTTCTTTGATTCTATCCTCTGTTGCTTGTATATCAAGATACTCTTCGGTTTTCCAGCCCTTTTGCTTTAAGAGTTGCTGGATCTGGTTGATTTCAATTTCTGTTCCGGGCAATGGTGTTATTGGGCCGGTTTTGTTTGAGGCTGTCAGGTAAAAAGTTGGATTGCCGAACATGGATGCAACATTGTCAGGCACAGCCCTCGATTTGATCTTATTAAGGTAAAGATCTTTGGTATTGCTGATCATTACGATGTTGGCATTATCCAGTATGTATCTTCCATCCGGAGAAGGTATTGCCTCCAGATTAATTTGGTTATAGATACCATCTGCCGAAAGGTATATGGTTGATACTTGCCCAAGTTTTTGTTGAATTGGCGCCCAATAGGCCTGGTAAGAATTCGTGTCATGGATTTTACCCTGGATAGCATTCCGATAGTATCTGAAGTTCCTGGCTTCCATTCGTTTTCCATCATTCAATAATATTACCTCGGGCTTTTTGGAATCGTTTCGTACGTACATGGCAGCATAAACTATCGAGTCGGTGAAGTGGTGATTAAACACACGGAACCGGACCATTTCGATAGCCACTTCATTTGGCTTAAGTGATTTCACTACATCGGTAAATGTGATGCGCTTGCTTTCAAAGTTTTGACCAAAAAGTTCAGATCGCTGGCTGAGAAATCTTTCCAATCGTTCGACTTCAGCAGTAAGCGCTGCCGGATCAATCTCACTTTCAACCAGTTGTGTCGGGGTGAGCGACAAGGCTAATGTTAACAATTCCTTTTTCTGTATCCAGTTTTGATATTGGGTTTTAAGTTCTGTATCCGTGCTGTTCATGATGCGCTCACGGATTTTAATGGATGAGCTCAGCAGCAACGCCTTCGTCAGCAATTGGTAGTTGTACACATTGGCACCAAGGTCTTTGAATTCATCTATCTTCCCGAAGGCCAGTGTGTTGTAAAACTCAAAATCCGATTTGATGGTATTCCAGTATTTGGCCTTTTCACGTTCACTCAATGCCGGGAAGAACTGCTTGATGTAGTTTTCATATGTATTCAATGCACTTTCAATATTGGTTTTGGCGCGTTTATAGTCCTTCTTCATGTAATACACCTTGCTGAGTTTGGAGATCACCTTAACATATTCAGGGTGCGTGGTACTGAAACTATTTTTGGTATAGATGGTTAACGCTTTATTATAGAATTCCTCTGCTTTGACGTAGTTAGTTTGTTGGTAGTATACATCACCGGTAAGGGTGTAAATACTGGCTGTATTGATATTTCTTTTGTTGCCGGTTTTTTGTAACCAGATATTCTCTGCGATGGTTAACGAATTGAAGGCGATATCGTACTTCTTTTCAGAGATGTACAGTTGTGCAATGTTCTTAAGTATTTCTGCATACTGAGGGTTGTCTTTGCCCAGCTTATCGGCAATAATATCGCGGGCTTCCACCATAAGTTTTTCAACTTCACGCTTATTGTCGCCATTGTGAAACTTGATGAGCGCCAGTTGCGAAATTGACCTTGCCACATCCACATGGAACCTTCCGAACTGTTTTTCCAGACTGAACAACGCCTTGGTAATATTATCTTCAGCCTTGTCGTAGTCACCCAAACTATAGTTGATATCGCTAAGCAGGCGTTGTGAGGGAGCAGCCTTGGTGGACGTTTCACTGTAGGTTTTAATGGCAATTTGATTGGCACGCTGAGCAACACGTTCGGCCTCGGTGTAATCACCACGCGCCAGCATCAGGCGACCACGGTTTGTTAATGGTTCAATAAGCCTGATGGATTCCGGTCCATATAGCTTTTCGTATTGCGGAATCAGGTCATTGAGCAACGTCTCGGTTTGGGTATACGAACCCAATTGGATCAACAGTGAAGCAAGTTCTTCGGCCGATGAGAGTTCATTGCTGATCGGTACTTTCGACTTGCGGATCATATTGCGTGTGGTCACCAAATTTTCCTGCGCTTCATCAAACATCCCTTTGATTCCGTATAATTTGGCCTGGGTTTCCAGTGCGTTGATGTAGTCGCTCTTCCATTTGTCGTCTTTATTTTCCTTTAACTCAAAAACCTTAATAGATTGATAGATGGCAGCCTCAGCCTTATCGTATTCACCGATCTTAATGCGAAGTTTTGCCATTTGATTTAATGAAATGGCATAGGTCGGGTCGATGTTGTTGTATTTGTCGCGTGCCGCCAACGATGCTTTTTCAAGCGTGGAAGAAGCAAGCGCAAAGTTGTCCGTCAATTCATAGTAAGATGCCAGGTGATAAAGAATATTTAAATGATCCTTGTGTTTCAGGCTTATTTGTTTGCTTATAAAATCTTCGTAGCTGCTTTTGTATATTTTTCCAGCCTCTTCAATCTTATTGGTGTAATCGAGGAAAAAATTAGCTTTTGCCAACAATGCCAGGTGGTATTCAGGTGAATTTTCACCGTATAACTCCATCTTATTGGCAGTAATTTGGTTAAGTGTACTTTCCGCTAAACTGTATTTCTTTTCATAAACGTAGAGACCATAGAGAAATTCCAATACGTTAACCCGTGTTTTATAGAATTGAGGGAGCGCTTCATTATTCAATACACGTTCTGCATCGCGTTCGAGGTTGCTCGTTCTATCTTTCGATAGCTTTCTGTCAAATTCTACCGCTTTCAGGTTGATATTAATCAGGCTTGATTTAGTGAAATACTTACCAAGCATCCGGTCATATTCTGCCCTAAGGTTACTGTAGCGAGATCGGTTGTCGATCATCTGCAATTGCCCGAGCTCAGCCAGGTAAAGATCATGCCCAAGGGGAACGGATGGCGATGTGCGTTTTTTTAATTCTGTTAGTTGCTTGCTGAAGTCCGCATACGGTTCTGATTTAGTTAACTTGGATGGAATAAGGCCATCGTTATTTTCAACATACATGAGGGTAAACCAATAGTCGGCTTGAGTAAGCACCAAGCTTGTTTCACCAATCATTTTTTGATTTTTTGAAATCCACGGTCGAGAAGCCTTGTGCGATACATCAACACTATCAATATCACCTTTTCTTCCGTATGCTAAAGTCATTAAGGAAAGCATTCTGGCATAGCTGGAATACCGCGGCTTCCATTCAGTTTCAGGCACACGTTCTGTTTTAATTTTTCCATCCACTACCGTTGTTTCTTTATCAACAGCGCGATTGGCAAAGAACCTTTCATTCGACCGAAGGAGATCCAAGGCATCGTTGCAAAAACCCTGACCGATCATAGCTTCCGCTAATTCAAGGATTTGCTTTGTTTTGATTACAGGATCTTCCTGTCCTTCCTTGCTTAAAATTTCAGATGCCTTGTCAAGATGCTCCCGACTTTTCCGGTAATAACCATACAGGTTGTAAACTTCTGCAACATCAATCAACGTACTGGCATGCTTTGGAGTGTTTTCACCGAAAATGCTGATGCTTATGGTGATTGCCTGATCTAAACTCGATTCGAAACTTGCCAGAACGCCATATGAGAGGTTAAACTTGGCAAATCGGGTGTAGTATGCCGGCATCGATGCATTGGACGGCCCAAGCTTTGAGGTTACCATCGATTTGTATTTGTTCAGCTCTTTCAATGCTTTGCTATAATCGCCATTGGCATAGCTTTTATCAGCCTTCGCCAGTGCCTTATCGAACTTCTTTTGTGCGTAACTGGCTCCGCTGATGAGGGAAAAGAGACATAAAAAAACGGTAATCCTTATCAATTTCATTTTCTGCAAGTCTTATGCTGATTGGAACATCTAATTTAGGTAATTAGCCAACCTTAAAAAAACAATTTAATCAATTGAAAACCCACATATTCATGTGGAACGACCAGATTGTGGGCAGGTAGTATACATGGCTTTCATAAGTTTACGGAAAGTGGTTATCTGTCCGAATCTTCTACTTATAGCATGCATGTGGATAGTCTTGTGCAAAAATTGTGGATGATGTGGATAAATAAAATAAACCATGATGGCATGCTTTATTTTTGAGACAAGAGACGATAATGAATGCTAATTTATCAAAATGGTAGCAGGGCATTAATGCTGAATTTTAAACGATTTGTGCTTTTGCGCTACAATTGTGTTAAGTGAGTTGAGAGTAGCTGTCAGCACACGCAAGATTATTATCAGATGAGGAGTTTATGGTGAAAATCATTACCACGATAAAAATATTTTTCTTCTAATCTAGTAGTGCTGTTGTTGTTTTGTTAAATCCTTTTTTTACATCTTTGTCTCCCTTTCCTCTCCAGGAAAAGTAAAACTGAACCAAAAGAATCTAAATGGTAGCTGACTGCACAACGATATGGAATGATTGTCTGGAAATTGTGAAAGAAAGTGTAGGGGAGGAGAATTACAATACTTGGTTTAAACCGATTGTTCCGTTGCGTGTGGAAGGTGATGTGCTCACCATCCAAGTGCCTTCTCAATTTTTTTACGAGTGGCTGGAGGATAATTATGTTAATATTCTAAAGAAGGCGATCCATAAAGCATTAGGTGATGATGGTCGTTTGGAGTATTCTGTAATTGTAGATAGTGGTAATACAAAAGTACCACCTGTTACCGTGAACTATCCAAATGGAGTGATTGGTAAGCGCAATGGCAACGGTCACGATGGTGATTACTCGCCATTCACATTGCGAGCGCTCAATCCACAAACCGTTAATTCCCGATTGAACCCGAGTTATTCATTCGATAATTTCGTAGAAGGAGATTGTAACCGCCTGGCACGTTCAGCGGGTGTTGCCGTGGCGAAAAAGCCTGGTGTTACATCCTTTAATCCGCTGATGCTTTATGGAGGTGTAGGTGTTGGTAAAACCCATTTAGTGCAGGCCATAGGCAATGAGATTAAAAGCAACATGCCTGAGAAAATTGTGTTGTATGTTGATCAGAATGATTTTACAACCCAGTTTTTGAATGCACTGCAAAACCACAAGCTTCAGGAATTCCAAAATTTTTATTTGCAGGTTGATCTGCTGATACTGGATGATGTTCAGTTCCTAGCAGGCCGTGAGAAGACCCAAGAGATGTTCTTCCATATTTTCAATCAATTGCATCAATCCGGTAAACAGGTAATCATGACCAGCGATTGCCCGCCACGGGATATGAAGGGCTTTCAGGAACGTTTGCTTTCGCGATTTAAGTGGGGCTTAACAGCCGACTTGCAGGAGCCTGACTTTGAAACCAAACTCGCCATCATTCACCGTAAAATGCAAGCGGATGGCATTGATATTCCAACCGAAGTAGCTGAATACCTTGCTTACAGCGTAGATACAAACCTGCGTGACATGGAAGGTGTACTTAACTCGTTGATCTTCCACGCCACCTTGCTCAAAAAGGAAATAGACCTTGACCTGGCGAAAGAGGTATTGAAAAATATCATCAAGGAAATCCAATCGGATGTGAGTGTTGACTTCATTCAGAAAACAGTTTCTGAATATTTTAAGGTTGACCTCGAAGCGATGAAAGGTAAGGGCAAGAAGCGTGAGATTGTTATCCCACGGCAAGTAGCCATGTATTTTTGCAAGCGCTATACGCAACTAACACTTGCACTGATCGGTGAGAATTTCGGAGGTCGTGACCACAGCACCGTAATTCACGCCCTTGAATCGGTTGAAGATATGATGAAGACCGACTCAAACTTTAAATCCTCCGTTGAAGAACTGGGCAAAAAGTTAAAAATGCGGATGAACTAATCCGTTCTTTAAACCAATAATAAGCAAGTACTATTTATCGGATAATAAACGGTATTTCTACCTGCTGCTTTGAGCTGTTCACACCATAGATATAACCCCTGCCCTTAAACTTTTCAAAGAAATCGATTACTTCCTGAGGTTCTTTAACCTTCACCCTGTTAAGGGCTATAATTGTAAAATTCTCCGGGACTCCTATCTGTTTCAGTGCGCTGTTTTCCTTAATCTTGAAAACCTTAACCCCATAATCCGTGGCTTCAAATTCGGCACCCAATGAAGCAGAGGAGAAAATTTTACGCTTAACAATTTCTGTAGTTCCCAATTTGTTGACCAGTGTTATGGAAGCGGTATTTTGCTTTTTATCACGCAAGTAGGTGAACGTTACTTTGTCACCGGGATAACGGTATGCTAGCTCTTCTTCAAAAGCACTTTGACTATTAATGGTGGAGTTGTTTATGCGTGTAACAACATCACCGGGTCTTAATCCAGCTTTGAAGGCAGGCCCTTCTTTATCCAGACTTTCAATGAGCACACCCTCGAAAGACTGAACATCAGTATTTAAATCATACTTCTTTGCATTTTGAAAATTGTACTCGATCACACTACCACCAAACAGGGCCTTTTGAACGATGCCGAATTTCACCAGGTCTTCAAACACTTTGTACGCGAGATCAACAGGTACTGCAAATGCATATCCGGTATAGCTGCCAGTGCGCGAGAGTATAGCTGTATTAATGCCCACCAGTTCACCGTTTTTATTAACCAAAGCCCCCCCGCTATTACCCGGGTTAATGGCGGCATCGGTTTGGATAAAGGACTCAATCGGAAATTTATCTTCCAATATTCCTATTCTTCTGCCTTTTGCACTGACTATGCCAGCTGTTACTGTTGAGGAAAGAGAAAATGGATTACCAACAGCGACTACCCATTCACCAACCTGCAGGTTTTTAGACGAACCAATTTTAACAGCCGGTAAATTGGTTTCGTTGATTTTCAAAACGGCAAGGTCGGTGGAGGGATCAGTTCCAATTAATTCAGCCTGATAAACTTTTTTGTTGAGGATAACCTCAATTTTCTCAGCCGCTTCAACCACGTGATTATTCGTAACGATATATCCGTCTGCCGTAAAGATTACCCCACTCCCACTGCTTACCCGGGTTTGGGTGGTTGCTCCACCACCAAAGAACCAATCGAAGGCGGAGTAAGAGGTTCCTTTGAAGATGCTGTTAATGTAAACCACACTGGGAATTGCTTTCGAAGCAGCATAACTGAAATCTACAGGCTCAGATGAATTTATGGCCTCTGCATGAACAAGGTTTGGACTTATATATGTGGGAGAATCATAATTGGTCGTGTTGAACGAGGCTTCCGGTTGCGAGGGATCGGCTGACATTTTGGCCAAAAAATGAAACATCGTATAGGCCCCGGCTAATCCACCAATAAAACCAAACAAAACGATTTTAAATATTGTCCTCATAGTAGTTTATCAAATGCTTGTAAGATAAGCGCGGTTATACAAAAGTTGAACCAGTTATTAAATTATGACACAATTAACGATAAACTTGTGCGATGGGTTTAATACAACTGCGGGTTGGACGAAATTAGGAAACATGATTACATTTACACGATATGGGTATTCGTAGTGTGCTGGCAAAACCTTTTGCTGCCTATGTGGCCGCACAAACCAGAAAATGGTCACTCAATCCGGTTTTGTATCAGCAAAAAACCATGCAGGATATTGTTCAGCAAGCGCGGCACACTGTCTTTGGCCGCGATCATCAGTTTGAATCGATAAACACTTACGATGACTTTAAAAAGTTAGTTCCGATAGGGGATTATGAAGACCTAAAGCCTTACGTTGAACGGATACTGACCGGTGAGGCCGATGTATTGTGGAAAGGTAAGCCGGCATACCTGGCCAAAACTTCCGGAACAACTTCCGGCACAAAGTACATCCCAATTTCACACGAATCGAAGTATAGTCATTTCATCAGTGCACGAAATTCAACCTTGAGTTATGTGCACGAAACTGGCAATTCTGCCTTTCTGGATGGCCACCTGATTTTTCTATCGGGTAGCCCAGCGTTGGAAGAAACCGCTGGCATTAAAACGGGACGCTTGTCAGGCATCTCCAACCACCTGGTGCCGGGTTACTTACGCACCAATCAGAAACCTTCCTACAAAACCAATTGTATTGAGGATTGGGAAGAGAAGCTTGATCGCATAATAGACGAAACCATTCAAGCAAACATGACGCTGATCTCAGGCATTCCGCCCTGGGTACAGATGTATTTTGACCGCATACAGTCGCGAACAGGTAAGAAGATCAAAGATGTATTTCCCAATTTCTCTGTGTTTGTTTATGGTGGTGTAAACTTTGAGCCCTACCGTGCTAAACTGGAAGATTCTATTGGCAAGAAGGTTGACTCAATAGAAACCTATCCGGCCTCCGAGGGTTTTATTGCCTACCAGGATTTACAACATGATCCTGGGTTGTTGTTGTTATTGAATAATGGAATGTTTTTTGAATTCATTCCTGCCGAGGAATACTTTAACGATAACCCCACGCGTTTGCATATTGGTGAAATTGAGCTTGGAAAAAACTATGCATTGATCATTAACAGCAATGCCGGCTTATGGGGCTATTCTATTGGGGATACTGTGAAGTTTGTTTCAAAAGATCCTTACCGACTGCTGGTAACGGGCCGTATAAAGCATTTCATCTCAGCGTTTGGTGAACACGTAATCGGGGAGGAAGTTGAAAAAGCCATGCGACTAACAATGGAAAAGTTTCCGAAGGCTGAATTGACGGAGTTCACCGTAGCGCCACAAGTTACGCCTGCCGAAGGTTTACCACATCATGAGTGGTTTATAGCGTTTAGTCATACGCCTGGTGATTTGGTTTCCTTCGCAACTGATCTGGACAACCAACTCAGGGCACTTAACGTATATTATGACGATTTGATATCGGGGAGTATTTTGCAAACACTGAAGATTACTTTGTTAAAGCCAAATGCATTTATTGAATACATGAAATCACAAGGCAAATTGGGAGGTCAGAATAAGGTTCCGCGTTTGTCTAACGATCGTAAAATTGCTGATGCGCTAAATGCCTATCGACAATAAATGCTCATCATGAACAACAACCATAAATTGTAGTGCTTGGCAAAACTTCTGGCGATATTCATCAGTTTTCATTGTGTAGGTTTTTGCATGGCACAGGGCACAGCGCTGATGTCACCTGAAAAATTAGCCAGGTTAATGCCGAAAAAGATTGATGGATTTACCTTGGTTGAGCAGGACAAAGGCCGAATGATTAAAATCGGCACACTTACCTATTCTATGGCTGAGTGCACGTTCAGCAAAAGCAAACGAAAGATATCAATTCTCCTGTTTGATTATAACAATGCTCCGATCATGTATCGGCAGGCCACGTCTAATTGGGAAACCCAGCAAGCCGATGATAGTGAAACACTCTTTGAGCAATCTTTGCAGGTTGCGGATTGGCGCGGTTGGCAACAGTATAATAAAGCCAGTAATTCATCGAAGATTTTACTCGGCATATACGACCGTTTTTACTTGGTGCTGAATGGTGAAGGAGTTGATCTGGAAATACTTAACCGTGTGATGGATTTATTTCCATGGTCAGATTTTCCAGCCCTCCAGTTGGAGTACACCAACGCTAAGCATCGGTAGTCCAAAATGATAATTAATTCCATTCATTTATTAGTGAAGCTATAGGTGGTGATAAACCAAAACCATTGGAATTTGTTTATTTTGCACGGTTCTGAAACCTGATCAAACATTTTGAAATCGAAGAAATCTATTGCCATCCTCGGCTCTACCGGTTCAATAGGCACCCAGGCGCTGGAAGTATTACGTGTTTACCCTGCAAAATTTGAAGTGGAAGTACTCACGGCTCAAAACAATGCAGCGTTGCTGATCCAGCAGGCAATTGAATTTAAGCCCAATGTTGTGGTTATAGGAGATGAGGGTCAGTACGAGACTGTTAAAAATGCACTTGATGCTCATGATATAAAAGTTTTTACAGGCGAAAATGCATTGTCCTCGGTTGTACAAATGGATGCTGTTGACATTGTGCTCACTGCCCTTGTCGGCTATTCGGGATTAAAACCCACCATCAAAGCCATTCAAGCCGGAAAGAACATCGCGCTAGCCAATAAGGAGACATTGGTTGTGGCCGGGGAACTGATTACATCCTTGGCGCGTGAAAAGGGAGTAAATATTTATCCGGTTGATTCGGAGCACTCAGCAATATTTCAATGTATTGTGGGTGAGTTCCATAACAAAATTGAAAAAATTATCCTAACCGCTTCCGGTGGTCCGTTCCGGGGTAAAAAACGTGCCGATTTGGAGGCTGTAACAAAAGCTCAGGCACTGAAGCACCCTAATTGGACGATGGGTGCTAAAATCACCATCGATTCGGCAACACTTATGAATAAGGGATTGGAGGTAATTGAAGCAAAGTGGCTTTTCGGTCTTTCGGCCGATCAGGTGGAGGTGGTGGTGCATCCACAGTCCATCATTCACTCCATGGTTCAGTTTGAAGATGGCTCAATTAAGGCACAAATGGGTTTGCCCGATATGCGTTTACCCATTCAATTTGCGCTTTCCTATCCCGAAAGGTTTAAATCGGATTTACCACGGTTTGACTTTACGAATTACCCGTCACTAACATTTGAAAAGCCAGATACAGAAACTTTTCGTAATCTTACGCTTTCATTTGAGGCGCTGAAACGGGCCGGAAACATGCCTTGCGTATTAAATGCAGCGAATGAGGTGGCAGTGGCCGAATTTTTAAAGGACAAAATTGGCTTCCTTCAAATGACAGCTATAGTGGAACGATGCTTGAATACTATTTCATACATAGAGCATCCTTCACTCGAGGATTACGTACAAACGGATAAAGAAACACGAATTAAAGCTTTAGAACTGATAAACTGATGGACTGGATGGTATCGCTTGCTCAATTGTTATTGAGCATCTCAATTTTGGTTGCTGTGCACGAAATGGGTCACTTGTTGGCTGCAAAATATTTTGGTATGCGGGTTGAACAATTTTCAATTGGGTTCCCCCCAAAAATCATCTCCTTTAAAAAAGGTGAAACGGAATATGCTTTAAGCGCAATCCCGCTAGGCGGATATGTAAAGATTTCCGGAATGATAGACGAATCCATGGACACAGAAGCCATGAAGCAGGAGCCACAGCCGTGGGAGTTTCGATCGAAACCGGCATGGCAACGCCTGATCGTGATGTTGGGTGGGATCATCGTGAATGTTATTGTGGGTATTATCATTTTCATTGGGGTAACGTTCGCGTTTGGAGAAATGTATTTCATGAAAGATGTGATCAATGAAAACGGTGGCTTTCAGGTTGGTCCGGTAGGGGAGAGCATTGGTCTGCAAACAGGCGACAAGATTGTAAAGATCAATGGTCAGGATTTCGAATACCTGCAAGATATCCTTAAGCCTGAAACGTTACTTTCGGATAACGCTTATTACACGGTTGAGCGCGATGGAAAATTAATCGATATAAATATTCCGGCTGATTTTATTCAAAAGTTTAACAAGAAGGAGGGGGTAGGAACATTCATTACCTATCGCGTGCCTCCGGTTATTGCTGAGGTTGCTAAAGGCTCGTTAGCGGAACGCATGGGGCTAAAGGCAGGTGATCAGATCACAGAAGTGAACCAAGCTCCGGTAAGCTATATTGATGAAGTAAATGCCGCAGTAAAGAATGCTGGCGACTCGATACACTTGAGCGTGCTACGGGGTACTGAAACCCTGGTTTTTATTGAAGATTTTAAAGATCAAAAGGCAATAGGTTTTAGGGCAGATACCGAAACCATGCTGGCAGCCATGTCGAGGCAAATGAATTACGGTTTTTTTGAGTCCATTCCCTTGGGCACTCAACGTGCGTTTACCACGCTGGTGGTTCAGGTACGTGCTTTTGGCAAAGTAATTTCTGGGGTACTTTCTCCGCGTGAATCCTTATCGGGTCCGATTGGCATTATGCAAGCTTACGGTTCTACCTGGGATTGGGAGCGTTTCTGGTCGCTAACCGGTGTGCTTTCATTAGTACTGGCGTTTATGAACTTGTTGCCCATTCCAGCATTGGATGGCGGCCATGTTATGTTCCTGAGCTACGAGATGATTGCGCGTAGAAAACCATCGGATAAATTCCTGGAAACAGCGCAAAAAATCGGCATGGTATTTTTGCTTACCTTGATGGTGCTCATTTTTGCGAACGATATTATTAAGTTGTTCTGAAAGAATTAAGCGTTAAGTCTTTTGTTGCCAAACCTGATGGTTAGAGGCATCCATCTATTTAGGAGGTTACTGTAGTTATGAGACACCTCGTTCCTCGGTGTGACTATGAATTACACTAAGACTTAATACAGACTAAATTTTATTGCTTACCGGATTGCCTGATTTTCATGGGAGGCTTTTTGGATGTAATCACCACCACTCCATTATTGCCCTTTTCACCGTATAGGTTGGTTGCCACTTCCCCTTTAAGCACATCAATGGATTCGATGTTTTGTGGATTAATTTTTTCTGCATCTGCTTGCTGAATGATTTTGCCATCAAACACAAAAAGCGGTTGTGAACCCGTTGATGGTGCAGGTAGTGTTATCGCAGAAGGTTTGCTTTCAGGATCTTCACTGAGTTTAAATTTTTTGAAGTTTTTGAGGGTAATCAACACAACTCCATTTTTTCCCGCTTCACCGAACTGGTCAATTGCATGTTGATTCTTTATCACTTGAATTGATTCAATGTCATTTGGTTTAATAGAACTTAGGTCAGTGTAGTCAGTTCGTTCACCGTTTACAACGAATAGTGGTTTATTATCGGTATTTAAGGAAATGTGAGATTGTTGCGCTGTGTCAGGCTTGATTTCTTGCGCTGTTACTGTTGCAAAACAGCAGCAGATTAGCAGTGTCAGTAAATTTCTCATGTCTCTAAATTAATTATTCTTGTTCTTGATTTCAAATTCAACTCTTCGGTTGAGCCTGCGATCATCTTCGGTTTTTTCTTCGACAATTGGCTTTGAGCCACCATATCCAACAGCGGTAATGCGTGATGAGGCTACTTTATACTCATAAATCAGGTATGCTTTAATGGCATCGGCACGCTCCTGCGACAGGCGAAGGTTTGCTTCGGCCCTTCCTTCCGAATCGGTATGGCCGCTTATGGTAAGGTTCAGGTAAGGATGATCGATTAGGAAATTCCCGAGCATATTTAAATCGGCATGCATGGAAGTTAGAATATCGGCTTTGCCACTTTCGAATTCCAACGATTTAAAGGCAATTTTACTTTCCAATGGTTCGGTTTCTTTGTTGATCTCCATGTCACCATCGAGAAAGAATATCTCCTCTATCCTGAAGTATTCATCACCTTGAATGATAAGCAGGTAATTGCGTTTGTTGATGAGGCTGAAATCAAACGTGCCATCGGGTCGTAAGAATTTTGGAGCCACTTCAATGCCGTAATCAATATCAATAATGGAAACGATGCCCTTTAGTGGCTTACCGGTTTGTCGGTTGGTCAGCGATCCTTTCAGGGTAACCACTGCTTCCGGTTGTGCTTCCATCGGAACGGGGAATGAATGCAGGTCAAGATTAGCAGGATCATCTCCTTCTGATCGGGCGTAGTAAAGCTTTTCTGATTTCGAATCGATGGTGAAGTAATATTCACTGCCGGGACCGTTCACCAATGGCCCAACATTTTTTGGTTCGCTCCAGGTATTACCCTGCATGTACGATTTATAAATATCGAAGTCTCCGAAGTTGAGCGGTTGTCCGTTCGAGCTGAAGTAAAGTACCTTAAACTTGTGATGAAAAAACGGACTCACTTCCTGTCCGCGTGTATTTATAATCGGGCCAATGTTTTTAGCCGGCTGCCATTCGCCCTTTGCATCTTTAACGGAATAGTAAATGTCCGTCATGCCAAATCCGCCCTTGCGATCAGAGGAGAAGAATAATGTGTCGCCACTGTGTGAGAGTGACGGGTGCGAGTCCCAATAAATTGAATTTATGTTAGGTCCCAGGTTGCGAACGTTACTCCAGGTATTGTCAACTTTCCGGTCGGCAATAAAAATATCACAACTTCCTTTCGAATCGGGTGAATCGCATCGTGCAAAGTAAAGGTGCTTACCATCTTTGCTCAGGCAGGCGGAGCCTTCGTTATAACTGGTATTAATGGTTTTAAATTCAACAGCATCCATCCATAGTCCAAACTCCTGAACACTGTAAAAAAGATCTTCATCGTATTTGCGTTCGAGCGATTGCGGATGCATGTTTCGCTTCGAAGTGAACAGCAGTACGGTGTCTACATTTCCGATGGTAGGTCCATAATCCGCTTTTAAGGAGTTAACGCCAGGCCCCATATTGATGAGCACACCTTGTGGCGGACGAAGTGTGTCGATTTCTTTCCGGTATTCTACCAGTTCATAATAATATTTTAGTGGTACATAGTAGTCGCTTTTGTTTTTCATCAGGGTATCGTATTCCTGACGCACTTTGTTTACATCAAAATTTTGTTGATGATGCTTGAGTACAAGTTTGTAAAGTAAAATTGACTCACCGGGAGGGCCGTGTTGTTCAGCAAGTTTGGCGAGTTTCCAAAGCAAGTCGGTATTGATGGAAAAGTTGGTAATTCCAAAGTTCTTCACGTATTCCTTGAGCAACTGGTATTGATCCTTTTCGCTCAGGTTGCCGGGCTGAATGATTTTCTGGTATCTGGCTTTATCGTAGTAGTAGGGTATCTTATTAATGTTAGGAAAATTAAAGATGTCAGATTGGCTGTAGGTTGTCAGGCTATCGTTAAGTTGAACCACGCCACCCGACTTAAACTTGCGATCAGGTTTTTGTGCTAAAACCGTGATCGTGGAGACGAATAAAAATACAGTCAGAAAGATTAAAAAATGCTTTTTCACAACATACGGGTTAGGTCTGCGCTTACCACGTCTTTAAAGTTGAAACAATTTTGCTTCTTTTACAACCTACCTATAGGCAGGAGTGCTGGCTTGGCATTACTATTGTCTAAAAAGGATAGTTATTGAATTTATTGATTATTACCTTGGCTTTGTGCCAATTTGACACCTATATACATGTTTAAGGCTTTACCGATTCAAATGGTTCAGGACGAAACGGATGATTTGATTCAACTGATTAATCCCGAGCAAGAGGCTGACCTCAAACCAGCTGATTTACCCGAAGAACTTTCCATACTTCCCATCAAGAACACTGTATTATTTCCAGGCGTGGTTATCCCGATAACCGTGGGTAGACAGAAGTCGATCAAGCTGGTAAAGAAAGCGTATCAGGGAAACCGGATTATTGGTGTGGTGGCTCAAAAAAATGCACAGGCAGAGGAGCCATCGATTGATGATATCTACCGCACCGGTACTGTAGCACGCATCATTAAGATGCTTGTGCTTCCAGATGGCAACACCACCATTATCATTCAGGGCAAGAACCGATTTCAGGTAGAGGAGTTTCTGCAGGAAGAGCCATATCTTACGGCTCGTGTTGAGTTGCAAACAGAGCCCGTTATTGAACTTACCGGGAAAGAGGTTACGGCATTGGTTCAATCGTTGCGCGATGCCGCCATTAAAATATTAAAGCTTAATCCAGAAATTCCGCAGGAGGCGCATGTTGCCTTGGATAACATTCAAAGCACCCCATTCCTGATTCATTTCCTGGCCTCCAACTTAAATGTTGAAGTTGCGGAGAAGCAACGAATTCTTGAAACACAGAATATCGTTGATCGTGGTACGCTGCTGCTCCAGTTTATGCTGCGCGAAATTCAGATGCTGGAAATCAAGAGTGAGATTCAAAAGAAAGTCCATACCGATATTGATCAGCAGCAACGCGACTATTTTTTGCGCCAGCAGATTAAAGTTTTGCAGGATGAATTGGGATATGATACACCCGATAAGGAGATTGATGCATTGCGCAAAAAGGGTGAAGCCAAGAAATGGCCTAAAGCTGTGGCTGAACACTTTAACAAAGAACTTGATAAGTTACTGCGCACCAACCCGGCCGCACCGGATTATCCCATAGCGATGAACTATGTGGAGTTCATGCTGGACTTGCCGTGGAATGATTTTACCGAAGATGATTTTGACTTGAAGAAGGCGCGCAAGATTCTGGATAAGGATCATTTCGGATTGGAGAAAGTAAAAACACGTATCCTCGAATACCTTGCCGTACTGAAGTTGAAGCAGGATATGAAAGGCCCGATACTCTGTTTGTACGGTCCTCCGGGTGTGGGTAAAACTTCTCTTGGCCGATCCATCGCAAAAGCATTGAACCGCAAATATGTTCGCATGTCATTGGGTGGTGTGCACGATGAAGCCGAAATACGCGGGCACAGGCGAACGTATATCGGGGCGATGGCAGGAAAGATTTTGCAAAACATCAAGAAAGCGCAATCCGGTAATCCGGTCTTTATACTGGATGAGATTGATAAAGTACGTTCCGATTTTCGGGGCGATCCTTCTTCAGCCTTGCTGGAAGTATTGGATCCTGAACAGAACAGTACTTTTGGAGATAACTACCTGGAAGTGGAGTATGATCTATCCAAGGTGCTATTTATTGCAACTGCAAACGCATTGGACACTATTCATCCCGCGTTGCGCGATCGAATGGAAATCATAGAGATTACCGGCTATACACAAGAAGAAAAAATTGAGATAGCCATGCGACACCTGGTGCCAAAGCAATTGCAGGAACACGGTTTAAAAAATACAAATGTAAAATTCAGTAAAAAGGCAGTTGCCCGAATTATTGAAAGCTATACGCGCGAATCCGGTGTTAGAAACCTTGAGCGAAAAATCGGCAGCCTGGCAAGAAATGTAGCCAAATCAGTTGCGATGGAGGAGAACTTCGATAAGGATATTTCGGAGGACACAATATGGAAAGTATTGGGTGCTGAAATTTTCGATGAAGAATTATATCAGGGTAATGAAATTGCCGGTGTAGTGACTGGCCTGGCATGGACACAGGTGGGTGGAGAGATTTTGTTTGTCGAATCCAGTCTGAGTAAAGGTAAGGGCGGTCTTACCATTTCAGGGCAGTTGGGGGAGGTGATGAAAGAGTCTGCGATGGCGGCACTGTCGTACCTGAAATCAAATGCCGAAGCGTTGGGTATTGATCATCGGGTATTCCAGCAATACGATTTGCATATCCACGTGCCGGCCGGTGCCGTTCCAAAGGATGGTCCCTCAGCGGGGATTACCATGTTTACTTCACTGGCTTCTATCTATACCCAGCGAAAAGTTAAATCAAAAGTGGCCATGACGGGCGAGATTACCCTGCGCGGCAAGGTTTTACCGGTGGGTGGAATAAAAGAAAAAATCCTGGCCGCAAAACGCAGTGGCATTAAGGAAATCATCCTCAGCGCAAAAAACAAACGCGATATTGATGAGATTGAAAAGCAGTATATCAAAGGCTTGATCTTTCATTATGTAGATACCGTTGATGATGTTTTGAAAATTGCTTTGTTAAGAGATAAGGTTAAAAGTGCGATGAAGTTTGCTTTCAGTGAAGCAAAACCCGTTTAACTATACCAAGGTGTAGTTACTTTATTTACCTTGCAGGTTTGGCGTGCTGATTAAATCTTGAAATTTGCGGTTGTTACGTTATGCGATATCAGTAGTTGTTTTGATATTCTTCTCAGGTTATGCTTGGGGGCAAAGTTCCGTTTCCACTACCTATTCGTTTTTAAAAGTTCCTCAACACGCACGGTTGGCCGCATTAGGCGGGGTAAACGTATCGCGCTATAATGCCGATGTAAATTTTTTCTTTAACAATCCTGCGCTCACAGGCGACTCATTGGTTGGATGGGCCTCTGCCGGGTATATGTTTTATGTTGCTGATATTGGTCAATCTACTTTTTCAGGAACATTTAAATCGCCCAAAAACTTTGTGAGTTCTATTGGTGTGCAGCATATTAATTATGGTGAGATCGAAGCTACCGATGCTACTGGATTACCGATTGGAAACTTCCGGTCGGGTGAGACAGCATTGGTTTATTCAATAAGTCATCAGGTGTCAGCATTTCGGTTAGGGGTAAATACAAAACTCCTGTTTTCAAACCTGGCGGGTTTTAACTCAGCAGCCTTCGCACTTGATCTGGGGGGTGTTTTTATTCATCCGCATCGCGATTTTACGGTTGGTTTAGTAATTAAAAATATTGGTTTTACACTTTCTGATTACAGCGATACCAATCAGCCTTCCGTTCCTTTCGATGTTCAAATCGGAACATCTTTCAAACCTGAGCACATGCCGGTACGTTTTTCAATTACTGCCTATAACCTTACCCGCAACAATTATTTTGCTGAAAGCATTCCGGATGAGGAATCCACTACACTAAAAAAGGTGATCAGTCATTTTAACATGGGTGCTGAAATCTTGATACACCGCAACGTTAATGTACTGTTGGGATACAATGCTTTACGGCAGCAGGAATTAAATGTACAGCAAGGTGGAGGAGGAAGTGGGTTTACCTTTGGTTTTGTAACCCGAATAAAATCTTTTGATTTTGTATTCAGTCGAAGCCGCTTTAGTGTGGGCAATGCTAATTATTCCTTTACTTTGGCAGCCGATCTTAAAAAAATTATAAAAAAGAAGCGTGTAGTATGATGGATTCAAACTATTTAACTCCTCAGCAAATTGTAAGTGAGCTGGATAAGTACATTATTGGTCAACACGATGCCAAGCGGAATGTGGCTATTGCCTTGCGGAACCGCTGGCGAAGAATGAATGTGCAGACAGAAATGCGGGATGAAATTGTTCCCAACAACATTTTAATGATCGGTGCCACCGGTGTGGGAAAAACGGAAATAGCCCGAAGGTTGGCCAAGCTCGCGGATGCGCCCTTTGTGAAAGTGGAGGCCTCAAAATTTACTGAGGTGGGTTATGTTGGGCGCGATGTAGAGAGTATGGTACGCGACTTGGCCGAACAATCGGTTAACCTGGTAAAAGCACGAAAGAAAGAAGAGGTAAAAGAGAAGGCTACCCAATTGGTGGAAGAAATAATTCTTGATGCGTTGATTCCGCCCATGCGTCAACAACCTGTTCGGGGTGGCTTTGCCATTCAACAGGACAATCCTTCAACTGAAATGCCCGAATCGGATGTAGAGCTTAACGAGCGAACACGCACACTTTTTCGTGAGAAGCTGAAAAACGGAGAATTGGAAGAACGGAGAATCGACATTCAGATAAAACCTTCCGGCAACCCAAACATCGGCATGATAGGCGCAGGCATGATGGACGAGGTTTCCATGATGAACCTTCAGGAGATGATCGGAGGAATGATGCCCAAAAAGCCCAGGAAACGAAAAGTAACTGTTGCGGAAGCCCGTAAAATTTTGCTAGAAGAAGAAGCTTCCAAACTGATTGATATGGATGTGGTGAAGGAAGAGGCGATCCAGCGCGCTGAAAATGCAGGGATAATTTTTATTGATGAGATTGACAAGATTGCATCAGGATCGAAGAAGGGTGGCGGTGGCCCCGATGTAAGTAGGGAGGGTGTGCAGCGTGATTTATTGCCCATCGTTGAAGGTAGCTCGGTAAATACCAAGTATGGTGTTATCCGTACCGATCATATACTATTCGTAGCTGCAGGTGCCTTTCATATCAGTAAGCCATCCGATCTCATTCCCGAATTGCAGGGAAGATTTCCGATACGGGTTGAGTTGAATAATCTTACCCATGAAGATTTTGTGCGGATATTAAAGGAACCACGCAATGCCTTAACGCGTCAGTATCATGCGCTTTTTGAAGCAGAGGGGGTTAAGTTATCATTCACCGAAGATGCCATTGAAGAGCTTGCCAAAACAGCGTTTACCATTAATTCAGAGATTGAAAACATTGGTGCGCGCAGACTGCATACCGTTATGAGTAAAGTGCTCAATGAGTTTCTCTTTGACGTGCCGGATAAAATACCAACGAATTCACACATCAGTGTAAATGCGGAAATGGTTCGTGAAAAATTAAGCGGACTGGCCAGGAATAAGGACCTGAGTGAGTATATTTTATAAATGATCAAGCTGATCAGTTTAGCAGCAATCTCAAAAATGCTAACAGATTTGTCTGTCATTCCGGCTTTACTTCTTTGTGTAATTCCGGCTTCATTGTTTGCCCAACAACCGGTTGATTCTTTGAGAGCCCACTATGTAGAGGAATTTCCAAAAAAGTTTTCTGTTTGGCCTGTTCTGAAACAGCGTGATTTATATTTTACACTGCGTGATCAGCAGCGAAGAACGGCCCGCATCGAATATGAATCCAATAACTCCTTTACGTTTGGTTTTGGTGCGTACTTGTTCGATGTAACAGTTGAAGTTGCAGCAGCTATACCCCTAAGCGAGCGGAGCAAAGAAATTTATGGTGAGTCGGATGCGCGCGATTGGCAGATTAATATGGTGACAAAAAAGTTTACGACCGATGCTTACTATCAAAAATACACGGGCTTTTACATCGATGATAAATCCGTTACCATTCCGCCCGGTACACCGTATCCACAACGCGGTGATATCAGCACACGAAACTATGGCGTTGGTGGCGTTTATGTTTTGAATAACCGGAGGTTCTCCCTTCGTTCAGCCTTTAATTTTGTGGACCGGCAGATCAAGAGTAATGGCTCATTTCTAATCGGTGGATCATTGAATTTTTTAAGGGTATCAGCCGATTCCGCCATTATTTCTACGCGCCCTCCCATTGATCCGATCAATACCGGATTTGTAAGGGTAAACAATACTACGCTGGCAGTGTCTGGAGGGTATTCGTATACATTGGTATATAATGACTTCTTTCTAAACGGAACGATGGCCATCGGCCCCGGAAATCATTGGATCAGTTATGAAAGTACGGTTGCTGATGCACACGATACCATGATGAATCTAATTACCACACTCCGTATCGGATTAGGCTATAACAGTAACCGATTATTTGGGGGGCTTAGTTTTGCTGCACAGTCAAGGAGCTTCAATTTTGAGCAGGTCAGGTTAACATCTACCAGCTCCATTTTCCGTGTAGTAATCGGATACCGGTTTGCTAAAGTAGGCGTGCTAAAAAAGCAACCCCGGGAACTTTTACCCATAGGTTTTTAGTGAAGCTTAGGGTAGTCGAAGAAGAGTAGCTTCGCGGTTGACCAATTCACCTCTTTCCACCGGTCAACAGCTATCGAGCTGGCTGCAACTCCGCATGTAGGAATGTTATCAATGTGAATATCCATTAGGCGGTTAGCAAAATCAGTGAGCCCCGGATTGTGACCAAACAACATGATCACATCATCCGGTTCAGGGAAACCCTGAACAACATCAAGTATTTCATCTTCCTCGGCATGGTAGAGTTTTTTGTTTTGGATGATTGATGTTTCAGGATAACCTATTATTCCCGCTATAATGATGGCGGTATCATGCGCCCTTTTGGCCGGACTCGATATTAGTCTTTCGGGTATGAGCTCTTTTTCCTTGAACCGCTTGGCCATGCGTGGTGCATCATGTAAACCCCGATCATTCAATGGCCTGTTAAAATCACTCAATGTTGGATTGTCCCAGCTTGATTTGGCATGCCTGACGATGATTAGTGTTTTCATTTGTTCTGTTGTTGAGGCAGGTACTGCATGACTATTTTATAACAGAAGATCAGATGTACTATCTTTGCGCACTGTACAATCAGCATGAAAGTTAAAAAGATTCGAAGAAAAATCCGCTACACCGTCATCTACATCGTGTTGCGTTTGGTGATTTTTATTTCGTGGTTAATACCGCGCAACGTGTGGGTAAGAATTTGTGGTGGGTTGGGAAGTCTGGCGTATTACTTAGCCACGCAATCGCGCAACCTTACCATCAGGCATTTAACCATGGCTTTTGGCAAAACAATGCCGGCTGATGAAATCCGCAAACTGGCGAAGAGAGTTTTTCGCATGATGGGCAAAAATGCAGGTGATATAATCCGGGCGGTCAATATCAAGAACTATGAAAGTTTTAAGAGAATAACAGTTGCCAATAACTTTCACTATGCTGAGCAGGCTCGTCAAAAAGGTAATGGAGTAATTTTTCTAACAGCCCATATTGGAGCCTTCGAGTTTTCAGCAACGGAGGTTTCATTTAGAGGATATCAGCCCTATATCATTGGCGCCTCTATGAAAGATAAACGACTTAATCGATTGTTGTGGAGTCAACGTTCGAAGTTTGGTGCCACCATTGTTGAGCGCGGCAAGGATACATTTACCCTGATAAAAGCGTTGAAGAAAAAGGGTTCGATTGGTATTTTAATCGATCAGGATACCCGCGTGAAAAGTGTATTTGTTAACTTCTTCGGTGTACCCTGTGCCACACCGGTTGGCGCCACGCTACTGGCACTAAAAACAGGTGCTGCCGTTGTTCCTGCATTTTGTCATTTACGCGATGATTTAATGCAGGAGATAAATTTTTATCCTGAAGTGGAGCTAGCACGAACAGGTGATGAGGAGACGGATATCCGCGTAAACACCCAGCGGTTTAACGACATTATTGAGGCAGAAATAAGAAAATTTCCTGATCAATGGGTATGGTTACATGAACGGTGGAAGACCAAACCAGGAGAAGAAATAAAATAAAATAAAATAAAATAGAGTTTACTCCACCACTATCTCAACCCGATCGGATTTAACCCTGGCTTTTAACCAGGCATCCAGTTTTTTCAGTTCATTTTTACCGGGGTTTCGTCTGAACTTAATATAAGCCAGGAAGACAGTGTCTTGTTTCAATGAGTCTAGTCGCATAATCGTGCTTTGATTAATGCTGAAACTGGAGAGCTCAGGGTACAGGGCTTTCAATTCGGGAGATATTTCAGTAGTAAGGCTGGATATATTTTGTATCCGCGTGAGCTCAGATTCAAGAAGTTTGATCCGTTCATCTTTACTGCGTAGCGATTGTTCATTCTGTTTATAGAGTTCTTCAATAACTCCACTTCGAATGCTGGTAGCCAGTGAGGCTTCATTTACACTCTCGGTGTAACCTTGCAAGACAAACAGCTCTGTATCTTCAAGATTATAATTGGACATTTGCCTGCGGGCTTTTTCAATAAGATCATCCGATACCGGCTCGCCAAAGAGCGAAACTTCAATGCGTTGTTCATTTGAATCGTAGGTTAACTCACTATTGATTACCCGTGCATTTTCAAAGTTCAGTTCCTGAACGATGAACCGGTTAGCATTTCGCTCAAAAATGCTATGTTTCACGGTTTGGTAAGCCAGGTAGGTACTTGGAATAATAGTGATGATCACAAAAAAGGCAATCCATCTTTTAACAGTTCTTTCACGGGCTTCATCAGCAAATTCTTTTTTCGGATACTTCAGGAAGCGAACAATGATAAAGGTTGCCAGGCTAATGAAAACACTGTTAATAAAGTAGAGGTAAAACGCACCAAAGAAATAGTACAAGTTTCCGCTGGCCAATCCGTAACCTGCAGTGCACAGGGGTGGCATCAATGCAGTGGCAATGGCAACACCCGGTATGGCATTGCTTTTCTCTTTCCGCGACCCTGCCACAATGCCGGCTAATCCACCAAAGAATGCAATCAATACATCCCAAATGGTGGGATTTGTTCTTGCCAGCAATTCAGATTGAGCAGTACTTAGAGGACTAATGGCAAAGTATAAGGTTGATGTTACCACGCTGAAAATGGTAGCGATCATCAAGTTCTTAAAGGACCGTTTTAGAAGATCAAGATCGTTAATGGCTACCCCTGTACCAATTCCCAGTATAGGCCCCATTAACGGAGAAATTAACATGGCGCCAATGATGACGGCCGTAGAATTTACATTCAGCCCTATGGAGGCAATAAAAATTGCAAAAATGAGAATCCATAAATTGGTGCCGCTAAACTCAACACCTTTTCGTATGTATTCAAGGGTTTCCAGTTCATCGGCTTTATCGGATTCGAGATTGAACCGATCGCGAAGAAATTGAAGGAATACAGCATATAGGCGTTTACTGGACGACATTGGAATTTTAATTGAGATTTAATTTGTTGGAAGATAAACAAATATTGAAACACATTATTGATTTTGTTTATTTGCAAAGGCGTAAACGGGAAGGTATGAGGATCATTGGTACAATTTTTCTGGTTTTACAAATCTCATCATCAGGATTTGCCCAGTTTAAAAATATTCTGCTTGATAGTGCCGCTGGAGGAAGTGGTCGGTACCCCATTGATCCTGCAGTTGCCATTAACTTTAAAACCCCTGATAACATTGTTGTTTCTGCTTTTCCGGATCAATTATTTGTAAGTGCCGATGGTGGAACAACCTGGTCCAGGTCATCCGCTCAGTCGAAAAATGCGCAATTAGAGAATCCTGTCCTTATCTCTGATTTCTCAGGTAGTATCTATTTTATGTATCAATCCGATCCGGAAGGCAAAGCTGGCCACACACAACCCGATCGTATAGTGCTCAGAAGATCAAAGGACGGAGGCAATAACTGGGATGACCGATCAACGATTAGCTTAAGCCCACCAAAGGTTCCCATCAATCATGGGGCAGTGGCCGATCGTAAGGGGAATGTTTTTATTACTTGGACTGAGTTTGATCACTTCGGCAGTAGCGAAGCCGGCTGCAAGTCTCAGATTTTGTTCAGCAAATCTTCCGGTGGCTCAAAATGGACAAAGCCGTTTGTGATTTCAAAACCTGGTGATTGCCTTGATGGCGATAGCACTGTTCGGGGCTCTACTCCGGCCGTGTCTGGCGATGGTAAATTGTTCATCACCTGGTCGTTTGATGGTGTGATCTATGTTGATAGGTCGTTTGACGGAGGTACGATGTGGTTGTCACAAGATATTCCGGTTACGGAACAGGTCGGAGGCTGGAAGTTATCCGTGCCAGGTATCATGCAGGCCAATGGTTTGCCAACGTTAGTATGCGACAATACCCGAACAAATTTTAATGGTGCACTTTACCTGACATGGGCAGAGGAGAGTTTGAAAGGAGATACTGAAATTTACTTCTCCAGATCGCTTAATTTTGGTGACAACTGGACACAGGCCTTACGTATTAATGATGATGAGCGAGGGAGCCATCAGTT
Organism: Cyclobacteriaceae bacterium; assembly: GCA_019638255.1. GTDB lineage: Bacteria > Bacteroidota > Bacteroidia > Cytophagales > Cyclobacteriaceae > UBA2336. The sequence goes on along the minus strand of JAHBUD010000002.1, from coordinate 40,435 downwards.
TATGCCGGCCATGACAATCGATCAAACCAGTGGCCACATCTATATCGTTTTTTATGATCGCAGGGAATATGAGGATGACCAAACAGATGTTTACCTGGCGTACTCGGTAAACAATGGTGCATCGTTCACCAATGTAAAAATCAGTGAATCACCTTTTTTGCCAATAAACTCAGTTCCGTTCGGCAATAAGATTGGTATTGCAGCGCATAACGGAGTAATCGTTCCAGTATGGACGCGCATGGATAATGGAAAGACTAGTATCTGGACTTCCATTATAAAGCATGAAGATTTGGTGGGACACAAGCCTGAGCCACAAACTGGAAAGAAGAAAAAGAAGTAGTTTGCCCTGAAGGACTTACTGATTCTTTACAGAAGCTTCGGTTGCCTCTATGAATGCTTCAACAGGCTGCGCTCCGGAAAGTCCGAACTTGCTGTTAATGATGTAAAATGGAACGGATGTAATGCGAAGCTGAAAGGCTTTATCTTCAGCTTCTTCAACTTCAGCTAAACCTTCAGTAGATTTCAGAAAATTTTTTGCTTCATGCCCCGGCAGGCCAATTGCTTCGCCAATCGTTACAAGACTGTCGGTTAAACTAAGGTTAATGCCATCGGTGAAATAAGCTTTCATTAAGCTTTCGGTTAACTCGGCTTGTTTTGTGTATGACTTAGCCCACCAAACTAACCTATGGGCATCACGCGTGTTTGGTGCTGTTGTTTGTTTTTCAAAATCAAAGGTCAACCCATCAAGTGCTGCAATACGGGTAACGTGTTCAGTTATTTGCATGTAACGGTCTAATCCCCCGAACTTATTGACCAGGTATTCTTTTTGATTCAACCCACTGGCCGGTAGCGTTGGATTTAATTCAAAGGGATGATACGTGATATCGAAGACGAAGTTGGAGCTTAGTCGCTGAATGGCACCTTCAAGCCTACGTTTCCCAATGTAACACCAAGGGCAAACGATATCGGAAAAAACATCGATTGTTATAGATTGCTTATTCATGTGTTAATAATTTATTTTTAAGGTCACATGGAATTCGCATATCAAGACTTCCCCAACCGAATTAGTACACATATTAACCATGTTGTTGGGTATAGTTTGGTTTGTGCTCATTTCATAACATTAACCAATTAAAACAGGGTATAAGGAACGTAGTTTAAAACAATTTTTGGCTACTTCTAGTTAATATGACGCATTCATTTGCCAATAAGGATTTTTAAAACCTTTATGGTATTTTTGCGCGATCAAAAACCCAAAAACAAAGTATACAATGGTTGATACATTAAAATTCAAGGTAAAGGACATCGCCCTGGCAGCATGGGGACGCAAAGAAATAAAGCTAGCGGAAGCCGAAATGCCCGGTTTGATGGCTATACGTGAGGAATATGGCCCGAAAAAGCCCTTAAAAGACGCTCGGATAGCCGGATGCCTTCACATGACCATCCAAACAGCTGTCTTAATTGAAACCCTTATTGAATTGGGCGCTGAAGTTTCCTGGTCGAGCTGCAATATATTTTCAACCCAGGATCATGCTGCTGCTGCCATAGCCGCTGCCGGTATTCCTGTATTTGCCTGGAAAGGCATGAATGAGCAGGAATTTGACTGGTGCATTGAGCAAACGCTGTTTGCCTTTAAGGATGGCAAGCCGTTGAACATGATATTAGATGATGGCGGTGACCTGACCAACATGGTTTTGGATCGTTATCCAGAATTGGTACAGGGTATAAAGGGTATATCGGAAGAAACGACCACAGGCGTGCACCGTCTGATTGAACGCCAGCATAATGGCAAATTGCCTTTGCCGGCCATCAACATCAACGACTCGGTAACGAAGTCGAAATTTGATAATAAGTATGGCTGTAAGGAATCATTGGTTGATGCAATCCGCAGGGCAACCGATATCATGATGGCTGGAAAAGTTGCTGTTGTAGCGGGTTATGGTGATGTAGGGAAAGGCTCCGCAGCATCGTTACGCGGGGCAGGTGCCCGTGTGATTGTAACTGAAATTGATCCGATCTGTGCCCTTCAAGCAGCCATGGACGGATTCGCAGTTAAGAAAATGGATGATGCGGTAAAAGAAGCAGACATTATTGTGACCGCTACCGGAAACTTCGGCATCGTTAAGGATCGTCACTTCCAGAGCATGAAGGACAAAGCCATAGTTTGTAACATTGGTCATTTCGATAATGAAATTGATGTTGCCTGGTTAAATACCAATGCTGCAAGCCGTGATGAAATTAAGCCTCAGGTTGATTTATACACGATGAAGAGCGGAAACCAGATTATTCTTCTGGCAGAAGGCCGTTTGGTGAATTTGGGCTGTGCAACAGGTCACCCTTCTTTTGTGATGTCGAACTCATTTACCAATCAAGTGCTGGCACAACTTGAGCTTTGGAACAATGCAGGTAGTTACGAGAACAAAGTTTACATGCTGCCCAAACACCTCGATGAAAAAGTGGCCATGCTTCACCTGAAGAAAATTGGTGTAGAGCTGGAAACGCTTTCTGCGGAACAGGCAAAATATATTGGTGTGGAAGTAAAAGGTCCGTTTAAGCCCGATTACTACCGTTACTGATGTTGGATTGATTATTGATTAGTAAAAACCCTGCAGTTATGCAGGGTTTTTTTGTTTTGTAACATTCTATCTTTACCCTATGAAAAATTTAGCTATCGGTATTGTTCTTCTAATGATGACAGGCTTCTCTTCTATTTCCATCACGTTGGAGGATGAGATCGAATTGACGTGTGTAAAAAAGCAGATGTCAACGCAGACCTGCCATTACAATTTTACGATTAACGGAATCCGTTACCATTTCATTGATAACGGATGCAAGTCAAAGAAGGAGGATATTATCAAGAAAGCTAAAAATGGAAAGCTGGCACTTGCCAAAGATTGGAAAATAAACTGCGAAGCAAAGAAAGAAGGAGATCCAAAGTAAAAGCATGGATAGTAAAGTCACCATCCGAAACCTTATCCTCTTTATCGTTGTAGCGTTGTGCATCGGATGGCTGGGTGTATTCATCGATCAGCGGCTCCCGGATCAGCAAGAAGAAGAAACCCTTGGTATGGCAATATGGCTGGTCGTTCCGCTAGCTGTAGTTATTGTGTTACGCACGTTTATGGGCGATGGATGGAAAGATGCCGGATTAAAGCCCGCGATCAAGGATAACATATGGTGGTACCTTGTTGCTTTCTTTATTTTCCCGATGGTTACACTGGTAACATTGACCATTGGTTACGCAATGGGTTGGATTAGTTTCTTAAACTTCGATGCACAACCATACTTTTCAACGTTCATTGTTTTGTTAGGGGTTAACCTAATCAAAAATATATTTGAAGAGTCGGTATGGCGTGGATACCTCACGGTGAAGCTTCTTAAACTTGAGTTGAAGGATGTTACTGTTTATCTGATTGCCGGATTGGTTTGGGGACTTTGGCACGCACCTTATTATCTCGTGTTTTTGCCTGAGTCGGCAATTCATGCCGTATTGCCTGTTGACAGAATCGTATTCACTGTTGTGGCCATCATCAACATGGTGGTATGGACGATCATGTTCACCGAATTATTCCGGCTTACGAATTCCATATGGCCTGTTATTTTGTTACATGCAGTTGAAGATGCACTCATTAATCACCTGGTTATTGATGGGCACATTGATATCGTTAACAACATGAAGATTGTTATCTCACCCATTAGTGGTATTCTTCCTACACTATTGTACCTGGGTATTGGCCTGTGGCTAAGGAGAAAAAGAATAAGGGCATCAGCCTAAAACTGCATATCGTTAATTCTACGATTAAACCACGGCTTCAGAATGGTTCTGTCCAGAATCAGAAAGGCCAATACAATGTTTAGAATAATAATGCCATTAACCACGAGTTTACCGTTAAAGGGAACTGAGGGGAGTGGCTCTTTGGTAAGATTAGGCGCAACGATGTTATTTAAATCAATTGTGCCAGCGGTATCAAAAACACCTGTGGCCAGTAACACAGTAGCCGCTCCAACGGCAATCAGCACTCCGAATAGTAGCAGCAAACCATTTTTAATTGAAAACCCGGTTTGTAGTGGTTGACTGTTAAGCTTAGCCATTACAATTTGTGTAAAGGTTTTGGAAGGTTGTTCGAGCTGTATAGTTTTTAATGCACGATCTATCTCAACCAGCTGATTATATCTTTTCTTTACTTCAGGGCTGTGTTCTATCTCCTGCTCTATTTTTTCCTTTTCGCTTGCCGATAGGTTTCCATCGATCAGTTCGAGAAGTTGGTTTTCCAATAATTGGGGTATTTTATTCATAACAATTACGTTATAAAGTTAATGCTTCATTTTTTAATATCACCGCTAATTCATCAGCTAACCGTTGCCGTGCACGGTGAACGCGTACCTTAACCGTATTGGCTTGCATGCCCGTAATTTCGGCCACCTCTTCAAGCGAAAATTCCTGTAAATAAAACAAGTTTATCGCCAGTTTATCGGCCTCGTTCAGGTTATTCATAGCCTGACGGATAAACTTCTTTTTATCGTTTCGCTCAAGCAAGCCTTCTGCCTCTTGTCCGTACGCTACAACAGTGTTTTCAATGCTTTGAAACGTTCCCTTACGTTTTCGCTTGTAGCTAATTGCGGTATTAAATACAATTCTATATAGCCAGGTAGAAAATCGTGCATCCTTTTTAAAGTTTTTGAGATGATTATAGGCTTTTACAAACGCGTCCTGTGCAGCCTCTTCTGCCTCGGCACGATTATCTAAAACCTTAAGCGCAATGGTGAACGCATAACTTTTATAACGGTTCACTAGTTCGCCAAACAAGGGCTGCTCTCCGGCAATAATCTTGTCGATCAATTCAAAATCAGGGTCTGTCATGACAACGCTTTGACGCAGCGGTTAATGCTAAAGTTACAGCAATATTTATCAGTAATTGTTGTAACCCGGTTAAAAAGCCCTGCGTCATAGGCACAGATTTCACTTAAAAGTAATTATTATGGATGTTGAAGTATTAGGCGTTATGATTCCCATTGTGGCCATCATAAGTGTTTTTACAATGATTATTTATTTGCGCAGGTATGAAAATACTGAGCGTATGGCCATGATTGAAAAGGGGGTTGATCCCACTTTGTTCACCACTAAGCGCAAGGGCGGTACTTCCGGTACCCTTAGGGCGTCCTTATTATTTATAGGCGCTGGATTGGGTTTGCTGATCGCTTATTTCCTCGACCGGACTTATAATATGGAGGAAGTGGCATACTTTTCCATGTTGTTTATTTTTGGTGGTATGGGTTTAGGCCTGGCCTATCTCATAGAGGAGAAAAAGCTAAAGGAAGAGTCCCGACAATAGAGATCGTTGCGGATTGACCTGTGATTGAAGCTATCCATGAGGGTGGCTTCAGTCATTTCAGGATTACCGGAACACCCAGTTTACAAGGCTTATGGATATCAGCCAAATGAAAAGGATGGAAACGATATTAAGCCAGAAACCAGCCCGAACCATATCCTGTATGCGGATATAACCACTGGAAAATACGATGGCATTGGGGGGTGTGGCAATAGGAAACATAAGCGCTATGCTGGCGCCCAGGGTTACCGGTAAGCCCATCAAAATCGGGTTAACGTTCATTACACTTGCAATACCGAAGACCACCGGAACAAATACATTGACTAACGCTACGTTGCTCATCACTTCTGATAAGTACACAGAAATGACAATGAGCAGCAGCGTAACCCAAATTGAAAAATCGCTTTGTCCGCCAATCCATTGGCCTACAGCCGGTATAATTCCCGACTTATCCAGTCCTTCCGCGAGGCAAAGCCCGCCACCAAAAAGAAAAAGAATGCCCCAGGAAAGCTTTTCCGTATCAGACCACCGCAACACAAATACACCTTTATTAAAATCAACGGGTACCATAAACATGAGTAATCCGCCACACATGGCTACAATGGTGTCGTTAAAAAGCTCCCGGCTAAGCAAGGCATTAAGCGGTTGCTGAAAAATCCAGAAAAATGCGGTGAGTAAAAAAATTGTAAGCACAAGCTTTTCGGTTTTCCGGATTGGTCCAAGCGCCTGCTGACGTGTGGCAATTAATTCTTCGGAGCCTTTTATTTTTTCAAGATGGTTTGGGAAGAGCAATCGGGTTACCAGGAAGTATGTGGCAAAAACCAAAATCGTTGCCACCGGAAGGCCAATCACAAGCCACTGTGCAAATGAAATTTTTATACCATAGAATTCATTCAGTAATCCTACGAAAACCACATTGGGCGGTGTGCCAATAATGGTAGCCATTCCACCCAATGAACACGCGTAGCCGATGGAAAGCATCAGGCCTACAGCAAATTTTCGTTCGCGTTTATTGTTGTGCTCATGCGGTATTCCGGCATCATTCAAAATTAAATGAACCACGGAAAGTGCTATTGGCAACATCATCATGGCGGTGGCAGTGTTGCTGATCCACATACTCAGCAGGGCAGAGGCCAGCATAAATCCAAGAATGATACCATTACCGGATGCTCCGGTTAACCGGATCAGTTTGAGTGCGATGCGTTCATGCAGCTTATGTTTTTCGAGTGCAAGGGCAATCAAAAAACCACCCATGAATAAAAAGATTACCGGGTTGGCGTAGGGTGCAGTTGACTGACTGATTTTCATAACACCCAATAGCGGAAATCCAACCATGGGGAGAAAGGCGGTGATTGGAATAGGAACAGCATCGGTAATCCACCAGGTGAGCATCCATACAGCCAGCGCCAATGCTTTGGGCGCTGTGGGCGAAATCAGTTCTGCAGGAAAAAAAAGGTAAGTGATTATGAAGAGTAACGGACCCAGGAAAAAACCAATTCGTTTCGCAGTAGTCACGATTTTATTTTTTTGAACGCGCGATTCACTTTACGGTGGCAATAAAGGTACAGATAAAAATAAGTAAACCCCGAATGAGTCGGGGTTCAAGTATTTAATGATACACAGTGGCGTTCCTGAAACGATTATTTGGGGTTGGCCGGTTTAACAACGATGGTACGTCCATCGAGTTCTTTTTCATTTAAACCGTCAATGGCAGCCTGTGCTTCAGTATCGTTTGGCATCTCTACAAACCCATATCCTTTTGAGCGACCAGTGTCGCGGTCTTTCACAATTTTAACGGAAGAAACTTCACCATACTGGGCAAAGGCACTTTGCAGATCTTCGGTGCGGGTCTTGAAATTTAACTTGGCAACAAAAATGTTCATAATACGATAAAAATTTAGGTTACAATGGGCTGGTATCGGCTTTACCGATTAACAGCTAATCAAATATAAAAAGATTTTGGTCTTTCTAATAGCCTTTCGGTAGCTAAGGTCAGTCAAGTGCCTTAACCCCTGGTAGCACCTTGCCCTCAAAATATTCCAGTAGTGCACCTCCCCCGGTAGATACATAGCTCACTTTTTCGGTGAAGTTGAACTTACTGATAGCGGCCGCAGAATCGCCTCCACCAATCAATGAAAAAGCTCCGTTTTCGGTAGCCTTAACAATGGCTTCGGCAATTTTTTTTGTACCCTGCTCGAATTTCTCCATTTCAAAAACGCCCATGGGGCCATTCCACAATATGGTTTTCGACTTGCCAATCACGGAAGAAAAAACCTCACTGGCCTGTGGGCCGATGTCGAGCCCCATCCAACCTTCTTCAATGCTGTGGTTGTTGGCGATTTTGGTATTGGCGTTGGTATCGAATTTATCGGCCACCACCGAATCGATGGGCAAGTGCAGTTCAACGCCTTTTCCTTTTGCTTTTTGGATAAGCTCTTTGGCCAAGTCAAGCTTATCGGCCTCCACCAAGCTGTTACCGATGTTACCACCCATGGCTTTAAAGAAGGTATACGCCATGCCGCCACCGATAATCAAATGATCAACTTTGTTCAGCAATCGTTCGATGATGAGGATCTTGTCGGAAATTTTGGCTCCGCCCATGATGGCGGTAAAAGGTTTTTCGGCATGTTCCAGTACACGTTGGGCATTATCCAATTCGGCTGCCATAACATAGCCCGCGCATTTTTCCTGAAAAAATTGTGCAACAATGGTTGTGGAGGCATGTGCCCGATGAGCCGTACCAAAAGCATCATTCACATAGAGGTCGCCATGTTTGCTCAGTTTTTCAGCAAATTCAACATCGCCTTTTTCTTCCTGCTTATAGAAGCGCAGGTTCTCAAGTACCAATACTTCTCCAGGCTTCAAGGCAGCGGATAACTGATAAGCTTCCGCGCCAATGCAATCGGGAGCAAATTTTGCAGCGGTGCCCAGTAAGGTTTCAAGGGTTTTTAGCGTGTGCTTTAGTGAGTACTTTTCTTCAGAACCTTCCTTTGGTCTGCCCAGGTGCGACATCAACACACAACTTCCTCCATCGCTAAGAATTTTCTTGAGGGTGGGTATGGTTGAGCGGATGCGGTTATCATCCGTAACGTTAAAACTTTTGTCGAGTGGAACATTGAAGTCAACACGAATCAAGGCTCGTTTTCTGGCAAAGGAAATGTCATTCAGGGTTTTCATAGTAAAATATTTTCATTTTAGAATATTGTTTCAGCCTAGTCGCCAAAGCTTATGCCCATGCCCTTGGCTGCTTTAACGATGAAAGAATCTTTATTGACAAAATTGTATTCGCGGGTGGCTTCTTCCAGCGAAACGTAGCTGATGCCGTTGTTTTTCAGGGCAACCATTTTTCCAAACTCACCGTGAATGACAAGCTCCATGGCTTTTACACCAAACAGCGTTGCCAACACCCGGTCGAAAGCGGTGGGTGTTCCACCACGCTGTATATGTCCTAAAACAGTTTCGCGGATTTCTGCTTTACAGCCTGCATTTTTCAGTTGAGCCGAAAGTTCAAAAGCTACACCACCTAACCGAACATGCTCTGAGCCCTTTTCACCGCTGCGCGACACAATGGTTCCATCTTTTGCTTTGGCACCTTCGGCAATTACAATGTTAACAAACCCTTTACCGAATTTGTATCGTGCGTCAATGCGCTTCACCAGCTTTTCAATGTCATACGGTATTTCAGGAATCAGGCAAATTTCTGCACCCCCGGCAATGGCTGTATGGATGGCAATCCAACCGGCATCGCGCCCCATTACTTCCATAATCATCACACGGTGATGGCTTTCTGCCGTTGTTACCAGTTTATCGAAACTATCCGTGGCAATTTGTACGGCCGTTTGGAAACCAAAGGTCATGTCGGTGGCCGACAGGTCATTATCAATTGTTTTGGGAACGCCTACAATGTTTAAGCCTTTATCGAAAAGAACTTTTGATATTTTTTGCGAACCATCACCCCCTATATTAATAACGGCATCGAAGCTCAACTGCTTGATTTTTTTGATGAGCTCGCTGCTGCGATCAGTTTCTTTCACTGATCCATCCTTTTGTATTTCGGGATACTTTAACGGATTTCCCTTGTTGGTAGTTTTAAGAATTGTTCCGCCCTTAACGTGAATGCCTGCTGTTTTTCGTTTGGTAAGGTGGATGATTTGTTGAGGTTCGTTCAATATTCCGTTAAAGGCTTCAATGCTACCGTATACGTCCCAGTTTTTTTCTTTCCGGGCACGTTTGGCTATTCCCCGTATAACGGCATTAAGCCCTGGGCAATCACCGCCCCCCGTAAGCACCAACAATTTTTTCTTTTTCTGTTCCATGAAATCGCCATTAAAATACACTACACCCTACAGCATGATAATACATTGCGATTCCATCTGACCTAAAACAAAAAATTATTAACAGATGAAATCAATGCCTGTAAGCGGATGTAAAGTACACTGTCAGTGATCAATTGTCAACAGCGGCTGCACGTTTTAACCGATCGTTAATGGCGCGTCCGAGCCCGGCATCTGGAAGTAACTCGGCCAGGATAATACTCACCGGCATCTTGTCAAAATCGCGCAGGAATTGAAAAAGATTTCGTGCTGCTTCTTCCGGATTTCCGCCAGGTGACAGGATGCGCTGATACTTCGAATTGTAATCGTGTGAAAAGCTAAGAATGCCAACCTCATGGGCGGGGTAATGCTGCAAGAGTTCTTCCAACTTACCCAATTTAAGTGGCTTGCCGGGCGCATAATGACTCTTAAGCTGGCCGGGAGCTACCGGGTTGGAGGTGGAGTGTTCAAAAACTTTAATCTTCCCTGTTACCGCTTCAATGCGTTCTACGCTTAGTCCGCCCAATCGAAGTACCACCGGTTCACCTTCTTCAAAACCAATAATGGTGGATTCAATGCCGATGGAACAGGTGCCCCCATCAAGAATGTAGCTGATGTTGTTGCCCAATTGTTCGTTTACGTGCTCAGGGGTAGTGGGGCTTACATAACCAAACGGATTAGCGCTGGGTGCTGCCAATGGAAATGGAAGTGCTGTAAGTAATTTTCGGGCGAGGGGATGATCCGGACTGCGAAAGCCAACGGTATTTAAACCGGAAGTAACCAATGCAGGAATAATATCATCTTTTTTATCCAACACGAGCGTGAGCGGTCCGGGCCAGAAGAGTTGTGCCAGGCGTTCAGCTTTTTTGGGAATTTCATGCACATAGTTTTTAGCAAACGATAGCGAAGGGATATGCACGATGAGGGGATCAAACTGTGGACGATTCTTGGCAGAAAATATTTTGGCAACAGCATCAATGTTTAGTGCGTTACCGGCAAGACCGTAAACCGTTTCGGTAGGAATGGCCACCAGTTCGCCTTGTGTTAACAAGGCTGCTGCCTTTTTAATATCTGTACCTATTTCAGCCATGATGTGCTAAATTAGAATTTATTCACCATTAAAAATTAGTAATTCAGTAATTCAAATCCCTATTTTGTGGAACTATAGAATTATATCTTGCGATCATGAGTAATAAAACCCGAAACATCATCAAAGGCATTGCTGTATTGCTTGTATTGGTAGCTGTAATGATGCAAATGCAATGGGTGCTGATACCTGCATTGGTTGGCTATAAATTCTGGTTGGTAGTTATTGCCTTTGGCTTAGCACTGGTGGCTTCCAAATAGCACTTTTGTTTTTTCTATCATCCGCAGAATGGATGTATTGTGCTTTACCAATTCGGGTACAAACTCAATGTTGAACCATTGCAGCTGGTTGGATTCGGGTGACAGCTGCACTTCATCAAACTCGCTGGCTGAAAATATAAACCTTACATCAAAATGCAGGTGTTCGGGAAAATCCACTCGGGCCGGTATAAGGTGAATGTCGATATCAAATGGAGCATCTATTACTGGATGTAAATTCTTCAAACCGGTTTCTTCTAAAGCTTCCCGCAAGGCAACGCTAAAAATATTTTCATCTCCGTCAGCATGGCCACCGGGCTGTAGCCACTTGTTAAGTTTACCATGATGAATCAGGAGTGTTTTTGTGCCGGGATTATTCACAATCCAAGCTGATCCGGTAAGATGGCCCGGTAGATGGTGGCGATGAAAGCAAGAACCATCGTTCAGTAGCTTGAGGAACTGATCGCGATACCTGGCTTCTTCTGCGTAAGCAGTTTTGTATTCGCGCAAGCTTGCCATGAGCTTTTTGCGCGAGGTGATGGTCATTGAATAACCAGTGTAACCTTATTTATCTTTTTCTCTTCGAGTTTTCCGGTCACTTCCCCACCGCCAAAATTATTCTGTTCATCTTTTTCAGCCATAATGTAGTAGGAAATGGCTTTTAATTCTTTGAAGCGAACAACCCCTTTGGCATCCGTAACCCCTTCTGCGGCAACATTTTTTTCTTCGTTATAATCCTGCTCTGTTTCAAACAGTTTTACTGTTGCTCCTTCAACAGTATTTCCCAGGTCGTTGCGAACAGTAATTTGAATCTGCGTTTTAATAATTTGAGCAAACACCGTTGAGAAGGCAGGAAAGCACAAAACGAGAATGCTTAGTACGAATAGTTTTTTCATAGCGATTTTTTTAAGCAATCGAAAATTACTAAACATATTTCCGATAAACCAACTATTTCAGTTCATCGGTTAATGGTTGTCGATAATTAACGTTTTGCAGATCCAGTAATCTGAATTGATTGGATAAACGTTTAATGAAACTATCCCAGTTCCGGTTTTCCTTTGGGGACCAAACCACTTCAGCTAATGCCAACGCACGCGGATAAACCATGTACTCAACATGTTCTGGAGTTTTGATATACTCGGTCCAAAGGTTTGCCTGTGCACCCAAAATGAATTCAGATTCTTCCTGGCTTAGCGCTGTAGGGATGGGTTCATAGTCATAAACCTTTTTTAAAGAAGTATGGCCTCCTATGGCTGTAGGTTCATTCTTTTGCACACTCTGGTAATGATCAAAATAAAGTGCAAACCCGGGTGTCATCACCACGTGATGGCCTGCCTGGGCTGCAGCAGTACCACCTGCTTCGCCCCGCCAACTCATTACCGCAGCATTTGGCGCCAGTCCACCTTCCAGTATCTCGTCCCATCCAATGATTTTACGGCCCTTGGCGTTGAGGTATTTTTCAATGCGCTGTATGAAGTAACTCTGCAGTTCATGTTCATCGGCCAGCCGCTCATCCTTTAATCTTTCCTGGCAATGCGGACAGGTTTCCCATCGTATTTTCGGACATTCATCGCCACCCACATGAATGTATTGGCCTGGAAAGAGTTCGGTTACCTCATCGAGCACATCCTGAAGAAAAGTGAATGTCGATTCCTTACCGGCACAGAATACATCATCAAATACACCCCATAATGTAGCCGCTTCGTACGGACCTTGGGTACAACCTAGTTCAGGATAAGCCGATAGTGCCGCAAGGGAATGACCTGGCATTTCAATTTCCGGTACAATGGTTATGTGTCGTTGTGTGGCATAGGCTACAACTTCCTTTATTTCATCTTGTGTATAATATCCTCCATAGCGTTGTCCATCGAATTGATGGGGCTGATCACCGTAATGCCCGATGAGGGTTTCGTTACGCCATGCGGCTATGGATTGAAGTTTTGGGTACTTTTTTATTTCAATCCGCCAACCCTGGTCTTCCGTGAGATGCCAGTGAAATGTATTGAATTTGTATTGCGCCATCAGGTCAATGTATCGTTTGATGAAATCCACTGGAAAGAAATGCCGGCAAACATCCAGGTGTAGGCCACGCCAGGCAAAGCGGGGAAAATCAGTGATTATTGCTTTCGGAATTCTCACAACCGATGCATCAACGGTGATCAATTGTATCAAGGATTGAACCGCATAGAAAAGTCCGGAAGCACTGGTGGAGAAAATATCCACTCCGTTTTCGGTAATGCTCATGCGGTAATATCCTTCCGGTAATATCTCTTTCGAAACAAAACTCCTGATCGAAATCGAGGCATTTGAGTCACTAACCGCAAGGGAGGGTATGTTGTACAAGGTTAGAAACTCGATCAGAAAAGCTGCGGCTGATCGTTCATCATCAGTAAGGGCTGCAATCTTTATGGTATCGTTTATACTGTAAAATCCGTTCTGAAGCTCAACCTTAACAGGAGCTGGAACGATATTAATCAGGTTAAGATCGGCAGGTTTTTCTTTCTTCGTGGTGCAACTGAAAACCATAAATATGGCCATCAGCAAACTGAGCGAATGTTTCATGAGTAGATGATAAAACTCACCCATATTCGTAAAAAAGTGGAGAATAAGCTACAATAATCAGAAGTTGATTATCGCACCAGCACCACACCACCGCGTTTTTCCTGAATACCATCTTGTGGTCGGTAGGCGCTTTTATATTTCACTACATAAGTATAGGTGCCGGCTGGTAAAAGCTGTGATGGATTGTTTTTGTAGCCGCCATTCCACCGGAACAACCGGTCGGTGGACTGGTAAATCATTTCGCCCCAGCGATTGAAAATAAAAACCTCAAAGCCGGTGTCATCGATGAAAAAGGTGAAAATTCCAAACTCACTGTTTTCTACAACAGAACTTCCCGGACGGAAGGCAGTAGGGGCGGTTATGCGTGGTCTGCATTCTTCAATTACATCGGTTTGATCGTTGCTGATACAACCAAATGAATTAGTGAGAGCCACACTGTATACACCCGGTTCATCCACTAATAGTGTTTGAGTGGTTACTCCAATGGGCACCCCACCTTGAAACCAGTTGTAACTGATAAAGCCGGCTCCGGCATCGAGTGTTATTTCCCTGGTATTCGGATCAGGGTTGGCATCGTTATTACAAATCAGTGCACGTTGAGGCAATGCGCCCGGTGTAGTTGGGAAAAGTAAAATCTGATTTTCAATTGAGCGGGAACATCCCGGTACCGTGCCGGTTACCCGGTAGAGCCCACCTGTAGTTCGTATGAGTGATGAATTGGTTGCTCCGGAAATGTTGTTGCCATCAACCGCCCATTGAAAACTTGTTCCACCGATGTTGCTGGTTGCAGTTAAGGTGAAAGGTGAACCTTCGCATGGGGTAGTGGCGTTCATGACAAGTTGCAAATCACCTGCAACATTAACTTGCCGTGCAGGCGATAAAAATGTACAACCTGAAACGGTGTTTCTGATGCTAACGCGATACGATGCACCATTATCGCTAAGATTGGCGAGTATAGAGACGCCACCGGGTATTGGAATTCCGTTCCGATCCCACTGATATGTGTATGATCCGGGCTGAGAAACAGTTGCAGTTAGCGTTATCTGGTCTGCACAGCCATCAGTTTGAGTGAAATCGGCTGTTACGTTATTATTAACTTCAACCACAATGGACTGTGTTGCGGGACAGAAGCCAGCATCGGTAACTGTAACTGTATATGTTTGAGAGCCTTGAGGTGGTGTGGCAGTGACGGAAGCAATGTTCGTTGAACTGGTGATGTTAGGACCCGTCCAGGAGAAGCCTGACCCTCCGGTCACGGTTAGTGTTACTGGGTTTACGCATCCATTAGCCGACAAGGTTATCGGAACAATTGGGTCGGACACAAGTGTGATATCTTCAGTGGCAACACAACCGTCTGCATTAACTTGAATGGTATAACTGCCCGGAACTGTTACCGGTAACGTGGTGAAATTGGCAGTACCAATTAATGTTGCAGGTATGGTTATTACCCCGGTACCAGAATTTGTAATGGTGTAGGTGGCTGTGCCTACACCAACAATTCCAGATGTAATCACATCGATGGCTACGGGATCGCAGGTAGGTGACTGTGCTATGGCACTTACGATGTCTATTGCATTATCGCTAATACCAACCGTAGTGATGGAGGCACATCCGGAAATCTGATCGGCCACGGTAATGCTGTAGGTTCCTGCTCCAAGAGCCGTTAGTCCTGGATTGATTACAGGTCCTGTGTTTTGGTCAACATCTTGAAGTGTTGTTGACGGGCCAGTAACGAAGTAGGTAAACAGGCTTGCAGGTGAATTGATTGTAAGCGCTATCTGGCCGGTGTTGGTGCCGCAGGCTGCTGTATTAGAAGGAACAGCAGTGAATGCAGGTGCTTCATTAAATGTGTAGGTAACTTCTTCTGTTACTGTACAGGCCGTAATGGGATCTGTTACGGATACCTGATACGTGAATGAGCCGGGAACGCTGCTGTCAACAGGTTGTGTTTGTGCAGTGCCACTGGCAACACCATTAATTGTCCAGGCATAAATGGCTCCTGGGTTAGAGGCATCTAATGGAAATATAGCCGAGTTTTGACATAATGTTTGATCAGGACCCAAATCAACCGGTGGTCGGTTGTCGGCCACGAGAAGGGCACCAGCCGATGTACAACCGCTGATAATATTCGTGATGGTTACGCTAACAATGGATTGCTGCGAGACTAAGATCTCACGGGTTGTTTCCCCGGTTGACCACAAATAAGTCAGGTTGGGAATATTTGGATTGGTAAGGGGTAATGCTTCGAGCAATAAATCGCCATTGCAGATTACCGGTTGCAATACACCAGCCGGTAAAAATGTTGGGTTAGACGGTGGAGGAAAAATGGTTATGGTTTGGGTCATGGTGGTATCCAGTCCGCACCGGTTGTAAACCCGCAGCGTTACAATATAATCGCCTGCTGCGGCATAGGTATGCCTTACCACCGATGAATCAGAACCGAAACCATCACCGAACGACCATTCAAACAGATCGATCGGGTCAGTACCAAATCCGGTGAATAGGGTAGGTTCACCCAAGCAAAAGCCCGCGATGTCCATGCCTGGTGGTTGGTTTGGATTACCGACATTCTGAATAAAGTTAGGAAGACCCAATGTGCTTTGCGTTCCGGCAGCAAGTGCAAAGCCATTTGCATTGAAGGACGAAACCAGTAATGTATCCGGGTTAATCGTTATCACACCCAATGAAGAACTGTTGTTTATTGCAACGTAAATCTGTCCGTCAGGGCCGCGTTGGATTGCACCAAGTTGTTGGTTGATATCAGCCAGTGGTGGCGTTATTAATTGTGGATTGCCTTGAAAGTCGATATAAAATTCGCGGATGGCTGAGGGTGTGCCGAGTAGTGTTGTTAAAATCTTGTTGCCGGCAAATTCAACTCCATACACCTGACCTGTGGTGCTGTTAAGATCAGCTGTGCGGAAGTTGGTAACAGCACCGGTTGCATTATTAAAATCAAAAATTTCTAACACGTTTGATACGCCTGGGTTTGATAGTGCCACCGCAAGCACGTTTCCTCCACCAAGTTTCATGTATCCTTGTCCTGTTTCAGGGGCAGTAAGTACATGATCGGAGCCAATGCTTGATATAACTGGGTTTAAGATACCGCTATTTGTTATCCGGTAGGCTCTGAACGAGTTGTTACCGTATTCATGTGCTATCAGCCAGTTGGCATTACCGGTAATGCGTTCGGTGCTTCGTGAAAAGAGAAGGCGATTGTATTCAAGAAGTCCCCCGTCACCATTATTTAATTTTATGTCGAATAAAGAATACCGCAATTCATAGGTTCCTGTACCATACACCTCCTGGGTAGTGAATATGTAGTACAGAGTTTCATCATCGGGCACCGGAATAATCAATGCCGACTGTGTTGCACCAGACTCTCCACCCAGTCCTGGCGGAATAGGCGGTTGCGTAACATCTACGTCATTGCGGTCAAAAACCCTGACCCCGTCAGTAGATAGGATTACCTGACCGTTTCGATTACTGATAACGGCCACACCTTCAGGGCTATTAATTGGGGAGTTGAGCGCAACAGGAGGTGGCACATTAAAATCTATTCCGGCATTTTGACCAAAGTACCAGATGTTGGCGCGTTGATCTTCTAGCCCATATTCACGAACGTTCACACCGGCATGAGCCTGGCACCCTGTAGCATCTGTTACTACAACATAGTAATAACCGGCCGAGTCAGGTGTTAATACAGGGCCTGTATCACCATTCGACCAAACAATTGAGATTGGTGTTCCACCCTGAATTTGAACTTCAACCGAGAAATCATCACTGGTATCGTTAGGGCAAGGTGGTATTCCATTATTAACCGGCAATTCGCATTCACATGCTGTAGTATCTGAAACCAAGGTAAGTTGGAGATCAAATTGTGTGATGGTTATCGGTAGCGTGGTCGATTCTGATTCACCATTCAAAAAGGCTGTTAAGGTAACATCAAATGTTCCACCAACATCGTAGGTATGCACCGGGCTCCAGGCGTTGAGGGCATTGCCATCCCCGAAGTTCCATACCACGCTATCGGCTGCCGGAGTTACGCTAGGGTAAAAAGAAATTGGTGAGTTAGAACATGTACCTGCTGTGGTAAAGGAAATGGTAAGATTAAGATCGTAAACAGGGGAGAAGGACGGAAATTGTCTTCCATTAAAATTGGGATTTGGGGCAAAGGCTGTGGCTTCATATTGCACCAGGCTGGCCAGGCTGTCAGTATCGGTTAGCCTGGCTACTAAAAAAGGTCCTCCGTTTACTTGTTGATAGAGGTGATAGATTGTCGAATCCGGTGCAAGTTGTAAACCATAGCTTCTATTGACAGCAGTAGGCAGAACAGGTTCAAGGGTCACCAGTGGACTATTGCTATCAAATTGCAAAACCTGGGCATCTGTGCCTGTGTCGTTGAGTCTTGATATATAAAGGAATCTTCCGGTAGGGCTCCATTCGGTATCGTAAAGTGCACCGGCAATTGTGCTTGCTGAATTCAGTATAAATTGATCGAAGGTAAGTGCACCGGTTGCGTTATCGAAGTTGAGAACGGCAACATTTCGGTTTATGTTAAATGGAGTAACTGCAATTTTTCCGGAAGGAGGGTGGTAGGCAAAATTCAGTGCGGATATATCCAATCCTCCGGTAAGGTTAGGAAAATTACTATGTGTAAAAACTCCTGCAGGTTGAATGTGTGTTACGGTGTAGTTGTCGGATCCATTTTGATGGGTGATCAACCAATAGTCGGTACCGTTATCATGAGGAATAATGATCATCGCTTCGGAGCTACTGTTTGCCGGTAGACCAATGGTTTGATTGGTGGTTGTTACCTCACCCGTAAAAGGTGCCCCGAATGCGGAGTTGCCAGGTAATTTCATGTCAACGGTGCTGACCAAAATTGTTCCTCCGGTAATGCCGTTCGCACTGTTGGTAAAAATGTAGTAGGTGTCGTCAAAATTTACTGTTGGAGGAACGGGGCAGATTGCCACGGGCTGATTTCCGGAAGTATTCGCCAGCAGCCCGGTTCCGTTTGTCATGGGTGCAGCTACACC
Organism: Cyclobacteriaceae bacterium; assembly: GCA_019638255.1. Taxonomy (GTDB): domain Bacteria; phylum Bacteroidota; class Bacteroidia; order Cytophagales; family Cyclobacteriaceae; genus UBA2336. Next base: position 21,850 of record JAHBUD010000002.1, on the reverse strand, counting down.
GCTGATGTCGTATACGCGAGATCCATCCGTATAAAACATCAGGTCGGCATTGATGGGATTGCTCGCTACAGCACTACCGCCATTACCGAACGGAAGTTTTTGATTGGTGACCAGGTTGGCAGCATTGTCGGATCGGTTAAATCGGATGGCGGCATTGCTGTTTCCGAAATACCAATTATGACGGGTGAAGTCCTGAGCAGAAACATGCCATGAGAAAACAAGCCCGGATACTACAATCAACCACCGCATCTTCTGCATCATCGTTATGATCTTATTGCCGTACAACGTTAAACAAGGTTAAATATGAATAAATGATCAACTTTCAAACGCCCAATCATCGCTAAAGTATACAATTTGACAAAAATTATCGTTAGGAATCTCGATAAGGAGGTCATTTGGCTGCCCTGTGTTTTTTAAATGTTGTGAATCGCTTTAATTTGCTTCGATGCTTGAACATAAACTACCGGTAAAGCCTTTCCTTATGCTGCTCCTATGCGGTTTGTTAATCCTGTTAGGTGAAACGGAAGTAACTGCTCAGGATCCGCAGTTTTCGCAATTTTACGCAGCTCCCTTATACCTTAATCCAGCGTTGGCTGGCGGAACTGGTCAGGCTCGTGCAGGTATCAATTATCGAAATCAATGGCCGGCCATCGATGCGAACTTCACCACCATGTCGGCTTATTTTGACTATTTTATTGAAGACAAGCGAAGTGGTGTTGGGGTAATTATCAACCGCGATGTGGAAGGACTGGCCGATCTTCGCTCATTGTATCTTGGACTTCAATATTCTTATGAGATTGAATTTTCTAAAAACCTTGGATTTCGACCGGGAGCCCAGGTGGCAGTGTACAATAGGAACATTAATTTTAACAAGCTCACGTTTGGCGATCAGTTTGATCCTGTAACCGGTCAAATCATTTCTTCAGCAACTGCGGAACAGTTTCGTACAGATTATGCGAAGACTTTTGTAGACCTTTCGCTTGGCGGAGTTTTTTTTACCAAAACAGCATGGCTGGGTGTTGCGGCCTTTCATCTTAACCAACCTAATCAATCCATTATTGATGAAGATAGTCCGTTGCCAATCAAAATGTCGGTGCATGGTGGATTTAAGTACAAAATGAAACCCGGAGTAAAGGGAAGCGGACTATATGCACAAGAAGCAGAGCGTAGCATCTCCCCTGCATTTCAGTATCGCCACCAAGGCCAGTTCGATCAGCTCGACCTTGGATTGTATTACACAGCTGAGCCATTGGTGCTTGGCTTATGGTACCGCGGTGTTCCTTTCAAGCAAGTCAATGGTTTTGTTAATAATGAATCGATTGTACTCTTGCTTGGTTTTACAAACATTGGCGCCAAGCAAGCACTCAACATTGGCTACAGTTATGACTACACAATATCAAAACTGGGTGCAGGTAGTGGAGGTGCGCATGAGTTCAGCATGGTGTACACCTGGCCAATGCGCGATCCCCGAAAACCACCCCGGGATAAGTTGGTGATTCCATGTCCGGATTTTTAGCGGCTAACTTATAATCTTGTGATCATTATGCTGACACCTTGCAGCAATCCTTTTCTAGCCTGATTGAACCCTTGTAGAATATTGGTATAGTTTTACGTTAACCCACATGTACTTTCAATATCCTCTTGAGCTAATCGGTACCTTTTTCTTTGCCATCTCGGGTGCATTGGCCATGCAAGACAAGGAGCATGATTGGTTCGGAGCTGCCTTTACGGGTTTTGTTACTGCTATTGGTGGCGGAACAATTCGTGATATTATGCTGGGAAGCTATCCGCTGGTATGGATTGGCGATATTCACTTTTTGTATGCTGTGTTGGCTGGCGTAGTTATGGCCATCGTCTTCTTTCGACTTTTCATTAAGCTCAGAAGAACCTTCTTGCTATTCGATACATTGGGCATTGCCTTCTTCACCATTTTGGGGGTTGAAAAGGCCATAGCGCTGGAGGTAAAACCCGAAATAGCCGCCATCATGGGCATGTTCACTGCTGTTATGGGTGGTGTAATTCGCGATACGCTCACCAACGAATTACCCGTTATCTTCCGTAAGGAGATTTACGCCACAGCCTGTCTGGCAGGGGCAATCTTGTATTTGTTGCTCGACCTGCACACACCGATGGAACGTAATCTGAATCTGATTATCTCCATCTCGTTTATCATTATCATTCGTTTGTTGGCGGTGAAGTTCAAGCTTGCACTGCCTGGGTTTCGTAAGCGGTGATGCCTTACTAACTTACGTTAGGGAATTATTTTCGACATCTTTGAAAAATAATTGTCCGTTTCTAAAAATTTATCGTTTATTTTTGCAGACTCGTTTAACTAAAAATTACCGAATGACTTTTATCTGACGTTTCACTAAAAACCGTAAACAACGACATTGAAAACACCCTTCACCAAATCAAAAGCAGCCACGGCCGCTTTTCAATTCCCCAGAACATTCCCGTTCGCAATATCAGCCTGTATGGTGACCAGGCGATGCCGACCCGCGCGCTTCGTGCGTATTTGATACAACTCCCAACTTTTTGTTGAACCAAGCAGAATGTCAAGGGCATTCGGCTTTCTGTGCTTACAGCACACTTTATTAAACATACTTTTTAACTAAGGCATTTTAAGGCATTGGAAAATCAATCATTAGTGATTCGGCTCGCTACAGCCGATGACAAACATTATTCAGCAACCATCACAGCAGAGATGGAAGAATCCGCGAAAGCGCGCGGAACAGGTATTGCCAAGCGTTCGCCAGAATACATCGAAAAGAAGATGGAGGAGGGGAAGGCAGTTATTGCCTATACACAAGATGGAACCTGGGTGGGCTTCTGTTACATAGAGGCATGGCAACACGAAAAGTACGTGGCCAACTCAGGCCTGATTGTGTCACCCCCCTTTCGGAAAAGCGGGGTGGCTACCGATATTAAGCGTAAGATTTTTGAATTGTCGCGGCAGAAGTATCCGGAGGCAAAAATCTTTGGCCTTACTACAGGCTTGGCGGTGATGAAGATCAACTCCGATCTGGGTTATGAGCCGGTAACCTATTCAGAGCTTACCACGGATGAAGAGTTCTGGAAGGGCTGCAGGAGTTGCATTAATTTCGAAATCCTGACCAGTAAAAACCGCTCCAACTGCATGTGTACAGCCATGCTTTTCGACCCTGCCGAAGCAACGGCAAAAGTATTGGCTGCTCAAACGGTGAAAGCACAAACCGTGGTTACACCAACCGGAGTACTAAAGCGGAGACGTAAACGTAAATTTAAAGGCAACTTTAAGCTGTTTGAACGTTGGGTTAAATTCAAACAGTACGTGCTGTTGCGTTCGCGCAACAAGAACAATGGCTCCGGTACGGGTGAGTCGAAGAAGAATTCTATTTTAAGTTTTTTCTTTTGGTAAGATGAAAAAGAAAATTGTTTTGGCCTTCAGCGGAGGGCTTGATACCTCATTTTGTGTCAAGTACCTCAAAGATGATATGCATGTAGACGTGCATACCATAACGGTGAATACCGGTGGCTTTGATGAAGCAGAATTGAAGCGCATTGAAGCACATGCTTTGTCATTAGGCGCTGTGGATCATAAAACGGTTGATGAAACCCGTAATTATTACGACAAGGTTATCCGCTACCTGGTTTATGGAAATGTTTTGAAGAATAACGCTTACCCCTTAAGTGTAAGCGCGGAGCGAATGTCGCAGGCGTTGGCTGTGGCCGATTACGCCAAAGCGATTGGTGCAGATGGCGTGGCGCACGGCAGTACCGGTGCCGGCAACGACCAGGTACGTTTTGATATGGTGCTGAACATTCTTCTTCCCGGAGTAGAAATCATTACGCCTATAAGAGAGTTGAAACTTTCGCGTGAGGCAGAAATCAATTACCTGAAGGATCGGGGAGTGGAAATGAATTTTGCCAAGGCTCAATACTCTATTAATAAAGGAATCTGGGGGACATCCGTAGGGGGAAAGGAAACACTAAACTCCTTGGGCATGTTGCCCGAAGAAGCGTGGCCCACACCGGTTACGAAATCGGGAAGTGAGCATGTGGTATTGCATTTTGAAAGGGGCGAGTTGAAAAAAGTAAATGATCAGAAGTTTGATCATCCGGTTGAAGCCATTCAATACGTGCAGCAACTTGCCGGGCCCTACGGTATCGGTCGTGATATTCATGTGGGTGATACGATCATTGGTATTAAAGGCCGGGTTGGTTTTGAAGCGGCTGCGCCTATGCTGATCATCAAGGCGCATCATGCATTGGAAAAACATGTGCTCACCAAGTGGCAATTGAGTTGGAAAGATCAATTGGCGCAGTTTTATGGCAACTGGTTGCATGAAGGTCAGTATCTTGATCCGGTAATGCGCGACATTGAGGCATTTCTGACTAGTACACAACAGCATGTTACCGGTGAGGTACATGTTGAACTTTATCCGTACCGTTTTCAGGTGTTGGGTATTGAGTCGCCTTTTGATTTGATGTCGGCTAAATTTGGGAAGTATGGTGAAATGAACCTGGGCTGGACCGGTGATGACGTGAAAGGTTTTACGAAAATATTTGGCAATCAGGTTGGGATATATCACGCAATTAAGAAAGATGTTGAAACTTAAAGCTGGAATTATTGGTGGCGCAGGGTATACCGGAGGGGAAACGCTTCGGTTGTTGATTAACCACCCCGGTATAATTGTGACTTTTGTTCACAGCAGAAGTCATGCGGGCAAGCCTGTGCACTCCGTGCATACCGATTTGATAGGAGAAGCTGATTTAAATTTTTCTGATTCATTTTCATCTGAGGTGGATGTATTGTTCCTGTGCATGGGGCATGGAGAAAGTAAAAAGTTTCTGCAGGAGAACGCGATTGACAGTTCAGTAAAGATCATTGATCTCGGTAACGACTTCCGGTTGGGCGACAGCGTAGCCGGTCGCTCCTTTATATATGGTTTGCCGGAATTGAACCGCGAGTCAATCCGCTTTGCGCAACACGTTGCAAACCCGGGTTGTTTTGCTACCGCCATTCAGTTGGGGTTGTTGCCATTGGCGAGTAAGGGGTTGTTGAAGGAAGTGTACACAACCGGCATAACCGGTTCAACCGGTGCCGGACAAAAACTTCAGGAAACTACTCATTTTACATGGCGAGCCAATAACATCTCGGCCTACAAAACGCTTACACATCAACACGTGCCGGAGATCAATCAGTCGTTGAAGCAATTGCAACCAACATTTGAAGGCACTGTAAATTTTGTACCGTGGCGCGGTGACTTCACTCGCGGCATTTTTGTGAGCTCGATGGTGGAGAGTCAACTGTCGTTGGATGAATTGAATCGCTTATATAAAGAATTCTATAAAGGTCATGCTTTTACGCACGTGTCAGATACCATGATTGATTTGAAACAAGTGGTAAATACCAACAAGTGTTTGATCTATCTGGAGAAGGAAGGAAATAAAGTGGTGATACATTCTGCTATCGATAATTTATTGAAAGGAGCATCCGGACAAGCCGTGCAAAATATGAACATCATGTTTGGTTTGGATGAACGCACCGGTCTTCAGTTAAAGGCAACAGTTTTTTAGAAATGGAACGGTTAACCATCATAGGCGCAGGAAATCTTGGTGTTTCAATAGCTCAGGGCATTATAAAAGCCGGGTTATTGAAGCCTGATCAGGTTACGCTTACGCGGAGAAGTTTGGATAAGCTGGAACCGTTGCGAACATCGGATTTTACGGTCACTACCAACAATGCAGAAGCTGTTCAACAATCTTCGCTTGTTATGATTTGCGTACAACCCAAACAAGCGCTGGCGGTTGTAAAGGAAATAGCGCCCGATCTGAAGGAGGGAAAGCATGTGTTGATATCCACGGTTACTGGAATCAGTACCGAGGAAATTGCTTCTCAACTTGATGGAAAGCAAATCCCAATCGTACGGGCCATGCCCAATACCGCTATTGCCATAGCTTCATCCATGACGTGTATTTGTTCGCATCAGGCCACGCAGCAACAAGTGGATGCGGTAATCAGGTTGTTTAACGGATTGGGAAAAACATTGGTGGTTGAAGAGCGGTTGATGCGGGCATCCACGGTTCTGGCGGCCAGTGGCATTGCTTTTTTTATGCGCTTCCTGCGTGCATCCACACAAGGTGGAATACAATTGGGATTTGATTTCGAAGACGCACAAGCCATAGCGGTACAAACGGCAAAAGGTGCTGCTTTGCTGTTGCAGGAGCATGGGTTACACCCGGAAATGGAGATTGATCGTGTAACTACTCCGGAAGGATGCACCATTGCAGGGCTCAATGAGATGGAGCATCAAGGATTAAGTTCAGCCATTATTAAAGGATTGGTAGCCTCTTTTGAAAAAATAAATAACATACGGAAATGAAAACGTTTGACGTATATCCACTTTTCCCGATCACACCGGTAAAGGCTAAAGGCAGCTGGGTGTGGGACGATCAGGGAACGAAGTACCTGGATTTGTATGGCGGTCACGCTGTTATTTCCATCGGGCATTCCCATCCGATTTACGTTGAAGCGATAGCCAAGCAGCTCGGGCAAATCGGATTTTATTCCAATAGCGTTCAAAATCCTTTGCAAGAAAAGTTAGCTGAAAAGCTTGGAGAAATTTCCGGTTACGCAGACTACCAATTGTTTCTGTGTAATTCGGGCGCTGAGGCGGTTGAGAATGCTTTGAAGGTTGCATCATTTGCAACCGGCAGAAAAAAAATCATCGCCTTTAAAAAAGCTTTTCATGGCCGGACGTCTGCAGCCGTTGCTACTACGGATAACCCCAAAATTGTGGCGCCTGTAAACGCAGGGCACGAAATTGTTTTTACTCCTTTGAATGACGAAGCTGCCTTTAATGAAGTGATGGATACCGAAGTGGCCGCAGTCCTTATTGAAGGGATACAAGGGCTTGGCGGCATTCATGAACCTGACGATTCATTTCTTCAGTTTTTGGAGGCACGTTGCCGCCAGAATGGTTCCATGCTGATCTTGGATGAGATACAATCCGGCTACGGCCGTTCCGGAAGTTTTTTTGCTCATCAGCGTTCGGGTATCAAGCCACATCTTATAACCGTGGCTAAAGGAATGGGCAATGGTTTTCCGATAGGCGGTGTGTTGATTCATCCGGATATAAAACCCTGGAGCAGTATGCTGGGTACAACTTTCGGTGGAAATTACCTGGCTTGTGCTGCTGCATTGGCTGTGTTGGAGGTAATTGAAACTGAAAAACTTATTGCCAATGCTAAAGAAATGGGTGATTACCTGTTGCACGAATTGAAAGCTATTCCTGAGTTTACAGCCATCCGGGGCCGTGGATTGATGATTGGGCTGGATGTTCCGGAAACGCATAAGACGTTGCGAAAAGATTTATTGATGAAGTATAAAATTTTTACGGGCGAGTCGTACCCCAATACCATTCGGATACTTCCGCCTTTATCGCTTTCGAAAACGGAAGTTGACGTGTTTATTCAATCATTAAAATCTTGTTTGGCTGCGATAGAACAGTCGGCACCATCAAAAGTATAATTATAACAAGCTGGTGAAAAAATTTATTTCCATATCGGATGTAACGTCTCTTTCAAGCCTGGTGAATAAAGCCCTGGCGTATAAAGCTGATCCATTTTTAGACAAAACACTTGGTGTAGGTAAGCGCATGGGTTTGTTGTTTCTCAACCCCAGCATGCGCACCCGGTTAAGTACGCAAATTGCAGCACAAAATCTGGGCATGGATACCATTGTGTTCAATGTTGGTCCGGAAGGTTGGGCGTTGGAGTTTGAAGAAGAAGTGATTATGAGCGGCACTACGGTAGAACACGTGAAGGATGCAGCTCCTGTCTTGGGTAAGTATTTTGATGTTTTAGGGTTGCGCACTTTTCCGTTGCTGAAGCATAAAGAAGAAGACTACAGTGAGTTGGTTATTAATCAGTTTATCAAATATTCCGGAATCCCGATTGTGAGTCTGGAAAGTGCAACGTTGCACCCGTTGCAAAGCCTGACTGATGTGATAACCATTTCAGAAACATGGAAGGAAACCCGCAAGCCTAAGGTTGTGCTCACGTGGGCGCCTCACGTAAAGGCTTTGCCCCAATGTGTTGCGAACAGTTTTGCACAATGGATAAACGTGTGGGGAGAGGCAGATTTTGTGATTGCACATCCGGAGGATTATGAGCTTGATGTACAGTTCACAAAAGGCGCAGCAATAACACATAATCAGGAGGAGGCTTTGCGTGATGCCGATTATGTATATGTAAAAAACTGGAGTACCTATACGGATTATGGTAAAATCTATTGCAACGATCCCATGTGGATGTTGACTAATCAGAAACTATCGAAAACGAATCAAGCAAAGGTCATGCATTGTTTACCGGTGCGAAGGAATGTGGAGTTGAGCGATGAGGTACTTGATGGTTCGAATAGTTTGGTAACACAACAAGCCGGCAATCGGGTGTGGGCAGCGCAGGCTGTTTTGAGTGAAATTTTAAAATACAATGGAAAGTAGGAAGTTTGTGGGAGGTATTTTGTCTACTGCTCACTGCCAACTGCCTACTATTTTGTGATGATATGACTAAGTTATTCGTAATTAAAATCGGAGGGAATGTTCTGGATAACCCAGAGGCTTTAAAAAAATTCCTTCAGGATTTCTCTCATATTCGTGAGCCTAAAATTCTTGTGCATGGTGGAGGAAAGCTGGCAACCAAGATTGGTGAACAGCTTGGTATTGAAGCGAACTTCGTGAAAGGCAGAAGAATTACCGATGTCGGTACCCGCGACCTGGTAACCATGGTGTATGGCGGTCTGGTGAACAAACAACTGGTGGCACAACTGCAAACATTGAGTTGCAATGCGCTGGGCGTAACCGGAGCCGATGGGAATATGATTAAAGCGAAGAAGCGCCCGGTAGGAGAGGTTGATTTTGGTTTTGTGGGTGACATAACACCGGCTGATGTCAATACTTCGCTATTGTATTTTTTGCTTAAGCAAAACGTTGTTCCGGTGTTCGCCTCCCTTACCCATGCCGATGGGGTAATGCTGAATACCAATGCGGATACCATTGCTTCAGTGTTGGCTGTTGCGCTGAGCAAGCATTTTGATACACGGTTGGTTTTCTGTTTTGAAAAAAAAGGTGTATTAAAAAATATTGAGGATGAATCATCGGTGATTCGGTTACTCAACGAAAGTAGCTATAAAACGTTGCTGACAGCAGGGGCTTTTGCCGATGGTATTCTACCCAAGCTTGAAAATGCGTTTGCAGCTATAAACGCAGGTGTAAAGGAAGTATTGATCGGAGAAGCTTCACACCTGTTACAAAACGTAGGACAAGAAACGGAGGGCACGTTGATTGTGAAATAGTCATTGGTTACCGGTTTCCTGTTGCTAGTCACCGGCAACTGGCGACCGGAAACCAGTAACAGAATTTGATAAAGCGCATATGGTTCAATTTAATGCGATAGTAGACTTGCTCAAGAAACTGGTTTCGACTCCTTCCTTCAGTCGTGAGGAGGAGAAGACTGCGCAGTTAATTGCAGACTTTCTGGAAGGTTATGGTGTGCTGGTAAGCCGACATGGAAATAATGTGTGGGCGGTGAGTAAGTTTTTCGATGAAAGCAAGCCCACAATTTTACTTAACTCTCATCATGACACCGTTAAACCAAATCCAGCTTACACACGCGATCCGTTTAATGCAGAAGTTATTGATGATAAATTATTTGGTTTGGGCAGCAATGATGCAGGTGGACCGCTGGTTTCGTTGATCGCTACCTTTCTTCATTTCTACAATCAGGAAAATCTTTCCTTTAATTTGATTTTGGCTGCGACCGCTGAAGAAGAAATCTCTGGTAAGGGAGGAATTGAAAGCATTTGGAATTCATTACCTAAGATTGACTTTGCCATTGTAGGAGAGCCTACGTTGTGCCAGATGGCTGTTGCTGAAAAAGGATTGTTGGTACTCGACTGTGTGGCGAAAGGCAAGGCTGGTCATGCCGCAAGGGAGGAAGGAGAGAATGCCATCTATAAAGCTTTGTGGGATATTGAATGGTTTCGTTCGTTTCGGTTCCCGAAAGTATCTCCAACCTTAGGAGAAGTGAAAATGTCCGTTACGGTGATTCATGCCGGTGAACAACACAATGTGGTACCTGCTGAATGTACATTTACGGTTGATATTCGGGTAACGGATGCGTATACGTTGGAAGAAGTGTTGGAGATTATTCAGCAGCATGTTTCGTGTGAAGTAGTCCCGCGTTCGTTGCGGTTGCGTCCTTCAGGAATTCCGGTTGATCATATTTTGATTCGTGCTGCGGAGAAGTTGGGAATTACTCAATATGGTTCACCCACAACATCCGATCAGGCGTTGATTCCGGTTCCTTCTGTTAAAATCGGCCCGGGCGATTCTGCTCGTTCTCATTCTGCTGATGAGTTTATTTTTGTGGATGAAATAAAAGCGGGGATTGAGACCTATATTGAGGTGCTAAATCAATGTTCAACCTTGTTGCCAGTTTCCGGTTTCCAGTTGCCGGTAACCGGTAGCCGGTAACTGTATACCTATGAGCAAGCTATGGCAAAAAGATAAAGACTCCTTAAAATCTGTAGAGACCTTTACCGTAGGGAAAGATCGGGAGTTGGATATGCATCTTGCACCATTTGATGTGCTCGGTTCACTGGCGCATATCCGTATGCTTGAATCTATCAGACTGCTGACAAAGGATGAGTTGGAGCAACTTTCAACTGAATTGAAATCGATTTACAAACGCATTCAATCCGGTGAATTTAAAATTGAAGATGGCGTTGAAGATATACACTCGCAGGTAGAACTTGAGCTTACCAAAAAACTGGGTGATGCCGGGAAGAAAATTCATAGCGGCCGCTCACGTAACGACCAGGTGTTGGTAGACATTAAATTATACTTGCGTGATGAACTTGAACAAATCGTTAAATCGGTTAACGGCCTGTTTGGATTATTGCAAACGCTAAGCGAAAAACACAAACAACACTTGTTGCCGGGCTATACGCATTTTCAATTGGCCATGCCCTCGTCTTTTGGGTTGTGGTTTGGGGCGTATGCCGAAAGTCTGGTAGATGATGTCATTACTCTGGAAGCGGCTTACCGGGTGGTGAATAAAAACCCGTTGGGTTCTGCGGCAGGTTACGGATCTTCGTTTCCCCTTAACCGAAAGCTGACAACGGAATTGTTGGGCTTTGATGATTTGAATTACAATGTGGTCTATGCGCAAATGGGTCGTGGTAAGACGGAACGCATTGTTGCCAGCGCTATGGCCAATGTGGCCACTACTTTGGGTAAGCTTGCTGCGGATGCATGTTTGTTTCTGAACCAGAACTTTGGTTTCATCAGCTTTCCGGATGAACTGACTACGGGTTCAAGTATTATGCCGCATAAGAAAAATCCTGATGTGTTTGAGTTGATCCGCGCGCGCTGCAACCAGATCATGGCACTGCCCAATGATATTGCCCTTACAACGGCCAATCTGCCTTCGGGCTATCATCGTGACTTACAGCTTTTGAAAGAAATGCTGTTTCCTGCTATTCATCATTTGAAAGATTGCCTCACCATGACGCGACTCATGCTCGAAAATGTTCAGGTGAAGGAAAATATCCTGGCTGATGATCAGTATAAGTTTTTATTTAGTGTGGAGGAAGTTAATAAGTTGGTGCTGGGAGGGATGCCTTTCCGGGAAGCGTATCAGAAAGTGGGTAGAGATATTGAGCAAGGAAATTATTCACCCGAACGAAACGTGAATCATACACACGAAGGAAGTATCGGTAATTTGTGTGCAAGTGAAATTGGGGGTATGATGAAAGAGGCGTTAGCTAAGTTCAGATTTGAACGGGTACATGCTGCTGTTCAGAAATTACTAACCTGATTTTTTCCGTCATTGCGAACGGAAGCGTGGAATGTGCGAAGGGATGAAGCAATCCTAAGTCTTACGTTTGGTCCTCACTATATAATGCGGGATTGCTTCGTCACGATACGATTCTCGTAAATGATTAAGTTTGAACAACATTCCTCGCAATGACGGGAAAATTTGTTCGTCATTGCGAACGGAAGGGTGGGATGAGTGTTGGGGTGAGCAATCCCTAACTTTGCGTTGGTCCACACTATTTAAGGAGGGATTGCTTCGTCACCGAACAATTTATGTAAAGATTTAGTCCTATCAACGTTCCTCACAATGACGGAGTTTTTAAGTAAATTCAGCTTAGAAACTATTTCTCCGAAAAACCCGCAGCCTTAAAGTCTTTATTCCAAGTAAGAACATCCTCCAATACGGTAACCTTTCGCAGTGAGCCTGATAAAACAATTTCATCAGCCCAGGTGACAGTAAGTTTTTCAGTGCCTCCCCATGCATTGAACAAGCTGTAGTAGCCGCCTTTCGGCTTGTAAACGGTTTGAAGATTCGTTTCAGATTCTACAACCATATTTTCCTTTTCTAGTTTCGACTTTAATTTCTCCTTAAAGTCAAGTATGGCTTGATAATCATTAATGTAAAGCGTGCCCATACGGAATCCTGTGGTGGCAATGGAGGCCAGTAACAGCGGGTAAAATAGACCTGCCATCAGTAAAAAGCCCGGAGTCACCTCCCAAACCGAATGATCCATGTAAGCAGCAAGAACGGTAAACAGGTTAAAGAGCACGAGCAGTACCCCTGCCAGTTTAAAAAAAGTTTTCACACTCCATTTCGATATCTCCTTTCGGATGCGCATAACATGAACTATTTTTCCGCAAATTAAGTATTGTAACCGTTATGAATCTATCTCCCGAAATTCTTTTGTGGATTATTGTGGGCATTGTTGTGATCAGTTTTGGTTTTGGTCAGGTGCTGGAATTCATTAACCTGAAAGCCATGCGAACCGATATCCCAGAAGAAATTGCCTCATTTTATAACAAGGAGAAATACAAAAAGTCGCAACATTACCACAAGGAAGTAACCCGCTTTTCTTTTTTCACCTCAACGATTGGATTTTTAGGTTCCCTGGTGATGTTGTTGTTGGGTGGCTTCGGTTGGGTAGATGGATTGTTACACACTTTTACTGATAACCCGATACTGCTGGCCTTGTTGTTCTTTGGTTTGCTGGGTGTGGCATCCGATGTACTTACCTTACCCTTTCAGTGGTATGGTACATTTGTTATCGAAGAAAAGTATGGTTTCAACAAGACTACCGTCAGTACCTTTATTACTGATAAGCTAAAAGGCTATGGGCTGGGCGCACTTATTGGTGGTGGCTTGTTGGCAGCACTGATTTACCTGGTGGAGACTATCGGCCCCGATTTCTGGATATGGTTTGCGGTTATCGCTTGTGTTTTCATGTTGTTTATGAACATGTTCTATACATCCCTTATTTTACCGCTGTTCAATAAACTCACACCCTTGCCCGATGGTGAACTCAAAACTGCCATTGAAGAATTTTCACGCAAGATCAATTTTCCGATTACGAATATTTTTGTCATTGACGGATCCAAGCGCTCAAAAAAGGCCAATGCATTTTTCTCCGGCATCGGCAAAAAGAAAAAGATTGTTTTGTACGATACGCTTATTGCCAATCACACCACCGATGAACTGGTGGCTGTACTGGCGCACGAAGTAGGGCATTACAAGAAGAAGCATATCATTTGGAGTTTTATGCTGTCTGTAGTACAGATATTCTTTATGCTGTTTGTTCTTTCACAAATGGTATTCAACGAGAATTTATCGCAGGCGCTTGGTGGTAATCAGTTGGCCATTCATTTAAACCTTCTCGCGTTTACGATTTTATTCTCGCCCATCTCAGCCATTACTGGTTTGTTCACGAACCTGTACAGCCGCAAAAACGAATTTGAAGCGGATGCCTATGCGAAAGAAACGTTTAGCGGTAAAGCGTTGGCCGAAGCATTAAAAAAACTTTCTGTGGATAATCTCTCCAACCTACATCCACACCCGGCTTATGTATTTTTTCATTATTCACACCCGCCACTATTGAAACGGTTGGATCGAATTCAGTGAACAGTAAAGCAATGAGTTCTGCAAAGTAGCATGCTTGTTGTCCATTTTTTATTTTAAGTAAACAAACTATTTTGCGTAGTTAGATGCCTTGTCAAACCAAGGCAAGGAAGTAAAGGTTAACAGGCAGGAGATTGAAAAATTCCTGTCGTATTTTGACGAGGTAATTCGTACACTTCCTGAGTAATCGTGCATTGTTAGAGGCTTCAACCATCAGTCGGTATTGATTTCGTTCCTTCAGTTAGCGCGATAACACCACCAGCAAGACATGTCGCCCTGAAAGGCATCTGTTTGTTTTGCCGTAAATCAGACTAAATTGCGCAGTTTACCGGCTACCCAAAGTATATTGGGTCTGTTGCAGTTTGCCGCTATGGAAATAACCCTCAACCTGATCACCCTGACCCACCTGGCCGCTGCCTTTTTCGGCTTTCTTTCCGCACTGGTTATTCTCTATTTCGGATTTAAATCAAACCCCGCAAACCAGCCGCTGGGTATTGCACAATTAAGTATTTCACTGGCTATCTGGGTCAGTTTTTCCATTGTTTCCCAACTCATTCTTCATTGGCCCATTTTATACCGACTGGGACAAGTTTTCACCCTGATCTTCATCCCGATGACCTTTCTGCATGTTGTATTTTACACCGGCAAGCGGTCTTGGAAATGGTACGACCTGGTCCATGTCATTCCCCTCCTGATTTTTCTGATTGATTACCGGGATGTTTTGCTGCTGCCTTCAGCAGAAAAGATTGCCCTGATCAAACAGGAGATCAGCGATCTGGATCGCTGGATGCAGTTCAGTCAAAGCCGGTATTTCAGTCCCGGCTTTCATATGGCATTCCGGTTAATCATCTTAAATGCCTACTGGATCGCGCAGGTAGTTGTGTTTGTTCGGTGGTTGCGAAGCCAGGCTTCTTTGTCCGCGGAAGACAAAGTCTGGAAGAACTGGATGCTGGTCTTTCTGGGTTGTCAGTTTTTCATGTGGTTCCCGTATTACCTGAACATCTTCTGGCTGAGCCAGTTAACTGCGTACCACATCGTTAATTCGTTTGCTATCGTATGGCTGATGATTTCAAGCCTTTCCCTCTTCTTTTTTCCATCCATACTCTACGGACCAAAACTGGTGGTAAAAACCGTTAACACCAGCCCGGTGAAAGTCCGCACCAAAGCCCCGGTAACCGATGCCGAACAGCAAAAACTTGAAGAAGCCATGCGCACGGTAGAAGCGAAGATGGACGAAAACAAGTACTTTTTAACTCCGGGCTACAGCATCCATGATTTCTCGCGCGATACCAGTATACCCGCTTACCAGATTTCGAAAAGTCTCAATACATTCAAGGGTATGGGCTTTGTGGATTTTGTCAACCAGAAGCGCATTCAGTACTGCATCGCCAAATTCAATCAGGGTGAGTGGCTGCATTACCGGTTGGAGGCCGTGGCCACAGAATGCGGGTTCAGCAACCGCAATTCCTTCACGAAATCGTTTATCAAATTCTACGGAGAAACGCCTTCGGAGTATCGGGATAACCTAAAGGTGCGTGAATAAGCCGGATGATTGACTGATCCGTTTCTTACTATCAGGTACTTAATAACTTTTAACCTGCTGATCGTTTACGTGTTGACTCATTTTCCCTGGGCCGGTTCATGACTTTCTCCATGGATGCGGTTGCCAAGGAGTGCGGTTTTAATAATCGTAATTCCTTTACAAAGGCCTTTCAGAAATTTGAAGACATTTCTCCTTCCGACTACAGGAAGATGCAAATGAACCAGTCGAAAATAAACCGGGTGTGAAGAAGAGTTGAAGACAAAAACAATATAGGGCGCTCATCAGTAAAGCCACCTGTGTTCAGTTTTTCAGTCAAAGCCAAAAAAAGATCAGCCTATTGAGACTGATCTTTTTTTACGATGGCAGTGTTCGTTCAGTTCTGTGGTTGGATTACTTTTTCTCTCTGCATTCTTCTTAATACAACTTCGGCAAATTCGCGGGAAAACTTATCCAGGGAAGATGGGTTGGTTGTTTTGGATTGACCGGTCCAAATGAGCAATTCTGAGCTTACATCATAAACATTTATTTCAACGAAATACTTTCTGTCATTAACCATGTGTCCGGGGGTCATCATCATGCCGTGGTGCATACCCCAAAAACCACCAAAATTGCCTGCGCCTCCCATACCCCATCCTGGTCCCCACATGCCCGGGCCGCCCATCATCATACCACCATGCATATGGCCCGGGATATAGCGTTGTTCATTCTGTACATCAATTAATGTCATGGTCATGATGGCATCGTTACCTTTTTCGGAAATGATTCGCATCATCGCATTTTTATCTAAGTCGGTACTCATCCAAAAATTGGGCTGGATAGTAGAACTACTGGTGGTTGATCGTATCCCTAATGTGGTAAGTTTATTTTGTACATCGGTTTCAAAACTTGCCCTTTTGGCCATGTCTCCGAGTACGGCAGCTATGTACAAATTGGTATAGCCTGCGGTGTTTTTAGATGGGCTGGTCCATGTACGGGTTATTTTAGTAGCGGGCGAGCAGGAGGCCATGGCTACAAGTAAAACCGCTATGTAAACAAAGTTCTTTTTCATAATCGTGCTAAATTGGGTTTAAATTATTGCTGCTCAAATTAGTACAAAGTATTGGTTTATAAATTAAAATCTCACCAGAAAGTTGCCCAAAACAGATCGATTACGTTGGGTAACTTTTGGCTTAAGGACTGATTAGGGTGCCATTGTTTTCAGAGGCTTAATTATTGTGCGATAAGGTCGATTTCATCCATCACTATGCGCATTTTTATCGAAAGTATGCAATAGTATTGCACGAAGAGCCAACTTTTAGCTTAATGATGCAACAACTGCAACTGTGCAGCAGCAGCAACCTTTAACTTTAGGGAAAAATTTACCCAAGGCAAACGGCACTTAAATAGGGCCTATTAACAGCCTTGTGTTATAGAGGCGATCTATTTTAAATAAAGTGATTAAGACGTGAGAACCAGTGTTTTCAAGAACTGCCAAAAGTCATCATTTAAGTCTGTTTCCATCATTGGTAAAAACTCTTCTATTTTGTCAATTTCCCCTTCTGTTTAAGAACCACGCCTCTGTTGGTCCGGGAATTAAAATTTACCCTTTAATAAAATACCTATGTCTAAAGTACCTGTCCTATTTTTAGTTAACGGACTATGCCTCCTGTTGACTTTATCCACTTATGCACAAGGCGATCAGGAAGTAAACAAACCCGCTAGTGATGGCAGTGAGAAAGAGAAGAGGGAAACGAAAATGGACATTAACATATTGCCGGTTGTTGCGGCCAACCCAACCGTTGGTGTTCTCTTTGGTGTATTGCCCGGCCTGAACTGGAACATGGGCACGGAGGCCGACACACGGAACTCTACCGGGTTGATCGGTATCTATTATACAACCCAGAACCAGCTCTTTACTTCCTTCCGCTCCAATGCCTTTACCGCGGGCGACCGGTTTAATTTATTGACCGACATACGGTTTAACCTGAATTCACAGCCAACCTATGGACTTGGTTCAGATATTCACCGCAGCACTATTGTGGGGGATGATGACGAAGTTTCTGATAATCCATACAAACCGGTTCCTAAAAATGAAATGATGGCCTTCAATAACTTCAGGTTGTACCAAACCGTTCAGAAAAGACATAAGCAAACCAATTTGTTTTATGGAATCGGCTATCATCTCGACATCTTCTGGAGCATTAACGACAAACAGCTTGACCTTGATGCTGTGCCCCAACAAATAACACATCATTACCGGTACCAAACCCTGAAGGGTCTAAGTACAGAGAAGTATTCACAGTCTGGCCTTTCACTGAACAGTACCTTCGACAGCCGTGATAACGTGGTGAATCCTTATGAGGGCCACTTGGTTGCAATTTCACTCCGGGCTTTTCCGGAGTTTCTTGGCAGTACGGTAAACGCCTCTCAATTGTGGATGGAGTACCGTACGTACATCAACCTGGTTGAATCGCGTCCGCGGAATGTTCTGGCCTTCTGGACATACGGCTGGTTTGTTACCAGTGGCACTTCGCCCTACCTGGCCTTGCCTGCCATTGGCTGGGATATGTTTGCCCGTTCCGGCAGACCCTATACCCAGGGAAGAATACGGGGCGAAGACCTTGTTTATGCAGAAGCAGAATGGCGGTTTCCTTTACAAAAGGATAAAGACAGATGGGGCGCGGTACTGTTTGTGAATACCACAACGGCCAGCAGCAGGACGGAAGATATTAAGCTCTTCGGGAATTTTGTGCCCGGATATGGCGGAGGTCTCCGGTTCATGCTCAACGAAAAGAAGCGGGTGAACATCGGTCTTGATTATGGTTTTGGAGCAAAAGGTGCTCAAGGGCTGTTTGTGAATCTGAATGAATACTTCTAAATAAAGAACACGGACACTATCATAAATCTTAATAATTCTTCACTGAAATCAGCTGACAACAAAAAAAGCATCAATTCTGTAAACCAATAAAACAACCAATGAAACAAGTACCTAAACTATCGTATGCGGCTGCATTTGTAGCCCTTGCGGGTTTATTGTTTTCGTGCAGGGAGAAACCTGCTGCCATGGAAACCATGCCCGCCCCTTCTGCCGACCACTTTGATGCTAAAGGCAAAGCACCGTCAGCAGCGACCATTGCCAAATGGGAAGCCTTAAAAAACAAGATGCCGTTTGAAGATGTCCGCGATTTTGAAGAACAGGAAAAAGGCTTCATTGCCAAACCGGATTATACGCAGATTATGGCCGATGCCGGCCACGTGGCATGGGACATGGGGCGTTACAGCTTCCTGTTGGAAGGTAAAGATTTTCAAAGCATCCACCCTTCGCTGCAACGCATGGCCATCCTGAACATGAATTATGGGCTGTATAAAGTTATGGATGGTATCTATCAAATCAGGGGCTATGATCTGTCAAACATCACGTTTGTAGAAGGTAAAACCGGCTGGATCATCTTCGACCCGCTTACATCGGCTGAGACTGCTCGTGCAGCATTGAAATTTATCAATGAAAAAGTAGGCACAAGACCGGTTACGGCTGTCATCTATTCCCACTCCCACGGTGACCACTTTGCAGGCGTTAAAGGTGTTACCAGTGAAGAAGATGTAAAAAGCGGAAAAACGGTAATTATTGCACCCATCGGTTTTATGCACCATGCCGTTTCTGAGAATGTTTTCGCAGGTAATGCGATGAGTAGAAGGTTATTTTATCAATACGGGGTGCTATTACCCGTTGACCCACATGGGCACGTGGATCAGTCGATCGGTAAAAATGTTTCTGCCGGTACAATTACCTTGATTCCACCTACTATCGTCATTACTAAGAATGTCGAAGAACTAACTGTTGATGGAATAAAAATGGTTTTCCAGAATACACCTGGTACGGAAGCTCCTGCCGAGATGAATACATATATTCCTTCGAAGAAGGCCTTCTGGGCCGCTGAAAACGTTACCGGCACCATCCATAATATCTACACCCTGCGTGGAGCCCAGGTACGTGATGCGCTGGAGTGGTCGAAAAAGATTAATGAAGCATTGTACTTGTTCGGACAAGAAGCGGAAGTGATGTTTGCCTCGCACAGCTGGCCGCGCTGGGGCAATGAGCGCATCCAGGAAGTGATGCGCGACCAGCGTGATTTGTATGCCAACATGAATAATTCGGTTTTAAATCTGGCCAATAAGGGAGTAACGATCAACGAAATACATAACGTCTATCAGGTACCCGAAAGCCTTCAAAAGAAATGGCATGCCCGGAGTTACCACGGCTCCATAGAGCACAACAGCCGGGCCATAATCAACCGGTACCTGGGCTACTGGGACGCCAACCCAACAACATTGGTTCCTCTATCTCCGTCAGAATCTGCACCGCTTTATGTGGAAATGATGGGTGGTGCTGCCAAGATCATCAGCAAGGGTCGCGCCTTGTATAACAGTGGGGATTATCTGCTGGCCACAGAAATTTTAAATAAACTGGTGTATGCGGAACACGGCAACCAGGAGGCCAAGGATTTACTGGCCGACTGTTTTGAACAAATTGGTTATCAACGGGAAAGTGCGAGCGTGCGGAACAGCTTTTTGGCTGCGGCCTATGAATTACGCAATGGTATCCCTACGGGCGCATCTCCTAAATCTGCAAGCCCCGATTTGCTTCAGGCACTAACGGTTAGTATGATGCTCGACTTTGTTGGCATACGGCTGAATCCTGAACGGGCTGCCGGTAAGTCGTTTACCATTAACCTGATTCTGCCCGATATAAAAGAAAAATATGTGGTTGAACTCAGCAACTCCACCCTATCCAATATTGAAGGATTTACATCACCCAAAGCCGATCTCACCCTGACCTTGAACAGAAAAGATATTAACCTGGTCATGGGCGGAGTTAAGACTTTTGAAGAGCTTATCAAAGGCGGGCAGGTAAAATTTGAAGGCAATATTGGAGTGCTGGCTGAACTGAAGGGAATGCTCGATAACTTTGAATTGGGATTCCAGATCATGCCCGGAACCAAGAAAGCCAAAGACGCGGTGAAGGAAAAGGATGTCTTTGAACTGGACGAGCCGGAAATGAAAGGCGATAATTAATATCACTTGCAATTGTAACGTCTCACATCACACCAAAAGGCCCTTCATCCGAACTATTGAAAAAAACGGTTGAAGGGCTTTTTAAATAATCTTCACTCGCTGTACAATTAGGTACACAATCATTGATAGCGTAAAATGAACAGGAAGATTTTTAGATTAAGGCTCCAGCTCAGGCTGTGCTTATTGTTCACCTTGATTTTTTTGTTGATAGGTGATGTTGTTCAAGCTCAGGCAACCAAGCCCCAATGGTGGTTTACCTACAATCATGCCGGACGGTTAACCGATCGGTGGAGTTATGTTTTTGATCTCAACCACCGGACTAACGGGCTTGTTCCGTTCAATTCCAGTCTGAGTGCTGCGCGTATGGGTATGAAGTACCACACAAACACCGGCTTCCGGTACACAGCAGGTTATGCATGGTTTAGTACGTTTGTGTCCTCCACCGAACGCATCTGGTTACATGAAAACAGGTTGTACGAACAGGCACAATACAACCATGACTCAGGAAAAATAAATTTTGTACATCGTATCCGTATTGAACAACGTTGGAGGCAAATGTTTACGGATACCGAATTTGATAAAACCACTTTGTTTTTTACTAACCGATCCCGGTACTTGTTTCAAATAGATGGGCCCATTCCGCACAAAGCGGAACAAAAAGCGAAATTTCGCTGGCAGTTCACCAACGAATTTTTCATCCACAACACGGAGGAGATTGGATATACGACCTTTGATCAGAACCGAACCTTGACCGGGATACTTATCTCACCACCAGGAGGCCTGAGTTTAGCGTTGTTGTATCAATTCATTGTCCAACAGCAGCCCTACCTTCGGGAAATCCGAACAATCAATTCCTTCCGTATTACCCTTTTCCATCAGTTGGATTTCAGGAAGAAGAAGAATATTACTGTGGAGGAAGTACTGGTGATTGATTAGTAGTTTGAGAGGTTAAAACTGACCTGTTTGCCATCCCATTGTTATTGAAGTGTGATTTTGTCAGAGTGTCTAGGTGACTAAACTTGGGATGGTTAGCTATCGGCTTTCCAAAGTCTACGAAGTGGTTGCGCCCGGGCAGCCCGTGTTGGGCTCTTTGATGCTGAAGTCAAAATTGGTCACCAGATTTTGCGCTTCGACAAAGTGTCTTGTCCTGAAATAGGTTGACCGTTTTAAATCATTTACGGTAAAAGGTTTTCTTAGTTTTTTCTTTCCCCAAAATGATGTGATTAGATTGAAAGAGAGGGACGATTTAATACGCCCCCATCATTTCGGGTCTGTTCATGA